>JBDTRA010000014.1:0-68496 GCA_039931915.1 Flavobacterium sp. | reverse complement strand
CCGGAGATACAGTTGGAGATCCGTTTAAAGATACTTCCGGACCATCAATGAATATCTTAATCAAACTGACTTGTCTGATTGGTTTGGTAGTTGCTCCGATATTAGGGGATGGGCATTCCTCTTCAGCTATGGTAGAGAAAGGCTCATGCTGCAAAATGGAAATGCATGCAGGCGGCGTTTCTAAATGCGGAGATATGGCAGGAATGACTAAAGAAGAATGTGTTAAAATGTGCAAGGAAAAAGGCTGCACAGCTGAAGAAACTGCAAAATGTTTAGCACACTTTGATGCAAAAGGAAAATACGTCCACCAAAAAACGGATTGTTTTGATACCAGTAAATATGATAAAAACCGCGTTGAGGTTAATTTATCTACCGTTAATGGCGTGACAGTTGGAACGGTAACGAAAACCGAAAACGGAAAAACAACTACAGAAGTTTTTGAAGGAACAGAAGCTGAAGTAAAAGCAAAAATTGAAGCAGCTAAGTAAATACGGATAGTATGAATTATTTTGTATAAAAACGAAGAGAAATTATAATTGTCCTTAATAATAAATATGAAACGCTGCAAGACTTAGGTTTTGCGGCGTTTTTTCATGCAGCTTAATCCTGCTGTACACTGTATCTTTTGCGGTCCCGTAACAAAACGAAACCACAAAAGGAAGCCGTTCCCATCAGGGCTGAGGATAAAAATTTGTAAGAAATTTATTTTTTATTTTAGTTGCTTTAAAAAATTTAATTTTTATATTCGCTTTCATAAAAAACTTACTTTTTTTAACCCTTGAGTTTACAATAAAAATATGTCAGATTTTAAAATAATCGGGGATCCTAATCCTGTAGTTGGAAAAGAAATAATTTACAAGACAAGTGATTTCAGTCTTCCTGCAAGCTTATCACCCGGACAAGCAATCCCTGATGGACATAACCCGTTTGTTGAACAGGTTAAGTGGTCTGTATATATCTTAGAATTTGGAAAGTGGATTTTAAAAGAGAAAAATAATAAAACAGGACCTACTGCCAATTATACCTTTACAGAAAAAAGTTTAAAAAGAAAAGGAATCCGTATTGTTGCACGTTTAGGCGAAGAAAAAGCAATACTGGATATTAAGCCTCAGGATACTATTGAACGCAGAATAGTAAAAGTAGAATTATGCGATGCCTTGGGAAATCTGCAGACGAAACCTTTTGCATATAACCAAACCGTTTTGGCAAAGGTACATTGTTTAAATCTTAATGACTGTACTGTGCATGTAACCTTATGGGAAGACGATGCTCCGGGTGCAGGACATAGTGAAATAAACAAAAACAACAAAGCTGTAACGAAATCTGAACGGATATCGAATGGCATTGCAAATGTTAAATTTAAGCTGGCAATTGATTTTGCAAAAATAGCCAATGCCCGGTTAGCCAAAGGCGATAAAAGTGAAGGAAAAACCCATGAGTATTATGTAACGGCAGAAATATTCAGGCAAAAAACCGAAAGCAGTAATAATATAAATGTAATTAATCCTGAAAAAAATGGGACTGCTGCACAAGCAACACCTCAAAAACCTTCACCAAGACCTACAGATCCGGCAGCTAAAAAAGGAAAGTCTAAAAAAGAAGAAAAAGGAATAGCAGAAACGGTAAGCGGTACAATATACGATTGGGGTGAAACTATATTGAAAGCCATACCCATAATTTTACCAGATCCTATAGAAGTGGTTAATAGTCTTGCAAAGATTTTTACGCCTGATAAGAAGGAGGAGGAGGAAGGTAAAGGTATTTGTGTTTGTAAAGAGAATAATTTTTATTGGAGTGATAAATTAACTTGCGAAGAACGTAAAAAAGTATTACAAGTTTGTTCAAATCTTTGGGGAGAGGATAAAAAGAAAGAAAAAGCAAGCGAGCTAATGGCAATTATGCATCTAGAAACCGGTAGTACATTTAAATCATCTGCTGATAATGGAGCTGGATTTTCTGGTTTAATACAATTTAGTGATGCTGCAGCAAAAGGACTTGGAACAACTAGAGCCAAATTGAAAGCAATGACATTTATTGATCAAATGGCTTTTGTTGAAGATTATTTTAAAAAGAAAAAAGACCAATTGAAGACAATGGTAGATTTGTATTTGTTGGTTTTAAAACCTAATGCTGTTGGAAATGGAAGTAATTCTAAATATGTTCTTTTTGATGAAAGTATAGATGTGCCTGATGGAGATGGTAGTAAAACAAGCCCTGAACAAAGAGCAATAAATATAAATCAAGAACCATGGGTTACTAAATATGGTTATTCTTCAAATCCTTCTTTTATGAAAGAAGAGAATGAACGTGTAAAAAGAGAAAAATGGGTCTATACTAGACAAAAAAAAGAACAGCGTTGGGGATTTAATAATGGGAAAACTACAATTGGTGAAGTAATACAGGAATTAACAGAAAAGCATTATAGGCCTGGTGCTTTAGCGTTGTTTAAAGATGCTTGCGAAAGTTTAAAAAGTGAAGATAAAAGTGAAGATAAAGAAAGACCTTCATGGATGAAAACTGCATTAGAGGAGGCAAAAACTTATGGAGGAAAAGACGAAAGTGATATAGATTCAAGAATTAAAACATATCATTCTGATGGAGGAGGCAGCCCAGGATCAGGAAGTGAAACGGCTTGGTGCGCATCGTTTGTTTGTTGGTGTTTAGAAGAAAGTGGAAATAAAAGCCCTAAATCAGCAGGTTCTCGAATATTTTTAGATAGTAAGAATGTTGAAAAATGTGAAGTGTTTTATGGAGCTGTAGCAATTTTTTCTGATTGTGATTCCACAGGAAAAAAAATACAAAGCTCAGGGCATGCAACTTTTGTATTTGGAGAATTATCTGGCGATAATATTTATACTTGTTTAGGAGGAAATCAAGGAGATATGTTGAAAATATCTAAATACGATTGTAGTGGCAACGTTTTTGTTTCTTATACAACTAAAAAGGGAGTTAAACACTATAAAATTTTTCGAGGTTTTTATAAGCCGAAGGGTTATGAAATCAAGGATATAGATAAATTAAATAAAGATGATAAATATACTTCTGCGGATGAAGCAAGTAAAAAAGTATTAAAACTTAATATTAAATCAAATGAATCAGGTGAAAGTTCTAGATAACAAATTAAAATACATTACTATATTTTTCTTTTTTACACTTATATCAAGTTGTCAAAAAAAAGAAAGAACAGATGATGTTAATCAAACTAACAATATGGAATTGAGTAAAGTAAAAGAAATACTAAAAAAGCAATTAGAAAATGGAACTTCACAAGAATATGGAAGTTTTGAGGATTATAATTCAGATGATCTTAATGTATTAGCAAGCTTAGAAAGTGAAATATTAAAAAGTAATGGATATGTTTTTTTGTCAGACAAGGATTTCTCTGAAAAAACAGATCTTTTTTTTAAAAGGAAAATAGATCCTAATTCAAATTCTGAATTTTTAAAAATAGATGTGAACAATAGATGTGATAAAAAATTAGAATTTAAACCTCAAACTGCAGATTTTCAATATATATATGTATCTAAAAAGAATAAATTCATTACCTCTTTTTGGGCAATACCACAATTAATAAATTATGAAAAAAAATATCCTGAGCTTTCAGTTTATGAAAGTAAGGCAATTTTTGTAACAGATGAAGTTGAAGATACTAAAATTGAAATTAAACGATGGAAAAATATACCAGATATAGAAAAACAAAGGCAAAAAAATATCCAGATATTAATTAATCGTAATAAATATATTTTTAATGACAACAAAGCGAGTTTAGTTTGGTTGAAATTTAATGATAAAGAATTTTTAGAATCATTAGTAAAGACTTTTGGCTATGTTGAGGATAAGGATTTATTGAAATGGGTTGTTGAAAATAATCGATTTAAAACGAAAAGTGGTATTACTAATGGAGAAGAATATGGTAAATTAATTTGGCATAAAACCTGTGACGGAAATTTTGTTTTTCATAAAGAAACCATTGAAATTATGAAAAAGGAAATGAAATCAAGTAATGGTAATTACATGGATGATTTACTTGATTATATTAAATATTTAGAAGAAGAGAAATCTTTAAAATTTGAAGAAAGAATGATTATTGTCGCTAACGTTCTTAATCTTTCTTCTGTACTTGCACAAGATAGCAATTATGAAAAATATAGATATTCTATGGGATCTTATTATAAATTTAGTGATGCTCAAAGTAAAATTTCTATTGATAATGAGTTTAAAAAGAATAATTATTATGGGCTTCCTAATATGAGAGCGTTTTGGGAAGAGGCAAAAGTAGATGGAGATGGTGTTTCTTACCCTGGACAAGAGTAAATTATCTGAAGAGTATTAACAAAAATAAGATCTTTAAAATGCCTCTAAAATTTTAGAGGCATTTTCTATTCAAAACCTATTTTTAATTTACTAATTCAAAATTAGATTTTAGTTTAATATCTGCAGATGAAGCTCCGATCATTACTTCAAAATCACCGGATTCCGTTGTCCATTCTAATTTGTCATTATAGAAAGAAAGTTTTTCTTTGTCGATCGTAAATTCAATAGTTTTGGATTCTCCTGCATTCAATTTTACTTTTTGAAAATCCCTTAGTTCTAAAACCGGTCTTACTACAGACCCGAATTTGTCTTTGAGATACAATTGTACCACTTCTTCTCCGGCAACTTTTCCAACATTTGATAATTTAAAAGAGACTTTGATGGTTTCATTAGTCTTCATTTTAGCTGAAGATAATTTTAAACCGGTATAATTGAATTTTGTATAGCTTAATCCATATCCAAAAGGAAATTTAGGGGAGTTTTTCAAGTCAATATAAGCTGACATATATCCGGTTGCATCTTCGTTCGGAGCCGGTCTTCCGGTGCTGAAATGATTGTAATAAATTGGAATCTGACCTACTTCCCTTGGGAAAGTCATTGGCAATTTTCCGGAAGGATTATAATCTCCAAACAAAACATCCGCAATAGCGTTACCAGCTTCGGTTCCTAACCACCAGGTGTAAACAATTGCAGGAACATTCTCTGCTGTCCAGTTAAAAATAAGAGGTCTTCCTGCGTTTACCAGAACTATAACCGGTTTTCCTGTAGCCTGAATTACTTTTACTAAATCCTCCTGAACACCCGGTATATGAAGATCGCTTCGGCTTTTGGCTTCTCCGCTCATGTCACGTCTTTCTCCGATACTTAAAATAACCACATCAGCTTGTTTTGCAGTCGCAACCGCTTCGGCAAAACCATCTTTATTATCTCCGTCAACTTCACAGCCTTTGGCGTAAAGCAATTTTGTGTTTTTACCCACTTTATTCTGCAAACCATCCCATTGAGAAACTACCCATTTATCATAATCTACGTCCGGTAATTCTACAGACCAAAAACCCATATTGGCTTTGTATTCTTTGACCATTGGTCCGATGAATGCAATTGTTTTCAGGTTTTTAGAAAGTGGTAAAGTTTGGTTTTCATTTTTCAATAAAACAATACTTTTTTGAGCTATTTCCCGGGCTGCTTTTCTGTTTTCAGGATTGTTTAAAGCTTTCTCCGCTCTCTTTTCATCTGAATATCGGTATGGATCTTCAAATAACCCTAATTCGAATTTTTTACGAAGAATTCGTTTTACTGCATCATCAATCAAATCAACAGAAACTTTGCCTTCTTTAACCAATTCGGCTAAATTATAACGATATGCATTACTTTCCATATCCATATCACTTCCTGCTGTAATTGCAGATAATGCGGCCGCTTTAAGATTTTTTGAATAACCGTGTGCGACCATTTCTCCGATAGAACCCCAATCTGAAACTACAAATCCCTGAAAGTTCCATTTTCCTTTTAAAATGTCACGCTGCAAATGTCCATTTCCGGTTGCAGGAATTCCGTTTAAATCATTAAAAGAGTTCATAAATGTAGCTGCGCCTGCATCAAGAGCCGCTTTGAAAGGAGGTAAATAAGTTTCAAACAACATCCTTTCGCTCATATCAACAGAATTATAATCTCTTCCGCCTGTAGCGGCGCCATAAGCAGCAAAGTGTTTTACACAAGCCATAACTGAGTTTAAATCTCCTAATTTATTTCCCTGAAAACCTTTTACTCGTGCATAGGCAATTTTAGAACCTAAGTAAGTATCTTCTCCGGCACCTTCCATCACTCTTCCCCAACGCGGGTCGCGAGCGATATCTACCATCGGGGCAAATGTCCAGTGAATTCCACTAGCGGCAGCTTCTGTAGCAGCAATTCTGGCAGCCAATTCAATAGCTTGTAAATCCCAGCTGGCTGCTTCGGCTAACGGAATTGGGAAAGTTGTTTTATATCCATGAATAACATCCTGACCAAATAACAAAGGAATTTTAAGACGTGACTGCATCGCCAGTTCCTGATATTGTCTGGTATATTTTGCTCCGATAACGTTTAACATTGAACCTACTAAACCTGCTTTTATTTCAGCTTGTTTATTCGGATTTATGGTAATTGGACCTGTTGCCGAATTATCGCCTGTATATTGATTTAGCTGACCAATTTTTTCTTCAATGGTCATTTTTTTCAATAAAGCATTTACTTTTTGATCGATGGTTTCCTTTTGAGCAGCCGCGAAAAGCGATACCATCAACAAGGCAAATATGGGTATTTTTTTCATTTTTATTTAATTTCAATATAAACGGGAAGATGATCCGAAGGGTATTTTAAATCTTTAGAATCACTTAATATTGCATGCTTTTGAACTGTCAAGCCACTATTTTTAGAGATAAAAATATAATCTATAAGTAATGTAACTGGTTCATTATGTTTAAAGTCATTGAATGTTCCTGAAGGTCCAAAAGGCTTTTCTTTCGAAACATCTCTAGTATCATCCATCACTTTTTTAATTTCAATGATTTGTTGGGTATCTGGCTCTGAGTTAAAATCGCCTATTAAAAAAGCTGGGTAATTTTTTGTGTTTACCTCTTTTATTTTAGCAAGAATAAGTTGTACGCCTTTGATTCGTGCTTCATTACCAATATGATCGAGATGAGTGTTAAAAACCCAAAATAATTTTTTCGTTTTTAAATCTTTAAACAATCCATAGGTGCAAATTCTGTTACAGGCAGCATCCCAGCCTTTTGAAATAATATTTGGGGTTTCAGATAACCAAAATGTGTTTGATTGCTCTATTTCAAAACGGTTTTTTTTATAATAAACAGTACAAGCTTCGCCTTTTCCTTCGCCTTCTCGGGCTATTCCAAATTTGTTGTAATCCGGTAAAGCCGACGCTATATCAACAACCTGATTTGGTGTTGCCTCCTGAACGCCAAAAATATCCGGGCTGTAAAACTGAATTTGGGAAGTAAAAAAATCCTTTCGGTTTGGCCATGCGTTTTCTCCGTCAGAAGCAATATCCAAACGAATATTATAGCTCATAACTTTTAAGTTCTGACTATAAAATGAGTTGCTGACAAAAAGCAGGATCAATACCGAAACAATTGTTTTTATCTTTTTCATGTTAAATTTTTTTTTATCCTTCAAAGCTATCATTTTAGGTACTTTAAGAAAAATACTTAGATTTAAGAAAATGTTAATTGTGAATTCAGTGTCTATCAACCTGAGTTGGATGATTAATTAATTGATTTAAAGTGTTTTGTGTTTCTCCTGCAAGGTTTTTTCAACCTTGTAGGTGTTTCGATTAATAAATTATACCTACAAGGACAAAAAAAAAGACCTTGCAGGATTAGTGAAATTGTTTTATGTATGTCTAACAATCAATACTTTAAAACCCAAATATTAATCGAACTCAGGTTATCAGGTTTAAATTTATTTTTTAATTTGAAAAATAGCACTGTGAAAATAGCCACAAATTTCATAAAAAGGACACAAAGCAAATCGTGAAAAATTCATGAAACCCGTGGCAGAAAAAAAATAAAAAAATGAAATTGAATTTTAATTTTGGTACTGAGACCTAATTAAAAGTGTTATTTCTCACAATCACTTTTTATTTCAAAGAAAAATCCTTTTTCAGATTTGAAGCCTGAATTGTGAATGTTCCTTTCTCTGAAATCCATTTTAAATCTTCATTCACAAATTGCAAATCTTTTTGGTTCAGTGTAAACTTTACTGTTTTGGTTTCGTTCGGTTCTAAACTAATTTTGTCGAATCTTTTGAGCGCTTTAAATTCCGGAGTAATTGAAGCAAAATTATCGGACAGGTATAATAAAACGGCTTCTTTACCGGCTTTTTTACCAGAGTTCGTAACTTCTACAGAAACGTTAATTTCATGATTAGAATTGATTTCAGTTTTATCAATTTTTAAATTAGAATATGTAAAAGTAGTATAGGATAACCCTGTTCCGAATTCATACTGTGGCAAATAGCTTTTTTCATATTTGGCATCATCATTTTGTTCGCCTTCAGAAATGCTCTCTGTATATTTTCTATTATATTTTTCTAAAGAATTTGGATATCTCGGATAATTATAAGGTAATCTCCCGCTTGGGTTTACATCCCCGTAAAGAATATCTATTATTGCTCTTCCTCCTTCATTTCCAGGAAGGTAGCATTGGATAACAGCACTCATTTTATCTTCGAAATCGCTAATTAACCTAGGTCTTCCTTCATTTAAAACTAAAATTATCGGCTTGTTTAATTTTGATAAAGCCAACGCCAATTTAATTTGCGAATCACTCATGTAAATATTGCTAATATCACCGGGAGTTTCGGTATAGTTTTTCTCGCCTAAGCATAAAACTATTTTAGAAGCATTTTTTGCTAATTCAACAGCTTTTTCGATAGCAGCATCGTCCTCTTTTTCAAGATCAGCGCCGGGTGTATAAAATACATTCTCTTTTCCTAATTTGTTTTGAAAAGCTTCCAGAATAGTCAATTTATCAGCAGCATACGTATCTGAATTTTCACCTTGCCAGGTGTATGACCAGCCTCCGTTGAGGTATTTCATGCTATTAGCTGTAGGTCCTGTAATCAGTACTTTTTCATTTTTATTCAAAGGCAGAACCGATGCTGTGTTTTTTAGTAAAGTAATCGATTCGGCAGCTGTTTTATAAGCTTCCTGAATATATTCCGGAGAACCGAATTTTGGATAATCCTTTAAATTCGCTACAGTATTCTGAAATAGATTCAACTCGAATTTCATTCGTAAAATTCGCGTAACTGCATCATCGATTCTTGACATTGGCACTTCGCCTTTTTGTACCAAATCAATTAAATCCGTATAAAAAGAAAATTCCTCAGGAACCATACTCATATCGATACCGGCCATAATTGCAATTTTTACGGCATCACGTTTGGTTTCTGCAACTTTATGTCTGGTATTCAAATAGATAATGTCTTTCCAGTCGGTTACTACAACTCCCTGAAAACCTAATTCATTTTTTAAAATATCGGTAATTAAATGTTTGCTCGCATGTACGGGAGTTCCGTTTATTTCTCCGGAACTTACCATGACACTTTTGGCTCCGGCTTTAATGGCAGCCTCATAAATCGTTAAATCGTATTGTCTTAATAAACGTTCCGGTATTATACTTGGGGTTCTGTCTTTTCCGGTTGTTGTACTTCCGTAGCCAATATAATGTTTCATGCAGGAAGCTACACTATATTTAGAACCTACATTATTCCCTTCGAAACCATCAACCAGCGCTACGGCCATTTTTGATGACAGATAAGCATCTTCGCCAAAGGATTCCCACATTCTTGACCAGGCAGGATTTCTTGGAAAATCTAAATCCGGAGAAAAAACCCAGGGAATGGAAGAAGCTCTGGTTTCGTAAGCAGAAATTTCTGCACCACGTTTTACTAAATCGGTATTAAATGTTGCGGCTAATCCTATTTGTTGCGGAAACAAAGTTGCACCTGTTGTGTAACTTGCCCCATGAATTGCATCGATACCATATAGGACCGGAATTTTAAGTCTTGTTTTATTTGCTTCATTGGAAATTGCGGTCATTGTTTCCTGCCATCTTTTTAGAGTTGGAGCACCGGGATTTGGAACATTTAAAATCGAACCGATATGATAATCCTGAATTCCCTGCTTTAATTTTGAAGGATCAAAATAACCGGGCTTTTTTGGATCTTCAAAAATGGTTACCGTAATCTGAGTCATTTGACCCACTTTTTCTTCAAGGGTCATTTTTGAAAGTAACGCTGAGACTTTGGCATCAATCTCCGTTTTTTTATTTACCTGACTCCATGATGTTCCACAAATGGAGAAAGCGAATAGTAGCAAAATTGCATTTTTCATTTTGTAATTTTAATTAAGATTGGAGCAAATGAATGCTTAGCATAATCAATTGTTCGAATTAATTTTGGATCCTTAACTGCTCTTTTACCGTACAAGATATTATTTTTTGTAAGATAAAACCTTTAATAAACTAAAGTTTGTATGGCGTGGGCAGGAATTTTAACTAGTGTTTTTTCAGAAGCTATAATAAGATTGTAGTTTATTTCTTTATCAGTTTGATTCATTACAATTGTAGCGACGCTTCCGTCAGTATTTAGAAATGAAGTACTTAACAGATTACTTTTACTTACTGCCGAACTAATACGGACTGCATTTAAATGAATAAATTTTGAGAAATGTCCAATATAATAATAAGACGGGGTGTAAATTAACTCCCCGGTAGCTGTATCAGCATGAATGGGTGCAAAACAAAAATTTCCCACATGATTTGGACCTCCATTTTGATCTAAAAGTATATTCCAGTCCGTCCAGCCATTTGTTCCGTTATTAAAATCGTTTATCATAGCAGTACCATATTTTTCTGCATTTGGCCAGAATTGATACTTTGCAGCATCAAATCTTTCGACACAGCCTTCTGTAAATAAAAGACCTTTAGCAGGATAAGCTTCATGTACTTTTCTAACATTATCAAACATTGGCAAACCTCCCGACCATGTTTCGTACCAATGAAAACCGGTTCCCCAAACATATTTCGAAGCTTCTGGATCAGAGTAAATAACATTAGCTCTCTGGTTCATTAAATCACGATTATGGTCCCATATTATAATTTTCACATCATTAAGTTTTTCTTTTTTTAAAGTTGGCCCTAAATAATTTTTTATAAAATCTCTTTCCTCTTCTGAGGTGTAAATACAAGATTCCCACGTTTGAACTGCTAGGGGTTCGTTTTGTGTTGAGGTTCCCCAGATCGGAATTCCTTCTTTTTCGTAGGCTTTTATAAATTTGGCATAAAAATCAGCCCATGTTTGATAATACTCCGGCAGTAATGTTCCGCCTTTCAAAATGCTTTTATTGCTTTTCATGAAAGCATTTGGCGACCATGGTGCAGCATATGTGGTTAATTTTCCACCTGCTGTTTTTATGGCTTGTTTTATTAATGGGATACGGTATTGTTTGTCATGCTCGATAGAAAAAGTATTTAAATCTTTATCTTCTTCTTTTATATAGGAATAACTTTCACTGCTAAAATCAGAACTTTGTATCGTTGTTCTTAGCAATGAATAACCAATTCCTTTTTGTTTATCATAGTAGGCATTCAAAAATTCAGCTTGTTTTTCTTTCGAAAGTTTTGCAAAAACTTCAGCGCTGGCATCCGTTACAGCGCCACCAATTCCTATAAATTTTTGAAATTTTTTTAAGGGTTCCACAAAAATGGAGGTTTCAATTTCTAAAGGTTGTTTAGAAGATGAGAATACTAAATTGTCTGTAGAAGTTAATTTTAAACTGGAATTTTCAGCTGTAGTATAAACGGTAATTTTTTTATTAGTAGTAGAGAATTTCTGTTGTTGTTTTTGACTCTTCGCTTGTGAAAATGCAGTAGAAGAAAAACATAAACAAGTAATAATAAAGCCAATTTTTTTCATTGTATATGTTTTAAATAATTAAAACTTAGAATTGAAACTCATTTTATTTTAGAATTGATTTTAAAAAATAGCCCATAATCATAAAGAAGATGGGCTATACTAACAACCAAACTTAACTTAAACTTAAACCAACTATAGTATTCATTTAATTGACTGTTATTTTTATGACAGTCTTTTAATTTGTTTACCAGAGTTTTGTTTTTAATTCAACGAATTAATAATTATCATTTTGAACCATTTTAGTATTGTTAAACTCACTATAAGGGATTGGGAAGGCTTCATTTTTACCAACAGTAAATCCTTTGGATGCTAATTTAGCAGCGGCTTCACCAGTTCTTATTAAGTCATACCAACGATGACCCTCTCCAGCTAATTCCAATCTTCTTTCCGCTAAAATTGCAGGTATGGAAACGGGTACTGGTGCTAATCCAACCCTTGCTCTTACAGCATCTAATAATGCCTGGGCTCTTGCTCCGGTACCGCCTAAAGCTTCTGCTTCCATCAAATAAGTGTCAGCCAAACGAATAATATAAGTGTTGATAGAAAAATTCAGGAATGGATTTGCTGCTGTAATATTAGCATTAACCGGTGCATATTTTATAAAATGATATCCTGTTTCGTTATAACTGTCAGTATAAGTGATACGGCCGGCAGCTTTTTCTGCTTTGGCATCAAAAATAGTCGAGGCAAAACGAGGATCTGTTTTCAAAGCATTTGCTAAATCTGTTGTAACAACAATGAATCCCCAGCCATTAATATAGTCAGGTAAACCAGCAGTAACCCCGGCTGCAGTTCTTGAGTAATCTCTCATTCCCATTAATTGAGCAGCTACGTTACCTTCATCATTTCCTGTTTCAAAATTACCCCAATCAGCATTTGATTTATCTGAATAGCTAATTTCGAAAATAGATTCGCTGTTAAATTTATTTGAATGATTCCATAAATCGGCAAAAGCGGGCATCAGTTTATAGCCATAGCTACTTGTTCCTCCAGGAGTGGTACCGTTTACTTTTGCCAGTTCAATAGCAGCTTCGGTTTTTTTGTTATCGTATAAGTATACTTTTCCTAAAAGAGCTGTTGCTGCTCCTCTTGAAAAACGTCCTGATTCACTGGCAGGAATTGTTATTGGCAGATCTCCAATAGCTTCATTTAAATCTTTTTCAATTTGAACATATACTTCTGCAGGAGTAACTTGTGTAACTAATGGAATTTCATCCTTAGAAAGAGGTGCTAATATTAAAGGAATTTTTTTAAATAATCTCACAAGATCAAAATAATAGTAGGCACGTAAAGCTTTTACTTCGGCCATGAATCTTGTTTTTTTAGCAGCATCCATTGGAATTCCGGGAAGTTTTTGAATCATAATATTACATCTCGCAACACCTTTATAATAATCTGCCCAGATATTTGGCGGAATATTGCTGGCACTCACTGTATAATTTGATGCCACCTGAAGACCAGGCTGATCACCTGAGTTTCCTCCTCCGGCATAGAAATCATCTGATGCTGAATTTAAGAATAACAAAGGTGCATTTTCCATCGCTCCTGCGAATTTGCCTAATTTATCATAGGCTGCAACCAGACCGGAATAAGCTTCTGTTTCGTTTCTGTAAAAATTTCCTTCGAATACTACTCCATCTCCTTCTACCTCTAATTTTTCATCAGTATCGCATGCTGCTAGTGTTAGGAGCACTCCTAAAACGACAAATGATTGTTTAAAACTTATAAGTTTCATAATGTTTTATTTTTTAATTAAAATTGCAAATTAACTCCTAACATGTACGATTTTGCCTGAGGATAATACCCTCTGTCTACACCTTGTACATTGTCCATATTAGCCGCAGTCGGCCCTCCAATTTCAGGATCAAAACCACTGTATTTTGTGATTGTGAATAAATTTTCTGCGGTTATATAAAATCTTACTTTTTGCAAAGAAATTTTATTTATTATATCTGAAGGAAGAGAATATCCAACCTGAATTGTTTTGAATCTGAAGAAATCTCCTTTTTCTAAATTAAAATCTGATGGATTACTGAAGTTTTTATTTGTATCATCAGTTGTAACCCTGGGATAGCTGTTAGTGGATCCCGGACCGGTCCAACGACCCAGAACTTCTGTTTGATAATTGGCATTTATGATATCTAATCTTCTTAGACCCTGGTATATTTTATTTCCACCCGCTCCCTGACCAAAAACTAATAAATCAATTCCTTTGTAATCCAGGTTTAAGGTAAAACCATAAGTATATTTAGGTAATGATGTTCCTAAGAAATCTCTGTCTTCACCACCAATTTTGCCATCTCCGTTTAAATCTTTCCAACGGAAATCCCCGGGTTTTGCATTTGGCTGAATCAAACCTCCTGAAGTATTTTTATAAGCATCGATTTCTGCCTGAGTTTGAAAGATACCATCCGTTTTAAATCCGTAGAATGAGTTGTATGCCTGACCTACCTGAGTTCTGTTAATTTCATAAGAACTTGATTGTACTGTTTCATCACCGGCAATAAAATTAACTCCTTTGTCAAGATAAGTGATTTCATTTTTGATATAGGAGAAGTTACCATTAACCGAAAGATTTAAATCTCCAATTTTTTTACGGTAACCTAATTCAACATCAAAACCTTTATTCTCCATGCTCGCTAAATTGGCATAAGTTGATCCTGTAGATCCTACATAACCGGGATTAGGAACTTCCATTATGATACCTTCCGTTTTTTTGTTGAATAAATCCAGGCTTAGGTTGAAGTCATGAAATAAATTTACTTCAAAACCAATATTTGCCTGTTTTGTTTCTTCCCATTTCAAATCTTTATTCGGAATTGCATTTGGACTTTGTCCGGGAATCGGTATTCCGCCAATTGTATAGTTTCTTTTAATTCCAACAGTCGAAATGAATAAGAAGTCAGGGGAAGAGTCGTTTCCTGTTACTCCGTAACCTCCTCTGATTTTTAAAGTATTTACAACATCATTATCTTTCCAGAAACCTTCTTTTGATGGCACCCATCCTAAAGATACTGATGGAAAAGTTCCATATTTATTGTTTGGACCAAATCTGGTTGAGCCATCACGACGAATAATTCCTGTGAAGATATATTTCTCTTTGTAATCGTAATTTAATCTTCCAAATAAAGACTCAACTCTGTGTTCATAAGCTTGGGAATTATAGGCATTGGCAATTTTATCTGCTACAGGAATCTCAACGTTAAACGACGCTTCAGCATGAGTAGCAGCAGGTACTCCCTGGTAGGTAACATCATTACCAGAAGTGATATTATCAACATAAGTACCTTTACCAAGTAAAACACTGAAATTATGATCACCTACTTTTTTAGTATAATTTAGGGTATTTTCCCAGTTCCAGCTGAATGACTTTTTATATGATCTGAATAATTCGTTTTTGTCTCTTTTTGTAGCACCATTTAAGAAAAACACAGGTGTAAAATTATCAGATCCATAATATGCCAATTTACCACCGGCAGCAGATTTAAATTTTAAACCGGGTAAAATTTCTGCTTCAAGAAAAATATTACCCACAAAATTATCCGAAAAATCATTGTTCCCTAATCTTGTTTTGGTAAATGCTAAGGGGTTTGTATTTTCCTGAGTTACAATAGTCGAAATACCATAATAATTTCCGTTTGCATCTTTTAATGCATTAGGGTTGTTAGTATAAATCGGCTGATTAGGATTTGTTTCGATTATTGGAGTTAATGGGTCTAAATTTATTGCAGAAGATAAAGGACCTCCAAATTCATCATTCACATTTCCAACACCCAATGTTTTTTCATTAGAATATCCTAAAGTCTGACCAATTTTAAAATACTTTCCTAATTTATGAGTGGAGTTTATACGAATGTTTTTTCGTGTATAATTAGATATATCAGAGGTAACAATACCTTCCTGATCTGTTATACCAAAAGACATATAGAATGTAGAAACATCATTTCCTCCGCTAAAACTTAATTCATGTGAAATACGTTGTGCATGATCATTGAAAATTGCATCTTGCCAGTTAGTTCCTTTTCCGTAGTTTATCGGGCTTCCGCCTGAAGTTGTTGGGAATTTTTGGCCTGTACCGCCACCATTAGTAAAAGCTTCATTCATAATAGTAACATATTGGGAAGCATTTAGTAAATCAATTTTATTTGATGCCTGAGATGTTCCTGCATATCCTGTATAATTTACAGAAATTTTACCGGCTTTACCTTTTTTGGTCGTTACAAGTATAACCCCGGCTGCAGCACGAGAACCGTAAATTGCTCCTGATGCACCATCTTTTAATACCTCAATAGATTCAATATCTGATTGATTTAAATAGCCAATGCCTCCATTATCTACCATTACACCATCGACAACCCATAATGGATCATTGTTGTTTAAAGTGGTAAAACCACGAATCCTGATTGTTGATGCTGAACCTGGCTGTCCGGCATTTGCTGCTATTGAAACTCCTGAAACCCTACCCTGAAGTGATTGCTCAATTCTTGTGATAGGAAGGCTTTCTAAATCTTTTGCTTTTACACTGGAAATAGCGCCTGTAACAACACTTTTCTTTTGAGTTCCATATCCTACTACTACGACCTCATTTAAGTTTTGAGATTCCGGGTTTAATCTAACTTCAATTTTAGTTCTTCCATTTACAGCTTCCTGTACAGTATTATATCCTACAAAACTAATCGTTAAAGTTCCGTTAGAAGGAACATTTATTTGAAATTTTCCATCAAAATCAGAAGCTGTTGCTTTGTTTGTGCCTTTGATTAAAATTGTTGCCCCTGGGACGGGCAGCCCACTTTCATCATTTATTGTTCCATTTACAGTAACATCTTGTGCTATTGAGATAACTGAGAACAATAAAGATGAAATACAAAAAATAAGTAATTTTGTTAATTTCATTTTTCTAAAAATTTTGGTTAATTAATTAGTAATTTGATGCAATAATAAAGTTAAATTTTTACTATTTGTATTTTTTAATCCTTACAAAAACACATCAAAGTATAAAAATTTACTTTACAAAAACACATCATTATAATTTTAATTAATTGATTATTAGATATTTGAAAAATATTTTGCACTGTTACAATAATGTTAATTGTTCAAAAAAAACACTACATTTATTAAAAATAAAACATTATAACTTTTTGTCTTCATCCTACTGATAGTATAGGTTTTAATAAGTGTGATATTTACTATTAAATTGAATTATATATAAAATACATGAAATTCAGAAATCGACTTTTTTCCTTTCTTACATTTTTTTTCTCCACTTTTAGCGTCGTATGTCAGGTCAAGGACATCGGAATGCCGAATATTAAAAATTATAAAAGAACAGAATATAAAGGAGGAACTCAAAATTGGAGTATCGACCAAGATAAAAACGGAAATATTTATTTTGCAAATAACAGCGGACTCATACAATTTGACGGTTCTACATGGCGTAAATACTCTTTGCCAAATAATACTGCGATAAGGAGTTTGAAAATTGGTGATTCAGGGAAAATTTTTGTTGGAGGAAATAACGAGTTTGGCTATTTCAAAGCAAATGATAAAGG
Source organism: Flavobacterium sp. (assembly GCA_039931915.1). Lineage (GTDB taxonomy): Bacteria > Bacteroidota > Bacteroidia > Flavobacteriales > Flavobacteriaceae > Flavobacterium. Next base: position 51,151 of record JBDTRA010000014.1, on the reverse strand, counting down.
GGAATTAAAATATTTTTCACTTTCAAAATCAATGGCTAAAAAGGATAGTCAAAATATAAATTTAATATGGAGGATTCATATTTTTAAAGGCGAAGTAATTTTTCAATCTTTTACAAAAGCCCTTTTTTATAAAAATGATAAATTGAATATTGTGAATGCACCAAGAAAGTTTCAATTTTCTTTCTTAGTAAACAATCGGCTTTTCTTTCAGGATAAAGTATTGGGTATTTTAGAATATAAAGATCAAAAATTATATCCATTAAAAGGTACCACAGCCCTGAATGATAAAGAAATTTGGGCGATGTTTCCATTACCGGATAATAAAATTCTTCTTGCAACTTTAGAAAAAGGTCTTTTTGTATATGATTACAATAAAGTAAAAGACTGGAATACCGAGGCAAATAGTTTTATAAAAAAGAATACCTCTCTGGGCGGTGCAATCATAAAAAATAAATTTATCATTTTAAATTCAGTTTTAAACGGTATCATAATTTGTGATTTGAATGGAAAAATAATTCAGCATCTAAACCGCCAAAAGGGACTTCAAAACAATACGATCTTAACGTCTTTTGTTGATAATAAAGATAATATCTGGCTGGGTCTTGATAATGGAATAACATTTATAAATGAGAATTCTCCTTTTACCTATTTTGATTATAGTTATAATATAGGAACAGTTTATGCTTCAGTTTTGTATCAGAATAATTTGTACGTAGCAACAAATCAAGGGTTATTCTATCATTCCTGGAGTGTTTCTTTTGTTGATGAACCTTTTAAAAGGGTTGAAGGTACAATTGCCCAGGCGTGGAATGTTCAGGTTATAAATAATACATTGCTATGTTCCAGCAACAGTGGGGCTTTAGTTATAGAACACAATAAGGTCTCTAAAATATTAGATACTAAAGGATATTTCGGTTTCAAGCAAATACCAAACCATCCTCAATATGCAATTGGTGAAAGTTATAATGGATTTTCAATTTTTAAAATTGCATCCGGGAATGTTGAATTTATAAATCAGGTTCAGGGTTTTGATGAAACCACCAATACTTTTGAAGTTGAACTCGACAACGATTATTTATGGCTCAAGAAGAGTCCGTATTTATATCAAATGGAACTTTCTGATGACTTAAAAAAATTCGAATCTATAAAAAAGCACACACAAATATCTGCTGTAAACAAAGGAATTGGAAGTTTGCAATCAATTCATAATAAAACATACTTTCAGACTAAGAATCATTTCTATAGATTTTCCAAAGAACAGGATGGCTTTTTTGAAGATAGGAAAATAAGCAGCCTTTTTAAAAATATCCCTGTAATTAATACACTGATTGAAGATTCTAAAGGTAATTTATGGTACTCTTTTAATGAATCTTTAGGCGTGCTAGAAAAATCAGGTAATGGGAGTTATATCAGGAACGAAGCTCCTTTTTCTAATTTAACAGGGAATTTGGTGAATAACTATATATCTGTAAACACCATAGATCCAAAAAATATTTTTATAGGGCTAACGGATGGATTAACGCATTATGATGCTACAATTTCCAATAAATTTATTACAAAGCCTCTTGCTTTTATAGAGAGTTTTTCTTTTCCGGGAGATACTATAATTACGGGTAATTTAAAAATAAATGAAAAACAATTCAGCTTGCCCTATAGTGCTAACCATGTTAAGTTTACATTTTCTTCCCCGACCTTCGAAAACCAGGAAAATGTTACTTATTCCTATAGATTAGAGCCTTTTGAAGATACATGGCGCAACTGGTCCGCAATTTCAATAAAGGAATATACCAACTTAAGAGAAGGTAATTATATCATGAAGTTAAGGGCTAAAAATAGTTTTGGTGTACTTTCAGAAATCAACCAAATTAAGTTTGCTATTTCGCCGCCCTGGTACAGGCATTTTTTAGCTTATATTTTCTATTTATTATTAATTCTTACGGGGATATATGTGATCTCGGACAGGATTAAATTAAAAATCAGAAAAAATAAATATTACGAGACCATTGAGCAAAGACGTTTATATCTGGAAAGAGAATCGAAAATCAGGCATGCACAACATGAACTCGAAAAAGAAATTGAAAAACTGAAAAGCGATAAACTTCAAATTAAAATCCTGGCAAAAGATAAAGAGTTGGTAAATAACTCTTTGCAGGTAGTGAAGAAAAACAAAGTTTTAAACGGAATCATTCATAAACTGAAAGATATTGATACCAATATTTTGGATGATACTACAAAATTTGAATTCAATAAACTTCATAAAAGTATTGTAAAAGAAGTCAATACCGATAAAAGCTGGAAAGATTTAGAAAAGCACATAAAAAATGTACATTTTGATTTTCTAAAAAGATTAAAAGAAAAATACCCAACAATTTCGCCAAGGGAATTAGATTTATCAACCTATTTACTGATGAATATGTCGACTAAAGAAATTGCAGAAATTATGAATATCTCTAATGGCGGAGTAGAATTGGCGAGATACCGATTAAGAAAAAAACTGGGTCTGAATAAGAAAGAGAATCTTATTGGATTTTTAATGAGTATTTGATTATGCAATAATTCCAATTTCATATTTTTGAATTATTTTTTCATGGATAATTGAAGAGCTAACGGGAATGTTGTTCTTACTATATTCATGTCCTATCTAATTATTAGCGATTTATCCCCTTTTTATTTCTTATAAATACAGGAAATTTGTTGTTTGGGACTTATGTGGCTTTAGTCGAAATACCACTAAAAGTGGGTATTGTTTATGAATCTTTTTTTGCGTGAATTTGCACCAGATTTTAAATTTTATAAAAACAAATCTGATATATGAAAAAAGAACTACTATTGGTAATATTACTATTTTCCTTTTTATCAAATGCACAGCAAAAATTAACCTTTAGTTATGATACAGCCGGAAATCAAATTAACCGGACTTTATGCTTAAGTGGCTGTACTGGAAAACCAGCAAAAGAAGTTAAAGAAATTGAAGCACTTGTGGAAGAAGACATGGAGAAATTCTATCCGGAAGATGCTATTTCCTATTATCCTAATCCTGTAAAAGAAGAGTTATATCTCAAATGGGAACTTATAGGCAGCAATACCGTAACTTCAATACAGATCTATAACCTGAACGGTCAATTAGTGAAATCATATTCCAACCTTGAAAAAGAAAATGCTGAAAATATTCCTTTTCAATCCTATCCAACAGGCATTTACGCTGTAGTATTATTTTATAGCAACAATGAACAAAAATCTATTAAAATTATAAAGCAATAATATATGAAGCATTTTTACTTTACACTTATATTCTTAATTAATAGTTTATTTATTTCTGCCCAAACACCTACAGGAGGTTCAACCGAGGTTGGAATAACAGAAGGACAGTTGTCAGTCTCATTAACAGGGTCAGCTCTTTATTCCATTCCAATAGCTGTTCCACCAGGAATAAACGGGGTGGTTCCTCAAGTTGGTTTGGTGTATAATAGCCAGGGAGGTAACGGATTAGCAGGTTATGGCTGGAATATATCGGGCATTTCTGCTATTACGAGAATTCCCTCTACCAAATTCCATGACGGAACTATAGATGAAGTTGATTTTGATTCATTAGATCGTTTTGCCCTTGATGGACAGCGGTTAGTGATTAAGTCAGGAACAAATGGAATTTATGGTGCAAACGGAACAGTGTACGAAACTGAGAATTTTTCGAATATAAAAATCACCTCTTTAATTGGAACATCTGGGCAAATATGGTTTAAAGTAGAATATCCAGACGGTTCTATAGCATTATACGGTACTGCTAATGACTCATCTACTAATATGGTTTGGGGGATTAGCTCATGGGAAAACCCTCAAGGAGTTCGTATAAGTTATAGTTATATACTGACCAATAATAATTTGAGTATCGAATATATCAAGTACGGCAGTATAGCCACAAATACTCCAATAAATCAAATCAAATTTATTTATGGGGCCAGACAAAGACCGGAACAGGCCTATGTGGGTGGGCAAAGTATTTTGAAAAACACAATTTTAAGCACTATACAAGTTACAGGTAATGGAGTAGGTTTTAGAAACTATATTTTGGATTACAACTCTACTTCACTGGGTTATCAACGACTTAAAAAAATAACCGAAAGTAGTGGCGATGGAACAAAGAGTTTGAATCCTACTGTTTTCGATTATGAAGACACTCCAGTTAGTATTGCTTCGAATCCCAAAAAAGGGATTTTAAATTATCCGGAAAATTTTTCATCAGATGAGGATTTTGCAGGTGATTTCAATGATGATGGCAAAATAGACTTGATTGGATATAATAGCATTACTGGGAATATTCCAGATGGAAAACGTTATATTTTGAGTGACATAAGTGGTAATGGTGATATTCAGGCAAAGCCACTCACTATTTTAGCTGGTGCAAATGATGTTTTTTCAGTTACAATGCTTTCAAAGGATAATAAAATTGCATCATATAAAGGACTGTTGGTTATAAATGGGACTGCGGATTCTAAAAACTATACTTTTAATGTGTATTCATTACAAAATAATATTGAAATACTGGAATATCAAAAAAAAATAGACTTCACATTCTTAACTGCCAATGACGGTGATTACGTTAGTGCCTATTATAAGGGAGATTTTAATGGAGATGGACTCACTGATATTTTGATGAAACGTGACAATAAAAATGATAATGAGGATAGTGAATGGTTTTTTGTTGATTTAGACAGGAATAAAAAAAGCGATTTTTTTTATTCTTTAGGTAAGTTTCAAGCTAATTTTAGCACAGGCGATTTTAATGGTGATGGTAAGTTAGATTTATTTAATTTAAGTAACACTTCAGTTCAAGTTTTTTCTGTAGATGAAATTACACATCAGTTTAAGGAGCTAACAACTCTCTACAACTTTAGTAACTGCTCCAGTTCATCTGATAAAAATTTATTAGGTGATTTTAATGGGGATCATAAAATGGATTTTGTGCATTTTAGATATTATTGCGGCCAACCAGAGTATAGCATGTTTTTGTCAACAGGGAGTTCGTTTGTAAAACATGTTTTTAATTATCAAGTACCTAATTTTGGGAATACATATGTCGAAAATAAAATTTTAGACATTAACAATGATGGTAAATCGGACATATTGGAAATTCAAAGTGCTATTCCTATTTCTTCTCCATGGATCCCTTCAATTATAGGGTATATCAGTACAGGCGATTCAATGATTAGGACAGAATTGGGAAATGTTGAAATGTCTTTTTCTTCTTTTTTTTCTTACAAAAACAATGAAGACAAATCAACTCTAGAAATTATTTCACTTGGTCGAGTTGCAAACAGTTTCAAGTTTCTAAAAAATGAAAAAAAAGATGTTCTTTTAAAATCAATCACAAATGGAAATGGAGTTAAAGAATCTATTATATATAGTGCTTTAAATGACAGTAACCAGTCTGGTGCGGTATATACCGCGACCAAAGACATCGAATTTTATCCAAATAAAGATCTGGTTTTTGCTAATGACTTTCCACTTGTATCTGAAATTGTGAAGCAAAGTGCAACAACTTATAAGAGACAGCAATTTTCTTATTATGGTGCTGTGGCAAATGTTGAAGGACTTGGTTTTTTAGGATTTAGAGCCACGATGAGAACCAATTGGTTTGACAACGCAACTCCTGTAATTTCAAGTGTTTCAAAAAACAATATTGCATTGAGAGGAGCTAATATAGAAAACTTTACGGCATTAGGCATAACATTGCCTTCAAGTTCAACACCTTCAACCTATATCTCAAAATCTATTCTTACCTATAATACTGCCACGGAGGCTTTGCAAGCTAATAAAGTTTTTAAACTCAAAAATACTTTTTCACAGCAATTTAATGGTTTAGACAACACCAGTAGCGAAACAACACCTGTATATGATACCTACAATAACCCTACCCAATCGACCACTACGCTGAAAAATGGAGCAACTGTGGAACAAACAACTGTAAGTAATGTAGTCTATGATAATCAACCAACAGGAACAACGTATTATGTTGGCAGACCTACCAATAAGACTCAAAGCGTAACAGTAACGGGAGATGTTATGAACAGTGAAGAAAAATATGTTTACACCAATCATTTACTGTCACAAATAAAGAAAAGAGGTAATGATCTAAATGATTTTATTACAGAGGATAATATATACGATACTTTTGGAAATATCACGAAGAAAACCATAACCGCTCCCACTATAGCTTCCAATCCAGCTCCGGCACCAAGGGTAACCAGTTATGAATACGACATATCTGGACGATTTTTAACTAAAAGCACCGATATTGAAGGACTGGTAACAACATTTGCTTATAATACAAGCAGTGGAGTTTTAAATTCTGAAACTAATCCATATAGTTTGACAACGGCATATTTATATGATTCTTGGTTCAAGAAGACAAAAATGACTGATTATTTGGGTAAAAATAATACATATGTCTATACTCGCAGTACCGAAAAAACAATTGTCACCGCCACAGGAGATGACGGCAGCAGCAGTGAAGAAACTTTTGATGAACTAGGCAGAAAAATTAAATCAGGAGCAAAAAATATACAAGGTGTTTTTTCATATATTACGTATTTATACGATTCATACGACAGGAATTACAGGGCGAGTGAGCCCTATTTAGGGAATTCAAGCCCTAGTCAGTGGAATGAAACCAAATACGACATATATGGGAGACCCATACAAAACATTTCTTATACTGGAAAAACAGTAAATATAACATATACAGGTTTGACAACAGTGGCTGATGAAGGTTCAAAATCCAAATCATCTATTAAGAATGCTATTGGCAACGTAATCTCAATAACAGATAATCCAGGAGGCACAATTACTTATACCTATTTTGCCAATGGAAACCTAAAATCTTCTACTTTCAATAACACAACTACCACAATAACTCAAGACGGCTGGGGGAGAAAATTAACTCTTTCAGATCCGTCAGCAGGTTTATATCAGTACAGCTACAATGGTTTTGGCGAACTCCTAACAGAAACTGCACCAAATCCGAAAGGAGTCACTACTTATACCCTTAACGATGTTGGCAAGCTAACGCAAAAAACAATAGCAGGAGATGCAGCCAATTCTAGAACAACTTATTTATATGATCCCTCGTCAAAACTCCTTACTACTAGTACTTTTGAGGATTTAAAAGAAGGGACAAGTACTATTGTAAATGCCTTTGAATATGACGTATCCAAAAGAATAACAAAATCTACAGAAACCACACCTTTTGCTATTTTTACAAAGACGATAACCTATGATGCATTTGGGAGAATAGACAAAGAAACATCCAAAGCCGAAGCAATAATAGGCGGAAAATCAAGTTCAAAAACAATGCAGAATACCTATAGGTATGGGCAATTCTATATGCTTATAGATGATACTTCTCATCGCCCAAAATTACAAACCAATACAGTTAATGCAAGAGGTCAGCTGCTTAATGGCTTTATCTATAATAATGCAGGCTATATAAATGTAACAAATACCTATGATACTTATAACTTACTAAGTCAAACCAAGCATGACAACAGTACGACAAGCACAAACATGATGACTCTCAATACTGTGTTTGATGCTCAAAAAGGAAATTTAACCAGTCGTACCAATAGTTTTTTCGGAACGAATCAAAGCTTTGAGTATGATGAGCAAGACCGCTTGACAAAATGGGCTGATTCACCAGAGGTCATTTTGAACAACACCTTTGACACAACTCCTGATGGTTTTATTGCCGATTCTGGTGTTACTCTTATGCCAAATTTTTCTAATTCAGGAATGTTGGCTGTCAAAGTAACTACCGCAAATTTAGGAATTAGTAAAAAAATTGTGAGTGGAGCTTCTATTGGTGATACTTTTAAAATCAAGATTTTAAGGACTACAGGAGATAAAATTTCTGTAATTTTAAGAGAGCAAGATGCATCCGGGACAAATTTTATTGACACAGTATTATCCACAGTATCTGGACCAATTGATCAGGATTATAAAATTAAAACATACTCTGAGCTTGTTATCAAGATAATAAAGACTGATGCTAATGTATTTGCTGGAACTCCTACTTTTTTTATTGATAATCTCAATGTGCAAAAATATTATGCAAAAACACAACAATATGATGCTGCAGGTAAAATAACTCAAAATGAGTTAGGAACTTATGCATACAATGTTTCGGGGAAGCCTTATCAAAACAGTTCGATAAATCCTACTCCGGCAACGGCAACCTATTATCAAACAAAACCATTACAAACCATAACCTACAATACTTTTAAATCACCTGTCAGCATAACAGAACAGGGAGTTGACATCATAAACTTTACTTATAATGACAGCAATCAACGCAGTACTATGTTTTATGGTGGTTTAGGACCTAAAGAATCCAGACGTTATCACAAATACTATTCTTCAGATGGAACAATGGAGATTAAACAGGACATGTTCAACAACAATGCTGTAGAAATAATAACCTATATAGCGGGCGATGGATATTCCGCACCAATGATTGTAAAAAGTGATGGGACAACACAAAATTATTTATATTTACACCGGGATTATCAAGGTACTATAGCAGCGATTAGCAATGATAGTGGTACAATTGTAGAAAAACGTCTTTTTGATCCTTGGGGAGCAATTATAAAAGTACAGGATGGCGCAGGGAATACATTAGCAGGTTTAACTATTCTTGATCGCGGGTACACAGGGCACGAACATTTGCAGAGTGTGGGATTAATACATATGAACGGGCGTTTGTATGACCCTAAACTGCACCGATTCCTACAGCCTGATAATTTTATACAGGATCCAAGTAATACTCAGAATTATAACCGTTATGGGTATTGCTTAAACAATCCAACTTCTTATGTTGATCCAACGGGTGAGTCTTATGACGATGATGATGATCCTACACTGGGTTGGGATTATGCTGATGGTACGGAGTGGATAGATAAATATGGAAGGTGGATTTATAATAAAGAATTCCAAACATGGATAGGAAAAGATGGTGCGTCCGATATATTTAATGCTATTGCATTGAATGATATAGTTGTTAGAGGAAATTCTGGTAATAGCTCTGGTAATCTTTCTTCACTTAGTGTGGGAATGTCTGGCGGAATAACGGGCAGTATTGATCATCCCGGAGGAGACAACTGGGCAACAGCTACTTTAGGTTTTATCTCACTTGACCTTATGGTACCGGAGGCTACTGATGCTGCCTGGCCCAAATGGGCTGGTTATGCAGTTGCTGCTACAGTTGCGTCAGCCTATTTATACGGAGGCGATTACATCGATAAAATGAATCGTGAGATTGAAGGAATAAAAGAACGAGCTTTAGGGCCACCAGGTTATCAATATGCTCTAATTGCAAATACGTCTGGCTTTTATCCAACAATGACTGCGGGAAGTGCTTTACCAACGGGAACAACATTCTTAAAAGCAGGCGATGTCTGGAAATATGGAGAAACTACTTCAATTTCTAGGTATAATGAAGCTTATCTAAAAAGTATTGGTGTTGGAGGTGTGACAGAAGTACCTCAGTTTTATGGTAACCAAATGCAGATTAAGATTCAAGAAAAAATAATGATTTACGGATATTACTTTACAAACGGTACACTTCCAGCAGGAAATAAAATATTTAGATAAAAATATGAAATTTACAATAAGTTTAAAAATAGACCAAAAAATTCAAAGCAAATCAAGTTTAATTAATAATTTATCTCAAGAATTAACCATTTTTTTTAAAAATAAAAACTATGGAAAAGATATAATGGAGATAGTAATTGGTTTTAATTGTGTTAAACCTCCAATAGGATATGAACATTTATTTAAATTAAAAAAACCTTTTTATTTAGATTTTAAGATTATAAAAAATATACACACCGGAGAACCAATAGAATTAGAAAAGTATTATTTCTATGAAATTAAAATAGATAATAATCATTATGACAAACTTATCGTTCTTTCTGATGAAGAAATTAAAAAAATTATAGCTCACGAAATATTAAACTCATTAAGTAATTTAGACAATTTGCCTAAAAAAATTAAAGATTTTAACCGTGAACAATTTAAAAAAGATCTAGAGAGTTATTTTAAGGAAAGAGAATTAATTTGATAATAAATTAAGTTTTTCATGAATGGTGAAAGACCACCAGGAAACCTAATTTTTAGATAATAATTAATGCCCAAAATATGAAAATAGCATTTGCTCAATATACATCAGCCGAAATAAGAAAAAAAACTAGATTTTTAGTTGATTTTTCAAACGACATGGAAAGATATTTTCTTAAAAAAAAATATGGAAATGATTTAATGGAAATTGTAATCGGGGTTATATGTGTTAGCCCAAATTTTGAACAATTTTTTAAAACAAAAAAACCGAAATATACTAAAGACAAAATACATATAGAAAGTGAAGGCTTTGAATATGACATTGAAAAATGTTTAGAGTATAGTATAAAATTAGATTTTGAAACTTTTAAAAATTCATCTGAAGATGAAGCAAAAAAATATTTATCAAAAGAAATTTTAAAATCACTGGTTACTATTGAAACAATGAAATCTAAATTTAAAGATTTTGATTTATTTTTATTTAAAACAGATCTGGAGAATTATTTTAAAGAGAGAGAATTGATTTGAAAGAAGTTAAATACTGCAATCTCATACTATCCCACATATTTTAGGAATCAAGATTCAAGAAAAGATAATGATTTATGGCTATTTCTTTCTTAATGAAACTTTACCACCAGGAAATAAAATATTTAGATAAAAAATAAAATTATGAAATTTATAATGGGAACACAGTTTTCTAGAGAATTTTCTCATGAAGACAGATTGGTTGTTAATGACCTTGCAGATGTTTTAAAATTGAGTTTGAATCTTTTTTCAAATCAGATTCAAAAGAAAGAGTTAGAATATTGTGTCATAATTTTTTGGCTCAATCAAGAATAATTCTTAATGATAAAAAAGTTAAAAATTTTGATTTAGAATTTTTTTTAAATGATTTAGATTCTTTTTTCCAAGAAAAAGGCCTATTATAGGTCTTTTTATGTTTCTGGATGTGCGAGATTTTTAATATATTTTATGAATGGATAGAGACCAGCCGGAAACCAATTTTTAGATAATAATTTAAAATTATTCATATGAAATATGTATTAGTAAAATACGCATCGATAGAAATCGATAAAGAATCTCAAATAATTAATAAAATTTCGGACTCTTTGAATTCTTACTTTTCAGATAAAGATTACGGGGATGGAATTAAAGAAGTAATAATTGCTATTATATGCGTTAGCAAAAATTTTGAACAATTTTTCATTCCTAAAAAGCCTAAATATATTAAGGATAAAAAAATTACAAAAAGTATTCATACACATCAAACCTATGAAATAGAAAAATGCCTTACCTATGATATTAAAATTGATTTTGATGAGTTTAAAAATGCTAGTAATGAAAAAGATCGGGAAAGATTATTAGCAGAACAAATTCTTAGCTCATTAATTGTATTTGACACTATGCAAAAAAAAATTAAAGATTTTGATTTACTTTTATTTAAAACAGATCTGGAGAATTATTTTAAAGAGATAGAATTGATTTGAAAGAAGTTAAATACTGCAATCTTATACATTAAAGTTGGTTTTGAGATATGTCCAATGTGTTTTGGAAATAAAAGTTCAAGAAAAATTTTGATTTAGAATTTTTTTTCCAAGAAAAAGGCTTATTGTAGGTCTTTTTGTGTTTCTGAAATGCGAGATTTTTACAGCCAGACAACAATATTCAGGATCCATTTAATACCCAAAATTATAACCGTTATGGATATGTTTTAAACAATCCTCTTAAATATACAGATCCAAGCGGTGAATTATGGGAACAAATTTTTGGGTATCTTTTCACTGCATATGTAAGTGGTGCTTATGCAAGTGGAGGGGAGTTAAATCCTGCAAAATGGAATTCTTCGGCAATTGTGAATATAGGAGCACGAGGTTTATCTTTTGGAGCATCGACAGTTGCAACAAATTTCACGAATAATTATTTAGACAATTATAATAAACCTCCTGAACTAGGGATTAGTGCCATCGGACAGGTGGATAATCTTCATCCGTTTGTCAATGATAACGATTATAATTCTTCATATAATAAAATGAATGTTGATAATAAGGAAGATAGAAATACTGTTTCTTCTTTAATTTCAAGTTCGACATTTGTAGGCATTGGTTATGCATTAAGTAAATTTGAAAAGAATGCTGATAAAGTGGGAGATTTAAGAAATTTTAAAATTCAAAATTATCATCCTGCTAATAATTATGAATTTATTACTAATTCAGGAATTACAGATGGTAAGGTTTATATGCAGGGAACCAAAAGTACTGTAAATGGTTTAAAATATTTAGGTACAGCTACTAAGGTTGTAGGATATGGGGCTGCTGTTTTTAGTTTAAAGATGTCATTTGATGAATATTTAGAAGGAAAGATTCCTGGATCAATTTTGTCATTAGATATAGGAATGACAATTGCTTCTTATCAAGGAGCTTATGGTGCAGGGATATCTGCATTTTATTTTATGGGTGTTCGCAATACTCCGGATTATTTTGAACATAAACCAATAAATTTTAAAGAACTTCGAGAAGTGCAAATTGATAATACACGAGTAAGAAATTAAAATAATAAAGAATGATGTTTAAAACCATAGAACTTATTTTCGTTTTCTTTGCAAAAATTTATATCTTTTTTTATAAAGATAAGAGAGAGTATTGGAAGATTTTTCCAGTTGTTATTATGTCAACAATTTTAATGATAAATATACAGTTAATTATATCATTTTTTCCATCACTCAGGAATTACTCTTCCTTACTGTTGCCTTTATTGTTACTATTGTTGTTTGGATTTTTATTTGGTAATAAGCAATATAATTGGGCTGTACAATATTCAATAACAAAAAAACAAAAAATTATTATTATCTCTATTTTAGTTATAGATTTTATAACAGTAGGTGTACTTTCGACAATTTCTCGTGATATTTATATGGCAACGCATTGATATTTAGTATAGATAAATGAAAACGAGGTAATAGATAAATAAAAGATTAACAATAAAAATGATGTTTAAAGGAATAGAACTTGCTTTTGTTTTCTTTTCGAAAATTTATATCTTCTTTTACAAAGAGAAAGGTGATTATTGGAAAATTTTTCCAATCATAATTATGTCAACGATTGTCATGATTAATATTGAAATTCTTTTACTTCAGTTTTTTTCTGTGAATCACTTTTTTGCTTTGTTTATTGTAGTGCCTTTGTTATTATTCAATGTTTTATTTAGAAAAAAGAATTATAGTTGGGCGGTTCAATATTCAATATCACGAAAACAAAAAATTATTATTATTATAATTATAGTTATCGATTTTATTTTTATGGGAATTTTGTTAAATATGTCACGAAGTGCTTATATAGCTACTCATTGATATCTCGTATTTAGAAGTCAAACAGGAAATTGGTAGTAAGTTTGGATTTGCTAATTGTTATTTCAAATAGAAAGATGATGCCCTAAATTGTGCATTTTTTCAAGAGGGTCATGGATCTTCTTATTTTTTATGGCTTAATTTATAGAATATATGATCAAGCGGTTTTGGTTTGTCTTTTTATTGATTTTCTGTACCTCAATTTCTTTTTCGCAAGGAGAAGCGAGTACTTGGTATTTTGGAGCTAATGCCGGACTTAAATTTAATCCAGATGGTTCAGTAACAGCATTGAATGATGGTAAATTAAGTACTAACGAAGGATGTGCTTCTATTGCAAACAGCAATGGGGATTTGTTATTTTATACAGATGGAAGGACAGCGAAATATAACTTATATAATCTGTATCTTTTTTGGAGTTTTAAGTAATAATAATTAAATGGAAATTAAAAATCATCAAAATGGTTTAATATCAATAAAAGACAGTGGTGATGTAAACATTAGTCATTCGAAATGGGACTTTATATTTTTAGATCCTGTTTTAAATGATTGTAAAGTTTATTTTATTGGCTGGCGACTTGATTTTATTTATAAAAATGAAATTAATAATAATTTGGAAAGTTTAATAGAAGGTTTGTCTTTTGAAGTTTTTATTGATAAAGATAATCACATGAAATTGTTTTTGAGAGCTCGAGAATTAGATAGAAAGATTTTAAGTGTATTATGGCAATTTTATGAATACCCGTCTTTAATATTTTTAAAAGAAGGATGGTGATGAGGCTAAATTAATTAAAGAGTGTGAGACCATAACTACAAAAATAAAGTTGCCAAGTGGCTTTTGCCATCTTTACAAAATGGATTCGGAATCAGATGTTATTTGGATAGAAAGTAGTAATGATTTTATATTTTCTGAAATTTAAAAACGAAGTTGTACATGTAAGATTAATACGTGTTATATTTTATAGTAATGCAATATTTGCAAAACCATGGTGGTAATGAAAAAAAAAGAATTAGAAAGTATTTTGTCTGAAATGCTTGTACCGATTGGATTTAAAAAGAAAGGAAATTATTGGGTTATCAATGGTGATGTAATTACTAAGATGATTAATTTACAGAAGTCAAATTACAACAATGGTTTCTATATCAATTATGGATATATTCTAAACTCGATTCCCTTAAGTAATCTTATGATGCACGTTTATAACAGAGTGACTTCACTTGATGTTGAAGAAATAAATAGAATAACATTTCTATTAGACCTTGAGAGTAACATCTCTGACCAAGAAAGGATAAGAGCATTAAAAGAAATGCTGCAAAGGAATTTGATTGTAAAAGTTCAAACTGTTAATACAGAAGAGGATTTAATAAATGAATTAAAAAATAGGCCTCATTTAAATGATGTTCCACTGGATGTAAAAAAACATTTAAATTTGATAGAATGAATGTAGTTACAACTTGATAAGAATAAATTATAATTCAAAGTTTTAATAAACTTAGATTTCGTAGCTCGAGTATTAGATTGCTATGTATTAATATAATATCGATAACCTATTGTTAATGGAAAAATGTGCAATTAGATATAAGTTTATTGTTTTTTTATACGCTTATTTAAGACAAGTTGACTTATCCTTAGATAGGAGTAGATGGACAACAATTGAAGAGCTACGTAATTATTATGCTAGTCAAATAAATCCAAAAATGATTTCAGATTATATCTGTCAAGGCATTGAATGCAATATAACTTCGTCATTTTATATTGAAAAACAGAATTTTTTTTTAAATAGAATTAAAAATTATTTCTTAAAGATTTTTGGAAAAAATACTTTTTTGTCATCTGAAGAAATATGTTATTGCAGTAATAAATTATTAACGTTACATAAATATTTAGCATGTGATTTTGAAATTGATAAAGAAGAAATTGAAAGATTGCGTATTGAAATTGTTAAATTTAATTATAATATAATAGCCTCAAAACTTTATTCAACTGATAAAAATGAAGCAATGTTTGTCGAACATTTTATGCAGAATGAAAATCTTGAGACAATTGAAATTAGAAGTTTTCTCAAAGATTTAGATTTAGATCATTTCATTATTTCCAGTTAAGGTCTTTAACAATAAGAATGATGTTTAATTATATAAATGGAAAATGAAAATACAGGTATTGATAATTTTAGCATCAATCTTAGCATCCTGCACAAAGGAAAAAAGTACAAGTGGATTTATACCTAAGTCTGGTTTTATGGAGCAACCGGGTATTTATACTTCCAAATCGGCTATTATAATCATAAAAAAATATGATGATGGTAGTTTAACATTTGGAGTTGCAGATAGAAAATACAAAATTATATATCAACAGAGTATATTTAGTTCATTTAGTGATAATCTATACTGGTTTTTATATAAAGATGAAAAAGAAAATATCTGGTTTTACTCAAGTGACATTCAGGAATCAAAAGTTCTGATAAAAGACAGTTTAACCAATACCTATACTGTTCATGATTTTTGTAAAGAAAATATAAAATTGCCACTTATTATACCGCGAAATCATACTTTTTGTTTTTAATATTATTTCGAATAAAAAAGATAATACCTAAAAATCCTAATCTAAATTCCGATTTTTAAGAGCTTAATTTACAAAATATGATCAAGCAGCTTTGGTTTGTTTTTTTATTGATCTTCTGCACCTCAATTTCTTTTTCGCAGGGAGAAGCGAGTATTTGGTATTTTGGAGCTAATGCCGGACTTAAATTTAATCCAGATGGTTCAGTAACAGCATTGAATGATGGTAAATTAAGTACTAACGAAGGATGTGCTTCTATTGCAAACAGTAATGGGGATTTATTGTTTTATACAGATGGAAGGACAGTTTGGGATAAGAATCATTTAATTATGCCTAATGGGGATTATTATGGAGGGACAGGATTATTTGGAGATATTTCCAGTACACAATCAGCCATAATAGTCCCTAAACCGGGAAGTTCTAATATATATTACATTTTTACTTTAGATGAACCGCATCAAGAAAATGCAGCTGTCTATCCAAATGCCTACTCGGGAACTTATCTTGATGAGAATAGCGGTAAAACACCTAATGATGATGATGGCTTGAATAATGGTTTGAATTATTCTATTGTTGATCTAAATAAAATAGGGAGCAATGGTAGTAATGGGGATATTATAAGCCGGAATAATCCACTTATAACTTATGATACAAATCCTATTGGTGAAGAAATAAAATACAAATGTTCGGAAAAACTAACCGCTGTTAGTGATGCTTCCGGAAATGGTTTTTGGGTTATTACTCAGTTTACGGATAATTTTTATGCTTTCAGGGTAAATTCAGGCGGAGTAATGTCGACTCCTGTTAAATCTACCGTTTTGCCCAGTGTTCCTGTTTTTGGGTATCGCAGGAATGCTATAGGTTATCTCAAAGCATCTCCTAATGGGAAAAAATTAGCTGCTGCATATAATCAAATTGATACTCCAACTAGTCCATATAGTAATCATAAGGGATGTGTTTATACCTTTGACTTTGATAATTTGTCTGGCAAAGTTAGTCATCCAAACTTAGTACTTACAGAAGTTAACGCTTATGGTGTTGAGTTTTCTAATGATTCTAATGTGCTTTATGCCAGTTTCAATTCACAAGAAAATTCACAGGCATTAGCGCAGTTTGATTTGTTAAGCAATGATATTCCAAATTCAAAAGTTCTTCTATTTAATAGCTATTATGGTATTGGAGCGTTACAATTAGCTATAAATAATAAAATTTATTATAGTTCTTATTTAACCAATTCCTTAGGGGTTATTAATAATCCAAATGTTTTGGGTTTGGGATGCAATTTTAGTCCAGAGGGTCAACAACTCGCCCCGAATACGACTCATACCATGGGCTTACCGCCATTTATAAGTTCTTTTTTTGATGCTTTTTTTGATGCCAGGAATTTATGTCTTGGTGCTACTACAGGATTTTCATTAAATTCATTGCAAACAATTACCTCTGCAACATGGGATTTTGGTGACGGAACTACTTCAACAGATATTACGCCTTCACATACCTACCTGGTCGATGGAAATTTTACAGTTTCAGTTACCGCTACTGGCCCAGATGGATCCAGTACCAAAACCAAAGACATAGTTATATCCAAAGTCCCTACAGCAACTCAACCTCAGAATATCCTGATTTGCGATGACAATAATGATGGTTTGTATACTTTTGATTTAACAGCTCAAAATGCAGCTATTTTAAACGGACAGGATCCTAATTTGTACACAGTGAAATATTTCGTTAATAATATCCTCATTCCGTTACCAGCTGCGTATGCAAATCAGGCTGCATACCAACAGGAAATCATTACGGCTGAAGTTTCTAACATCGCTAATACAAGTTGTAAAAGCAACACAACTTTTTTGATTGATGTATTTGACAGACCTTTACCCGGCTTATCAACTGCTATTCCAGATTTAACCTCCTGTGACAATACCAGTGTTGGAACTGACGCAGATGGGTATATTGTTTTTGATTTAACACAAAGGGCTGCTGCTGTTTTAAAAGGGCAATCGTCTGCTCAATTTTTGGTTTCCTATTACAAAAATGCAGGATTTACACAGCTTATTACTTCTCCAGCATCGTATCAAAATACAATGGATACAGAAACTATTTTTGTAAAAGTAGCCAATAAAGACAATCTTAATTGTATGGCTACTACTTCTTTTAAAATTGCCGTTTTTGCTTTGCCGGTGATTACTACAGTTGTAGATTTAAAACAATGTGACGATGACATTGATGGGTTCAGTGTTTTTAATTTGGAAGAAGCTATTACTAAAATAACTGTAAATGCCCCAAACGAAACCATTGGTTTTTTTAGGACGATAGCCGATGCACAAAACAACACCAATTCAATATCCAATCCGACAAGGTATACCAACACAATTGTGAGCAATGATGTGGTTTATGTGAGGGTTAGTAATGCCAACGCATGTTTTAGAATTGCAAAATTAAATCTGATTATTTCGACAACACAAATTCCGCTGACTTTTTCAAAAACTTTTACACAATGTGATGATGTAATTTCCGGAACTAATACAGATGGTATTGCTACGTTCGATTTTAGTAGTGTCACAAGTCAGATCCAGGCTATTTTTCCTTCGGGACAACTTTTAAACATTACCTATTATAAAAATCTGAATGATGCTTTAGCCGAAAAGAATAATATCTCAGATATTTCGAATTACAGTAATATTGGTTATCCCAATTCTCAAAAAATATATGTTCGCGTAGACAGTAAACTCAATAATGATTGTTTGGGATTAGGAGGGCATATAACTTTAAATGTTGAACCAATTCCTATCTCAAAATCCCTGATAGAAAACCATTGTGATGACAATCACGACGGATTATTTGCTTTTGATACGTCGACCATTCAATCCCGAATTTTAAATGGATTAACGAATGTCACGATTTCTTATTTGGATGAAAATAACAATCTGTTGTCAAATCCTTTACCCAATCCATTTGTAACAGCATCCCAAATTGTAAAAGTAAAAGTAACAAACAATACAGCAACAGCTTGTTCGTACGATGCTACAATTGCATTTGTTGTAGACGATCTGCCCGAAGCTTTTCCTGTTTCAGCCTCCCTGATAACCGCTTGTGATGATGAAACTGATCCTGTACTACAAGACGGAAAATATCCTTTTGATATCTCTTCTCTTCAAAATAGTATACTAGGGAATCAAGCAGGAATGATTGTTAAATATTATGATGCAAATGGTAGTGCATTAGCAAGTCCGCTGCCTAATCCATTTGTAACTGCCACTCAAGATATAAAAGCGGAGGTGATCAATCCCATAAATCCCAGTTGTACTGCAACCATATTGGTTCCATTTAAAGTGAATCCGGTTCCCCGTATCCAATTGACAGGAGATGAATTGGTATGCAGCAATTTGCCTACTTTTACCAAAGTTATCAATGCAGGTTTAACAGATGAAACCCAAAAAACAGATTTCACCTACAGTTGGACATTGGATGGAACTCCGATTACTGGAGAAAATCAATATGAATTAACAGTCAACAAAAAGGGTATTTATAAAGTAAAAACAACGAATAGTGAGGGATGTTCCAGAACGAGGACAATTACTGTAAATGCATCCGACAAAGCAACAATAGAAGTAAATATTGTTGATTTATCAACAGAAAACAGTATAACAGTTTTGGCTGCAGGTGCCGGGGATTATGTTTTTTCTTTAGATGATGAATCTGCAGATTATCAGAACAATAATTTCTTTGACAATGTTTCATCAGGGATTCATACTGTTTTTGTAAAAGATTTGAATGGTTGTGGCATTGTTTCAAAAGAAGTAGCCATTTTGGGAATTCCTAATTATTTCACACCCAATCAGGATGGATACAATGATACGTGGAATATAAAAGGAGTCAATACTGTTTTCAATTCAAAAATGACAGTTCAAATTTTTGATCGGTATGGGAAATTGTTAAAACAACTGAGTCCTACAGGTGATGGTTGGGATGGTACTTATATTGGAATACAAATGCCTTCAGATGATTATTGGTATGTTATAACATTAGAAAATAACCGAATATATAAAGGACATTTTGCTTTAAAAAGATAAAATGACCTATAAAAAATTTATAGATCATTTATATAATACAAACAGATGGGAGTAAATTAGTATTTAAAACAAACCATTCAATTCGGCATCAATTCGGTTAATGATATTTCCTAAATCTTCCGGATTATCCACAAAGTTTATATTGTCAACGTCAATAATCAATAATTTTCCTTTGGTATAAGTCTGAACCCAGGCTTCATATCTTTCGTTCAGGCGGCTTAGGTACTCGATAGAAATAGAGTTTTCGTACTCGCGCCCGCGTTTGTGAATTTGTCCCACTAAATTTGGAATAGAACTTCTTAAATAAATCAATAAATCCGGTGCTTTTACCAATGATTCCATTAATTCAAATAAGGAAGTGTAATTTTCAAAATCGCGGCTTGTCATCAATCCCATTGAGTATAAGTTGGGAGCAAAGATATATGCATCCTCGTAAATGGTCCTGTCCTGAATGATTTTTTTTCCGCTTTCACGGATTTGCAGCACCTGACGAAATCTGCTGTTCAGGAAATAAATTTGTAAATTAAATGACCAGCGCTCCATCTGATGGTAAAAATCATCTAAATACGGATTGTCAACAACATCTTCATAATGGGGTTCCCACTTAAAATGTTTGGCCAATAATTTAGTCAAAGTTGTTTTTCCTGCTCCTATATTTCCTGCTATTGCTATGTGCATTACGGTGTTACGATTTTATAATTGGTGATTTCTTTGGTTGTAAAAATAGATAAAATTTGGTCTTTGTAGCAGAATTTATCAAAGGTTTTTGCTAAAATCTCAATTTCATAAAAAGTGTCAGAATTATCATTATTAATGTCTTTGAAATACAAGAAATTACCTTTGCTGAAAATGTATTGTTTAGGACTCAAAATTTGAATTTCATCAAAATCTGATATCTTTCCTAAGGAGGTTGTTTTTCCAAAAATATCACAGGAATACCAATTGAATTTTTCATCTATCCAATAAAAAGTATTAAAATCAGTCTGATATGATTTTATATTTTCTGTTAATGGAGTAGAAACAGTTTTATATTCATTTTTTAGATAATCGAAAAGTCCAATTTGTTGATTTAAAGCATTATAAGTCCATAATTGATTTTGAGAGGACATTCCAATCGCCGTAACAACAATAGGAATGTTATTTTGAGAAAAATTAATCTCAGCGATTTTATTCAGTTGATTGTCAAGTAAGACGACACTGTTAAAATCTTCATAAAACAAAACTATTTTCAGGGGATTCAGGATATCGACTTTAGTAATTTTTCCCAATGAAACATTTTTGTATTCAAAGATTTCATTTCCTTTAATTTTACTAAAGACATCATTTTTTATCTGATATGAATATCCAAAAGAGTCATATCCTAAAAATTCATCCGCATCAATCGCAAAATGTGAGCTTGAAAGAATATTTATTTTTTTATTCTGAGAAGAAACAACCGTAACAAAACAGGCAAAAAAGAATAGGAATAAAATTTTGCAAACTGTTTTTTTCATATTTATTTTCTAAAACGCCAAATTACAAAAAACTATAGTAAAAAATGGATTAAGCAGAGAAGATTTCGCCATTAAACCTTACTGATTTCTAATAGTCTAATGAATACCCAACTCTGTAGATAGGTTATAAGGGTTTGTATATTTAATTTTTACCTCTTTAAAATTAATGATACATTTGAATGTAAGTTTTATCGGATTTACCAACTTTAAAAGAAAACCAATGAAAAAGATATCGTATTATTTGTTTTTAATTCTTGCTTTTAGCCAAATGCAAGCTCAGAAAGATTTTCAGGGAATGGCTGTTTATGAGTCAAAAACCCAGGCGCCTAAATTTGAAGGAATGCGAGGAAACCGGGATATTACGCCGGAAATGCAAAAGAACATGGAGGAGCGAATGAAAAAAATGCTCGAAAAAACATTTATTCTGAATTTTGATAAATCGGCATCTATTTATAAAGAAGAAGAAAAATTAGAAGCACCTGGGGGACAACAACAAGGAGGAATGCGAATGATGATGAATTCGATGATGGGCGGCGGCGGAACTTTTTATAAAGATGTAAAAAGTAAACTGTATATGGTAGACAAAGAGTTTATGGGTAAAGAATTTTTGGTTAAAGATTCCTTACCCAAATTAAATTGGAAATTAGAATCTGAAACCAAACAAATTGGAGCATATATCTGCTATAAAGCAACTGCTGTTCGTGAAGCCAGTAAAACTGATTTTAGGAATTTCAGGCCTAAAAACGATGATGATAAAAAGACTGAAGAAAAAAAGGAAGATGCTAAAAAAGAAACTACTGAAAAGAAAACCAATTTTGAAGATAATTTTAAAATCCCCAAAGAAATTACAATAACGGCTTGGTACTCGCCTGAAATCCCAATTAACCAAGGACCTGAGAGTTATTGGGGATTACCGGGTTTGATTTTAGAAATTAATGATGGGACAACAACAATTTTATGCTCTAAAATTGTTTTGAATGCCAAAGAAAAAGTTGCTATAAAAGCACCAACAAAAGGAAAAGAAATTTCTCAGAAAGAGTATGACGAAACGGTTATAAAAAAAATGAAAGAGTTTAGGGAAATGAATCGTGGCCGCGCAGGAGGCTCGCCAATGATAGGGAGATAAAAATTCTGGTTTGATAAATTACTTATTATAATTTTCTTTTAATGAACAAAATACTTTGTTTTTTCGCTTTTTTAATTACTTCTGTTTCTGTTTCCCAAAGTATCCGTTTTGATGGTTTTATTCAGGACGGACAAAAAAATCCATTGGAAATGGCCAATATTATGGCAGTCAATTCTGTTACGAAAGCAATGGATTCTTATGGAATTACAAATGAGAAAGGTAAGTTTCAATTGACTTTGAAGCCTAATACTTCTTACACGGTAAAAATTAGCTACCTCGGAATGAAATCGAAAGAAATCCAAATTTCGACTAAGACGGAGAATATAACTCAAAATATTGCCATGGATGATGTGGGAATTGAACTCGAAGGAGTAGAGATTGTCCGCGAAATGCCTGTTTCTATAAAAGGAGATACGATTGTCTACAATGCAGATTCTTTTAAATCAGGAACAGAAAAGAAATTAGAAGACATCCTTAAAAAATTACCGGGAGTTGAGGTAAATGCCGATGGAGAAATAGAGGTGGAAGGAAAAAAAGTTTCTAAATTAATGGTTGAAGGTAAAGATTTTTTTGATGGAGACACTAAATTAGGAGTTAAAAATATTCCGGCCGATGCGATTGATAAAATTCAGGTTTTAAGAAATTATAACGAAGTCGGGGCTTTAAAAGGTCTTGAAAATGACCAGGATAATGTGGCGATGAACATTAAGCTGAAAGAAGGTAAAAAGAACTTTTGGTTTGGGGATATGACGGCAGGAACTGGTGTTGGAGAATTGGACAGCCGATATATTATTAATCCAAAATTGTTTTATTACAGTCCAAAATACAGTATTAATCTAATTACCAATTTTAATAATATTGGCGAATTGCCCCTCACGGCTCAGGATTATTTTAAGTTTACCGGCGGATTTAAGAATATGATGAAAAAAGGCGGAAGTAATTTTAATGTTTCTTCTAATGACATCGGGATTTCGCTTTTACGAAATAACCGGGCGAAGGAAATAGAAACGAAATTTGGTGCCACCAATTTTGCCTATTCGGTTACAAAAGAATGGAATATTAGCGGTTTCGGAATACTTTCTACTTCAAAAACAGATCTTGAAACGAAATCTCAAACGACAATTTTAGATTCAGGTAATCAGCAAAATACAGAGGAACTGACACATCAGAAAAATAATTTGGGTCTTTTTAAATTAAGTTCCAGTTACAAACCAAATACAAAATTGCAATTTGATTATGATATCCTGACCAAATTGACAAAACAGGAAGAGGATAGTAATTTGCTGCGTGAATCAATAGTAAATAATTTATCCAGGACAGAAACTATTTTAACAGGGAAGAAGCAAGACCCAACATCAATAAATCAAAATGTAAGTTTGTACTATACGCAAAGCGATAAAAATATTTTTGCTTTTGAAATGCAGCATTTGTATCAGGATGAAAATCCCTTTTATAATGCTAATTTACAATCTCAGCCCTTTGTTTTATCCGGATATACTTCAGGACAAGCCAGAAATGATCTTAATCAGGATTGGTTTGTGAAAACCAATAAACTTGACGCTAAGCTGGATTATTATTATATGGTAACACCAAAAAGTAATATCAATATCACCTTAGGGAATACCTATTCTCATCAGAATTTTAATTCTCATATTTTTCAGATTTTGAATAACGGAGATAAAAATGATTTAAATGATCCGTCAAATAATAATGACGTTAACTATAATTTTAATGATACTTTTTTAGGATTCCATTATAAGATTTTAGCCGGAAAATTTACATTGACACCCGGTGTTAGTCTTCATACCTATTCGATGACAAACACACAATTAGGAACAGACTACTCTCAGAATTTCGTAAAAGTACTGCCTGACTTTTTTGCCTTGTATCAAATCAAAAAATCAGAAACGCTGACCTATAATTTCTCTTTGACAAATGATTTTACCGATATTAATCAATTGGCGGCAGGTTATGTTATATCAGATTACAGCAGTTTGTTTAGAGGAGATCGTTTTTTGGAAAATGCGACTTCGCAAGTACATTCGCTGCGTTATTTTAAATACAATATGTTCAATTTTGAGAATATTTTTGCAAATGCAACATATACTAAAAAGGTAGATGCAATAAAAACCAAGGCTGATTTTACCGGAATCAATCAGTCTTCGGTGCCTTATAATTCTAATCTTGCGGATGAGACTTTTTCCGGAATGGGAAATTACGGACGTTCGTTTCTAAAGAATTATAAAGCTTCGGCAAATGTTAGTTTTAATTGGTCAAAATTCAATAATATTCAGAATAATCAACTGGCTACGACGGAAAGTTTTAGTCAAAGTTATACTGTAAAAGCGTCAACAAATTATAAAAATCTTCCAAATATAGAATTTGGATATAATGCTTTAATAAATAAATATAGCGGTTCAACATACTACATAGACAAACCTTTTGCCCGATTGGATTATTATTTTCTGAATAGTTTTTCGTTTGTTTCAGAATATGAATTCTACCATTATTATAATTCAAACAAAACGGTAGACAACGAATATGATTTTTTAAGTGCCAGCTTAATTTATCAAAAAAAGAACAGTAAATGGGAGTATAAAATCTCAGCTACAAATTTACTGAACACAAGATATCTCAACGACGATAGCTTCTCTCAATTCTCAACACGTGTTTCTCAATATAAAGTTCAGCCTCGTTACATTATCTTTTCAATGAAATATAATTTATAGTATCTATTAAGTATCTATTAAGTATCTATTTTTGGATTTAAGGGACTTGACTTCGATAATAATCGAATATCTTCGCTTAATATTAACAGCCAAAAATTATATTATGCACAATTTTATATGGAGTTCCCTGACGTTTGTTTGTGTAGTGTTTTCTTCTTTTTCTCAAACAGGAAGTATTGAAAAGGGGACCTATCTATCAACAAACAAAGGCCAAACAATCAAATTAAATTTTTTAGAGGATAATAAGTACGAACTAGTCCTGTCTTCCGGTGAATATAAGTTTAAGGGCGATTCATTATCGTTTGTTCCAAATAAAAGTGCGAATGATGCTTTTAATCTTAGTTTTAAGAATAGTAAAAATGCAAAAAAAATTAAAATTAAGTTTTCTGACGCTTCTTATTATCCACTTTATATAGGGACACAAAAAGGAACTGAATCAGTTCAATATCAAAGACTTTCAGATATTAAAACTAAAGTAGATCCTGAATGGGTAAATACGGATTTAGAATTCGATATTGACCGAGCAGATTATTTGTATTTGGTTGTCGAAGGATCTGAAACTGAAACTAAACTTTATAAATATGCTTTACCAAAAGATGTTTCAGAAGTGACCATTAAATATGATTTTGATGTTATAGGAGATCTGGAACTTTCCGGGGTTTTTGATAAAAAATCAAATGCCCTTAGAGTTTTTGGACCGTCAGGAAAAGATGCGATAGTTTTTTTAAGCGAAAAAGACACTCCGCCGCCTACTGCTTCAAGTGTTACTGCTATTGAGAAGCAAAGTATTTCAAATTGGACCTATCCGGGAAAAGAAGCCTTGATAACGGAGGATTTCGGTACTGAAGCCGCTATGGATGCTACTGTTGATAGTGCATCTCCTGTTGCTGATAGTGTGGCTTATCCCTCATCCAAATTCGATTTTAAATTCAAAATTGAAAACAACTTAAAAAATGCTCTTACAGCAACAAAAAATGCTAAAAGTAAATTTTTAGTAATCTCAGTAGATAGTAAAAATCCTTCGGCGAAAGCTGATTTTGATTCGTTTTTGAAGGAACAGGAAATACAAGTTGGATATAATATGTATGATGGTTACAATCCGGAATATGATCTTTTTAATTATTATTTGGCTACTGCCGAAGATAAAAAATGGCTTAAAACCAATAAGATTAATGATGATCCAAGCGTGATTGTTTTGAACAATGATGGAGATATTTTGGCTACAGCAAAGTTCAGTTTGCGAGATAAAAAACCAGCATTTGCCTATTATTTTGATAAAAAACTGCAAAGAACAAATACTCTTTATTCTTTCAATAAAATAATAAAAAATAAAAAAGCAACAGATGCTGATTTGATTTTGGCTTTTAATAATGCAGCTGTAACTGAATTACCATACGATTATGAATCAGATGAGGTTAAGAGTGATGAAAATTCTGAAGATTTTAAATTGGTGAAAGTTGCTTTAGATAAAAAAGAAGTTTTTCAAACCTGGAAAAAGCTAATTGAAACCCATCAAAAAGATACAAAGCCTGATATGCTTTTGGTAGCAACAATTTTGAAAGAAATTAAAAACCAAGGATTTTCTAAGCAATTCTTTCAGGAAGACAGAGTGCTGAACGATACTGATTTTCTATCTATAGATTATTTGATTAAACATTCTAATGCAATTGAAAAAGCGAATGCAGAAGTTGACAAGACAGCTGATCCGGCTACGAAAATCACTAATTTAAGTTCTGAAATTTCATCTGCTTTACAAATGAACAGTTATGTTTCGGCAGAAGGAGTTGAAGGAAATGCGAATCAGAATAAAATAATTTCTATCTATAAGAAATTAATAGCAATTGGAAAAGGCGGATATGAATGTTATAAAAACTATTTTGCTTATTTGAGCCAGGAAAGTGAAGGAAGTACAAATGACACAGCTTACCTGAAGGAATTCAATACTTATTTTAATACTTATTTGTCTCCGGAAAAAGGAAGCGCAATTGAGAAATTAGATGAGATGTATACTGCAGTCGATCCTGATTCTCAGTATTCTTATGACGGATGGAATTCATTTAAAGACTATCACTCTAATTTATGCAACTCAGCTGCATGGTCGGTAGTCCTGAAACCTGCAAATTCCGGTTTTATGAAAGATGCTATAAATTGGTCTGAATACAGTTTGATTGTAACCAAAAATAATCCGTACTATTTAGACACACTGGCACAGTTGTATTATAAAGACGGTCAAAAAGACAAGGCAATAATAACTCAGGAGTTAGCAGTTAAGTTTTTAAATGCTAACGTTGAAGAACAGACAGCATCAGAAATACGTGAAACGTTAACCAAAATGCAGAACGGAACATATTAGAATTCACAATTCATTTAAAAAAAGAACCCGACAAGATTTTAAATTTTGTCGGGTTCTTTTTTTTATTTTTTGATGCCTACCATTATTTTAATCTGGTAATTTATGGGAGATTTTTTATTCTTTTCAATTATTCCATTGGCACTTATATAAGTCATTAAAATAGTGTATTTTGAATTCTCAATTTTTTGTTCAATTTTTTTATCTGAATTATAATTTTTTCTAAATTCGGAATTTGTATTTATGAAATCGTTTATTTTAAGAGGAATAATGTCTTTATTAATCTGTAAATCCTGACCGTAATCTGTCGATTTCGTTTTTATTGAAAATGTTTTATTGTCAATAGTAATACAGTTATTACATTCGAAAGGGTTGAGTTGGTTTATAGTGAATATGAAATCAAAGCCATGAATATTATCTACTACATTCTCATCATTTTTATACAAGTAATAATTAAAAGAATCGTTTGAATCATCTTTTCTATCGTATGAAGATCGGTATTTATAACCCAATGCTTCCATTATTTCGTAGTCGCTTGGATCTTTGTCTTTTTTAAGCAGTGCTTCTAATTCGGTTTTCGCATAAGGAACCATAACTTCGATACCATAATTTTCTTCTAAAAAAGAAACAATACTGCTTAAATCTTTTTCCTGTTCAAAAGTCAATTTTTTGTTTTCGGATTTTTGAGTGTAAGATTCAAATCGGGATAACTGACTATGTTTTGAAATAGAATCAGCACTTTGTGGTCCAATAATAGAAAATAATCCTGCAAGGCACATACTAATAGGAATGAATTTTATTTTTGGATGCTTCTGAATTAAGAAATAGGCAACAACCACAGCTAACCAAATCGACAATAGTAAAACATAATAACGCTCGTGCGTAAAACCATAAAGATTAATTCGGTATAAAATAGCCCAAAACAGCAATCCTAACAACGGAATTAATAAGAAATAAAACCAGCGATTGAAAGTTCGCATCCAGAGATTTCCATTTTCATTTGCAATTGGATGAACCAGTAAAAAAGAAAGAATTCCGGTAATAGCAAACGCTAAAACGAGGTATGAAACCCAACCGACAGGTAACGAAAGCGTCACAAGTATTTTGATTTCATAACAAATCAAAATCACCAAATAAAGACTTATTAATGGCAATAAAACATATTGAGTAAAGTTTTTAAGGCCTTTTGGGTAACTTAATACCAGAGGAATTTCTTCATTATTTGTTTCAGGAACACCATTCAGAAAGAAAATTGTATTAAAGATTCCGGCAATGACAAAAAACACATGGGCATATATACGATCATAAAATTCCACTTTAAAAAGATTATCAACAGCTACTATTGCTAATGCCAATCCGCAATATAAAACGCCGCTGTATAAAGCTGAGGTCAGAATCCTAAGAAAAAGCTGTTTGTTAAACTCCCAGAATTCTTCCTGATTATAAACCTTTGGTAGAAACCCGGAGAATGAAACCAATAAGTGCAGGGCTATATTAAGTACAAAAAATTGTTGGAATTCCAGATCTGTTACTTTTTCCCTAAAGCTAAAAACAAAGACCACAACTACACTGCCCAATAGTAAGCTGGTTAAAAACCTAAGTATATTATTTTTTTTCGCTGCAATAAAGAAAAGACTGACCGATAGAAATAAAACCAGGCACAATGAAGAACACATGATAAGTTTTACGTATAATTTTTCCTGGGAATCAGTATCTTCTTCAGAAAGTAAAATAGCAAAAATGGTTCCACAAATGGCTGTTATGGTTTCTAATGGAAATCTAAATACGGTTTTTTGAATTGCTTTCAGTACGTTTTGCAAGGAAGGAAGTCGGCTCATTATTAGTCAGTTATTTTGTACTAAGGAAAGAAAATTGCAAGAGATAAACAAATTAAAATACTTCATAAAAAAGTTTCAAATCTAAGAAGCATTTTTCCTCTTTAAATTATTAAGTTTGAATTACTAATTCAAAATATATGAAAAATAAAATGATTTTGGTTTTGATTGCTTGTGGAAGAGCAGTTTTTTCTCAGGCAGTAAAAAAGCCTTTAGTTTCGGCAATTACTGATAAAGACCTTAAAACCGACGTGTATCAAATGGCTGGAGATCATTTTAATGGCCGTGAAGCAGGAACTTTAGATGAATTAAAAGTATCAATGTGGCTGGCTAATAAAGCAAAAGAAGCCGGAATGAAACCCGCTGGTGATGATGGGACTTATTTCCAGTTTTTTGATTTATACAGACATCAGGTTACGGCAAATACAAAATTCAAAATCGGGCAAAAAGAATATAAATTGTGGAGTGAAGTTCTGGTAGCAGAAACCACAAATACAAAAGTTGAAGCACCATTATTATATTTGGGAGCAGCGACTAAAGAAGAAATTGAGAAAACAGATATCAAAGGAAAAGCAGTTGTTTTATTAGCTTCGAAGGAAGGAATTGCTGATGATATTTCGCTTTTTGACAGACGCTATCCGGGTCTTGTACGAAGTAAATATTATGATGTTTTAGTTAAAAAAGGAGCTTCGGCAGTAATTTTCGTTGCGGACAAACTGGGAGAAGAAAGCTGGTCTCAGGTTGAACCACAAATGACCAGAGGTATTTACGGAATTGAAGGTGTCAGGGAAAAAATCGGGTCGACAATGCCTGTTTTCTGGGTACATGGTGATCAATTAGAATATTTAAAAAATACCAAAGATCTTTTATCTGCCGAGGTGATTTCTGAAACCTATAAATATCCATCGGTAAATGTTGTTGGAACTATAGAAGGTACAGATGCTAAATTAAAGAATGAATATGTTCTTTTCAGCGGGCATCAGGACCACGATGGTGTAAGGCAAAAATACGGTCAGGATTCTATTTATAATGGAGCCGATGATAACGCAAGTACATGTGTGGCAATGCTCGCAATTGCAAGAGCATATAAAAAACAACCGGGAAAAAGAACAGCATTGTTTGTTTTTCACGGTTCAGAAGAACGCGGATTGTTAGGCTCAAGATGGTACGCAGGACATCCGACTGTTCCTGAAAAAGATATTGTTGCGGTTTTAAATGGTGATATGATTGGAAGGAATGATGTGAATAAAGCTGCTTTATTGGGGTCAAGTTCTCCTCACGAAAATTCTTCAGATTTAGTTGCTATCGCCAAAAAAGCAAACGAAGAAGGCCCTAAATTTGATTTAGACAAACTTTGGGACAGACCGGAGCATCCGGAGTATTTTTACTTTCGATCCGATCATTTGCCGTATGCCAAAAAAGGAATTCCGTCCATTTTTTTTACCAGTGTTTTGCACAGTCAATACCATACGCCAATGGATGAAGCTGAAAATATCGATTACGTAAAATTGCGCAAAATGACCGAATGGATCTATCGTACGGGCTGGATCTTATCTAATGATGCAAACCGTCCTAAAACATTGCCTGATGTAAAATTAGAAAGATAAACGAGAAGTAAAAATCAGTTTTTATCCGAGTTGAATTAGACACAGATAAAACGGATTCACTATCGCGAAAACGCTGAAAAAAAACAGATTTAAATACTTTGAAATAGATCGCATCTATTGAAAATAAAATGGCTGTCTAAAATTAATTAGACAGCCATTTGTATATAAACATTTCAGATTGAATTACAATCCAAAAGCAGTTTTTACCTGATCAACAAAATCAAGTTTTTCCCATGTGAATAATTCAACTGTAACTGTCTTTTCGTTTCCTCCCGGAGCAGAAAAAGTTTTAGTTACGGTTTCCGGTTTACGTCCCATGTGTCCGTAAGCAGCAGTTTCGCTATAGATAGGATTTCTTAATTTCAAACGTTGCTCAATAAAGTAAGGACGCATATCAAAGATAGCTTCTACTTTTTTAGCGATTTCACCGTTAGTTAAGTTTACTTTAGAAGTTCCGTAAGTATCAATAAAGATTCCCATTGGCTGAGCAACTCCAATTGCATAAGAAACTTGTACTAAGATTTCGTCAGCAACACCTGCAGCAACTAAGTTTTTAGCGATATGACGTGTAGCATAAGCAGCACTTCTGTCTACTTTACTCGGATCTTTTCCTGAGAATGCACCACCACCGTGAGCTCCTTTACCACCGTAAGTATCAACAATGATTTTTCTTCCTGTTAAACCAGTATCACCGTGAGGTCCTCCAATTACGAATTTTCCTGTTGGGTTAATATGGTATTGAATTTTATCGTTAAATAAATGAACGTATTGAGGATATTTTGCTTTAATTCTTGGAATCAAAATAGAAACTAAATCACTTTTGATTTTAGCCAGCATTTCTGCTTCCGGAGCAAAATCGTCGTGTTGAGTTGAGATTACAATCGCATCAATTCTTTGTGGCTTGTTGTCATCAGAATATTCTAAAGTAACCTGAGATTTAGCATCTGGGCGTAAATAAGTAATTTCAGAATTTTCTCTTCTAAGATTAGCCAATTCAATCAATAATGCGTGAGCAATATCTAAAGCCAATGGCATATAGTTTTCTGTTTCGTTAGTTGCATAACCAAACATCATTCCCTGATCTCCTGCACCTTGCTCTTCCGGATTAGCTCTGTCAACACCCTGATTAATATCTGCAGATTGTTCGTGAATAGCCGAAAGAATTCCACAAGAATTTGCTTCAAACATATATTCACTTTTAGTGTAACCGATTTTACGGATTACCTCACGGGCGATTTGCTGAACATCAAGATATGTATTCGATTTTACTTCACCGGCCAAAATTACCTGGCCAGTTGTAACAAGGGTTTCGCAAGCTACTTTCGAGTCAGCATCAAATGCTAAAAAGTTATCAATTAATGCATCCGAAATTTGATCTGCAACTTTGTCCGGATGTCCTTCACTAACAGATTCTGACGTAAATAAATAAGCCATAATAATTTTTTAAATTAAAATTAAGCGAGGAAAATAATTGCTGAAAAGGCTAAAGGAGAATTCCTGCTTTAGCATTTTTTACTACTGAAATCAAATCTTCAGCATTCATAATGAACCGTTTCATTATGAAGAGGTTGCAATCAGTTCAAATTTTTCCTCTGTATTCGCGTGCAAAGGTATGAAACCATTTTGATTTGCAAATTAAAGTTTTCTTTTTTTTAATTATATAAATAAAAATTTAACATATCATAGTAGTTTGATAGGATAATAGAAATAAACTTGATTTTTATTTGGTGGTTTCAAAAAAAGTTCTCAAATTTGTCAAACAAAACGAAAGAAAAAATGATTTTAAATATTAAAAATATGTGCTGTATGATGACGGAAATTTCCGCAGAGTACATTATTGTTTAGTATTTAAATCTAAAATAACAATAGAACCTCTGCAATTTGCAGAGGTTTTTTTTTGATCTAAACTGGATTTATATGTTTAAGGTAAATGGTAATAAAATGAATAATTCAATAGAAAATAAAATGATGATGTGCTGTATGATGCGTATGTGTTGCATCCCAATTTGCTATTGCCAAAAGTAGAAAGATTTAATCTTTGTTATAGTTCAACTATAAGCCCTTTTGGTAGCCATCCAAAAGGGCTTTTTTTTTCTCAATACTTAAATTATAAAATTATGAAAACGCTATATAAAATAATAAGAACAATTGCTTCAAAAAGCACAAACAGTTTATTTCAAAATCAAAAAGGGAAACCGAATATGCTAAAAGGCGGATTAAACACTGAAGAGTTAAATTCATTGCTTTCGCAAATGTATTCAGCTGAAAACGAAAATCTTTTTATCTAAAATAAATCAATTCCTATAATAACAAAAGAATTAACAATATCTAAAACTAAGAAATCATGAGCACACAAAAATTTGCAACAAACGCACTACACGCAGGACACGATGTTACTAAAAATGGAGGAACCAGAGCGGTACCAATTTACCAGACATCATCATATGTATTTAATAATTCAGATCATGCTGCCAATTTATTTGGTTTGGCTGAAGCGGGATTTATTTATACCCGATTAAATAACCCGACAAACGATATTTTAGAACAACGACTGGCATCGCTCGAAGGCGGAATTGGCGCTGTAGTTACTGCTTCCGGAGCATCGGCCATTTCTACAACTTTATTGACGCTGCTAAAAGCCGGTGATCACATTGTGGCTTCCAATAGTTTGTATGGCGGAACCTATAATTTGTTAAAAGTAACTTTGCCGCGTTTAGGCATTACCACCACTTTTGTAGATCCTTCAAAAGCTGAAAATTTCACTAAAGCGGCAAAAGAAAATACAAGAGCTTTCTTTGTGGAATCTTTAGGGAATCCAAAATTAGATGTTTTGGATCTTAAAGCGATTTCGGCGGAAGCCAAAAACTTCAAAGTACCATTTATTGTCGATAATACTGTAGCAACACCTTATTTATTGAATCCGATTAAATATGGAGCTGATATTGTGATTCATTCCTTAACAAAATATATTTCAGGAAATGGGACTTCATTAGGAGGTGTAGTTATTGATGCCGGAACTTTTGACTGGTCGAATGGAAAATTCCCTGAATTTACAGAACCATCAGCAGGATATCATGGTTTGGTATATCATGAAGCTTTAGGAAATGCAGCTTTCATTGCAAAAATCAGAATAGAAGGATTACGTGATTTTGGTTCGGCTTTGAGTCCGTTTAATGCTTTTCAAATTATTCAGGGACTGGAAACATTACCAATTAGAATCCAGAAACATAGTGAAAATGCTTTGGCTTTAGCCGAATGGTTAGAAAAACAAGACCAAGTGGTTTGGGTAAATTATCCGGGATTAAAATCGAATAAATATTATGATTTAGCCAAAGAATATTTACCGGAAGGACAGAGCGGAATTATCACTTTTGGATTGCAGGGTGGTTTTGAAGCAGCTAAAAAGGTGGCAGATGAAACTAAATTATTTTCCCTTTTGGCGAATATTGGTGATACTAAATCACTTATAATTCATCCGGCAAGCACAACACATCAACAATTGACTGACGAAGAGCAATTGGAGACCGGAGTTTCAAAAGATTTGATTCGGCTTTCTGTCGGAATCGAAGATATAGATGATTTAATTGCTGATCTGAAAGCTGTTTTCGCCAGCGTTACCCAATTACAATATAGTATAAATAAGAATTAGGTTTTTTTGTTTTTTGCGTGAAAAATTGCCTTTAGTAATCTGAATTTTGCTAAAGGTGATTTTTTATGAAATGAGGTTTTAACAGAGGATTATCCCTAATATGGTTATCAACAGGAATAAATTCTAAAATAAACGTTTTGGTGAATTTGATGTTCAGAAAAATAAATTAGAAGTAAAGTTGGTTTCAGAACCCATCAATTCGGCGATAGGACAATTAAAAGGTTCGGATACGATTTTTGAAATCTATACACAATCCTATGCAGATGTTCCCATTGTAATTCAAAGCGCAGCAGCTGGAAAAGAAGCAATTTCGCGAGGAATTATTACAGATATATTGAAAGTTGCGGAAAAAATTAAAAATAAAGAGGCCGTCTGGCTTTAAATAGCTCAAACTGGATGGAATAGAGATGAAAATTGTTCTTTGATAAACTGATTTGTGGAGGTAATTTAAAGTTTAAAATTATTTTTTGTAAGTTTTTTACCTTGTATTTGTTAGATAAAACCTTTAAAAATGTTTGTTCTTGTAAAAATGTAAGTTTTTGTTGTTTTTTTCGTGTTAATTTATTGATTTTCATTTGTATAATTAAAAAAATAATTGCATATTTGTTAAATCCAAAAACAACGTAGAAATGATGTTTAATTCCTATAAAATGAGTTATGCCGTTTCGGATAAAACCGTTGGGATGTTTATTGCTTAAATTGTAAAAACAATATTTATATAGCAAAGCCTCCCACTAATTTTGGAAGGCTTTTTAAATTTATACAAATGCAGAATTTTTTAAAAATAACAAATAAGTCACAGATGAATAATTCCCTACAGATGAACAAAATGTTCAATGTCGCATTTATTTGCGTACACGTCTGTTGATTCCAAAAGTATATATGAGTTTGAAAAACTTAAACCCTTTTGGTATCTAAATCCAAAAGGGTTTTTTTTATTTCATAAGGTAATTAACAAAACAATAAAAGAATAATAAAATAAAAAAGAAACAAACTAAAACTGAAATATTATGAGCACTTTAAACTATTTATCAAAAGCATATTTAACATTGAAAAACATTAGGGCAAAAAGAACTATTCCGCCCCCGCCAATAAACGAATTGATACACCCAAGATTCGGAATTACGGAAGCAGATAAAAAATCTGAGAAAAAAGAACCAAACTCATTATTATTTTTGATGTATTCTAAAGAAAATGAAACGCTTTTTATTTAATCAAAGCATTTCAAACAGGTAAAATCCTGCTTAAATTTACCGGGCAATTTGTTTGGTAATTTTTTGCGTACAATAGTTTTTAGTTATGTTATAGTTAATAAACACAATAATCTATTCAGATAAATTTGTTTGTTTGAGAAAATAGTAGTTAATTTGCACCTTTAAGTTCAAAAACGTATTGAAATGTTATAAAGAAAGGACGAGGGATTAGACCCGATGAATCCTTAGCAACCCTTCGGTAAAGCGAAGAAGGTGCTGCATTCTACCACGCCCAAACGTGGAAAGATAACAAAAAGAATTTTTCTAGTTTCATTCTAGTTTTTCTTTCTAATATTTCCAGATACAAATCAAATAATACAACAGATTTGACATTGGAAAATATACCAAGCCCTATTAATATACAAAATTTCACCACAGAAAATGGTGCATTATACCGTACGCTCCCTTTAAGTTTTACCTTTTTTGGTTTACCTTTACATAGCGCACCTGTCATTTTGGTGAATCATGCCCTGACAGGAAATTCCCAGGTTACAGGCGAAAATGGCTGGTGGAATGACTTAA
The DNA here is from genome assembly GCA_039931915.1 of Flavobacterium sp. Classification (GTDB taxonomy): domain Bacteria; phylum Bacteroidota; class Bacteroidia; order Flavobacteriales; family Flavobacteriaceae; genus Flavobacterium. The sequence goes on along the minus strand of JBDTRA010000014.1, from coordinate 14,507 downwards.
TTGGAGAAGGAAAGACAATCGACACGAAGAAGTATACGATACTGTCCTTTAATGTTCCCGGTAACGGAATTGATTCGTTTGTTATTGAAAATTACCAGGATTTTACCACCAGAGATATCGCCCGTATTTTTTTAAAGGGAATTGAAACTTTAAAAATCGAACAGGTTTACGCCATTATCGGAGGTTCGGTTGGAGGAGGAATAGCATGGGAAATGTTAGCTCTCGAACCTAATATCACTGAGAATTTAATTCCGATTGCAACCGATTGGAAATCGACAGACTGGATGATTGCCAATTGTTTTTTACAAGAACAAATCCTTAATAATTCGTCAAAACCAATTGAAGATGCCAGAATACATGCAATGTTATGTTACCGGTCTCCCGAATCATTCAAAGAAAAATTTCAACGTACCGTCAATGAGGATCTTTCTATTTTTAATATAGAAAGCTGGCTCTTGCATCACGGAGAAAAATTGCAAAAGCGATATCAGTTAGCATCTTATAAATTGATGAATCAATTGCTTAAAACCATTGATATTACAAGAAACAGTGCTGATTTTGAAACTTTAATGTCGAAAACAAATGCGAATATCCACATTATCGGAATTAATTCAGATTTGTTTTTTACACCAAAAGAAAATCAGGAAACCTTTCGGGAATTAAAAAAGTTTAAAGACAATGTTTTTTACAGCGAAATAAATTCGATCCACGGACATGACGCTTTTTTAATAGAGTACAAACAATTAGATCATTTACTTGCCGATATTTTTAAGGCAGAAACAATAAAAAAATAAAATGAAAATATTAAAATTTGGAGGTAAATCGTTATCAAACGGAGAAGGACTTAATAAAGTAGTTTCTATCATTACTGAGAAAGTAAATCAAGGTGAAAAAATTGCAGTTGTAGTTTCGGCAAGAGGAAATGCTACAGACGAATTAGAATATATTTTAAAAATTGCCGCTAAAAATGGGGAGTATAAACGACTGTTAGAGAATTTTAAAACGTATCAAATTTCAGATTATCCTCAGGTCGATTTATCTGAAGAGTTTACTATTTTGGATAAACTTTATGAAGGAGTAAGTTTAATTGGTGATTACAGCAATAAAATTAAAGATCAGATTTTATCTAAAGGCGAATTGCTTTCTGCTAAATTATTAACTGCTATTTTAATTGAAAAAGGTATTCCTGCTAATTTTGCCGATTCAAGAGAATTGCTGAAAACCGATTCAAAATTTGGTGATGCGCAGCCTTTAGAGCAGCTTTCCAGGAAAAATGTTGTCAATTATTTTAAAGAACATAATGGTTCAACTGTTAATATTGTAACTGGTTTTATTGGTTCTAATAACAATAATGACACAACGACTTTAGGAAGAAATGGCAGCAATTATACGGCTTCGTTAATTGCTAACTATCTAAATGCTGAAGAGCTTCAGAATTTTACACACGTTGACGGGATCTATACAGCAAACCCTGATTTGGTTGCAGATGCTAAAAAAATTGAATTTTTATCTTTTAACGAAGCAAACGAATTAGCCAATTTTGGAGCTACTATTTTGCATGCTAAAACAATTATTCCTTTATTGGAAAAAAATATTCCGCTTAGGATTTTAAATACATTCAATCATGAGAATCGCGGAACATTAATAACTTCTGATTCTTCTAAGGAAGGCATTAAAACGCTTTCAGTTCTTGAAAATGTTTCTTTGGTAAATCTGGAAGGACGCGGATTATTAGGAAAAGCAGGCGTTGATGCCCGAATTTTCAAGGTAATGGGTGATCATAATATAAGCGTAAGTATTATTTCGCAAGGTTCATCAGAAAGAGGAATCGGATTAGTTGTTGCCACTGATAAAGCGACAACAGCAATGATTGAATTAGAAAAAGAGTTCGAAAATGACTTTTATTCTAAAGATGTAAATCAAATTACGGTAACAGATAATGTTTCTGTAATCTCAATTATTGGTCAGGATCTGAGTACTTTTCATAAACCTTACACAGCATTAATCAAAAACAAAATCGTTCCAATCTTGTTTAATAATACTGTTACCGGTAAAAATGTGAGTTTGGTAGTTAAAAAATCAGAACTGAACAAGGCTTTAAATGTAATACACGGAGAAATTTTTGGAGTTTCTAAAAAAATCAATATTGCTATTTTTGGTCATGGATTAGTTGGCGGAACCCTGATCAATCAAATTTTAGAATCAGCTGCTGCTATCGAAAAACGCAAGGATATTAAACTGAATGTTTTTGCAATTGCAAATTCTAAAAAACTGATTTTAAATAATAATGGGGTAACCTCTGACTGGAAAAATGAAATTCAGAACAAAGGACTTGACTATATTATCAAGGATATTATTGAGTATGCAGATAAGTACCATTTAGAGAATTTAATTGCAATTGATAATACAGCAAGTGCTTCGTTTGTAGAAAATTATATTCCGCTTGCAGAAAGTAGTTTCGATTTAATTTCTTCTAATAAAGTTGCCAATACACTTAGTTATGGTTTTTATAAGGAGTTAAGAAAAGTATTGGCGGAAAACCAGAAGAATTATTTGTATGAAACCAATGTTGGTGCGGGATTACCATTAATTGATACGATAAAATTATTACATCTTTCAGGGGAAAATATCACTAAGATAAAAGGGGTTTTCTCAGGAACTTTAAGTTATTTATTCAATAATTTCTCTGCTAAAGATGCTCCGTTTAGTGAAATTTTGAAAGAAGCAATTGATAACGGATACACAGAACCGGATCCGCGTGAGGATTTATGCGGAAATGATGTGGGAAGAAAATTATTGATTTTAGCCAGGGAATTAGATTTGCAGAATGAGTTTGAAGAAATTACTATTCAGAATTTAATCCCTGAACATCTGCGTGACGGGAATGTTGCTGATTTCTTAACGAAATTAAAAGAATTCGATCCGATTTATGATAAAATAAAAGCCGAACAAAAGCCTAATCATGTATTGAGATACATTGGTGAATTGTCCGGAGATTTGCAAAATGATAAAGGGAATTTGGAAGTTAAATTGGTTTCTGTACCTTCAGATACCGCTTTGGGTGGCTTGAAAGGTTCAGACTCTTTCTTCGAAATTTATACAGAATCTTACGGAGACCGCCCAATCGTAATCCAGGGAGCCGGTGCAGGTTCTGCGGTAACGGCGAGAGGGGTTTTTGGTGATATTTTGAGATTGTCAGATAAAGGATAGTAATTTTAGAGTTTGGATTTTGTAAAATATTAACTTAAAGAGCAGAATAATGATACCATTAAACGAACTTGTAATTTTTATTTTGGCGGCTTTATTGCTTGTAATTACGCCGGGTCCAAATATGATGTATCTTATTTCACGCTCCATTACACAAGGTAAAAAAGCTGGAATAATATCGTTGGCCGGAATCGTTTTTGGTTTTTTCTTTCACATTGTTTTGGTTTCTTTTGGAATTACAGCGGTGCTTTTTGCCGTTCCGCTGGCGTATGATATTCTTAAAATTTCCGGAGTTTTTTATCTGTTATATTTAGCTTTTCAGGCAGTCAGGCCAAATGGGAAAAATATTTTTCAAACGAATGAAAAGTTAACTATTGATAAACCAAAAAAGTTATTTAGCATAGGATTTTTAACGAGTGTTTTAAATCCAAAAATTGCCGTATTTTATTTGTCATTTTTTCCTCAGTTTATAAAACCTGAATATGGATCGATTATGACACAAAGTCTAGAACTCGGTATCACACAGGTTTTGGTGAGTTTTACAGTTAACTTTATAATTGTTTTAACGGCAGCAAAAATCGCATCATTTTTTGTGCAACATCCCGGATGGTTGAAAGTTCAAAAATGGTTTATGGCAGGAGTTTTAGCTTCAATGGCAATTAAAATGGCATTTACCAAAGCAAAATAATTAAATTAAGACATAAAAAAAATGAAAATAACATTAGACAGAGTAAACGAAAACTTCCATTTTCAATTGAAAAATGAACGTGGACATATAGTAAATGTAGATGCCAGACCTGATTTTGGAGGTAACGATATGGGGCCAAGCCCAATGGAATTAGTGTTAATGGGAGTTGCCGGATGCAGTGGGATTGATATGATTTCAATCCTGAAGAAACAACGTCAGGAAATTACTTCTTTTAAAGCTGAGGTAGAAGGCGAACGCGTGCAGGTAGGAGAGGCTAAACCATTTAAAGATATTTATGTTGTTTTTTCTTTGGAAGGAAATATAAAAGAAGACAAAGCAGCAAAAGCAGCACAATTATCATTCGAAAAGTATTGCTCGGTTTCTAAAACGGTCGAACCAACAGCAACGATACATTACAAAGTAGTGTTGAACGGAGTGGAATTACCAAAAAATTAAATTAAAAGAATAAATTTATCATGAGCGAACAAGAATTTGGGTTTGAAACCCAGGCTATACGTACACATTTAGAAAAATCACAATTTCAGGAACATTCTACCCCTTTGTATTTATCATCAAGTTTTGTATTTGAAGATGCAGAGGATATGAGAGCCTCTTTTACTGAAGAAAAAGTACGCAATATTTACTCTCGTTTTAGTAATCCAAATACAACAGAATTTGTAGATAAAGTTTGTGTTATGGAAGGCGCTGAGGCTGGTTATGCTTTTGCAACCGGAATGGCTGCGATATATTCTACTTTTGCCGCATTGTTGGACTCAGGAGATCATATTGTCTCTGCAGGAAGTGTTTTTGGATCGACCCATGCGTTGTTCATGACCTATTTCCCAAAATGGAAAATTGAAACTACTTATTTTGATATCAATAAACCGGAAACAATAGAAAGTTGCATTAAACCAAATACTAAAATTTTGTACGCAGAAACACCTACAAATCCGGGTGTAGATGTGATTGATTTAGAATTGTTGGGGCAAATAGCCAAGAAACACAATTTGATTTTGATAATTGATAATTGTTTCGCTACACCATACATTCAGCAGCCTATAAAATACGGAGCACATTTGGTAGTTCATTCTGCAACAAAATTAATGGACGGACAAGGCCGTGTTTTAGGAGGTGTTGCAGTTGGAGATGCTGAGTTAATTCGTAAAATATACTTGTTTTCAAGAAATACAGGACCGGCAATGTCACCATTTAATGCGTGGGTTTTGTCAAAAAGTTTAGAAACTTTGGCTGTTCGTGTTGATAAACATTGTGAAAATGCGTTGAAAGTAGCTGAATTTTTAGAAAGTCACCCAAATGTAAATAGTGTGAAATATCCTTTCTTAAAATCACATCCGAAATATGAAGTAGCCAAAAAGCAAATGCTTTTAGGAGGTAATATTATTGCATTTGAAATTAAAGGCGGAATCGAAGCAGGGCGACAATTTTTGGACAAGATTAAATTATGTTCGCTTTCAGCAAATATTGGAGATGTTAAAACTATTGTGACGCATCCGGCATCAACAACACACAGTAAATTATCTGTTGAAGAAAAGTTAGCTGTTGGAATTACCGAAGGTTTAGTACGTGTTTCTGTAGGTTTGGAAACTGTAAAAGATGTCATTGCCGATTTAGAGCAGGCGCTTTCTTGATTTTAGATTTAAGACTTTAGATATTAGATTCTGAAATCTAATATCTAAAGTCTAGTCATATAATTTATGGCAAAACCAAGATTGCTCATTTTATCAGATTTGTTTGGAGGGAAAAATCCCGAATGGGTAAATTATTATGTTGAAAAATTAAAATCTAAATTTGAAATTCAGTATTATGATGTTCTTGAATTAGGGGATATTGATACAATTGATTCTGGCGAAGTGAATATTCATAATCAATTTTTAAATGGAGGGATTGACAAAGCAGTTGAGGTTTTATTACATCAGGAAAAAGAAAAAGTAACCATTTTAGGGTTTAGTATTGGAGGAACAATTGCCTGGAAAGCTGCTTTAAAAGGTTTGAAAGTTTCTCATTTAATAGCTGTTTCATCAACGAGATTACGTTTTGAAACAAGATTCCAAATTGCAAAATCAAACTGTATTTTGGAGAGAAGGATTTGAATATTCCAAATTCAGAATGGTTTTCAGATCTAAAAATTTCAAAGCAAATTTTTGAAAACCAGGATCATCAATTATATGTTGAAAAAGAAAATGCTTTTTTAATTTGTAATGATCTTTACACGTTTAGATGATTTTTTATTCTTTTGTGATTCTTCAATCAAAAAGTATATTTTTGTTTTAAACTAAAAACATTAGTAACCATAACAAAATCAACTACACATGAGTAACTCTACTTACATTCTCGATGACACATTGTTAGTTTCAAGCGGTCAACGATTTCTTAATTATCTTTTGGATAATATTTTTGTTCTGAGCATAATATTTGTTTTGGGTGTCTTTTTGGGCATTATTTCGAGTTTTTTTGAATTGAATGGGCTATTAAATTGGCTGGATAACATTGGTGATTTAGAAGGAAGATTCATTTTTGTGATTATCACTATAGTATATTATATTATTACCGAAGGCCTATTAGGTAGATCTCTGGCTAAATTTATTACGGGTACAATTGTAGTTGATGAAAATGGAGAAAAACCGGATTTTGGAACAATTGTAAAAAGAAGTTTTTGTAGAATAATTCCTTTTGACGGACTTTCTTTTTTGGGATCAGGAAGAGGATGGCATGATTCGATGTCTGATACTTATGTGGTAAATAAAAAAGGTTTACACGAGAGTGTGAAAATGTTTCATGAGCTTAAACTAATTGGAGTTCAAGAGACAGATTTGTAAATAATTAAACAGCATCTTTCTTCTTCTTTTGCTATTCTTAAATCAAAAAGCATATTTTTGTCCTTGAAAATATGTTAAGGTTTTAGCAGCAGAGAAATCTAAAATCTAAAATCAGCAATCTAAAATCTCTATAAGTGCTTTCAAAGAAAACAAAATACGGAATTAAAGCTTTAACATTTTTGGCCAGACGCGAGAACAATGAGCCTGTACAAATTGCTGAAATTGCTAAAAGTGAACATATTTCGATTAAATTTTTGGAAAGTATTTTGTTATTGCTCAGAAACTCTGGTTTTCTTGGCGCCAAAAAAGGAAAAGGCGGAGGTTATTATCTGATCAAAGATCCTAAAGATATCAGTATGGCCAAAGTATACAGAATCCTGGAAGGCCCAATCGCATTACTTCCATGTGCAAGTCATAATTTTTATGAAAAATGTGATGATTGTGATGATGAAACCACTTGTGCAGCCCGTCGTTTAATGACTGAGGTTCGTGATAATACACTTAAGATATTAGAAAGTAATTCACTAGCCGATATTGCTTTTTAAAGCAGGCTTTTGTTAATCAACCAAATAAAAAAATCCATTTCACTGAGTAATCAATGAAATGGATTTTTTATATGAAGAACTTTATGATTATTTTTAAGAGTAATAAAAGATTTAAAAAACCAATTTGTAACCTACCATAAACAGCATTACAGCGATGGCATTTCTAAGGAATAAATCAGGTACTTTTCCGCTTAACATACTTCCTATATAAATTCCCGGTAGAGATCCTAACAATAACTGTCCTAATAAACCTAAGTCTAAATTCCCCATTGAAGCGTGTCCTATTCCTGCAACAAGAGTCAAAGGTACAGCGTGGGCAATTTCTGTTCCAACCAACCTTGGTGTAGGCAAAAGCGGATAAAGGAAAAATAAAGTCACAGTGCCTAAAGCACCGGCCCCTATCGAAGTCAGTGTTACCGTGGCCCCTAACAAAACACCAATAGCAACTGTTAATACATTTTGGGTTTTACTTTCATAATGAAATTTGTCACCAGCGTGTTTTTGAGAAAATACCATAATCTTCTTTTTAAACAAAATAGCAATAGAAGTAAATAGTAATGCCCAGCCCAAACTGTATTTAATTATAGCATTCATTGCCGTAACATCTGTTTTGATACTTTCCAGTATCCATAACGTTATTAAAGCAGCCGGAACACTTCCCAGGGAAAGCCAGCCTGTTATTGTCCAATTAATATTCTTTTTTTTGTTGTGAACATATACGCCACCCATTTTTGTAAAAGCGGCATACAATAAATCAGTACCAACAGCAGTGGTAGGAGGAATACCAAACCACAATAAAATGGGAGTCATTAATGAACCACCACCAACACCAGTCATGCCAACCACAAAGCCAACAAATAAACCTGCAATTATAAGTCCTATCTGAAAATCCATAAATAAAAATTTTGCCAAAAATAACAACTAATTTATAATAATCCTATCGATTTGGTAGACTATGTGTAAAATATTTTGAAAGTGAATATTAAACCAATGATTTTTAATGGGTTAAATGTTTTTATATTTTTCTAAATCAATTGATTTTATAGAAAAAAATGTAGGTTTTGTTTTAAAGGTTTGGAACTCAGTGTTTTTTTACAGTAAAAAAATGAAATATTGTTTTGTTATTTACAAATAAATATTAATTTTGCATAGTAATCTACTAAGCCGATAGGGTAATGGATTTTGTAATAAAATAAAGAAATGAATTTATCAATAGTACAGACCTTGTTAGAAAAAACCAAAGACTTCTCGTTGGAAGAAACTTTGCGTTTTTTAGCTACTGAATATCCAAATAAAGTGATTTTTTCAACATCATTTGGGCAGGAAGATCAGGTAATTACTGATTTTATATTTAAGAATGATATCGCAATCAAGGTGTTTACTTTGGATACCGGAAGATTATTTCAGGAAACATACGATGTTTTTCATAAAACATTAAAAAAGTACAAAAAAAATATTGAAGTTTTTTTCCCTGAAGCAGCCGGAGTTGAAAGTTTATTGAAAGCAAAAGGGCCGAACAGCTTTTATGATTCGGTTGAGAACAGAAAAGAATGTTGTTTTATACGTAAAGTAGTGCCGCTTAGAAAAGCGTTGAATGGTAATGCGGTTTGGATTACGGGATTGAGAGCAGAACAATCAGAAAACAGAAACGATTTACAATTGTTTGAATACGACGGAGGTTTTGATATCATAAAATTTAATCCGTTATTAAAATGGTCTTTAGAGGAAGTTGAAGAATATTTACAAAAGTATAATGTACCTCAAAATGCATTGCATAAAAAAGGTTTCGTAAGTATCGGTTGTGCACCTTGTACAAGAGCAATTTTTCCTGGCGAGGATATAAGAGCAGGAAGATGGTGGTGGGAATCCAGTCATAAAGAATGTGGTTTGCACAGCGCGAATAAAGAATAAAGAATAAAGAATAAAGAATAAAGAGGATAGAATAAATAATGTTTGAAGATTTTAGGAACTCACAAGAACCTGAAACTTTAAACTTTAAACAAAAAAACAAAATGAGTTCAGTATTAAAAACAAATGCTTTAGAAAGCGAAGCAATATATATTTTCAGAGAAGTTGTTTCTCAATTTGACAAGCCGGTATTGCTTTTCTCCGGAGGAAAAGATTCTATAACATTAGTGCGTTTAGCACAAAAGGCATTTTTCCCTGCAAAAATTCCTTTTCCATTATTGCACGTTGATACAGGACATAATTTTCCGGAAACAATTGCTTTCAGGGATAAACTGGTTGAAGAATTAGGATTAGAATTAATTGTCCGTAATGTTCAGGATGCTATTGATGAAGGAAAAGTAGTTGAAGAAACAGGAAAATATTCCAGTAGAAACAGTTTACAGACTACTACACTTCTGGATGCAATCGAAGAGTTTAAGTTTGATGCATGTATTGGCGGAGCACGTCGAGATGAGGAAAAAGCAAGAGCTAAAGAACGTATTTTTTCAGTTCGTGACGATTTTGGTCAATGGGATGAGAAAAACCAACGCCCGGAGTTATTTGATATTTTGAATGGTAAAATTGAAAATGGTCAAAACGTTCGTGTTTTCCCAATTTCAAACTGGACAGAATTAGATGTTTGGAGTTATATCGAAAAAGAACATATTGAAATCCCATCAATTTATTTTTCTCACAAACGTAAAGTTTTCTTAAGAGATGGTATGATCTGGTCACATTCTCCTTTTGTTTATCAGGAAGAAGATGAGCAAATCGAAGAAAGAATTGTTCGTTTCAGAACCGTAGGGGATATGAGTTGTACAGCAGCAGTTGATTCTTATGCAGCAACAATTGCAGAAGTAGTTGGTGAAATTAGAGAGTCAACTATTTCTGAAAGAGGAGCCAGAATTGATGACAAACGTTCTGAAGCTGCCATGGAGAAAAGAAAACAACAGGGATACTTTTAATAATTATCAATTGTGAATTGTAAATTATTAATGCAATTCAGAAAGTAAAATTCAGAAACAAAAACATACAGATTATAAGTTTTTAGGAAACCTTAAACTTTAAACCTGAAACAAAATATACAGAATGGAAGTTTTAAAAATAGCAACAGCAGGAAGTGTAGATGACGGAAAAAGTACTTTGATCGGACGATTATTGTACGATACAAAATCATTGACTACAGATAAAATTGAAGCAATCGAAAAAAGCAGTAAACAAAAAGGATACGATTATCTTGATTTTTCACTTGCAACAGACGGATTAGTAGCAGAAAGAGAGCAAGGAATTACGATTGATGTAGCGCATATTTATTTTTCGACTGCAAAGAAAAGTTACATTATTGCTGACACTCCGGGTCACGTAGAATATACCAGAAACATGGTTACAGGAGCTTCAACTTCTCAGGTTTCTATTATTTTAATTGATGCAAGAAAAGGCGTTATCGAGCAAACATACCGTCACTTTTTTATCAATAATTTATTGAGAGTAAAAGAGGTGATTGTAGCGATTAACAAAATGGATTTGGTTGATTATTCTGAAGAAGTATTCAATAAAATCAAAGCAGATTTTCAGGCATTAAATGCTAAAAGTACTTTTAAGGAGCAAAACGTAAGTTATATTCCATTAAGTGCTCTGACAGGAGATAATGTCGTGGATAAATTAGATGGAATGCCTTGGTATCAAGGACAAACTGTTTTAGAGCATTTAGAAGCATTGCATTCTTCTGATGTTTTTGAAGCAGGAAAAGCACGTTTCCCGGTTCAGACTGTTATTCGTCCTAAAACAGAAGAATATCATGATTTTAGAGGATATGCCGGAAAATTATACGGTAACTCAATAAAAGTTGGTGATGCAGTAACTGTTTTACCATCTTTAACAGAATCAAAAGTTTCTAAAATTCATTTTTTCGATAAAGATTTTTCAGAAGCAACTGCTGGGTCTTCTATTACAATCGAATTAGAAAATGATATCAATGTTACGAGAGGGGATATGATTGTAAAATCTGATGAGCTTCCTAAAATTGAAAAAGATATTGAAACAACTATTTGTTGGATGGACAGCAAAAAATTGGTTCCGGGAGCTAAATATTTTGTACAACACAACACAAACAGGGTTTTAGCAAAAATTGAGAGCGTTAAAAATACAATTGCTACTGATTATTCGGGAACTACTCCGGCTTCACAACTAGCAATTAATGAAATTGGAGAAGTAAATATCAAACTAAGCAAAGCCTTGTATTTTGATTCTTATAATGAAAATAAGTCAAACGGAGCTTTTATTTTAATTGATGCCGTAACCAATACAACAGCAGGGGTAGGATTTATAAGATAGTTGATAGTTAACAGTTTTTAGTTGGCAGTTTGCCGACAACCATTAACAACCAACCAACAACAAAGAAAAAATGGAAAGTTTTAGAACAGAAATAGAAAATCCGATAGTTCAGAAAGAGATTATCGATTTAGAAAAAAAGATTCATTTATTCCGTGGAGGAAAAATTGATGATGAGCGTTTTCGTAGTCTTCGTTTAGCGCGCGGAATTTACGGGCAACGTCAGGAAGGCGTTCAAATGATTCGTATTAAACTGCCTTACGGTAAAGTTACCAGCGAACAATTGGTGCGTATTACTAAAGTTTCTGACGAATATTCTACAGGACGTCTGCACATTACAACACGTCAGGATATTCAGATTCACTACGTAAGTTTAGACAGAACTCCAGAACTTTGGGCAAACCTGGCTAAAGATGATGTTACGTTACGTGAAGCTTGTGGAAATACAGTTAGAAATATTACAGGAAGCGAATTAGCCGGTGTAGATGTAAACGAACCGTTTGATGTTACGCCTTATGCACACGGAATGTTTCAATATTTGTTAAGAAATCCTATTTGTCAGGAAATGGGACGTAAATTCAAAATTTCATTCTCTTCATCTGATGAAGATACCGCTTTGAGTTATTTACACGATTTAGGATTTATTCCTAAAATTGTGGATGGACAAAAAGGTTTTAAAGTTGTTTTTGGAGGAGGTTTAGGTTCACAGCCAGCTCACGCCGAATTGCTTTCAGAGTTTGTTCCGGTTAACGAAATCATTCCAACAGCTGAAGGGATCATTCGTATTTTTGACAGATACGGTGAGCGTGCAAAAAGAATGAAAGCCCGTATGAAATTCTTAATCAAAGAAATGGGCAGAGATGTCTTTTTGGATTTGGTTGCAAAAGAGAAAAAAGCAATCGCTTTTGAAACATACGAAATTGATACAACTGCGTTTGAGGGCGCTATTCCGGAACCATTATTAGCAGTACGACAAGTAACTATTGATGATACTGTCGCTTATGAAGCCTGGAAAGCATCAAATGTTATTGCTCAAAAGCAAGAAGGTTATTACGCTATCGGAATTAAAATTCTTTTAGGAGATTTTTATACTGACAAAGCGAGATTATTAGCCGATTTGATTAAAAATTACGGAGCTAATGAATTGCGTTTTTCATTGCGTCAAAATATTGTAATTCGTCACATAAAAGAAGAAAATCTACCTTTCTTTTATCAGGAATTGGCCAAATTAGACATGGTAGCTTTAGGTTACAATACGATTGGTGACATTACTGCTTGTCCGGGAACTGATACTTGTAATTTAGGAATTGCAAGCAGCACGGGAATTGCAGATGAATTAGAAAGAGTAATTAAAGCAGAATACCCACAATATAGCAACAATACCGAAATCGAAATCAAAATTAGTGGTTGTATGAATGCTTGCGGACAACACAATATGTCTGCTATTGGTTTCCAGGGAATGTCAATTAACTCAGGAAAATTGGTAGCTCCGGCGTTACAGGTTTTATTAGGCGGTGGAAGATTAGGAAACGGAGAAGGACGTTTTTCTGATAAAGTAATTAAAGTTCCAAGCCGTAGAGGACCGGATGCTTTGCGTACTATTTTGAATGATTTCGATGCTAATGGAAACGGACAAAAATTCCTTGATTATTATGATGCTAAAGGAGAGAAATATTTCTACGAAATTTTAAAACCTTTCGCAGACGTAACCAATTTAACTGAAGCTGATTTCATTGACTGGGGTAATGCAGACAATTATGTAAAGGCAGTTGGAGTTGGAGAATGTGCTGGTGTCGTGATTGATTTAGTAGCTACTTTATTATTAGAAGCAAAAGACAAATTAACGTTTGCACAGGAATCTTTCGACGAAGGAAAATGGTCTGATGCAATTTATCATGCTTATGCAGGATTTGTAAATGGTGCAAAAGCATTGTTGCTTTCAGAAAACGAAAAAACAAACAACCACGCTGGAATTGTTGATTTGTTTGATACTGTTTTCATTGCAACTTCTAAAATTGAATTGCCAACAAGTTTTAAAGAATTGGTATATCAAATCAACAAAACAGAATCTTCTGAAGCGTTTGCAAAAAAATACATTCAGGAAGGAATTGCATTTTTTGATATAATTGAAAAATACAGAGCTCAAGAATTAGCTAATGCCTAAGATGATAAAACCCAAAGTAACTTTAGTTGGCGCTGGTCCCGGAGATCCGGATTTGCTTACGCTGAAAGGTGTAAAAGCTCTGGCTGAAGCGAATGTGGTTTTGTATGACGCCTTGGCAAATGATGAAATATTAGCACATGCTCCAAAAAATTCCATCAAAATTTTTGTTGGAAAACAAATTGGAAATCATGTTTATACGCAGGATCAGATTAATCAATTGATTGTTGATAATGCGTTAACCTACGGAAACGTAGTACGTTTAAAAGGCGGAGATCCGTTTATTTTTGGACGTGGAAGCGAAGAAATAGAATTTGCAGAGAGTTTCGGAATCGAAACAGCTGTTATTCCCGGGATTTCTTCAGTAGTTGCAGTGCCGGCGAGTCAGGGAATTTCAATTACAAAAAGAGGAGTTTCTGAAAGCTTTTGGGCGATTACAGGTACAACTTCCGATAGAAGATTATCTTCAGATGTAGCTTTGGCGGCACAATCATCTGCAACAGTCGTGATTTTGATGGGAATGCATAAATTACCTCAAATTATTGAGTTGTTTCAAAAAGAAGCCAAAGGAGATTTACCTGTAGCGATCATTCAAAACGGAACAACAACTGATGAAAAAGTTGGAGTTGGAACAGTAAATTCGATTTTAAATATTGTAAAAGAACAAGGTTTAAGTTCACCAGCCATTATTGTTCTCGGAGAAGTGGTCCGCGAAAGCAATAAATTAAAAGGATTCTATGAAGAATTTCTATCAAAGGAAATTGTTCAATAAAGTTCCGGAGGAACGGTCG
>JBDTRA010000013.1:0-69858 GCA_039931915.1 Flavobacterium sp. | reverse complement strand
TATTCGATAACCGTCTTGGCGAAAGAATCACAGATGATATTATTTCGCAATGCCATCAATGCGGAAAACCGTGTGACAATCACACTAATTGTGAAAATGACGGCTGCCATTTGTTATTTATTCAATGTGATGAATGTAAAGCGGCAATGGAAAACTGCTGCTCTTCGGAATGTCTGGAGATTGTTCACATGCCTTTAGTTGATCAGGTTCGCCTAAGAACCGGAAAACAAGTTGGAAACAAAATTTTCAGAAAAGGCAAATCGGATAATTTAAAATTCAAACATTCTGGACATTTATCAAATAACGCTTTAGCTACAGCTCAAACCCGAGGCGAAGCCGAACGGAGCGGAGCTAAACCAACAGATATCCGTCAAAAAATAAAAGTCAAAAAAGCACTTCTTGGAAAAGCAGAACACTATTATGTAAAAGCACAAGTCGGACAATTTACAGTTGAAAATCAAGAATTAAATGCTGGTGATAAAATTTTAATTTCCGGACCAACAACTGGCAATCAGGAACTGGTTTTAGAAAAATTTATTGTTGATGGAATAGAAGTCAAATCTGCTAAAGTTGGTGATAAAGTTACTTTCGAAGTTCCTTTCAGGATTAGATTGTCTGATAAAATATATAAAGTTTTAGGATAAATTTATTCTAAAAATTCATTTCAAAAAACCTATTTTGCATCAAGCAGAATAGGTTTTTTTAGTTAACAATAGTTATATTTGATAAAATACTTACTTAGATATTATGGAGGATGATTTGAAGAAATTTATTTTATATACAGCACCAAGCGGAGAAATTCGTGTTGATGTTTTGCTTCAAAATGAATCGGTGTGGTTAACTCAAAAAGCAATAGCTGAGTTATTTGACGTACAAAGACCGGCAATAACCAAACATTTAGGAAATATTTTTGATTCTGGCGAACTGGAAGAAAAGTCAGTTAGTTCCATTTTGGAACATACTGCCAATGATGGTAAAATTTATCCAACCAAATTTTACAACTTGGATGCCATAATTTCGGTTGGATATAGAGTAAATTCTACCAAAGCGACACAATTTCGTATTTGGGCAACCCAAACCTTAAAAGAATATATTATAAAAGGTTTTGTTTTGGATGACAATCGTTTAAAGCAAGGTCAGGCAATTTTTGGTAAAGATTATTTTAAAGAATTACTGCAAAGAGTTCGTTCGATTCGGGCGAGCGAAAGAAGAATTTATCAGCAGGTAACTGATATTTTTGCAGAGTGCAGCATAGACTATGACAGCAATTCTGAAGTAACCAAGAACTTCTATGCAATCGTTCAAAATAAGTTTCATTTTGCCATAACAGGCAAGACGGCTGCTGAAATAATAGCTGAAACTGCTGATGCCAAAAAGGAGAACATGGGATTGACTACATGGAAAAACAGCCCAAACGGGAGAGTCTTGAAATCGGACGTGATTGTAGCTAAAAATTATTTGCAGGAAAAAGAAATTAAACAGCTGGAACGCACCGTAACGGGTTATTTCGATTACATAGAAGGATTGATTGAGCGCGAGAATACTTTTACAATGGAACAATTGGCAACTAGCGTCAATAAATTTTTATCTTTTAATGATTACAAAGTATTAGACGGAAAAGGAAAGATTACGAAATTACAAGCCGATAAAAAAGCAATTGCAGCTTATGAAGTCTTCAATAAAACTCAAAAAATAATTTCTGATTTTGATAAAGAAATAAAAAAACTAAAAGAATAGATTTAAAAAACACACAAGCACAAAAGTTTTAAAATAAATTCTTTCTAAAAATCATTAAAAAACCTATTTTGTTTAGTGCAAAATAGGTTTTTTATATTTATCGACTTCCTTTTTTAAGTTTATTATATATTAGCTTGAAAGCATAACACAAGAAGGCAAAAATAATTAATATTGTTCCTGCTGATAAATATGTAAAAACGTAAAAAGTATCATGAATATTAAAATCTAAACAATACTGTCTTGGAAAAAACAACCCATAAACTACTAAAATTGATCCTAAAGCAGCGATAAAAAACATAAAATATTTCATAAGCGAGTATAATATTCGTCCAAAAAAAGGCATTAAAAAATGTAAAATCTCCAAATTTAATAAATCCTCTACTTATTTTTTCAGGTAATTTATAATTTAATAATTCAGAAGGTAATTTAGTAATATTGAATTTTTGTAGTTATATATTAATAGCTCCATTTCCGCCAAGAATGACCAGTACAATTCAAAATATTTTATTCGATTGCAAAACTTGGCCGCACTTGAATATACTCTGTTTTTTTGCTATTATCTTCAACCAGAAAAATCACATAATTATTAAAATATTCCCATAAATTAGAATCATTTAATTCTTGTGTTTTCCCTTTGTTATAAAAGTTCAATCTTTTTAAAAAAAAATCAAGTGATAATATTCTCTTTGCTGTTAACTTATTTAATGATTGAATTTTTTCTAAATAAAAAGCACTATAGCTGCTATCTTTCAGGTAAAATTGATTTGGAATTTTATCATTTCTGTTGATAAACTCATTGTCTAATCTAAAGAAAAGTGTGTCTTTTACTTTATTTTCAATTACATTCCAATCCTTATCACGTAATGGGTAATAAGACCTATATTCCAGATATCTGGATTGAATAAATTCATTTCCGTTAACAAAAAATATTTTGTATTTACTTATTAGCGAATCTTCTAATTTTTGTTTGTCTATTATTTTATTATGAGTGCCATCAAAATAAAATTTTCTATTTTCAATGTAATCCTTTATCGATAAGATCTTTTTGGGTTTTAAATTTTTTGTTAAATAACCATTGCCAATAAAATAAATATAACCATTTGTTTGGGTCTGTTTCATTTGTCTTTTATGAGCTTCTACTAACTCAGGATAGGTTTGCTTTGACATATTTGGAGTTATAGTAGGGGATATGGTATAATATTTATCTATACTAAAAAAAAGTGTATCTTTTTCTTTTTCCTGAGCCTTTAAAAGTATCAGTGGAAAAAGAGATAATAGGATAATTAAAATAAATGTTTTCATAATTGTATTATTTTAGAAAATATTAAGGACAAGGCACTGTTTTACTTAAAAGAATAGCTCTGTTTGCCAGCTTTTCTATTGTTGCTTTTTTGTCTTCGGGTAAATCTGTCCAATCTTTAACATCATTTTCTTTTAGTCCTCCCCAAGCTAGAGCTTCATAAAAAGCATCACTAGGCGCTTCTCCATAATAATCAGTGTATTTATTATAATCGTCAGTCAATACATTTTTATGGAATTCTTTTAATGCTTTTTTCATGCTTTGCAGATACAATCCTGCCATAGTCCCATGCTGGTTTCCGTAAAGATCATATAATTTTTTAAAGTCATTTTTTTCTTCATCTGTACTAGTTAATGTATATAATTTTCTTTGTATATCAGCATGAATATACT
The DNA here is from genome assembly GCA_039931915.1 of Flavobacterium sp. Taxonomy (GTDB): domain Bacteria; phylum Bacteroidota; class Bacteroidia; order Flavobacteriales; family Flavobacteriaceae; genus Flavobacterium. Next base: position 66,429 of record JBDTRA010000013.1, on the reverse strand, counting down.
CGTGCAAAATAGTCCTTACTGCATCAAGAGCTGAATGTTCATTTGTTCTAGTTGTACTTATTTCTATAACTATTTCTTTACCATTTAGTGGTAAAGTTGCTCCGTTAACTTCTTTAGTAATTCCATTTTTTGTAACAGTAACTTTATCTTTTGAAACAATTTTAATGTCAAACTCAGATTTACCCTCAAAATTGGCTAATAATTTTTGCACAAAAGAATCTCCATTTTTATTTAATAAAGCATTTAGGCACTTTGCTTTCCCTGTAAGCGCATCAATGATTTGTAAAGAAGTTGGTGCTGAGATGCCCCCGCCACCGCCACCAGAATGACTAGTATAATCAGTGCTGCTGCCCCCATTATTTACGGTACCACTGGGAACAAAGTATAGTGTCACTCCGGTATTGTTCTGATAATTGTTGTTTATAACCACTTCTCTTAACGGAATTGCAGTTCCACTTCCGTCACTACAATCTCCTTCGGGACAACGGGGAGTAGCTGGCGTTTTGTTTGTTTTGATTTTATCTTTGGAAATCACTTTTGCGGCGCCATTCTCAACAACTTGGTCGTTTACAAATCTGGCTGCTCTTACAAAACCTGTTTTCAAATCCCAAGAGCTAATATAGCCATTAAAATTGCCGCCATCTATAGATTGTCCCTTTGCGTTGGCCTCTTTATCAGGATATATTTCAAATAGTAACGCTTGATAGGTAGTGTTACTTAGTTTATAAACAAACAATTTCTGTTTCCAGATTTCTGCTTCATTCTGTATTAGTTCTTTTACGGGAATAATAATAGTTTGTGTTCCATCTTCAGAGTCTGTGATTTTTGCTGAACTCCAATCGTAATTTAAATCCTGAAATAAATCGTAATTCTTTCCAGTTGATTGATATTTATCAAACCATGTTTTTGCTTCTGTTGTACTTTTTTGTTGAGAGGTTACTAATTCTTCTGTCTGACAGGAATGTAAAAAAAGAATTCCTATGAAGATTGCTGTATGCTTCAAAAAGAATCCGTTGGTTTTAAATATCATCATTTTGATTTGGTTTAAGGTTTTTTAAACATGCCAAATATATATATTAAATCTTTTAAAAAAGAGATTAAATCTTACAACACAATTAAATTATGATTTGATAATTTATCAAATCACTTGAGATTTTTAGGATACTTAAACAAAAAGCATAGAATTAGAATTTATCTAAACATTTATCATTGATGTTTTAAAACTTTAATGATAAAAAGCAAACTAAAAAAAATACTATCTTTACCGTTCAAACGTTTATGAACTTAAGTTGCACTTTAGCAACACTACATATATAATTATGGCATGTACAAGTTGTTCAACCTCAGATGGCGGTGCGCCAAAGGGTTGTAAAAATAATGGGACTTGCGGCACCGACAGCTGCAATAAATTGACGGTTTTTGACTGGCTTGCGAACATGAGCCCGTCTAATGGAGAAGCAATTTTTGACTGTGTTGAGGTCCGTTTTAAAAATGGACGCAAAGAATTTTTTAGAAATACAGAAAAATTAACTTTAAGTATTGGTGATATTGTAGCAACTGTTGCATCACCGGGACATGATATTGGGATTGTTACTTTGACAGGAGAATTGGTAAAAATTCAAATGAAGAAAAAAGGAGTCAATCACGAAAGCAATGAAATCCCGAAAATTTACCGGAAAGCATCTCAAAAAGATATCGATATTTGGTCTGTAGCACGTGATCGTGAAGAACCAATGAAAGTTCGTGCCCGTGAATTGGCGATTCAGCATAAGCTGGAAATGAAAATTTCAGATATTGAATTTCAGGGAGATGGTTCAAAAGCTACATTTTATTACACGGCAAATGACAGGGTGGATTTTAGACTTTTGATTAAAGATTTTGCGAAAGAATTCAGTACCAGGGTCGAAATGAAACAAGTAGGTTTCCGTCAGGAAGCTGCACGTTTGGGTGGAATCGGTTCTTGCGGAAGAGAGCTTTGCTGCTCAACCTGGCTGACAGATTTTAGAAGTGTAAATACATCGGCAGCTCGTTATCAGCAGCTTTCTTTGAACCCACAAAAATTAGCAGGACAATGCGGAAAATTAAAATGCTGTCTGAACTATGAGTTGGATACATACATGGATGCGTTGAAAGATTTTCCGGATTACGATACTAAATTAGTAACCGAAAAAGGAGATGCAATTTGCCAGAAACAAGATATTTTCAAAGGTTTAATGTGGTTTGCTTACACGAATAATTTTGCAAACTGGCATGTTTTAAAAATTGATCAGGTAAAAGAAATTATTGCCGAAAATAAACAAAAAAACAAAGTTTCTTCGCTTGAAGATTTTGCAATTGAAGTGGTTTTAGAACCTGAAAAAGATTTTAATAATGCAATGGGTCAGGAAAGCTTAACGCGTTTTGATCAGCCAAAAAAGAAGAAAAAACCAAATCGAAAACGTAAACCTACTGCTGAAAATGCAATTGTGGCCACTCCAAACAAACCACCGCAGGCAAATAACAATATTAAACCAGCTGGTGAAAATCAGAACAAACCGAACAAGCCAAATAATAACAAACCAAATCATTCGAATAAGTCAAATAAACCGAATGATTCTAAACCAGCTGAACCCAGAAAACCTATAATTATTACTAAAAATGAGAATAAAAAATAGCGGGATCCTTATTTTGGCAGCTATACTTCTTTTTTCCTGTGATAAAAAAAGAGTATTTGATGAGTATAAATCTGTTGGAAGTGCCTGGCATAAAGACAGTATCGTAACTTTTGACCTGCCGGTTTTAGACTCCACAAAACGATACAATTTATTTGTTAATTTGAGAGATAATAACAATTATCCTTTTAAAAATTTATTTTTAATTGTAGCCATCGAAACGCCAAACGGATTTACAAAAGTAGATACACTTGAGTACGAAATGGCAAATCCTGACGGAACTCTTTTGGGTAATGGTTTTTCGGATATTAAAGAAAGCAAACTTTATTTTAAAGAAGGAGTTAAATTTAGAGGAAAGTATAAAGTACATATCAAACAAGCCGTTAGGGAATCGGGTAAAATTCCCGGAGTTCAGGAATTAGAAGGTATTACGGATGTAGGTTTTAGAATAGAACAAAAAGATTAGAAAATAGTTATGGCTGCTAAAAAAAACAATCAAACAAATACAGTAAAAGATATTAAATACTATCAAAAAAAATTCTGGAGAATTTTTGCTTATGGTCTTGTAGGTATCTTGGCATTCTTTTTATTCGCTTCATGGGGGCTTTTCGGATCAATGCCATCTTTTGAAGATTTAGAAAATCCGGATTCTAATCTGGCTACCGAAATCATTTCGTCAGATGGAGTTGTGCTTGGTAAATATTTTAAAACGAATAGATCGCAGTTGAAATATTCAGATTTACCAAAAAGTTTGGTAGAAGCTTTGGTTGCAACTGAAGATGCTCGTTTTTATGATCATTCCGGAATTGACGGACGTGGAACCTTAAGAGCTGTTTTTACTTTAGGAACCAATGGAGGAGCGAGTACATTAACACAACAATTAGCAAAACAATTATTTCACGGAGAAGGTTCTAAATTCCTTCCGTTCAGAATTGTACAAAAAATAAAGGAATGGATTATTGCCATTCGCCTGGAAAGACAATATACCAAAAATGAAATTTTGGCGATGTATTGCAACGTATATGATTTCGGAAATTATTCGGTTGGAGTCAGTTCAGCAGCACAGACCTATTTTTCTAAAGATCCTAAAGATTTAACGATGGACGAATCGGCTATTTTGGTCGGAATGTTCAAAAACTCAGGATTATACAATCCGGTTAGAAACCCGGAAGGAGTAAAAAACCGTCGTAATGTAGTGCTTTCCCAAATGGAAAAAGCAAAAATGATTACGGAGGCAGAAAAAGAAAAATTACAGGCTTTACCAATTGCTTTAAAATTCAAATTAGAAAGCCACCGCGAAGGAACAGCTACATATTTCAGGGAATATCTTCGTGATTATATGAAGAAATGGGTTGCTGAAAATAAAAAACCGGATGGTTCGGATTATGACATCTACAAAGATGGACTGAAAATTTATACAACTATCGATTCCAGAATGCAGCAATATGCCGAAGAGGCAGTTTCTGCTCACATGAAAAATCTTCAACAGCAGTTTTTTATTGAAATGAAAACCAATAAAAATGCACCTTTCGTAAATATTACCAAAGCTGAAACAGATCGTATCATGATGCAGGCCATGAAGAATTCTACACGTTGGTCGAGCATGAAGGATATGGATAAAAGTGAGGACGATATCATAAACTCATTCAAGGTAAAAACTAAAATGCGCATATTTACCTGGAAAGGCGAACGTGATACAACAATGACTCCATTAGATTCTATTCGTTATTACAAACACTTTCTGCAATCGGGTTTAATGGCTATGGAACCACAGACCGGAAATATCAAAGCCTGGGTTGGTGGAATCAATTATAAATATTTCCAATATGATCACGTTGGGCAGGGAGCAAGACAAGTAGGTTCTACTTTTAAGCCATTTGTTTATGCTACTGCAATCGAACAATTGAATATGTCTCCTTGTGATTCAATTCTTGACGGACCATTTATGATCCACAAAGGACGTCACCATGTAACTGAAGACTGGGAGCCAAGAAACTCAGATAACAGATACCGCGGAATGGTAACTTTAAAACAAGGTTTGGCAAACTCAATTAATACAGTTTCAGCAAAATTAATTGACAGAACCGGTCCGGAAGCTGTTGTAGAGTTAACTAAGAAATTGGGAGTTAAAACAGAAATTCCTGTACAGCCTTCAATTGCATTGGGTGCCGTTGATATTACAGTTGAAGATATGGTTGCCGCTTACAGTACATTTGCAAATCAGGGAGTGTATGTAAAACCACAGTTTTTAAGCCGCATCGAGAATAAAAGCGGAGAGGTTATTTATGAGCCAATCCCGGAATCACACGATGTTTTAAATAAAGATATTGCTTTTGCCGTAATCAAATTACTTCAGGGCGTAACAGAAACCGGTTCAGGTGCACGTTTACGTACGCAGGGTGGTGGAAGTGGCGATAACCGTTGGACAGGATATCCATACATGTTCACAAATCCAATTGCGGGTAAAACCGGAACAACACAAAACCAGTCCGACGGATGGTTTATGGGAATGGTTCCTAACTTAGTAACAGGTGTTTGGGTTGGTTGTGAAGACCGTTCAGCACGTTTCAAAAGTCTGACTTACGGGCAGGGAGCTACTGCAGCATTACCGGTTTGGGCTTATTTTATGAAGTTATGCTATGCAGATAAAAATCTTCAGGTTTCAAAATCTGAGTTTGAACGTCCGGCAAATCTTTCAATAAAAGTAGATTGTTATACCAGACCTGCAGTTGTAAAAGATACTACGGAAACAGAACAGAATACAGACGAGTTCGAGCTATAATTTAAGCTCTCTTTTAAATAAAAAATATCCTTTTGTAGCTTCTGAAATTTGGAAGGATGCAAAAGGATATTTTTTTTGAATAGGTTGTTTTATTTTTTTACGAAATCGTTATAATTTCATCTAAAAATCTTATTTTTATCAAAAGAATGCGCTAATAAAGACACTTTGTTATGATAACAAAAAAAGTAAATAATGTTCACGATGCTATTGAAGGAATCGAAAGCAGTATGACGATTATGTTTGGAGGTTTCGGTTTATGTGGGATTCCCGAAAATACGATTGCAGCCTTAGTAAATACAACAATCTCAGATTTAACTTGTATCTCAAACAATGCAGGGGTTGATGATTTTGGTTTGGGATTACTTCTTCAAAAGAAACAAATCAAAAAAATGATTTCATCTTATGTAGGTGAAAATGCCGAATTCGAACGTCAGATGCTTTCCGGAGAATTAGAAGTCGAACTCACCCCACAAGGAACTTTAGCAGAACGCTGCCGTGCAGCACAAGCCGGAATCCCCGCCTTTTTTACACCGGCAGGTTACGGAACCGAAGTTGCCGAAGGAAAAGAAGTTCGTGAATTCAACGGTAAAATGCATATTATGGAACAAGCCTTCAAAGCTGATTTTGCTATTGTAAAAGCATGGAAAGGTGATGAGGCAGGAAATCTTATCTTTAAAGGAACAGCCCGAAACTTTAATGCCTGTATGGCCGGAGCCGGAAAAATTACTATTGCTGAGGTTGAAGAGTTAGTTCCCGTTGGAACCCTTGATCCCAATCAGATTCACATACCCGGAATTATGGTGCAACGTATTTTTCAGGGAGAAAAGTTTGAAAAACGTATTGAGCAACGAACTGTAAGACAAAGAAATTAGATAATTGAGAAAATGAGGCAATTAGATAATTATTTTAAAAATTTTCTAATTATCAAATTCTCTAATCGACACATTATATTATGGCACTTAGTAAAGAAGATATTGCAAAGCGAATTGCTAAAGAAGTAAAAGACCGATATTTTGTTAATCTCGGTATCGGGATTCCAACTTTGGTTGCGAATTACGTAAGAGATGATATTGCGGTTGAATTTCAAAGTGAAAACGGCGTTCTTGGCATGGGCCCTTTTCCTTTTGCAGGAGAAGAGGATGCTGATATTATTAATGCAGGAAAACAAACGATTACAACACTTCCGGGAGCGAGTTTCTTTGACTCAGCTTTTAGTTTTGGAATGATTCGCAGCCAGAAAGTAGATTTAACTATTCTCGGTGCAATGGAAGTTTCTGAAAATGGAGATATCGCCAACTGGAAAATTCCCGGTAAAATGGTAAAAGGAATGGGGGGTGCAATGGATTTGGTAGCTTCTGCCGAAAATATCATTGTTGCGATGATACACGTAAACAAAGCAGGTGAATCAAAAATACTAAAAAAATGTACTTTGCCGTTAACCGGCGTCGGATGTGTTAAAAAGGTAGTAACTGAGCTGGCAGTTCTCGAAGTAACTTTAAAGGGTTTTAAGCTCTTAGAACGTGCGCCAGGAGTTTCTGTAGAGCATATCATCGCTTCAACCGAAGCTAATTTGATTATTGAAGGTGAAATCCCGGAAATGGATATAAGATAATTTTCTTTTTATTAATTCTATCAAAGGCCTGCTTTTTTAAAGCCGGCCTTTTTTTATAGGAAAATTTAAGAAATAGTCTGTTTTATTTTTTAAAGTAATCACTGAAGTCTGTTTTGCAACATTTTGTGATTCAATAATATATTAATTTCCGTATATATTTTTATAAAATCCTTACAAATTGTTAAATAAAAGTGTGTTTAAGATAAAAAGCGTTGCATTTCATCGATTAAAAGCAAATTTTACCGATTAAATAACAAAATTAAGATATTTTTGCCATAAATTAAAGTATTTACTTACATTAAATATTTTTGTTTTTTTTAATCCATTACCAATTTTAAACCCCTTTTATTATGGAAAAAACATTACCGAAAATTGTCACTACGACAGTTGTTATGCTCACATTTTCTTTAACTGCATTTTCGCAGATAACTGACAAACGTGTAAGTCAGAAAAATTTATCTGAAAACGGACTCCCAAGTCTAATCACTTTTAGTGCTCAATCAACCTATAAAGGTTCTGATTTTAATGCTGTTTTTAAAGAGCAGTTAGGTTTAAAAGACAATCAGTCTTTCGCGAAAATTAAAACAGAATCCGACCGTGAAGGTTTTACTCATGAAAAGTTTCAATTATTCGAACAAGGAATTAAAGTAGAATTCGCAAACTATACGTTACATTCTAAAAATGGTAAGCTTGCTTCCATGAATGGTGAATTTTACAATATCAAAAATGTAGCTGTAACACCTAAACTTTCGGCTCAGGAAGCTTTTAACAAAGCCGTTGCTTATACAGGTGCTAAGAAATATCTTTGGGATTCTCCGGAAGATGCCGCAGCAATGGATTATGAAAAGCCTAAAGGCGAGTTGGTTTTTTTGCCGGATATGGAAACCCAGGGAACAGAAAGAACTGCAGATAAAGTTAATTTAGCATATAAATTTGATATTTATGCGACATACCCATTAAGTCGTGGTGATTTATATATAGATGCCATGACCGGAAAAGTATTGTTTTATAATGCAACTATAAAACATCTTGGCGAGTTCAGCCATGGGAATTCAAAAGTTGTTGATGCGACATCTAAAAAAGAGAATTCGAATTTAAAAATGGCGGTTGTAGCGGCAAATGCAGCGACTCGTTACAGTGGGACTCAAACTATTCAGACTACATTAAGCGGATCTTCTTATATTTTGCTTGACGGAACCCGCGGAAATGGAATTCAGACTTATAATTCTGCCAGAACAGCAACGTATCCAACTACAAATTTTACAGATGCAGATAATAACTGGACTGCTGCTGAGTATAACAACACAAATAAAGACAATGGGGCACTTGATGCACATTGGGGAGCCGAAATGACATATGATTACTGGTCGGCAGTGCATGGCAGAAACAGTTATGATAATGCCGGCGCAAAAATTAAAAGTTATGTGCATTATAATTTAATCGCAGCCGGATATTCAAGCAATAATAATGCTTTCTGGAACGGAAGTGTTATGACGTACGGTGATGGTAGCGGAACAGGAGGATTTGACATCTTAACTGCAATGGATGTTGCGGGACACGAAATAGGTCATGCTGTTTGTACATATACAGCAAATTTGGCATATCAAAAAGAATCAGGTGCGATGAATGAAGCTTTCTCCGATATTTGGGGAGCTTGTATCGAATATCGTGCTGCACCTACAAAATCTACCTGGTTAATTGGTGAAGATATTGAAAGAAGAACAGGTCATTTAGCTTTACGTTCTATGAGCGATCCAAATTCTGAAGGTCAGCCGGATACTTATGGCGGAACTTATTGGGTAAACGTGAGTTGTACTCCAACAAGCAGTAATGACCAATGTGGTGTTCATACCAATTCAGGTGTGCTAAATCACTGGTTTTATATCCTGTCTATAGGTAAATCAGGTACAAATGATCTTGGAAATGCCTATAACGTTACCGGAATAACAATTGATAAAGCTGCAAAAATTGCTTTTCGATTAGAAAGTGTTTATTTAACATCCAATTCAACTTATGCAAATGCCAGAACTTCTGGAATACAATCCGCTATTGATTTATACGGAGCAGGTTCTGCCGAAGTTATTGCAACAACAAATGCATTTTATGCGGTAGGTGTTGGAGCAGCATATTCTGGAGGATCAAGTGATACAACAGCGCCAACAACGCCAACTGCTTTAGCAGCTTCTGGAACTACAGCAACAACAACTAATTTAACCTGGACTGCATCAACAGACAATGTTGCTGTTACAGGATATGATGTGTATCAGGGAACCACTCTTAAAGGAACTGCTACAACTACAAGTTATACAGTAACCGGGCTTACAGCTTCAACAGCTTATACATTTTCTGTAAAAGCAAAAGATGCGGCTGGAAATACTTCTGCTTCAAGCGGTACAGTAAGTGTAACTACACTTGCAGGTTCAGTAAGCTATTGTACATCACAAGGAAACAGTGCAGCAGACGAAAGAATAGGGAAAGTTGTTTTTGGGACTATTAATAATACTTCTACCGGAACAACAGGTTATGAAAACTTAACATCGGTTTCTACGAATGCCAGCAGAGGAACAGCATATACAATTACGATCACACCAACATGGACTTCTTCAGTATACAGTGAAGGTTATGCTGTGTTTATTGATTATAATAAAGATGGTGATTTTTCTGATTCAGGCGAAACAGTCTGGACAAAATCAGCTTCGACAACTACTCCGGTTACAGGATCAATTACAATTCCTGCAACGGCAACTTTAGGAACTACAAGAATGAGAGTTTCTATGAAATATAACGCCGTTCCAACAGCATGTGAGGCATTCTCTTATGGACAAGTAGAAGATTATTCAATAAACATTACCGCTGCAGGAACTGTAGTTGTTAATGAATTGGTTGCTGATACAGATAAAGCCAGTCCTGAAATAACTTTATATCCAAATCCTGTTGAAAATGAATTGAATATTTCATCATCATCATCGGAGCAAAAGGGTTCTAGTTTTAAAATTACAAATGCATTGGGTCAACAAGTTAGTTCAGGTCAATTGTCTGAAAGCCCAATTGATGTAAGCAAATTAAGTACGGGAATCTATATTATTGAATTGAATAGTGGTCAAAAAAGAGTTACTAAAAAGTTCATAAAGAAATAATCTCTGTTTTTTAATATTATAACACGACAAAAAGAAGCCGCCTAATACAAGGCGGCTTCTTTATTTAAAAATATTTCGGACATAGTATAAAGCTGTGTTACTTGGCAGTTAAAAACTATAAATTAGCAAAGAAATCATTTCCTTTATCATCCGTAATAATAAAAGCAGGGAAGTCTTTTACGGTAATTTTACGAACAGCTTCCATTCCCAGTTCTTCAAAATCAACGACTTCTACTTTCAGGATGTTGTCTTGTGCCAATATAGCTGCCGGTCCTCCCACAGATCCCAAATAGAATCCGCCGTATTTATGGCATGCATCGGTAACTTGTTTGGTACGGTTTCCTTTTGCCAACATAATCATGCTGCCGCCATGTTTTTGAAACTCATCAACATAAACGTCCATACGACCTGCAGTGGTTGGTCCAAAACTTCCTGAAGCCATACCTTCCGGAGTTTTTGCCGGTCCGGCATAATAAACGGGATGATTTTTGAAATATTCAGGCATTGGTTTTCCGGCCTCTAACATTTCCATGATTTTGGCATGTGCAATATCACGGGCTACAATTACAGTTCCGTTAAGTTTTAAACGGGTTTTAATTGGATATTGACTAAGTTTTGCCAACATATCAGCCATTGGCATATTCAGGTCTATTTCAACCGGAGCTTCCAAATGTGGTGCAGTGTCCGGTAAAAACTGTTTTGGATTTACTTCTAATTGTTCAACGAAAATCCCATCTTTGGTAATTTTTCCTTTGATATTTCTATCAGCAGAACATGAAACGCCTAATCCTACAGGACAAGAAGCAGCATGACGCGGTAAACGAATTACACGTACGTCATGTGTAAAATATTTTCCGCCAAACTGGGCACCAATTGCGCTTTCCTGGCAGATTTTCTGAACTTTTTCTTCCCATTCCAAATCACGAAAAGCCTGACCTGACATATTCCCTGAAGTAGGAAGGTTATCATAATATCCTGCAGATGCTTTTTTAACGGCACTTAAATTCGCTTCCGCTGAAGTTCCGCCAATTACCAAAGCTAAATGATATGGTGGACAAGCCGAAGTTCCTAAGTCTTTTATTTTTGTACGAATGAAAGCATCCAAAGATTTTTCGTTCAGTAATGATTTTGTTTGTTGGTATAAATAGGTTTTGTTTGCAGATCCGCCACCTTTTGCCATAAATAAAAACTCGTAGGAAGCTCCTTTTTTAGCATAAATATCAATTTGTGCCGGAAGATTTGATCCTGAATTCTTTTCTTCAAACATTGAAATCGGGACAATCTGCGAATAACGTAAATTACATTTTTGGTAGGTATTGAAAATTCCTTTACTTAGCCATTCAGCATCATCAACACCGGTAAAAATGCTTTCGCCTTTTTTGGCCATTACGATTGCCGTTCCGGTATCCTGGCAGCTTGGTAACTGACCTTCGGCAGCAACAGAAGCATTTTGCAGTAAATTGTAAGCCACAAAACGATCGTTATCAGTTGCTTCCGGATCGTCAAGAATTTTACGAAGTTTTTGTAAATGTGTCGTTCTCAACATGAACGAAACATCTGTTAAAGCTTCTTCAGCCAATAACTCTAATCCTTTTGGATCAACAGTAAGAATTTCGCGTTCTCCAAATTTTTCAACTTTTACAAAATCAGAAGTAATTTTGCGGTATTGGGTATCATCCTTTAAAATTGGATAAGGGTCCCGGTATATAAAATCAATCATTTCTTTGTTTTTGACAAAGTTAAAAATTATTTACTAAGAAAGAATTTGAATTATACGTGTTTATGAAGTTTATTGTTGGTTATGAAACTCATCTAAATTTTGTGAATATTTATATGATCCGTTCCTACGGAACTTATTTAGACGTTCAAATCTGTTTTCAACTACAATATGATTCATTCCTACGGAATTTTTAAAAAGACAAATTAAGAGCCAAATTGGTTCGATTCAATATTGTGCAGGAATTCATTCTTGTCTCATTCTAAGAAATTTTTAAAACCCAAAAGTAAGAGCCAGCGGCTCGATTGAATATTGTAGGGCTGGAATTTATTCCAGTTAAATTTCAAATCAAATGTAGTGAAGAGCCGTAGGTTCGATTCATATCAAGTCATCGAAAACATATTTTTCATCAAAAGAAATTTTGAATTTCTCTAAAAACTGTAAATATTCCTCTTTAAAATTTTGCTTTTTATGATGTTCTTCTTGATTTGCAATATATTTATAAACTGCATCAATTTGTGATTGTCCATAAGAGAATGCACCATAACCTTCTTGCCACTCAAATCTTGAATTGGTTAAACGATGGTCATTAATATATTTTGATGATTTTGCTTTTACAATTTTCATTAATTCAGAAATAGAAATTGTAGGTTTTAAACCTAAAAGACAATGAATATGATCTTCAACGCCATTGATTATAATTGTTTTACATCCGGATTCATTAATAAGATTTCCAATTACACCAAGTAATTCTGATTTCCATTCTTCTGCAATTATTGCTTCTCTATATTTTACTGCAAAAACTACCTGAATGTAAACCTGATGATAAGTATTTGCCATTTAATATGTATGTTTTTGTGTTTAAAATTCGTTGTCAACATGAATCGTTCCTACGGAACTTTTTCGATATGCATCTTTATATTTCAACGGATTGAAATCCGTTGCTACAAAATAAATCATTCCTACAGAATTTACAATTTTTGAATAAAGAACCATCGGTTCGACTAATATTGTAAATCTGCAAAAGCTAGCTGAATGTAAATCTGATGATAAGTATTTGCCATTTAATGTTTTGTGTATGTGTTTAAAATGTTGTCAACATGAATCGTTCCTACGGAACTTTATAATGTTTGCCTTTTATTTCAACGGATTGAAATCCGTTGCTACAAAATAATCATTCCTACGGAATTTTAAAGTTTGTCAATAAAGAGCCATCGGCTCGATTCAATATTGTAGGGCTGGATTTTAATCCAGTTTAAAAATGAATGTATAATAAGAGCCATCGGCTCGGCAGATATTGTAGGGCTGGATTTTAATCCAGTTTAAAAATGAAATTAAAAAAACCAGCTAGCCACAAAAATTGCCGTAATCACACAAATTACATCCACCAAAAGCATAGTGCCTAAAGCATAACGGGTGTTTTTGATATTTACAGAACCAAAATAAACAGCAATCACATAAAAAGTACTTTCGGCGCTACATTGAAAAATACTGCTCAGTCTTCCGGTCAAAGAATCTGCACCAAAAGTATTCATTGAATCAATCAAAAACCCTCGTGATCCGGCAGAACTAAAAGGTCTAAGCATCGCAACCGGCAAGGCATCAGTAATTTGTTTATTTACACCCATATTCGAAAAAATAAAGGCAATACCATTACTGATAATTTCAAATAAACCACTATTTCTAAATAAAGAAATGGCGACTAACATACCTAAAACGTAAGGGAAAATAGTAACTCCGGTTTTGACTCCATTATTTGCTCCTACTACGAATGAATCAAAAACTGTGGTATCTGCTTCTTTAAATTTCTTTTCATGAATAAATGAGAAAATCAATGTAAAAGCGATGATGGCGAATAAGATTAATCCCGAAAGATTTGAGGTAAAATAATTTTTCCCGATTAAATCTAAATGATTCACATACATCAACAAACCAACAATAGCAGCAATTAAGACCATAAGCGCAATAACCAAGGAAGCACTTTTGAAATTGATTTTTTGTTTGATCCCAACAATTAGGAAAGCGGCAATTGTACCAATAAACGAAGTAATTATACATGGGAGCATAACATCTGCGGGATTGCTCGCACCTGCCGCGGCGCGGTAACCTATAATAGAAGTTGCTATTAAGGTTAAACCTGAAGCATGAAGGCACATAAACATAATCTGCGCGTCACTGGCTTTGTCTTTTTCGGGATTTATTTCCTGTAAACTTTCCATGGCTTTCAGGCCAAATGGGGTGGCTGCAGAATCTAATCCCAAGAAATTAGCGGCAAAGTTTAATGTCATGTACGAAATTGAAGGATGATTTTTTGGGATACTCGGAAATACTTTTACAAATACCGGACTCAATGCTTTAGCTAATTTTCCGGATGCTCCTGAAATGATTAAAAGTTCCATTAATCCACAGAAAAAAGCCAGATAGGCAATAAGCGGAAGGATTAAATCGAGCAAAGTGCTTTTACAAGTCGGTAATAAACCGTCAGATTTTTGGACACCGCTGAAAATTTTTACGGTTTTGTTTTTATAAACATAAGTCGTGTCAGCATTTAATGTGTCACGATTGATAATCATGGTTTGTTCCGGTGCTTTTTTGATACTGTCTTTGATAAAAGCAGGAAGTTGCTCAGCGTATTTTTCAGAAATCAGAACCGGGTCATCTTTTTTTCCATTCAAAACGTAATCAATAGTATACGTATTGGCAGTAAACAAACTGACTACAATAAAGGCAATCGAAGAAATAAAAATAGCTAACCAGAATCTACTTAATACCATAATTATATTTTTTTGTAAATGTAATTATTTCAGAATATAATGCACAAAGATTTTACTTATGAAAACCGAAGTATTTATTAGAAACTGGATAATTTTGCCAAAATTTTGACTTATTCGATAATGATTTTAGTTTCCAGATACTTTTCGAAAGATTTAATGCCTTCAAATAAAATTGCTTTTTTATGATTTTCGGTTACATTAAAAAATTGTGTTTCTATTTTTGCATGATCTTTTTTGATTGTTCTTTTCCAGATTCCGATGACTTTTCCGTTTTCCAGAATAATCGGTTTAAAAATACCATTATTCGTAAAAGCTTTCGATTGATGTTCCAATAAAATGGAAGCTTCACGGGTTTTATATGAAATAAGTATTTCATCAAAAGCCGGAAGAAAGTGAACGCTTTCGCGGAAATTATCGTCATTAGAAAAATCAGTTCCAAACCAGTACCTTTGATTTTCAATTTCAACTGAATTCAGTTCTGACTCTATTGAATTAATAACCAATTTACAAGTTGTTGGAGAAAAACCCGACCACCATGAAAAATCAAGGAATGTTGCAGGACCGTGGCTTTCAAAATAACGTTTGGCTAATTTTGCAAGACCTTCCTCTTTAGTCAATTTGGTTTGAGGTTTTTTAACTCGTTCTTGCAATAAGGCATAAGTAATTTGTTTGCCTTTCATTTTTCCATTGCAGACCAACCCATCCAATTCGGCATTCATCATAATGGCAGCGCTCAAAAAATCGTCGCTGGAAGTCTTTTTGATGTTGAGTTCCTGCATAATTTCGTTCCGTGTTAAATGATTGTTTCCTGCTACTATTTTTTCAATAGAAGAGTTAATGTGATGGAGTCTTTTGTCATCCAAACCATATTTTTTAATGATAGAAGTTGTGAATCTTTTGACTTGAGTTCCTGAAACATCCAGCATCCAGTAAATATCATCGGCAGAAACAAAATGCCAGGTTGGCCGTAAAATATGAGTCCGAATTATTTTTCCGGAATTAATGGTTTCTTCAATACTTTTTTCGGTAGCATCACAACGGGAACCTATTGCCCATTTCGCCATTGCATAATCCTGAGCCTGCATGGCGCCCAAATGATGTACGATTTCTTGAGATGAAATTGGACTTGTTTTGTAGAGTTTTTGCGAAACAAGTCGATGATGTGATATTTCCTGATACGTCATTTTTTTAAACATTTAAATTCAACAAATTTAAACTATGAACCTTTGTGACCTTGTACATTTTAAAAAACTAAACATGAATAATTTCATCATCAATCAATAAATCTTCACGGCGTAAACGCAGGAAAATCTGAGCGACGGCAATCGTGTCTTTTTCACAATAGGTCACAATTCGGTCGATGTCTTTCTCCACATAAAAAACGTGAGCAACCTGACTTCCGTCGATATCACCTTTTGGAGAAGGGATTCCAAGAATTTTGGTCAATAATTTTAAAGAAGTAAAATGCTTATAATCACCAAACTTCCATAATTCTAAAGTATCCAGATGTGGAATTTCCCAAGGTTTTTTTCCAAATAAATTTAACTTGTTTGGAATAGCAATCTGGTTGATAATCATACGCCGGGCAATAAACGGAATATCAAATTCTTTGGCGTTATGCCCGCATAAAACATGGTGCACCTGATTAAAATGATTGTTCAGCAGATTATTAAAATCGCGAAGGATCTTTTTTTCTTCTCCAAAAAAGGAGGTCACCCTAAAATTTCGGATGTCGCCTTTAATCGTAAAATACCCAACCGAAATACAAATGATTTTACCAAACTCAGCCCAGATTCCGGCGCGGTCATAAAATTCTTCCGGGGAGATTTCGTCTTTTCGTTGGTATTGTGTTTTATGATCCCAAAGCGATTGCATTTCGGCGTCAAGCAAATTAAAATTTTCTTCTTCTGGTACGGTTTCTATATCTAAAAATAGAATGTTATTGAGGTTTATTTTTTCAATCATTTCTTTGTAGACTTCTTAGATATTAGGTGGTTAGACTTACTTAGCTCTTATGCTTAAAGTTATTTTGCAAATATGCGTAAAATTCTTACTATTTTAAAAAAAACTAAAACAAACTTTGCTGTTTAACTGGGTTTTCATGTTCCAAAAGCCATTTTTTGCGCCATATTTCTCCTGCATAACCTGTAAGTGAACCATTTGTTCCGATTACGCGATGACACGGAACAACAATCCAAAGCGGATTTTTACCGTTTGCTGATGCTACTGCACGAATCGCTTTTATATCGCCGAGTTTTTTGGTCTGATCCATATAACTCACCGTTTTTCCATATGGAATCTCGAGTAATGATTTCCATACTTTTTGTTGGAATTCAGTTCCCTTTGGATTTAATTTGAGGGTGAAATCAGTTCTTTTACCTTCAAAATATTCTTGGAGTTGTAGAACAGCTTCTTGCAGGACTTCCGGAATTTCGGCAGAAACTTCTCCTTCTTTCATTACTGAAATAACCGAAATACCATCCTCATCACCAATAATTGTGGTGATTCCGAGAGGAGATTCTATGTAGGCTGTCTGTTCCATTTATTAGTTAACTACAAAGTTCGCAAAGTTTTTGTTTTAAACCATATAAGTTATGTAAGTTAATTTAAGTTTAAAATAGTTTTTGTCACCCTGAGCGAAGTCGAAGGCTTATGATATGCAGAAGGGCTTCGACTCCGCCTTTACTTTGAATTTGATAAAAAACTTTAAATTTATTCAAAGGAAAGCAGAGGTGAACTTTAGACTCCGCTCAGCCTGACATCAGGGCTTTTAGTAATTTTCTAATTTAAATTCATAGTTTAGAATACTTTCGATTTTTTCACTCGAAATTGTCTTTTCGATATTTGATTTTTCAGAGCTGAATTTTGGTAAAGCTAACCCTAAATCTATAGCTTTTTGTGTATAATATGCTTCGCGTGTAGGATGGAAGGGCGCAACAGCATTGAAAACTTCATTCCATTTTGATTGATTGATGATTTCCTGAATCACACCAATACAATCATTTTGATGAATTAGGTTCACAGGTGCATCTGCATTTTCCAGGTTTTCTTTTCCTGCGAGAAACTTCACAGGTTGGCGGTCTTCCCCAATTAATCCTCCAAACCGTAGAATGGTAGTTTCGAAGTTTCGATTATTTTGTAAAACAGCTTCCGCTAAAAGCAGTTGTCTGCCGCTTTCTGTATCTGGATTTGGATTTGTTTCTTCGGTAATCGTGCCGTTTTCATTTCCATAAACAGAGGTTGAACTGACAAAAAGTACTTTTTTTACAGTTGATTTTTCTATAAACGGAATCAGGTTCTCAATTTTTTTAACGAATGTCATTTCGAGCGAAGTCGAGAAACTCGCTGTGCTGCCCCTTAATTTCGGCGGAATATCTATAATTAAAACATCACTTTTGTCTAAAAACGAATTTATCGTTTCTGAAACACTTTCGCTTTCAAGCGTAACCAAATAAGGATTTATTCCAAGATCTTTCAAGATTGGAAGTTTATTTTCTGAAGTTGTCGACCCATTTACCGAATGTCCTCCTTCGATTAATTTTTTCGCCAAAGGCAATCCCAGCCAACCGCAGCCTAAAATACTAATTTGTTTCATTTTTGATGGTTCAGAGGTACAAGATACAAAGTTGCAAAGGTTGATTTGATTGATGAAAATTCATTACAGATTACAAATCCAAAAAGAAACACACTTTGTCTTTTCCTTTTGCGCCAATTCGGTGATAGAATTTTATAGCTCTTTCATTGAATTGTGGAGTTCGCCATTGCATGTTGACGCAGTTTTTCTCTTTGCCAATTTCTTTCAGTTTATTGATTAAAACTTCTCCAATTCCAAGATTTCTGGCTTTTTCTTCCAAAAATAAACAATCCATGTAAATGAAATCTCCTGCGCTCCAGGTTGAATACGTGAAATTATAAGAAACATATCCAACAATATCTTTATCAACAGCAACAACTATACAAAATAATTTTGGTTCTTTACTGAATAATGCTTCTTTCAAACCTTCTTCTTTTCCTTCAGGAGAGTAGTCAGCTTTTTCAAATTCTGCATGTTTTTGGCATAAAATGACCAGTTTAGGCAAGTCCTGTGGTTCACAATTTCTTATTGAATATTCCATTGAAGATTAATTTCGGTTTGTAAAAAGGTAATGAAATGATGAAAATAATCAGGATAATTCTCATTTTCCCGAATGGCAATAAAATGTTTTCTCTTTAAGCCGTTTTTGCCAATTTTAATGGCTTTTATTGGGCTGTTTTTTAGATGTGGTAATAATGCCCATTTTGCCATCGACATTACGCCCATATCAGCTTTGACCATTTCAAGGGAAGCCTCAGTTAATGGTAAAGGTGTAATCTTTCTTGGTGTTACTTTAGCAGGGGCCAAAAAAAATTGATGAATCGTAACCGTTTCCATAGGAAGTGAGTGAATCAAAAGATGTTCGCTGATAAAATCTTCGGCAACGACATATTTTTTATCTGCCCAGGCATGATTTTCTGAAACCGCCATGACAACTTCATCCTGAAAAAGTTCGATGTACTTTATGTTATTATCTTTTATCTGATCGCTGATAATCGCTATATCTATTACATTTTCCAGTAATTTTTGTAACGGAACATGTGTCGCTTCGGTAACAATTTTCAACTCAACATTTGGATATAAAAGATGAAATTGCTTTAAAACCGAAGGCAGCCAATGGTAACTCGAGAAACATTCGGTACTAATTCTGATTTCCCCATGTTCCCCATAAACCATTTGTTTGATCTGAGATTCCGTTTGTGAGAGTTTGTCTAAGATTTCATTGGCGATTTCGTAGATTTTTTCACCGGCTTTGGTTAAAACAAGTTTTTTATTTGTTCTTAAAAAAATGGCTGTACCCAATTGATATTCTGCTTCTTTTAACTGATGGCTCAAGGCCGATTGTGTCAGATGAAGTTTGTCAATCGCTTTGGTGATGCTTCCTTCTTCGACAATCGCTTTTATCAATCGTAAATGACGTATTTCCATTTTTCAGAGAATTAATAAACAAAGAAACAAAATTTTGCGATGGTTTTCTATGAAAAAAAGTAATGTAATAGATGAATTCTTTTCGTTTTTATGGTGTTTAGAATTTGGCTACTTTTGGAAAAGTAAATCATTAAAACTGTAAATAAAATGGAAGCACAAATTAAACATTATGAAAACAAATTAGCATTCGAATGGGATCCGTCAGATTTGTTTGCTGCTTTGAACAACGGAGAAAATGTAATTGTAATTGATGCCAGAAAAGCATTTGGTTTTGAAACAGAACATATTCAGACTGCGATTAATATGCCACATCGGGAAATGACGATTGAAAGTACAAAACATTTGGACAAAGAGGTTTTGTATGTGACGTATTGTGACGGAATTGGCTGTAATGCTTCGACAAAAGGTGCCTTGAATTTGGCTAAACTTGGTTTTAAAGTAAAAGAACTGATTGGAGGAATCGAGTGGTGGAAGTTAGGCGGTTATACTACCGAAGGCACAAAAGGAATTCAAACGGGTTTGAAAATAGAATGCGCCTGTTAAAAAAAAGGGCAAACTTTAATTTTTTAAAGTTTGCCCTTTTTATATTTCACCTAAACCAATTATGGTTCGATTAAAGTTTTTAAGCCTTGTAAAATCGGATTCTCTTCGCCTTGTGGTTCTTCCTGTACAGCGCCCGGGCGATTGTCTTCCTGAAGTATTTCAAGTTTTACTTTCTGATTTTCTTCAGATAAAATGTAACTCATTATGAAATAATTCTCAGGTTTGTCTTCTAATTCCGGCCGTGGAAAAAACAATGAATATTTAATTTTTTGATTTGGAATAACTTCCAAGACAGTTCCCCATTGTTCAAAAACCTGACCTTCCCATTCATTCCTGAATCTGATTTCGTTATTGACTTTCCAATCAGTTATTAAATCGCTTCCGTATTGCCATTGTTTTACAAGATCTGGCTGTGTCAAAGCATTCCAGACTTTTTCTTTTGAAGCATTCAGGATAATTGTAGAAATATTCACTGCCATACTATTTGTTTTATTTAGGTTTAACAACTGATTTTAAACTGTCTTTTGTAATAACGATACTGTCTTTTAGCGGTGTAATCTGAAGCGGTAAATCCAATGGTGCCGTATATTTTTTTATTTTCTGCTGAATTAAAACAGCATCATTTAGAACAAAAGGAGTCGGCATCATCCAGTCACTTCTTGGTTTGATGCTGAACAAAGGATTCGTCAATAAATCGAAAGAACTTTCTATTAAATCCATATCAAAAATGGACGATTTTTTGATGTAGAAATCTAAAACCAAAGGTTCATTGCTCACCACATAATAACATAACATCTTAATATCATCTCTGTTTAAACGATTTCCTTTTTGCCCTGAAGCTGAAACACCGTTTGCCTTAAAATTATAAAATGTCATTTTAGGATTGGCAAAAATATCGTAGCGGTTTACTTTTCGGTTTGGGGTAATTTTTATTTTTAAATATCTATTATTTCCTGCCACGCTGTCTTTAAGGAATGTTATGGTTGGTTTTGGCACTTCAACTACAGGTGCAAGTGCGCTGTAAGTAAAACGTGAATTGTATTTGCTGGTAATCGGAAAATCATTCAAACCAACTGCTTTTTGATCCTTTTCTCCTAAATAGCTTTTGGTCCAGTTGTCTAAGTTTACGTCATAAGTTGCCCAGACAGCTGTGTTTGTGTTAGCGTTGTAAATATAAACTAAACTGTTTGATTTTGCTTTTCCATATTCGTAATCTGAATGATAACCTGCATATATAAAAAAGGCAATTGAAAGAGCAAAAAAGAATATAGTCCAGACTCCTTTTTTTACAAAACCACCAAATATGGGAAGTAATAAACCAAAGGTTAAAACAGTGAGCACAGCACTGCCATATAGTATTTTTAGCCCTAAACCAATTGGGAACATCACAATAAAAGGAGCTACAATTGCTAATGCCGGAATGCTGAACAATAAATTTAATCCTAAACCTGACCGCTGAGTTAGGACATAGATTCCAAATAAAAGGATTCCAAAATAAACCGGAATAATCAGGAAACCGGCACCTGTCAGGCTACTGGCTAAAAACATATTGATGACAATCCAAAGGAGCAAAGGGGAAACAAAATGGGTCATTGCAGATTTTGTCTCTGAAAAATGATGGTAAAAAGCGAAACAAATTGCAATACTCAGTGTTACAAATGCCCCAATATAAGCGTGTCCGTTATAAGTAAATCCGTTTAGTAAATCATTGTATTGCGGATAGATCTGCAGAATAATTTTCCATCCTAAAAAAGTTACTAAACCTGCAATTATTACAGAACCCAATAATGGTACAAAACCTTTTAAAATATCCCTGAAAGAGATAAGGTGCTTTATTTTTCCAATAAAGATGAAAAATATTAATAAGCTCAGTGCAATAATTGTCATTGGAAAAACCCATGAAAACGGATAACTGATAAATGAAAACGGTGCACTAAAATAGACATCATCTCCCGTAGCATTCGTTGCATTTAAATCAGTATTCGAAAAATAGTTTAATAAAGGCATCAGATACGCTCCCTGATGTGCAAGTGTTGTTTTGTTTAAATGTTGTATATCGTCTTGCTGGGTATGGTAATTATAATGTCCATCGATAAAAGCAAAGTTAAATCCCTGAATATTTCCCTGTTCCCTGAAAATGGTTAAATCAGTATCGTTTGGAAGCATTTTGTAAATGCTGTACATCAACGAATTTGAAACCGGATAATGAGCTTTTGCATTCGAGAATTCTTTTACAAGGGCTTCATTTCCTTTATTGGTTTCCATCAGCATATAACTTGGGCCTGAAGAACCCCTGGCTTCAAAATTTAAAACCAGACCGACATCTTTTGCCCATGGATGCTTGCTGACAAAAAGTGCTGCTCCGTTTAATCCTAATTCTTCAGCATCAGAAAAAAGAATGATAATATCGTTTTTATGGGGCTGTTTGGCATATAAAAAAGCACGGACACCTTCAAGGATTGTAGCAACGCCCGAAGCATCATCACTTGCTCCTTTAGAAAAAGAATGCGGAGCGCTGTCATAATGTGAAAGCAATAAAAGAGCTTTCGAGTTGTCGGTTCCTTTTATGCGTGCCAGGATATTTTTGGATTTCACTAAAACGCCTTTATCATTGAGCGTGAATCCTTCCTGAACAGTAGTTTCCAAACCAATCCTGTTCAATTCAAGTTTAAGATAATTGGCAACTAATTCATGATTTGTTGTGCCTACATAATGTGGCTTCTGTGCTATAATTTTAACCTGATTGAATGCTCGTTCTGTTGAGAAATCAGCGAGGGCTTCTTCATCTTTAGAAATCCATTGAGGCATCATCGAAGCAAATATAACAGCCAGAATTATTAAAACACATATAAAGGCTAGTATCGAAGTGGGGCTTTTTTTCATGATAATATAAGTACTAAAATTCTTTTTTTACGAGCATAAAATAATCATTGTCTAAGGAGCGGTATCCCTGGTCATACAGGAAGTAGTAGGTATTTCCTGTTTTGGTTTGTAAAATATTGGTAAAGAAATCAAAATCAAAACCTTTATTTATCATTTTATCCCTTGTTGCTTTAGATTTTCCTTCGGAATTTAATTCAGATAAAATACGGTAATTTTTACGGAGTTTGTTGTTTACATTTCGCATGAAGTTAGTACTGTCTTTATTTATTTTGTTGTTGTAAGCGTTCCGACAACCGTCAGAACAAAACTTTTTATCTTCCCGACCTACAATTTTCTCGGAGCATTCGAGGCATGTTTTCATGGATTTATTTTTTTAATTTCATATAAATCATTTCGTCTGTCTTTTAAAATTCGTACGCTTCCGTGTTCATGAAGCTGTTTGAGTAAATTCAAATCCACATCAACAATCAAAGTCATTTCGGTATTAGGAGTCGCTTCTGCTTTGATACCATTACTTGGAAAAGCAAAATCAGATGGTGTAAAAACCGAAGCCTGAGCAAACTGGATGTCCATATTGTTTACTTTTGGCAAATTACCAACACAACCGGCAATGGCAACATAACACTCGTTTTCTATCGCACGAGCCTGAGAACAATGTTTTACTCGTGTATAGGCATTTTGTGTATCGGTTAAGAAAGGTACAAATAAAATATTCATGCCTTCATCTGCCAATAATCTTGAAAGTTCAGGGAACTCTACGTCATAACAAATCAAAATACCAATTTTACCACAATCAGTATCATATGTTTTAAATTCAGATCCTCCTTTCATTCCCCAGTGATGAACCTCATTTGGCGTTATATGTATTTTAGAATACATTTCGGAAGTTCCGTCTCTTTTGCATAAAAAAC
Source organism: Flavobacterium sp. (assembly GCA_039931915.1). GTDB lineage: Bacteria > Bacteroidota > Bacteroidia > Flavobacteriales > Flavobacteriaceae > Flavobacterium. Next base: position 42,417 of record JBDTRA010000013.1, on the reverse strand, counting down.
CAACATTATATAAGTTGCCGTTTTCCAGATGAGGCATGCTTCCGGTAATAATATTGATGTTATACGAAATGGCAAATTCCTGAAAACGCTTCCTGATGGGGTCAGAATGACGGGCAAGTTCCCGAATAGCTTCGGCTTCTGACAAATGGTTGTAATCGGCCATTAAAGGTGCAATGAAAAGTTCGGGAAATAAAGCAAAATCACTTCCGTAACCCGAAACTACATCTATAAAAAATTCTGCTTGTTCGAATAAGGCCTCCACATTATTCAATTGACGCATCTGCCACTGAATTAATCCTAAACGGATGACGCTTTTTTCGAGATTAATCAGTTTTGGGCTTTCATCATAATAAACATTATTCCATTCTAAAAGGACTGCAAATTCTTTTGACTCCTCATCACCTTCCAAATAGTTTTTGATGATTCGCAAAACGTGAAAATCATTGCTTAACTGAAACGAAAGTACCGAGTCATGCAGTTCCTTATGTTTTACTTTGTCGATATAATTTTTTGGCGTCATTTTTTTAGAATGTTGCGCATAATTCGGAATCCTCCCTGCAAAAACAATTGCTTTCAGGTTCAACTGCTCGCATAATTCTTTTCGGGCATCATACAAACGTCTGCCTAAGCGCAATCCGCGATAATTGGGATGGATAAAAACATCTATTCCGTATAAAATCTCTCCGTTTGGGTTATGGGTAGAAAAAGTATAATCACCAACAATTTGTCTGTAATTGTGTCTTTTGTCAACTAATTTTTCATCAACAATCAGGGATAATGCAGAACCAACCACTTTGCCATCGACTAAAATCACCAACTGTCCTTCAGGAAATATAGAAAGTAATTTTTCAATATCATTAGCTCTCCAATATGAATTAGCCATTTCCGGATAGGATTCAACCATTGAATTTTTTAGTTCTTTGTAATCTTCAAATTTTAAATTTCGTAATTCAACCTTGTTAATCTTAGTTTGCATATATGTGATTTATCCCAAATGTAGTAAAATATTTCCATTTACAAACGGTTACAAATAGTTACAACCGAAAGTAAATAGTTTGCAACCGAATAAACTTTTTGAGTCACCGCATCTTTGCCATGTTGAATTTGACGAACGAATTCAATTTTATACTAACATTTAAATATTATACGCCATGAAAAACAGAGTACAATTAATTGGGAATGTAGGGAACGATCCGGAAATCAAAACTTTAGAGAACGGAAAAAAATTAGCACATTTAAATATTGCTACCAATGACAAATATACCAATGATAAAGGTGAAAAGGTAGAACAAACAGAATGGCACCGTGTTACAGCCTGGGGAAAAACGGCTGAAATTATTGAGAAATATGTAGTAAAAGGAAAAGAAGTTGCCATTGACGGAAAATTAACACACAGAAGTTATGATGACAAAAACGGAGAGAAAAGATATATAACTGAAGTGGTTGTCAATGAGATTTTACTTTTAAGTAAATAATGTTTGACTAAATTTGATATAACCCGATGGCTTTGATAAGGCTATCGGGTTTTTTATTTTGAATTAAAATGTAACTTATAACACGGAAGAACCATTTATATCGGTTGTAAGCACTTCGCTCATATAGTCGAAAAAAGGTCTCATGTTTTTACATGTTTCTAAAGCTTGTTCTAAAAAAAGCGGACTTAATACTTCATCATCAGTAAAGCGTTTAATAATTAAAAACTGTTTGTAGCGAAGCAAGTCGATGGCTTCATGATTGATATCAAATCCTTTTGGTGCTGTTTTAAGCTGTTCGCCTTGTAAAGTTCCAAAAGTGCTGACAAAAGATTTTGAATTCAGTATTTTTTGCATTGGACTGGAATCATGAGCAAATTCGCTTCTTATTCGTTTTAGATCTGCAGCATTTGGTCCCCAAAAACCACCGGCGAAAAAGCTGTTTCCCTGTTCCAGATGGTAATAATAACCACCACGTCTTTCACTTGTTGCCCGGGTAAAGCTGCCTCCCCAAAAGGTTTTAAAAGGAGTTTTGTCTTTAGAAAAACGGATATCACGGTAAATTCGGTATACACTTTTTTTCCCGGAAGCCGTTTCTAAAACATCGGTTTTGGAGAGTTCCTGAAGCAAAGTATCTGCAAAAGTTTCAACATGATTTAATTCTGTTAAGTAATTTGTTTTATTTGCCTCGAACCAGGGTTTGTTATTATTTTCTTTAAGCTGACGCAAAAAATCAAGACTGGATTTAGGTATAGTAATGTGGTTTTTCATAATTAAGCATTTGAGTCTTTTTAGAACAGAAGACGGCTGTAGTTCAAACTAAAAACCCACCAAATTTTGGTGGGTTCTTTATATAATTTAAGCAGTTTTTTTTATTAAGTCATACATAGGACAACGTGAGCAGCGTTTATTCTCGCTCTTTTTAAATTTCTCACAGCAAGTTGACTTGCAGTTCTCCATCTTCTTAATGTTGACAAGAATTTCTTTATTCTTCTTTTTCTTTTTATCCTTCTTCTTGTCCTTGTCTTTAACTTTGTCTTTCTTGCTCACGATCATCTCAATTATAAAACTGAGACAAATATAAAAGAATAATTGTTATTCTTATGTATTCTAAATAAACTTTAACTTTTTTATTTTGGATTGATAGCAATTGAACTTGTAACTGTTAACTGCTGAATATCACGATCAAACAAGTAAAGTCCGCCTTTATCATCCCCAATCAGGTTAATTTTGTCCAGAATAGATTTAGCAGTCGCTTCTTCTTCGATTTGTTCTGCTACATACCATTGTAAGAAATTATGTGTTGCATAATCTTTTTCCTCAAACGTAATGTGTACCAGTTCGTTAATAGATTCTGAAACAAAAATTTCATGGTTATAAAGTGTTTCAAACATTTCTTTAAAAGTTGAATAACTTGTTTTTGGTGCTTTTAGGTCAGTAACCTGTGCATGTCCGCCACGTTCATTAATATATTTAACCAATTTAAGCATGTGTGCACGCTCTTCGTCAGATTGGGTGTACATAAATTGAGCGATTCCCTCTAGTCCGTGTACTTCAGCCCAACAAGCCATTGCAAGGTAAGTTTGCGAAGATTCCGCCTCTATACGGATTTGCTTATTTAAAGCTGCTTCAATATTTTTTGATAACATAATAGTGTCTTTTTTGTAAAGTTAAAAAAAATAATTCAAACCCTTTTTTGAATCCCGGAAAACATAGGAACATTTGGATTAATTCTCAATAAACTTAATCTTACCAAATTTTGCAGGTTTTGATAATATCGCCTTATTCATAATTGGATTTCCGTTGTCTTCATTCATAAAACCATCCGTAAATTTACGCATGATATATTGTTTTGAATTCTGGTCGTAATAGCCTAAAATATAGTAATCTTTTAGCTTAAGAATATTTTGCAGTGAAATATTTTTATTGATACTTAGATAATAGAAAAGATTATCAATAGCCAGAGGTCCGGATTGTTTGTTGCTTACAAATTCCAAATCTGAACTGAGCATAGAATCAAAGAAAACCAATTTGCTTGTATATTGCGAATAACCGCCATAGTCATTAAAATCTCCAAAAAAATTGTTCTGTCCGTAACTATAATTTGAAACCTCGTATTCTGCAAATCCGCCCAATGATATAAAAGTGTTTTTCGCATTTTTAAAAGCTGATATTCCGGCATTTAAAGCCGATAACTGTTTTAAAAATTTGCCTGTAGTTTTTATTTCCTGAGGTTTTTTATCACTTATCTGTAAATATAAAGGAGAATTTTTAAAACGGATGGTATCATTTTTTGAAACAGCAACGCTTTTAAGGATTGTGCCTGAATCGAAATCTTTGATGTCAAACAATAGCTCTTCGTTACTTACCTTGATTTGCAATAATTTATTTTCGTAAAAAAATGAATTTGAAGTTTTTGATGATTTTTTTGAGATTGGCTGATCAAAATTTTTCTCGGTAACACCAAGTGTCTCCAGATTTAGATTTAAAACCTGTGTCTTTTTTAAACTGTAATCAAATGTCAAAAGAATATGCCCGTCTAGTACGTACATCTTGCTTTTGCTACTGGTTTTGTCCAGCGTATTAAAATTGTCGGCATCCATTTTTTCAATTGGAAAATATCGAATAATGGTGTTAAAAGCCAAACTTTGTCCATTATCATTTTGAAATGGTATTGTCGATAAATCAAACATTTTTACCTCACAGTTTCCATTGTTAAATTCATAAAGCAATAAATGCTGTTTGTTTGTTTCTTTCGAAAGAATATAAAAAATATTGTTTTTTTGGAAGGAAGTGATGATGTATTCATTGCTTAACGGTAAATCAAAGTTTAAAGCCTTTGAAGTTTTTGTTCCAAGATAATATTTAATAATTCTTATATTTCTTAAATTCTCTGTTGCCCAATAAAGGATTGGATTTCCGTCATCACTTATGCTATGTCCAATTATAGATCTGTTTTCTGCACTTTTTAGAGAATCAGTATATTGGTTCGTCAGAAAAAGATATTTATTGTATTTTAAGATATTGATGTATTTATCATCTGCTGCGAAAACATAGATGTCATTGGTTTTTGCATCTTCGATATTTAGGATTTGCCCGTTTTCTGATGGATTGTTTAGATTTAATGGAAAAGAATTCAATATCGTCTGACTTAATAAGACAGCATTATAAGAGATGCAGAAAAGGAGAAATAATTTTTTCATGTGTTTTTACGCTCAAATATTGTTCCGAAATCTTTTTACTGATTCATTAATTCTTGAAAATAATCAACAAATTGACCTAGATGCAATCCGTCCATTAGGCCATGATGAACATGTACAGACATTGCCATAGTTTTTTTACCATTGTCTAAGGTAATCATTTTTCCAAAAGAAATTTTAGGACAGCTGTCGGGAAAAGTATAACTCCTTGCATGTGAAAGCGAAGTGAAGTTCAGCCACGGAATTGCCGAGAAATGAATCAGATTATCATCATCAAATGATCGGGTGAAAAGTCCTGAAGTGTTTTGAATTCGTTCGATTTCAGCCAAAACTGTTTTTTCGAAAATGTTTAAATCAGGATGGTATTCAATTAATGAAAATCCAAAAGTGCCATCTTCCCGACCAATTGTTGCCGAAGCATCTATGCGGTCATTGATATAAATTTTCTCTCCGGAAATTCGATATTTAAAATTTTCAATTGAATTCACAGCGACTAAAGTTTTGTGCAAATAATAGATAAAAAAAGAAACATTCAGGCTTTTGGCAGTTTGATAGGCTTTGGTACAGTCAATTTCAACAGTTGCACCAAAAAAAGGCTCTTCCATTTGTTTGAAATGTGCAAAATGCTCCTTTCTGTTCCAGTTCTCTAAATCTAAAAGTGTTTTCATTACAGTAAATTATGAACGACTTCGGTAATTTTTTCGAATGAACTAAAACGCTCGTGTTCTACTTTGTGACTGATTTTTTCATGTTCCCAAGTGGTGTGAAACGGAATATGAACAGCATAACCGCCGATTCCTAAGACCGGTAAAACATCTGATTTTAGTGAATTTCCAATCATTAAAAATTCATGAGGCTGAATGTCTAAACGGCCCAGCAATTTTTCATAATCGATTTCCTGTTTGTCAGACATCACCTCAATATGGTGAAAATAATGTCCTAATCCGGAACGGTGCAGTTTGCTGTGCTGGTCTTTTAAATCTCCTTTTGTAGCAACAACCAGCTTGTATTTGCCATGTAAAGCCTGCAGGGTTTCTTCGATTCCGTCAAGAAGCTCGATGGGCTTCTCTAATAATTCTTTTCCGTATTGAATGATTTTTTCAATCACCTCAACGGGAATCGTATTATTCGAAATATTCATTGCCGCCTCAATCATCGATAAAATATAGCCTTTGATTCCGTAACCGTATAGTGGCAGGTTTTCAATTTCGATTTTGAATAATTCCTGTGAAATTCCCTGATGCGAAAGATAATCTTCCATCAAAGCACAAAATTTATGTTCGGTTTCCTGAAAGTAGGGCTCATTTACAAACAAAGTATCATCAGCATCAAATGCGATTACTTTTAAATTTGGGATTTTGGTTCTATGTAACATATGTTTTGTTTCAAGTTTCAAGTTTTCTTTGTTTCAGTTTTTTTGCCACGAATTGCCCGAATTTCTCTAATTTTTTTGCCACAGATTAAGATGATTTCAAAGATTAAAAAAATAATCTGCTCAAATCTGTAGAATCTGCGTGAAACTTTTTAGCTGTTAATTACAAATAAATCCGCGTAAATCCATTTCGATCTGCGTCATCAGCGTGCCATTCACTTGCTGGAAAACAGTTTCTTTAATGAAATCGTCTTATCGTAAAAAGTAATTCTGATTCCGAAAAGCAAAATGATTCCGCCGAAAACCATTTGTAAAGTTATTTGTTCTTCCAAAAACAACCAAGCTAATATTGAAGTAATTATTGCCTGACTCAACAAACTTAGAGAAACCCTTGTGGCGCGCATATGTTGTGTTGCATAACTGATCGACAACCAGGCACACAATTGACAAATTACTGCCTGAAGGATGAGTACAAACCACCCGGTATTCGAAAATCCTGTAAAAGGTTCATTTAAAGAATAACAAAGGATTCCTAAATAAATACTCGAAGCCAATAAGCTAATGGTCATAAAGGATAAAACATCAACCTTAGAAAGTACATTTTTACTGACCAAAAGATAAATCGAATATAGAATTCCGGAGAGGACTGCAAACAGAAAAGCCTGATCAAAATTCAATTCCATAAAAAAGCTAAAACCAACCAAAGTCACCATTCCGAATAACGAAACAATTGTTCCGATCCAGAAGTTAGCTGCAGGTTTTGACTTTAAAAACAAAAACGAACCAATGCCAACCCAAAGCGGGGATAAATTAGTCAATAACGAAGCCTGAGTAGCACTCGAATCCTGAATGGCAATATTCCAAACGGCAACATCCGAAGAAAATAAAATTCCGCAAAGTATCGCTAAAAGAGTCAGCTTTAGATTGGGAAGTTTAAAGTTTTTCGTCAAAAGTACATAAGGCAAAAGCAAAATCACCGCAAATGTCATTCGGTAAAAAGCCGAAATCAAGCATGGTGCCAGTTTCAATTTAATTAATATAGGGAAGATTGAAATACAAAGTATGCCGCAGATTAAGGCCAATCTTGGTTTTGTTATCTTCATTTGAAATATTATTGCCTTTATAAATAGGCGAAGTTATAATAAAAATAGTAGTTTATTTATTTTTAGCCATTCTGGCATTTCTGAAATTACTTCATCATTATTATAAAACTTGGCTACTTTGATTTTGTTTCGTCCATTTTCGATAGCTGGTTTTTGAATATTATCATTGAGGAATCAAAGGTATTAATCTTATTGAATTTTCACCAACAGCTTTCATTACACCAACAAATTTTATTGGAATTCCTGAGGTACTCTTGATTGTGAATCTTATAGGGAATTTTGGTATGGTAGCTCTGTTTACAAAATAATAAATTCCATTACATTTGTAATTATCAGTTACATCAATATCTTTCAAGAATCTATCGCCAGTTGGATTTAATAGTTCAGGACAAGTTATTTGGATTTCATTTTCAGAATTTTCTACTAACAAAATATATTTTTACATTGGTTCCTGATAAGTTTCAGCTCTAATTTCTAATTCGATTTCTTTTCCAATATTTTTTTCAGTGACATACGCTCGAATATTTTCATAAGTCTGTACGCCTTGTATAAATGTGTTTTTATTATTAATAACATCAATAATTTGACTTAAGCCATATTCTATCCCTTTTCCATAAATGTCAATATATAAAGTTTGCATTAAAATGGCCGGCATTAGGCAATCATCTAATTTCACAGGAATTAGTTTAGCTTTATTTTGTGTAGCTTTATATAAAGCATTTTGCCATTCTAATTTTACCATATTACTTGCTAAACTATTTTTAGAAACAAAAAAGAAAAAATAACGACATTCTTCCAAACCTTGATTCATTCTATCGATAATGCCTTCACCAGGCTGCATTGACCAACTATCATAGAAAACATTTTCCATTCCAAAAACAGTAGAGAGGCTTACAGCAATTGGTTCTACAATTTCTTTGTCTTTATAATTGTGGCTCAAAAATATCATGTTTCGTTTAATTAAGTTTAAGATTCGTCCTTGTATTTTTTTGTAGAGACAAACCTACAAATATAAATTGATAGAATAAAAAAAGATGCACAAACGAACATCTTAAAAATTTAAATTTTTTACAAAACTTTAGTTCACAGTTTCCCCATTCGGAGCATCAGCATCCGGATTTATAAAAACTAATTTTCCTTCGGCATTTGTGGTCATTAAAATCATTCCCTGACTTTCAACACCACGTAACGCTCTTGGAGCCAAGTTTGCTAAAACAGAAACACGCTTTCCGATTATTTCTTCCGGAGAAAAGCTTTCGGCAATTCCCGAAACAATGGTGCGAACGTCAATTCCGGTATCTACTTTAAGAACCAAAAGCTTGTTTGCTTTTGGCATTTTCTCTGCTTCAAGAATTGTCCCGACGCGAATGTCCATTTTTGCAAAATCTTCAAACTGAATTAACTCTTTTTGAGGTTCAGCTTTTTTGTTTTCAGCGATATTAGCTGTTTTTGTAGCTTCCAATTTATCTATTTGTTTTTGTATTTCTTCGTCTTCTATTTTGGCAAAAAGCAATTCATTCTGACCAATTTGATGTCCAGATGGAATTAAATCTGAATTCTCAGAAACATCATTCCATTTCAATTTACCTTCATTCTTCAGGATTCCTGACAATTTAGCAGCAGTAAAAGGTAAAAAGGGTTCAGCAAGAATACTCAAAGCTGCCGCAATTTGTGAGGCTACGTATAATTGAGTTTTTACACGCTCCGGATTTACTTTTATGACTTTCCAAGGTTCTTCGTCAGCAAGATATTTATTTCCTAAACGAGCGACATTCATTAATTCGCCCAAAGCTTCACGGAATCTGTAACGCTCTACCGAACTTGAAATCACGGCCGGATATGCTTTCAATTCAGCTAAAGCGGCTTCATCAACTTCTGTAAATTCGTTTGGTGTTGGTATAAATCCGTCGTAATTTTTGTTAACTAAAACAGCAACACGATTAATGAAATTCCCGAAAATCGCAACTAATTCATTATTATTTCTTGCCTGAAAATCTTTCCAGGTAAAATCATTATCCTTAGTTTCAGGAGCATTTGAGGTTAATGCATAACGCAAAACATCTTGTTTCTCCGGAAAATCTTCTAAATATTCGTGTAACCAAACCGCCCAGTTTTTAGAAGTCGAAAGTTTGTTTCCTTCCAGATTCAAAAACTCATTTGCAGGAACATTATCCGGCAAAATATAGCTTCCTTCGGCTTTAAGCATCGCAGGGAAAATGATACAGTGAAAAACAATATTGTCTTTCCCAATAAAATGAACCAGTTTCGTGTCTTCATCTTTCCAATACGGTTCCCAGTCTTTTCCTTCACGTGCTGCCCATTCTTTGGTTGATGAAATGTATCCGATAGGCGCATCAAACCAAACGTAAAGTTTTTTTCCTTCGGCACCTTCAACCGGAACATCAATTCCCCAATCAAGGTCACGCGTTACCGCACGAGGTTCCAATCCGCCGTCAACCCATGATTTAACCTGTCCGTAAACATTCGGTTTCCAGTCATTTTTATGTCCAACCAAAATCCATTCTCTCAGGAAATCAGTATATCTGTCAAGAGGTAAAAACCAGTGTTTGGTGGATTTTAAAATTGGAGTTTCTCCGGTAATGGTAGATTTTGGGTTAATCAAATCTGTCGCATTCAAAGTAGATCCGCATTTTTCGCACTGATCACCATAAGCTTCCGGATTGTCACATTTCGGACAAGTTCCTACCACAAAACGGTCCGCTAAAAATTGATCCGCTTTTGCATCATACAATTGTTCCGTAACTTCTTCGATAAAATCACCATTTTCATATAATTTTCTAAAGAATTCCTGAGCTGTATCATGATGAATCTTAGCCGAAGTCCTCGAATAATTATCAAACGAAATTCCGAAATCAGCAAATGATTTCCTGATAATTCCGTCATATTTATCAATAACTTCCTGTGGCGTAACCCCTTCTTTTTTGGCTTTCATCGAAATTGCAACGCCATGTTCATCACTTCCGCAAATAAACGCAACATCTTTTCCCTGCAAACGCAAGTATCTCGAATAAATATCTGCAGGCACATAAACCCCCGCCAAATGCCCAATATGAATAGGTCCGTTAGTGTAAGGCAAAGCCGCCGTAATGGTATATCTTTTAGGATTCTGTATCATCTTTCAATTTTATTGAGTGCAAAAATAAGCAATAGAATTGAGAGTTTTATGGTTTTTATTAGGAGCTATTTCCGGCTATCCGTTATAACCTTTTGTGGCGAACCCCGCCACAAAAGGGTTTTCACTTCTATCCGGGCTAAAAATCGGTTCCAATTTATCATTTCAGGGAATGAGAAATCGCATTCAAAATTTTTTATTTGATTCCTGTTTGTCAGACTGAGCGAAGTCGAAGTTTCGTGCGCTGAATCACTTCGAGTAAAACTTCGACTTCGCTCAGTCTGACAATATGTAGAAAACTTTTTCAGAAATGGCAGTCAACTAATTCTTTGATTTTTTACAACATCCGCTTTTGTTCCGAACTTATATTAATTGCTTTTTCAAGTCTTGAAATTCTTGTTTTTTCCTGTTTGGCGCTCATAATCCAGTGAATCATTACTTTTTTGTACGAAGGTGCTTGTTGGTTAAAATAATCCCAGCCTATTTTATTGTCTTTGAATTGTTTCTCAAAATCGGGAGTCAGAACAGATGGTTCTTTTTCGTGCGAATAAATTCGGGAGCGTTCTTCTGATCTTAAGTCAAAGGCTTTTAGACCTTCTTCGGTCATGAGTCCGGCTTTAGTGAGTGCTTTGACTTTTTTGATGTTGATTGCACTCCAAATGCTGGTTTTCTTCCTCGGGGTAAAACGAATCGAATAACTTTCTTCATTAATTGATTTTCGGACTCCGTCGATCCATCCAAAACAAAGTGCCTGATCTACAGATTCCGACCAGGACATAGAAGGTTTTTTACTGCTTACTTTATAGAAACCAACCAATAATTCGGTTTCTGTTTGGTGATGTTTTTCTAACCATGCTCTGAATTTTTCCTGGCTGGAGAAGAAGGTTGGGTTCATTTTGGTTTTATTAAAATTTGACAGCAAATTCACAACCTATCAATTGCACTGAATCATTCAAAAGATAAGAGTACGAGAATATTTTTCAAATCAATTTATTTGTTGATGGTTTCCTGATTTTTTTTCGGTTTTATACTTTCCAATAATACTTTTTATTACTTCCGAAGTTAATTCATAACCGTTTAAAATGGGATAGCCTTCCCAGCGTGCAATACCATCAGGATCTATTAAAATACAATGTGGGATACCTTGTATTTCAAGGGTATCATACATGGTTCTTCTCGTGTCGATGGCGCTGTAATACTCTATTTTGAGAGTCGTTAGTTTATTTACCTCCTCTTTTGTTTCATCGCTGATACCAATAACAATTAAATCGCTTTCAAATTCTGTTTTAAAGTGATTTAATTCCGGGATGGCTATTTTGCAGGGACCACACCACGTTGCCCAAAAATCGATTAGTATAAATTTACCTTTTGTTTCAGGTTTCTCCGAAAGCCATTTTTCTACAACCAATTTTGGTGCTTTTTGATTGATAATCGATTTTGCCCAGAGTTTTTTTTCTTGAGAATAGGCGTTTAGAATAATGAATGTGGTTAGTATCAGTAATTTTTTTTTCATGTGTTTAGATTTCATTAGTCTTTTGATATCGCAGATTTGTAATTCCGTGCCGACAAAAAGTAAGTCAAGGTTTTTTAATTTTTAAATACTTTTCTAATTCAATAATTCTATCTTTCAGAAACAGAGCATTTTCATGGGAATAAATCATTCGGTAATCCTGAGAAGAATGATCACCATCAAGATCGGATGATGTTTGGGCTGCGATTTTTTTAAAGTATAAATCTCTTTTTTTAAGCCATACCAATTGTTTACGTTTTAATTTTTCCTGTTCTGGTTTGCTTAATATCGCTCTGATTTTTTTATACGTTACATTAAGCAAATCGTCTATTTTGGTATAATACTCAAATGTACAATTCATCATGTTGTTTTGAGTGTCGTCTAAACAATTTTGAAGTTCTGTATCTAGTTTCTGTATTGTTTTGCTTTCTTGGGAATTTGAATGTAAAGTGATTAAAAATAGAATAGAGAATAGATGTATTTTGTTCATATATATTGTTGCCATGGACAGGGATTTCAATTTGTACTGTCGATTTTTTCAAATCTATATTATTGTTTATTTTTTTTGAATGTTGTTACAATTAGAACTCCGGCTTCTCCAAAATTTCCAAAAATATTGATCCCTTTTTGTTTGTCAATGGCAATAATTTTCTGAATTTCATTCTTTAACAATGGAAGTTTCTCTTTTTCTAAATCCTGAAAACGATAAGGTACCCCATCGATTACAACAATTGGCTCATTGGTAATGATTTTTTTCTCGGCCATTTTTGTAATAGTGTCTGAAAGGTACAGTTTCTCTTGCCCTTCATCTTGTAATTCATATCTGTTTTGAGAATATACTGAAAAAGATAAAAGAGAAATAAGGATAATAATTAGGTTTTTCATTTGTTTTGTTTTTTTAGAGGTATTCATGTGTTAAAAATAATCTTTTTAACTCCAAATAATCCATAAATTATATTTCTTATGAAAACAGGATTGCGTTAGGGATAACAGCGGATAGCCCACAGCCTGACGAAGGAAGTGCGAGGACTTGCAGCGAATAGCCCGACCCGAAGGGAAACGCCCAAAAAATTATTCTAATTCCGTTTCTTATATTTGTAACGTAATTACATAAGCATATAAATTATGGCAAAAGGACCCGAAAAGAATACCAAAAACAAGGCTTTACATACCAAATTGCTAAATCGGAAAAAGGCTAAAATTCAAAGAGAAAAAAAGGAAAGTGCCTTACGCTTGAAAACTTTAGTCGCAAAAATGAATCAGCAAAAAAGTGATGGTGAATCTGATAGTAAATAAATTCATGCTGTCAGAAAACTGAGAGAAAACCTGTGATGGTAGAAATCACTATAAGTTTGAACAAGATTCGGTAGAATTCGATTCGCCATTATGAAAATGAAGTTGTTGTTTGTTTTAATAAATTTCAGAGAATAATAAGGTAATTCTTTAAAAAACTATATTATCTTTGAGAAATTTTTTAAAAAATATAGAAAATGAAAAAAGTAACCGTTTTATTTCTGCTTTTAAATCTTGTTTTGGCTCAGGCTCAAACACAAAAGATTATTTCGAGCGATTGGACTTCTTTTAATCAGACTTTAGATATCCAGACCGCTACCAAGAAAAAGTTTAAAGTTGTTGCTTCTGTAAAAGTAGAAACAACAGAACCAAATGCCTGGGCCGGAGTATGGGCAAGAACCGATACTAAAAATGAAGAGGAAGGTTTTTTTGATAATATGCGCGACAGGCCTGTTAAAGAAAAAGAATGGAAATCTTATACAGTAGAAGGAACAATAGATGCTAATACACAATCATTAAGTTTTGGTGGATTATGCTTGTATAATGGAAAATTTTACTTCGATAAATTTGAGTTGTTTATAGAAAATGACAAAGGGGTTTTTGAACCTGTTAAACTTTCAAATTCGAGTTTTGAAACAATCGTAAAAAACGACGAAATCCCAAAATGGAATTTAGGTATCGCTAAAAACCAAATGGTCAAAGTCAAAGAATATAAAATCACATCAAGTAAATCCGGTACAGATGGTAATTATGGATTATTGATAGAAGGAAGCGGTATAAAATTCAAAGAGACAGGAAAGATAGGAAATGTTGAAGGTGCCTTTCCGCAAATTGGCGCTATGATTTCAATGCTTGAGGATCTTAAAGACAGGGTTGAAAGAACAGTCAAAAACATGAATCAGTATGAAATTGATTATTTGCATGATGAGCAAGCCAACAGAATAGGTTCTTTAATCATGCATCTTGCCGCAGCTGAAGCGTATTATCAGGTTTTTACTTTTGAAAACAGGGATTTTAATGAAGAAGAAAAGAAAAAATGGAACACGGCTTTAAATTTAGATCAGGGTGGCCGCGATGAGTTCAAAGGTCATGACGTACAATATTATTTGGATATTTATAATGAAGTAAGGGCAAAAACTATAACCGAGTTAAAAAAGAGAGATGATGCCTGGTTTGCCGAAGTACAAAAACGATATGACTGGTCAAACCAGTATTGTTGGTTTCATGTCATGGAGCATCAGTCCAGTCATTTAGGCCAGATTTTATTTTTAAAGAAACGAATTCCGCCTCAGCAACAGCCAATCTTAGAAAACAAGATTAAAAATTAAAAGAATATGGTTTTAAAAGCGTTTTCGAATTTTTGATATGGCCTGTGGAATGGTTTAGTAAAATAGAATTAATTTAAACTAGCACTTTCACTTATAAAAAGTACAAATTAATGCAAATCGTTCTCAATATATTTTGCAACCTTTGCCTAAAAACTGAGCAAAATTATGAGCAAGACAAAACTGATTATAAATAAAAACGGATCAATAAAAATAGAAGGTGATTTTGAAATCATGGATTCAGAAGGAACGGTTTACGGATTACAGGGAAGAGCTGCTTTAGGTCTTTGCCGTTGCGGATTATCTGCCAACAAACCTTTTTGTGATGGTGGACACCGTAACAATTTCGAACATGATTCAATCGCATTTGATTTACCGCCAATGAAAACGAACTAAGATTCTGTTTTCTAATTAAATATAAAAGCTGCATTATTGATGCAGCTTTTTTTGTATATTTTTGATATTGATTCTTCTTTGGAATATCTGTTTGACTATATATAAAGTTCCCCACGCATTGTAATTACAGATGAACCGCCAACTAAAATATCATTTCCTCTGTTCATTACTTCAATCAGTGATGGCTGGTTTAACTTGACACCTTGTAGAATTTTATACTCTTTGTTGAGTTCGGCATATCTGTTTTTTGTCAAAAAACCAATTAAAGGGCCGGCGGCAGTTCCTGTAGCGGGATCTTCCTGTATTCCGATTATTGGATTGAAAAATCGAGCCTCGACAATATGATCGTGGTTTTGATCGGTAATGGCAAAACAATAAAATCCTTCAAATTGATATTCTTTTGAAATCTCAATTAAAAGCTTGCTGTCAGGAACGCAATCGTTCAGTAGTTGTCTGTTTCTAACCGGAACCATAGTGTGTGCAACTTCGGTCTGTACGACTGTTGGGACAAGGATATCAATTTCTAAATCTTCAATCTTAAAACCAAGTGCTATTGCTATTTTATAAGTAGGTATCTGATGTTTAATAACAGCCTGTTTTTGATGCATTTGTACAATAGGATATTGCGTGACCGGATCAAAACGAGCTGTTATGGGTATCGGGGAATTCTTCATAATTACAAAACGATTGTTTTCATCTTGTTCCTCAAATATGGGTAATTTTTTTAATAATGCACCACAAACAGCACCTAACAAATTGTGTCCCGCGCCATCTATTTCAAAACCAATAGGTGTAAAGGAGCGAACATTGAGTGCCTTTTGTGTATGGGAATAATAAACAAAGGAAGTTTCAGAATAGCCAAATTCCTTAGCAATATTTTGATACACTTCTAATTCTAAATCGCCACTTGTAAAAACAACAGACAAAGGATTGCCTTTGTAACTTGTGTTAGAGAATACATCTAAAACGTAATATTCTAATGCTATTCTTTCTATCATTAATTTATCTTTTAAATGAATAGGTCTCATAATAACTTGTTAATCATTGTTTTGATAAGTTATTACAATTCGTCACTCTTATAATTCATAAAAGTACTATAAATATCAGAAAGAAGAAATGAACTTTATTTACTTTTTTGGTTTCATATTTCCAGACTAAATGCTAATCAATTATTTAAATAAAATAAAAACAAATTACTATCTCTCCTGTTAGTTATTTTAACCGAAATTTGCAATCACAAAACTTAAACAACACTCTCATGGAATTCGGCAGAATCATTATTTCAGAAACCGCAGCAAACAGCGAAAATCCTCAGGACGTTATAAACTCAAATATTTCGGTAATCAACCTGATGCGTGAGGAAAAAATAGACGACGATTTGATTCACGAAGATGCTTTGATGAGTTATTACTTAGATTATTATACCTCTCAATATACCGAAGGTAATTTTGCACAATTTGTATATAATTCACGCTGGAATAAAGAACTGAACGAATTAATCGAAGAAGGTTTGGCATTAATTGGTGCCGAAAAACATTTAGAGTTATTTCAGACGCAAGCCAAAAGAGTTCGCTTGTTAAGCAGTGTTAAAATTGATAAATTTCTAAAAGGAAAATTGGAGGGAGTAAACCCAACAAGGGATTTACTAAATAATGATACTTTCTTTGAATTAGAAGAAAACCTGGTAATACTAAACGCCGGTTTCCTAAAATCCCATCCTGATACCGAAGTGCTTTCTGTAGATGAAATGTTTTCAGTTTTGGAGGAATTTACAGGGCACGAAATTAAAAGACAGTAGTTAAATATTTTCAAATTTTTGAAGAATTGATTCAGTGATTTTTAACTTTGTTAACTTCGCTTGTAGTGATTTAGCTTTTTAATTGGATCAAAATGAAATACAGATATCAAGCCTTCCTAATTCTATTTTTTCAAATAGGTTTTTCACAAAATAAAATTTCGTTATTTTCTGAAATCAATTATAATTCAATCCCTTCTGTATCGTTGAGTGATTATAAATCGGTTCAGGAGCGGGATAAAAAATTTCAAAACCCCAATATTGCTTTAGGGATTGGGATTTCCGGTGGAGGATCCAGAGCCCAGTTCTTTAGTATGGGTGTGCTTTTGGGATTAGAAGAAATTCAGGAAAACAATTCGGAACATAATTTTTTAAACGAAATTGATTATTTCTCCACCGTTTCCGGAGGCTGTTATTCTGCGGGATATTATTTAACGATCCTGAAAAACAAACTTCATCATGATAACTGTACATTTAATGAGTTTTATTTTTCTAAAGCCGATGCTTATAAAGATTATGTAGATAAATCGGCCAATATTTTATCGTTGCTGAACAACAGCAGAAACGAAAAAGGAGATAAAGTATCCATGGCACAACGATTAGATACTGAAATTTTACAGTACGACAGCAGTAATCCCGAAAATCCTGATAAATTCAAATCCCAAATGCTGCTGTCTGATTTCTTTGTTCCGAAAGAAAGCAAAAATATCCCGTATCTGCCCATGATAGTTGCCAACGGAACAGCTTATAATAACGGCGAACGGATTCCGTTTATGCCGCATATTATCAGAGGTTTGAATTTAAATTCGTCGTTGGCACCTAATAAAGCTTCAATTCCACTGAATGAAAATCAGATAAATGATGGTTACAATTTTCCGCTTACCTATGCTATTACGGCCAGTTCCGCTTTTCCGGGAGTACTTCCAAAAACAAAATTCGGAATTAAGGACCAAAACAAAATATTGTGTATTATCGATGGAGGCGCTTCGGAGAATATGGGTTATAAAACTTTAATTGAGTTGCTTAATAACGACTCTAAAGTAGATAATAAAAATAAAAGAGCACTTTTTATTGATTGCATGGGGCAAGGAAAAAAAGAACCCTACATTACCGATGGAAAAATCAGGCTTCTTGCCTTGTTTGAAACCACATCTTTATATACGGTTCAAACCCGATATATAACTTTTGAAAAAGATGCCGAAAATTTACTGGAACAATATAAAATCCCAACTTCTAATTATCAGGTAATTGGTTTTACGACTTTACGCGATCATTTATTGAAAATGAAAAAAGACAAATCATACGAAAAATTAGCTGAAGAACTTAAAAAGACAGATGATGAATATAGTAATTGGCTACAGTTTTACAATAAATTCAAACTGGATTTATTAGATGAATTTGGTGAGCTTAGTTTTAAAAAAGATAAAGATGGCGAAGTTATTCTGGCAACATTGACCAGGGATAAATTCAGTGAACTAACCGCTGGTCAGGTTTTAATTTTATATGAATTCACTTCACATGTTGAAACTAAGTTAAGAATTACCCCTGAAGAAAGAGAAATGTTGTTGCTGTCAGGACGTTTAGCCGTATTTTTAAAAGCAAATGACTTAAAGAGTTTATTAGTAGAACAGAAATAGGATTTCATTCCGTAGCAAATGTCAATAATCTTTAATTCCAACGGAATAAATTCCCTCCTTTGCTTAATAATTTCCTTCACTTTCCTGAAATAACTTTTCCCCTAAAACTTTGTCGTGTTCTTAGCAAACATTTCCTTAAATTTGCTTCCGTTATATAAAAATACAATAGTTATAAAAACCAAGCTATGTTACAGATCGCATTTATTAGAGAAAATCAGGAGAAAGTAATCAAGGCTTTAGCAAAACGAAATATCGATGCTAAAAGTGTTGTTGAAGAAGTGGTGCAATTAGATGAAAATCGTCGTGCAACTCAGGTAGAGTTGGATAACATTTTATCTGAATCTAATAAATTATCCAAAGATATTGGTGAATTAATGAAAGCGGGCGAAAAATCTAAAGCTGCAATCTTAAAAGAAAAAACGGTTTCACTAAAAGAAAAAAGCAAAGAATTAGGTGAAAAAGCAGAAGCTTTGGCAACCGAATTAACCAATAAATTATACACTTTACCAAATCTTCCGGCAGATATTGTTCCGGAAGGGAAAACTCCGGATGATAATTTGAATATTTTTGAAGAAGGAGATATTCCGGTTTTACACGAAGGCGCACAGCCACACTGGGACCTGGTTAAAAAATACGATATCATTGATTTTGAATTAGGTGTAAAAATTACAGGTGCCGGATTCCCGGTTTATAAAGGGAAAGGTGCTCGTTTGCAACGCGCTTTGATCAATTATTTTTTAGATAAAAATACAGCTGCAGGATATAATGAAGTGCAGGTGCCGCATTTGGTAAACGAAGCTTCAGGTTACGGAACCGGACAATTGCCGGATAAAGAAGGGCAAATGTATCATTCTACAATTGATGATTTATATTTGATTCCAACCGCTGAGGTTCCGGTGACAAATTTATTCCGTGATGTTATTTTAAACGAAAACGAATTACCTGTTTTACATACCGCTTACACACCATGTTTCCGTAGAGAAGCAGGTTCTTATGGAGCACACGTTCGTGGATTAAACCGTTTACACCAATTTGATAAAGTGGAAATCGTACGTGTTGAACACCCGGACAATTCATATAAAGCACTTGACGGAATGGTTGAGCATGTAAAAAACATTTTGCAGGAATTGAAATTACCATACAGAATTTTACGTCTTTGTGGTGGGGATATGGGTTTTACTTCAGCTTTGACGTATGATTTTGAAGTATTTTCGACAGCGCAAGATCGCTGGTTAGAAATTAGTTCAGTATCTAACTTTGAAACCTTTCAGGCAAATCGTTTGAAATTACGCTTCAAAGACAAAGACGGGAAAAACCAATTGGCACATACGCTTAACGGAAGTTCATTGGCTTTGCCAAGAGTATTGGCGGGGATTTTAGAAAATTACCAAACGCCGGAAGGAATCGTAATCCCGGAAGTTTTACGCCCTTACTGCGGATTTGATATTATAAACTAAATTAAAAACAGTTATAATTTTTTTAGGATGAAAAGAAAATATTTGCTTGTTTTTCTATTCTTATTGCCAAATATTTTCTTTTCTCAATCATCTAATGATAAGACAGTATATTTGGATTCATTATGGAAAGAAACATCTAAAGAGAATCATAAATATTATAGAATTGTTAAAGATTATTATTTGGATAAAGAAGAATATCGATTTGAAGATTATTACAGTTCGGGTAAGATTCAAATGGAAGGTAATTCCTCTGTAAAAAATGATTTATTAAGAATTGGTGATTTTATTTTTTACTATGAAAATGGGAATAAAAAATCAACATGTTCTTTTGTAAAAGGTATAGCAATCGGAAATAAAACCGAATGGTACGAAGATGGAAATAAAAAATTAGTAGGTGAGTATATAAAAGCAGAAGGCGGATATAATTCTGATTTTAAAACGCTTCAGTACTGGAATTCTAAAAATATTCAAACCGTTATAGATGGCAACGGGGATTACGATGAGGTAGAGGAAAAATCAACCGGATCCGGAAAGGTAAAAGACGGTTTGAAAGATGGGATTTGGAATGGAAAAGATACACGTTTTAAATATAGCTATACCGAACTTTATGAAAATGGGAAACTGGTAGAAGGAACAAGTATTGATTCTTTGTCAAAAGAGCATAAATATACCCAGGTTTTTGTTATGGCAAGGCCGATTAAAGGTTTAGATCATTTTTATAAATATATTGCCCGAAAATTCAGAATTCCTAAAAGTGCCCAAGGCGTGAACGGTAAAATTGTTTTGGAGTTTGTCATTAAACAAGATGGAAGTATAGATAAGATAAGGGTGGTAAGAAGTGCGGGATATGGCTTAGATGAAGAAGCCACGCGATTAATAAATGAATATCCGGATTGGGGTTCTGGAGAATTAAGAGGAATAAAAGTCAAAGTGTTATATTCGATACCAATTACTATAAAAGTGTGATGCTTTATAAAGTTTGAAAAACAGATGAAAAAATGAAAAAGCTATTTCTATATATCACTTTGTCATTCTCGCTATTTGCGTTTTCCCAAAACGAGCAGCTTGCTCAATATTACTACGATAAGGGCGATTTCGAAAAAGCAAAAATCAGTTACGAAGAGCTTTTAAAAAGTGTGCCATCCAATACACAATATTTTTTAAGAACCGTAGATTGCTATCAGCAATTGCAGCAATTTCCTCTTGCGGAAAAGGTTATTCAGGATCGCTATAACAAATACAGACAAGGTGTTTTTTTGGTTGAATTAGGATATAATTTTCAATTACAAAAAAATGAAGCCAAAGCCAAAACGTATTATGAACAGGCTATAGAAAAAATCAAAACAAGTCCGAATGATGTTTATGGAATCGGAAATTCTTTTGAGAAAAAAGTATTGTTGGAATATGCCTTAAAAGCATATCAGACCGCCATGCAGATTCAGCCAAACTATAATTTTAATTTCCAGATCGGAATGTTGTACGGTCAGTTGGGCAAGACAGATCTGATGATTGATCTTTTGCTGACGGAATCTTTTCAAAATCCGCAAAATGCAAATTTAATTCAGACACAATTATCCCGTTTCATGAATGGTGAAGCCGATAATACTGCTTTTAAGGATGCCATGAAAAAAGCGCTGATCCTGAAAACACAAAAAGATCAGGATGTGTTTTGGAATCACTATCTGAGTTGGTTTTATGTACAGCAAAAAGAATTTGGTAAAGCTTTTATTCAGGAAAAAGCGATTTATAAACGTGAGCCGGAATCTTTAATGAGTATTGTTAATCTAAGTCAGTTTGCAATGAATGAAGATGATACTGAAACGGCTACGGAAATACTGAATTTTATTCTTCTAAATACCAAAGATTTAGATTTATTGATTCAGACTAACGCAAGGCTGATGGAGATCAAAATTGCTAAAGCGCAGGAAAAAGAGTATCCAATTATCAATACGGAGTTACAACAATTGCTGACAACCTATGAAATAACTCCTTTTACCTTATCTTTGCAAATAATTCAGGCACATTTTGTGGCTTTTAATTTAAAAAATCCTGAAGAAGGAAAAATAATTATAAAAAAAGCTTTAGAACTTAATCTGAACGAATATCAAAGGGCGGATGCCAAAATGGAGTTGGGGGATATTTTGCTTTTAGAAGAAAAATTCAATCAGGCGCTGATTTATTATTCGCAGATTCAATTGGATTTAAAGAATGACGTCATGTCTCATGAAGCAAGTTTGAAAGCCGCCAAAACAAGTTATTATAAAACTGATTTTGAATGGGCTTTAAAGCAATTTAAAGAATTAAAATCGGCCAATACGCAGTTGATTGCCAATGATGCTCTTGAATATTTTTTATTGATCAATGACAATACCGTTGCCGATTCGACACAAACAGCGTTAAAGCAATTTGCAAAAGGTGATTTTTTGATTTATCAAAATAAAAAACCAGAAGCTATTGTTCAGTTTCAGAGTATTCTAAAGAATTTTAAAGGGCAGGAAATCGAAGCTGTAACAATGTTGCGTTTAGGTAAAATTTATGAAAGTCTAAAGGATTATAATTCGGCTTTAAGCCAGTACCAGCAAATAATTGACAACCATAGCGACGGGATTTATGTCGATGAAGCATTATTTTTTTCAGCAGAAATTTATAATGATGATTTGAAAGATACAGAAAAGGCAAAACCTTTATATGAGAAGGTAATTTTTAATCATCAGGACAGTATTTATTTTGTTGATGCGAGAAAGAAATACCGGGAGTTAAGAGGGGATAAAAATTTGTAAAATATGAGATATTTAGATAATAAATTTATTAGAATAATTATATGTTTGTTTTTGGGTGGAGCTGTGTCTGAATTGATTCATATTTCAACAGGAGATCCTAATAGACCCGAAACAACTAATTTTTCAATAATTTATGCAATTGTGTTTTATGTTGCTTTTTCTATTTATTTAAAAAGGAATAAAATTTAGAATAATGATAATTTACAACGTTACCACCAATATACACGAGAGCGTTCATGACCAATGGTTAAAATGGATGCAGGAAAAACATATACCTGAAATTCTGGCTACTCAAAAATTTTCTTCGGCACGAATTGTTAAGGTTCTGATTGAAGAAGAAATGGGCGGAATTACCTATTCAGTTCAATATGTTACCGATAGCAAAGCGACTTTAGAGCAATATTATCTGGAAGATGCGCCAAAATTTCGTCAGGAAGCTTTAGAGTTATTCGCAGATAAGATGCTTTCTTTCAGAACAGAATTAGAAGTGATTTCAGAACATTAAAAATAGATTTTTAGATCGTTGGAATATTAGATTTTAAAAGTCTAACAATTTGACAATCTGAGATTCTAACGATCTAAAAAATAAAATGGAAAAAGTAAAAGCCAAAAAACATTTAGGACAACACTTTCTGAAAGATGAAAGCATCGCAAAAGCTATTGCAGATACTTTGAGCTTAAAGGGATACGATGAGGTTTTAGAAATAGGACCGGGGATGGGTGTGCTGACTAAATATTTGCTTGACAAACCAATTAATACACACGTGATTGAGATTGACACAGAATCTGTGGTGTATTTGGGCGAAAATTATCCAAAACTTAAAGATAAGATTATCTCTCAGGATTTCCTGAAATACAATATTAAAGAGGTTTACGAGAACAAACAATTCGCCATTATTGGGAACTTTCCATACAATATTTCGACACAGATTGTTTTCAGGACTTTAGAGTTTAAGCATCAGATTCCTGAGTTTTCAGGAATGTTTCAAAAAGAAGTTGCACAACGAATCTGCGAAAAAAAAGGATCAAAAGCTTACGGAATCTTATCCGTATTAGCTCAGGCTTTCTATGTTACAGAGTATTTGTTTACGGTAGATGAAAACGTTTTTATTCCTCCGCCCAAGGTGAAGTCGGGTGTGATGAAAATGACCCGAAAGGAAGATTATAGTCTTCCATGCGGAGAAAAGCTATTTTTTACAGTAGTAAAAACAGCTTTTCAGCAAAGACGAAAAACATTACGTAACAGTTTGAAAACATTAAATTTATCGGATAATTTGCGAGAAGACAGTATCTTTGATCTTCGCCCTGAGCAACTTAGCGTAGAAGAATTTATTGTTTTGACTCAAAAAATAGAAGCCGATGGAGTTCAAAGTTAGTAAAGAATTAATCCAGCAATTAGAAGAGCACATTGTTAATAAAAACGACAAGGAACTTGAAGTTTTACTTAATGATCTGCACCACGCTGATATTGCCGAAATCCTGGATGAACTGGATTTTGACGAAGCAACTTATATTTTTAAGGTTTTAGATAGTGATAAAACAGCTGAAATTCTTCTTGAATTAGAAGATGATTTACGTGAGAATATCTTAAGCCGACTTTCTCCTAAAGAAATTGCAGAAGAGCTTGATGAGCTTGAAACCAATGATGCGGCGGATATTATTGCTGAACTTTCGCAGGAAATTAAAGCTGAGGTAATCTCAGAATTAATTGACGTTGAACATGCAAAAGACATTGTAGATCTGTTGCGTTATGACGAAAATTCTGCCGGTGGTCTGATGGGGAAAGAGCTCGTAAAAGTCAACGAGAACTGGAATGTGCTTACCTGCGTGAAAGAAATGCGTATTCAGGCCGAAAATGTATCAAGAGTACATTCTATTTATGTGGTCGATGACGAAAACCGCTTAAAAGGAAGATTATCGCTAAAAGACTTATTGACGACTTCGACTAAAACTCAGATCAGCGATATTTATATTCGGAAGCTGAATTTTGTAAACGCCGATACAGAAGATGTAGAAGTAGCGCGTATCATGCAGAAATACGATTTGGAAGCAATTCCTGTGGTAGACGAACTGGGTCGTTTGGTAGGAAGGATTACTATTGATGATATCGTAGACGTAATCAAGGATGAAGCGGATAAAGATTATCAAATGGCCGCCGGTATTACACAGGACGTTGAATCAAATGACAGCGTTTTAGAGTTAACCAAAGCACGTTTGCCATGGCTTTTAATTGGCATGGTAATCGAAATTATAGCTTCGTTTGTATTGAAAGGAAATGAAGGTCTTTTTCAAAAATATTCGACACTTTTTATTTTTGTGCCTTTGTTATCTGCAACTGCTGGAAACATTGGTGTTCAGGCTTCAGCAATTGTGGTACAGGGTTTGGCAAATGGAACTTTAAAAGAATTCAGCAGAAGTTATTTTACAAAAGAAATTACTGTTTCAATGATTTCAGGAACTATTATTTCATTGCTTTTATTAGGATTTCATTCCATAATGTACCAACAATATTTAGTAGGAATTGCGATTTCGATTTCAATGATTGTAGTAATTTTATTTGCTGCGACTTTAGGAACGTTGGTACCACTATTTTTACATAAAAATAAAATTGATCCTGCTATTGCGACAGGCCCTTTTATTACAACAACCAATGATGTTTTTGGAATCATGCTTTATTTTGGAGTAGCCAGAATCATTTTAGGATTTTAACAGTTCAAAAAAAATGCTATTAACCAATCAAATATAAAAATAACAACCAGAATGAAAGTACACATTATAGGGGGAGGAAATCTAGGAGTTTCTATTGCTCTGGGAATTGCTAAATTCTCGAAAAACAATCAGGTTACAGTAACAAGAAGAAATATAGCCAGTATTCAATATTTAACTGAATTAGGAATTACAGTTTCATCTGATAATAAATATAATATTCAGGAGGCTGATGTGGTGATTTTAACCATAAAGCCATATCAGGTTGACATTGTTTTAGCTGAAATTTTGCCTGTAATCAAAGGTAAAACTATTGCGTCGGCAGTAAGCGGGTTGTCACTTGAAACGCTTCAGGCGAAAACAAATAATGAATACCCGGTTATTAGAATTATGCCAAATATTGCAGCACAATTCGGCGAATCGGCTACTTGTATTTCTTTCCCTGAAAAGGACAGGGAAAAAGCATTGCCAATTGTGGATTTGTTTCAGGATTTAGGAACTGCCCCGGTTATTGATGAAAAATTAATGGATGCGGCGACTGTTTTAGGTGCGTGCGGAACAGCATATGCTTTAAGATATATTCGTGCTTCAATGCAGGCCGGAATCGAAATTGGATTTGATTCTCAAACAGCTTTGGCAATTGCTGCACAAACTGTAAAAGGAGCCGCAAAAATGTTGTTGGAAGAAAAAGTACATCCGGAACAATTAATTGATCGTGTAACAACGCCTCAGGGCTGTACAATTGTTGGTTTGAACGAAATGGAACACAATGGTTTCAGTTCTTCCTTAATCAAAGGAATCAAGACATCCCTAAAACAAATCAAGGGATAATTTTAATAATAATTCAATATAGAAATTCCAAATTCCAATAACAAACTTGGGATTTGGAATTTTATTTTTTAATCAGTTGAATGTATTTCCTGTCACATTCTGAAATCTTGGTATAAGAGTTCATAGCATTGCCATAATTCTGAATTGTAAGTGTATCTTTTACATAACTTGCATCAATTCCAACAGGGATTTCAAATTCTTTAGGTTCAATTCTCGAATCGGTAATAGAATCGGTTTCATCTTCATAGCTGATATCTTCATCATATTCATCCCATTTAATACCTTCTAACACTATATTTTTTTCTCCGGATTGATTAGTAAAAAGAGCTTTGCCTTTTAATTTTCGGGATTTTGTTATAAAAGAATATCTGTAGCCATTTTTCATCTTAATGATCTCAACAGAAATCTTACAATCTCCCGTACTGTTTGGATCAGGTTGAGTTTCATAAATGCCGGCTATTGATTCTTCATTTTTCGGAATTTGAAGAGTTATATCGGTTTTAGAAGTGTTTTTTTCAACAACAGGTTCAGGTTTTTTATTGTTGCATGCTGAAATTATTGAAGTAATGAAGGCAATACAGATAAGTTTTTTAGTTGGATTCATTATGTTAAGTGGTTTTTCTTGTCAAAATATATTTTAAATGAATAAATCCAAAAATTCCGGAAAGTACTGAAGCAATCAGAATTGCAATTTTAGAAAACAGAATGGTTTCCGCATCCTTAAAAGCCAGGATTGTAATGAAAATAGACATTGTAAAACCAATTCCGCCCAGCATTCCTGCGCCTAAAACATGTGTCCATTTTAAATCCTTCGGTAAAGCACAAAAGCCTAAATTCACTCCAATAAATGAAAAAAGTAATATCCCTAAAGGTTTCCCGACAACCAATCCTAAAATAATGCCGAAAGTATTTGGATGATTTAATCCTTCATGCCAATCAGAATTTATAGTAATTGCGGTATTGGCTAAGGCAAATAATGGCAAAATTAAAAAAGCAACAGGTCGATGCAGAAAATGCTGAAGTTTATAGGAAATTGAATTTTCCCCACCATCTCCAAACGGAATCACAAAAGCCAAAATAACACCCGTAATTGTTGCATGAACACCGGAATTCAGCATAAAATACCACATGACAATCCCGCCAATTAAATATGGAATGAGGTTGTGAATTTTCATTCTGTTCAAAATAAATAAGAAACCCCAAATACCTAAAGCAATAGCAAGATTTACAAAATCAATTGTAGCGGTATAAAAAATGGCAATAACAATTATGGCGCCTAAATCATCAATTACTGCAAGCGCAGTTAAAAATATTTTTAATGAGGAAGGAACTTTACTTCCTAAAAGCGATAAAATTCCAATAGCGAATGCAATATCCGTTGCCATTGGTATTCCGGCCCCATTTTGGGTATCAGTTCCATAATTTAAAGCCAGAAATATTCCTGCAGGGATCAACATTCCTCCTAAAGCAGCCATTATTGGTAAAGAAGCATTTTTTATGCTTGACAATTCACCATGATAAATTTCACGTTCTAATTCTAATCCAATCAGTAAAAAGAAAATTGACATTAAGCCATCATTAATCCAATGAGTTATGGAATGACTTCCCAGATCCTTTTCCCAAAAGGTCACATATTCATTCTGAAAAGAAGAATTAGCCAGGCAAAGTGATACAATGGTGACAAATAATAAAAGCAATCCTCCTGATTTTTCGCTTTCAAAAAAAATCTTAAACGTTTTGGTTAACCTCATTGTAGAATGTTTCGGATGAATTATTAAAACAGATTAAAAACGATTTACCGGGTCCTGTTTTTTCAAAGTTAAAAAATTACATCCAATAAAAATCCGATTGGCTTTGTTTTCCCTTAATTGATAATTTTTGAATATTGAAAAAAATGAAGAATATACTGTATTTTTGTGTTCAAAATAAATATTTATGAGCGTTAAAATTCTACATATCGACAGTAATCATCCAATTCTTTGGCAACAATTAGAAGAAGCCGGTTTTGAAAATCACGCCGATTTTAAGTCATCTAAAGAAGAAATTGAAGCTAAAATTCAAAATTATAACGGAATTGTAATTAGAAGCCGTTTCAAAATCGATAAACAATTTATTGATAAAGCTACTAATTTGCAGTTTATTGCCAGAGTGGGAGCAGGGCTGGAAAGTATTGATTGCGAGTATGCTTTGTCAAAAGATATTGATTTGATTGCCGCTCCGGAAGGTAATTGCAACGCTGTTGCAGAACACACATTAGGAATGATTTTGTCACTTTTTAATAAACTGAATCAGGCCGATAGTGAAATTCGTTCAGGAGCATGGAACAGGGAAAGTAACCGTGGTTATGAACTCGATGGAAAAACAGTTGGGATTATTGGGTATGGAAATATGGGTAAAGCTTTTGCCAAAAAATTACGCGGTTTTGATGTGAATGTTTTGTGTTATGATATTGTGGATAATATGGGAGATGAAAATGCAAAACAGGTTTCGTTGAAAGAATTACAGCAAAAAACAGATGTTTTGAGCCTGCATATTCCATGGACTCCGGAAACAGACAAAATGGTGGATTTGAATTTCATCAATGCATTTGCAAAGTCATTTTGGATTATAAATACTTCGCGGGGTAAAAACATTGTTACAGCAGATTTAGTTGAAGCAATGAAGTGTAAAAAGATTCTGGGGGCAGGTTTAGATGTTCTTGAGTATGAGAAATTATCTTTTGAGACCCTTTTTCAGGATAAAAATACACCGGAAGCTTTTCAATATTTATTAGATGGTAAAAAAGTAATCCTTACACCTCATATTGCTGGCTGGACATTTGAAAGCCACGAACGCTTGGCGCAGGTAATCGTAGATAAAATAAAAGCGCTTAATTTAAAGTAGATCAGAAATTAAAATTTAGTATTTAATAACAGGTTTTTTCTGTAAAATGATGTTGTGAATTAGTTTTTAAAGTTATTTTTTTTTAATATTGTTTCGATTTTAACAAAATTTTAAAAAAGGAGAAAACCGAAAATCCTAAAAGAGTAGGGATTAACTAACTAAATTTTTATTTATTAAAGAATGGAAACTACAAAAACAGAAGAGTGGAATAATTCAAACGATCCAATCCCGGTATTTAAAGTCGATCCAATTATGGTATTAGTCTTTGGATTTTTAACTTGCGGACTGTATTTAATTTATTGGAATATTAAAGTTGCAGAAGTCTTTAATGCAGTGGCAAAAAAAGAAGTTATTTCTCAGCCTATAGCAATTTTTGCAGGATGTTGTATGCCGGTAAACATTTATTTTTACTATTTAGCAGGAAAAGAAGCTTTGCCAAAAGTATACGAGCAAACTGGTGAACTTCAAAAAGATCAGTCTACTTTATTAATCGTTTTAGGTTTCTTTTTTCCTATAGCAGCAGCAATGATTGTACAAGGTGATATCAACAGATTATACAAATAATACAAGAATAAAACGTAAAATTTACGGAATTATCGGTGCTTTAATTACACTGATAGTTCCGTTTTTTTTAATGCTTGATAATCATAATGACCATTTAGAGTCAGATCAATCATTTTGTCCTTTTAAAATGGTCACCGGTTTTCCTTGCCCGGGATGCGGAATTACTAAATCATTGGTATATTTTTATCAAGGCGATTTGTACAAATCAATTTCATATCATATTTTAGGCCCTTTTGTAATTGCATTCTGCTGGATAACGATTATAGTATTGATAACCGAACTAATTACCAAAAAAGAATACTTTACAGGACTTTTATATAATAAAAAACTAGCCTATAATTTGGCTTATTTCTTAGCTGTTTATCATTTTATCCGATTAATAATTTTTATCACGAATAATTCTTTTGATGATATATTGCACCAATCGATTTGGTTCTAAAACATAAAAAAACCATTCATAACGAATGGTTTTTCTTTTTCTATATCTTTCAGAGTTTAATTAATATCTTCTTTTTCAGATAATTTTCGCTCCAATTCTATTTGAAACTCCTCTATAACAGGTTTCATGGTGCTCTCAGGAATATCTGCGATTCTAATGTACATTAAACCATCAATAGCATTATTAAACAAAGGATCAACGTTAAAAGCCACTACACGGGCATTTTGTTTGATATACTTTTTAATTAAAACAGGTAAACGTAAATTTCCCGGTTCTAATTCGTCAATAATTTTATCAAATTTATTCAAATCCGATTCGGCTTCATCAAAAATAAAATCTTTGTCGGCATCTTTCAGTTTTACTTTATATGCTTTCTTCGGGTGAATATATTGTGCAATATAAGGATCGTAATAATTTGATTTCATGAACTCAATCATTAATGATTTAGAGAAATCAGAAAATTGATTGCTAATGCTCACACCGCCCAATAAATATTTGTGTTCAGGATATCGTAAAGTGGTATGAATAATTCCTTTCCACAATAAGAATAAAGGCATTGGTTTTTGCTGGTAATCTTTGACGATAAACGCACGGCCCATCTCAATAGACTTATGCATCATATCATGTAATTCAGGTTCAAACCTAAAAAGATCATTCAGGTAAAAACCTTCAAGGCCGTATTTGGGATAAATCTCGGAACCTAATCCCATTCGATAAGCACCGGCAATTTTTTTAGCATCATCATCCCACAAAAACATGTGATGGTAATATTGGTCAAATTTATCTAAATCGATAGATTCATTGGTGCCTTCGCCTACTTCACGGAAAGTAATTTCGCGTAAACGCCCTATTTCATGCAAAATATTCGGAATTGTTTTGGCCCTTGCAAAAAACACTTCGTAGTTTTTACTCTGGAGTAAACGGCAATTGCTTTTTCGTAAAATATCAACCTCATCAAGCATTTCTGATTCACTGGCAGGAGTTACAATTTTTTTAGGTGTTTTTGGAATTTTTAAATTGGCTGTATCCAACAGTTTATGGTCCTTTTCAAAAGGATTCGCCAGCATGTATGTTTTCTTTCTTAAAAACTCTGAATATTCTTCAAATGATTCAATTTCGTTTTGTTCATTTATCGAAATTGGTTTTCCAATACGTACTTTGATTACACGGTCTTTTTGAGTAAGTAATTCAGATGGTAATTTTGCTGTGCGCAAAGTGTCATCAATTTTAGAAAGCCAATAGAATAATTTACTGTTTTTAGCATGAAAATAAATTGGGATAACCGGAACTTTTGCTTTTCTAATCAATTTCAGAGCTCCTTCTTCCCAAGGTTTGTCAACTACCAGTTTTCCGTCCCTGTAGGTAGAAACTTCACCTGCAGGAAAAATCCCCAAAGGCTTTCCATCACTTAAATGACGTAATGTTTCTTTAATTCCAACTACACTTGATTGTGCATCCCTATGATTTTCAAAAGGATTTACAGGCATGATGTATTTTTTAAGGGGAACTATTCGATGCAGTAAAAAATTGGCAATAATCTTGAAATTTGGCTCTCTTTCAAGCATTAATTTCAATAATAAAATACCATCAATCCCTCCAAGCGGGTGATTTGAAATGGTAATATAAGCGCCATCTTTAGGCAGACGTTTTAAATCTTCTTCAGGAATTTCAAACTTAATTTGCAACTCGTCTAATACTCCGTTTAAAAACGCAAGGTCTTCTAAATGTTTATTATGGTCGTATATTTTGTTAAGAGTAGATATCTTAAGGACCTTCATAAGAATCCAGCCAGAAAAAGTACCAAAAACTCCGTACTTGTCAACATTTATTGCCTTTGCAACTTCTTTCGCGGTAACTAAACCCATGTACTATTTTTAATTTATTAGAGCAGCGAACAAAGATAACAAAAAACTCTACTTTTCGTTGTTTCAAACACAAACTTTCCACTTTTTTATTACATTTGGATTCCTAAAAAAAACTGTAATGAAAATTATTTCTTATAATGTAAACGGTATACGTGCTGCAATTTCAAAAGGATTTATCGAATGGCTGCAACAGGCCAATCCTGATGTTATTTGTCTGCAGGAAATCAAGGCAACTCAAGAACAAATTCCCGTAGAGGACATAACCAAAGCAGGTTATCCGTATCAATATTATTATCCTGCTACCAAAAAAGGGTATAGTGGTGTGGCCATTTTGTCTAAAATAAAACCCAATAATGTAGTTTTTGGAACAGGAATTCACCACATGGATTTTGAAGGACGTAACCTTCGTGCTGATTTCGACGATTGCTCAGTAATGAGTTTATATCTGCCTTCAGGAACAAACATTGAGCGTTTAGATCATAAATTTATGTTTATGGATGATTTTCAAAACTACATCAATGAACTGAAAATTACGATTCCAAACCTGATTATCTGTGGCGATTATAACATTTGCCACGAAGCTATCGATATTCATGATCCGGTTCGAAACAAAACAGTTTCAGGATTTTTACCGGCAGAACGTGCCTGGTTGGACGGTTTTATGAAAACAGGTTTTGTTGACAGTTTCAGACATTTCAATAAAGATCCGCATCATTATTCATGGTGGAGTTACCGTGCAGGAGCCAGAGGAAACAACAAAGGCTGGCGAATTGATTATAACCTGGTCAGCGATACTTTGCAGCACAAGTTGAAACGTGCCGTTATCCTGCCAGATGCAATACACTCAGACCATTGCCCTGTTTTAGTCGAAATAGAGTAATTTTGGTATTGTTATTGTTAGACAAACGCAGGTTCTAAGTCTAATAATTGTCATCCTGAGCGGAGTCGAAGGAAGGAGCTGTTTCCTGCTTTTCTCTGCAATCTTTTTATTTTTAAAGAAAAAATAAAAAGGATTTCCGTTTCAATCAGGGCTAGGAAATCACGTTAAAAAAGAAATTTAGAATAATTAATTAAACCTAATATTTAAATACCATAACAAATGATTAAAAGATTCTCCATCGGATTACTGGTTTTAGCACTTTCTACTTCATGTGTATCTAAAAAAATATTTAACGATCTCGAAACTAAGTTTGCCGATCTAAAAAAGGAAAACCGTGCGATTGCTGATCAAAATACTGAATTGCAAAATGCAAAAAATCAATTAGAATTGGATCGTGATGGTTTAACCAAAGATTTAAACACTGCAAAAGCTGATCTTGCCAAACAAAAAGCAGATTTGGCTGCGGAGCAAAAAAAGTATAAAGTTCTGCAAGACTCATATAATGCACTTGAAAAAAACAGTAACGATGCTTTAGAAAGTAATATGGCTAAAAACCGTGAATTACTGGCACAATTAGAAGCAAAATCAAAAAAATTGGCTGAAGAGCAAGCACGTCTGGATAAAACAGCAAGCAGATTAAATGAGTTGGAAGCTATGATTGCAGCCAAAGAAGCAGCAATGAAAAAACTAAAAGAAACATTGTCTAAAGCTCTGAACGGTTTTGAAGGTAAAGGTTTAACAGTGGAACAAAAGAACGGAAAAGTGTATGTTTCTATGGAAAACAAATTGCTTTTTAATTCAGGAAGCTGGGCTGTAGGTACCGAAGGTAAAAAAGCAGTTGTTGAGTTAGGCAAAGTTTTAGGTGACAATCCGGATCTTTCCGTATTAATTGAAGGTCATACAGATGATGATCCATATGCCGGTTCAGGAGCAATTACAAACAACTGGGATTTATCTACTAAAAGAGCTACAGCAATTGTTGCTATCTTAAGTGAAAACGATAAAATCAATAAGCAAAAATTAACGGCGGCGGGTCGTGGAGAGTTTTCTCCTTTGGCAAGTAACGCAACTCCGGAAGGAAAAGCTAAAAACCGCAGAATCGAAATTATCCTTACACCAAGATTAGATGAAATAGCTGAAATGCTGAACAGTATTAATTAAGGTTCATTAGGTAAAGAAGGTCAAAAGGCTCAGAGTTTTTATACTTTGAGCCTTTTTTATTGATAATCGGAGTTCAATTATAAAATGTATTTTTCTTAAATCAATTTTAGATGAATCGTTCCTACGGAACTCCTTAAATTTATCTCTGCCTATTTTCAACGGATTAAAATCCGTTGCTACAAAATAAATCGTTCCTCCCGGAACTTTTATATCATTATATTGATGATTAGTCCAAAAATATTTCTGGTATAAATCAGCATTGAATAAAAGAGCAGTAGGCTCAATATTGCAGCATCTTTTTTATTGATAACCGGAGTTCAATTATAAAATGTATGTTCTTAAATCAATTTTACATGAATCGTTCCTAGGGAACTCCTTAAATTTATCTCTGCCTATTTTCAACGGATTAAAATCCGTTGCTACAAAATAAATCGTTCCTCCCGGAACTTTTATATCATTATATTGATGATTAGTCCAAAAATATTTCTGGTATAAATCAGCATTGAATAAAAGAGCAGTAGGCTCAATATTGCAGCATCTTTTTTATTGATAACCGGAGTTCAATTATAAAATGTATGTTCTTAAATCAATTTTACATGAATCGTTCCTAGGGAACTCCTTAAATTTATCTCTGCCTATTTTCAACGGATTAAAATCCGTTGCTACAAAATAAATCGTTCCTCCCGGAACTTTTATATCATTATATTGATGATTAGTCCAAAAATATTTCTGGTATAAATCAGCATTGAATAAAAGAGCTGTAGGTTCGTAATATATTGTAGCAACGGATTTTAATCCGTTGATAACATGGCATGAGAAAGGAAGTTCCGTAGGAACGGTTCATATTTACGCTTTTTCAATTAAAATACTCACGGCATTTCCTCCAAAACCAACAGCATTTATTAAAACCTTTTTAATTGGTTTCTTTTGATTTTGAGCTTTTGCAAATGGAACATCAACAAAAGTATTATGCTCCATCATTAAAAGAGCTAATTCTAAACTCAATATTCCTGAGGCTCCAAAAGTGTGGCCGATTTTCCATTTGTTGGTTGTTAATAAAGGGATTTTAGCCCCGAAGACTTTTTCAATGGCACGTAATTCTGTCAGATCCCCTTTTATGGTTCCCGGCGCATGCATAACAATAACATCGATATCTTCCAAACTAGTTTCCTGCAAGGCCATTTTCATTGATTTTTGAAAACAATCTGCTTCTGCAGAAATTGAAATATTATGTTCTAAAATTTCAGTTGCATAACCAACACCTGTTACATAGGCAATTGCATTTTCTTTTTCTCCCGCTTCCAGACAGCAAACTGCAGCTCCTTCACCCAAAATCATGGTGTTCTGCGTTTTCTCAAAATCAAAGGCAAGATTTGGCCAGGATTCTTGATTCTGATTAATACGGGAATATATTTTTAGTGCTCTCATCTGAGCAATCGTAAAATCAGTCAGCGGCGCTTCGCTTCCACCAATCAGAAATTTATCAGCCATGCCTGATTTTAACCACGCAACGCCATTTAATAAAGCATGAAGAGCTGTAGAACATGTAATCGAATGTGAAATTTCAGGGCCAACACTTTGTAAATCATGTGCAATCCAGGACGAAATATTTCCTAAAGTGGTAGTAGGAGAGGCCAGAGTCTGCGCTTTTCCGGTATCAATATATTCTTTATAATGCTTTTCGAATAAATCGGTAGCACCACGTGAAGAACCAATATTTATTCCGAAGATATCCTCTTTGTTCCAACCGGCTTTTTCGACAGCTTTTCGCGAAGCAGCCAAAGCAAAGAGAACAGAATCATCTAAAAATTTATATTTTATATCAGATTCCCGAATTTCGGCAACAATTTGTTTCGATTCAGCACTTAAAGCTGCAACAGAAGTTTCCTGCTGATCTAAAAATTGTTTCGAAAAACAATGTTGATTATTGAGATATTTTTTCCAAACCTCTTCTGTATTATTCCC
This sequence comes from Flavobacterium sp., assembly GCA_039931915.1. Classification (GTDB taxonomy): domain Bacteria; phylum Bacteroidota; class Bacteroidia; order Flavobacteriales; family Flavobacteriaceae; genus Flavobacterium. The sequence continues at coordinate 6,650 of JBDTRA010000013.1, read as the reverse complement.
TAAAGGAGAAATTGAAGAAAAAGATGTTATAGATATTTTTGGTGAATTCAAAATAATTAATTTAACTGCGAAGTTCGCAAAAGTTTTTTGGTTTTCAGTAGAGACCTAACAGGTTTTTAAAACCTGTTAGGTCTAATCAAAAGAATATTTATATCGTTGAATAATTATTAAACCATTTCGATAGCCTCTTCAATAGTCAAATAGACTTTCTGAAGTTGCTCATCTGTCATAATATAGGGTGGCAAAATATAAACAATATTACCAACCGGGCGTAAAATAACCCCTTTTTCAATAAAGAAATTATAAAGCTTGTTACGCATCGAACCATAATAACTTTCTTCTGAATCTGATTTAATTTCAACGGCAAAAATAACCCCCAATGTCCTGGCTGTAATTACTTTTGGATGGTTTTCAATTTTCTTCTTAAAGCTTAAATGACTTTTATTTATCCTTTGAATATTCTCCTGCATTTCATCAGTCTGTAATAAATCCATACTTGCCAAAGCAGCTGCACATCCCGTAGGGTTTGCTGTAAAAGTATGTCCGTGAAACAATGCTTTATTAATATCATCATCATAAAAAGCATCAAAAACATCCTGAGTAAAAGTTGTTATCGCCATCGGAATCGTTCCTCCGGTTAATGCTTTTGACAGACACATCATGTCCGGTTCTTCAGAAAGATAATCCATTGCAAAGGTTTTACCTGTTTTCCCGAAACCCGTCATTACTTCATCGGCAATAGTCAGAACATTATTTTCTTTGCAAATCTGAATCAATTTTGCCAGTGCTTCCGGTTCATACATCACCATACCTGCTGCTCCTTGAACTAAAGGTTCAAAAATAAATCCGGCACAATTATGACTTTCAATTACAGCTTTTAATGAATCAAAACTCACTTGTTCCTGTCCTTTTATCGGAACCGGGATTCTTACTACATCAATAAACATTCCCTGAAAAGCCTGCGTATAAAAAGAGATTCCACTTGCTGCCATTGCCGCAAAAGTATCTCCGTGAAAAGCATTTTCGAAAGCAATTATAGTTGTTCTTTTTTCATTTTTATTGAAGAAATACTGCAAAGCCACTTTTATTGCTACTTCCACGGCTGTTGAACCATTGTCCGAAAAGAAGATTTTCTGCTGGTTTTTTGGTAAGATTTGCATCAGCTTTTCTGCTACTTTTATTGCTGGCGCATGTGTGAAACCTCCAAACAATACATGCTCTAAAGTCGTTAACTGTTTGTAAATCGCATCAGCTATAAACTTATTACTGTGTCCAAACGGATTTACCCACCATGAAGCAATTGCGTCAATATATTCTTTATTGTTTTCGTCCCAAAGTAAAGCTCCTTCTCCTCTTGAAATGACAATTGGAGTTTGCGAAGTTTTATGTTGTGTATAAGGATGCCACAAATATTGGCTGTCTTTTTCAGTTAAAGTCATTTTTTAGAATATAGAAAATAGAGTATAGAATAAAGACTAAACGCTATAAAATTTCGACAAAGATAAGAAAGTCTATTCTCTTTGCTCTTTTTTCTATTCCCTATAAATTTAGCAGGTTTTCCCGAAACAGATTTGCATATTCCCGAATTACATTCTGATCAAAATAGGGTTCTTCATCAATTCTTCCGATGCATTTTATACCGCTTTTATTCAGAATTAAATTTTCGGTCGATTTGTTTTCGCTTCCGCTAAAGATAATTCCGGCGACTTCAAAACCTCGATTTTTAATTGCTTCGATAGTTAACAAAGTATGATTGATGCTTCCTAAATAATGTCTTGAAACAACAATCACTTTATAATCCGGTTGAATCAAATCGATAATTGAATCTTTTTCGTTTAATGGAACAAAAATTCCTCCGGCACCTTCAATAACTAAATGATTATTTGTTTTCGGTTCATTTATTTGTTTCAAATCAATTGTGATTCCGTCAATTTCTGCTGCAAAATGTGGACTTGCGGGTGTATTTAATTTATAACTGTTCCCAAAGATTTGAGATTTAGTATTTGAAATTTTCGATTTGATTTTATGACTATCAGAATTATCCAAATCTCCAGCCTGAATAGGTTTCCAGTAATCAGCCTCTAAAGCTTCCACAATTATGGCTGAAGTAATTGTTTTGCCGACATCGGTTGATATTCCTGTAATGAATAGTTTCATTTCTTTGTTTTAATAGAGTACAAAAATACCAATAAAAACAACAAACCCACCAATTACGATGGGTTGTATTTGTATTACTCTTCTTTTAATTCGTCTATTACTTTTTTGATTTCCTCAGCATATTTCCCGTAATAATAACGCACCCACCACTCTAAACTAATTCCCATAAAAAGCATACTAAAAAGGACCATTGAAAACAAAGCTATTAATTGTCCATTTGTAAACTGATCCGACGTAAAGTCCGGAATTTTAGAAAAAGAAAAAGAAAAAAGCCCAATTAAAAACAATATTAAAAAAGGAGTCAGAGCAAACCCGAAAGTTTTATACAACTCCATATTTAATCGAATATCAAAATAAGTTTCGTACAATGTATCTTTCGTTTTTAAAGTTATAGTATTTATTCGTTTATAAAAAAGATAGAATTTCACAAAATAATAAACGCAGACAGCCACAAAAAGGCTAAAAAGCAAATAATACATATCGATCATTTTTGAAGGGAATTTATAAATCAAAGGTAAAATTCCGAGAAAAACTATGGAAAGAACCTGATAGATGAACTCATTTTTGAGGTTCTTCTTTATTTTATCCAAAGGCGTATAAGCCGACTGGATTTTTTCTAAATTATCGGGAACAACAATATTATCTGTCTTTTCGTTATTCCATGCGTTTTGTATATCGTTAAAATCCATATCCTTGATTTTTAATTATTTCTTTTAATTTTTCTTTTGCCCTGTTTAATTTTACTCTTGCATTACCTTCAGAAATTCCGAGATTCTCTCCAATTTCCTTATGCGAAAATCCTTCGAGCTGATAGAAAATAATAGCCTTGTCGATTTTTTCTAATTTCTGGACTGCTTTATAAAAATGATCTAACTGACTCTCTTTTATATGTGAATCACCTTCATCATCTTTGATGTTTTCTGAAGCGATTTCGTATTTGTCAACCTTTCGTTTTTCTTTCTTTAAGAAAATAATTGCCGTATTTACAGCAACTCGGTACATCCAGGTCGAAAACTGGCTTTCGTTTCTAAAAGAATCATACGATTTCCAGAGCTGGCAAATAATCTCCTGAAACAAATCCTGTTGGTCGTCAGAGTTATCCATATACATCTTAGAAACTTTATATAAAATTCCTTTATGACTTTCTATGCGTTTTAAAAATTCTTGTTCTTTCTCTTTCAAAACAATACTAATTCATTATTGGTTTTACCGTATAGCCTGCTTTTTTCAATAAATTAATTATTCCTAAATCCCCCGCTAAATGTGCTGACCCTACAGCATAAAATACACTTTCTTTTTTCATTTGTTCTGGCATAATATTTACCCAATTTGTATTTCTTTCGTCAAGCATATATTTTTTAGCTTTCAGATTCATTACTTTTTCATCCGTAGTGATTTTATACAAAGTTTCCAGGTTTTCAGTCTTATAAGTTTCCACTAATTTAGTCGTCTCATTTGTATTTGATTCTTCTAACAGATCAATCATTTCTGAATCAGGATAGGCATTTTCAAAACTTTTAAATTGAAATTTCACTGTTTCAAGACCAGCAACTTCTAACTGGCGTTTCTTGGCCATTTCAATGAATTCCATTTCATAAAATTTGAGATCAGCACAGCCAAAACTTTTCATTGAAATTAAACTCATAATCGTAATTAAACTAAAGCTGTCAACCTGCTGTATTGTCATTCCGGTGTTTTTTTGAAGGATTAAATTTAATTTAGACAATTGTTCTGGATTCAATTTTTTGCTTAATGGTTCATTTCCCATTGCCAATTGCTGTACGTCAGCCATTTCTTTAGGATCAGAAAAATCAATTTCTAATGCTAACTTATCTGATTTTTCAAATGCTTTTTTTGTTTTTTCAGTAAGAAAATAATCTGCCGCACAAATCATATGAACAGTTCCATACAAATAAGAAGGTTTTGTTAACCCATTTCCTGATACTTCCCACAAAAGTGAATTTTCCAGTTTGGGAGATTTCGTTTGTGCCTGAATTGTGGTGCTAAAAATAATTGCGATTGCTGCTGCTGTTGATTTGAATAAGTTTTTCATGTTGTTGACTGATTTAAGTTGATGATTAAAACTCTTTTTGTTTGATTACGACAGGTAAGTAAATGAATCATCAAAACGTTACAAAAAAAATCAAAAGTTTTTTAGAAAAGTTAAAAAGCACAGAGTCTTTCACAGAGATACGCAAAGAAAAAAAGAGATTCACAAAATTTATTCTTTGTGAATCTCTGCGAATACTTCGTGAATCTTTGTGGAATAATATTAAAAAATTAAGTTTCTTAGCAATTCTAATACCTGATTAATCCCTTCCTCAGAATTATAGCTGTGAATACAAAAACGGAGGCGTTCCTGACCTTCCGGAACAGTTGGTGAAAGTATTGGTTTTACATCAAATCCTTTGTCCTGTAATTGCTGAGCCAATCGCTTTACATTTTCATTCCCGGGAATAATTGCGGATTGAATTGCCGATTTACTTCTGACAAACATCGGTTTTAATCCTAACATGTTTTTTTGCTGATTGAAAAACACAATGTTTTGACGTAATTTTTCGATGGTCTCTTTTTTGCTTTCTAAATGCTGATATGCTGTTAAGATTGTGGATACCGAATGTGGAGGTAATCCTGTGGTATAAATAAAGCTTCTGGCAAAATTCACCAAATATTCTTTGAGTTCTAAACTTCCTACTATTGCGGCTCCATGGCACCCAAGGCCTTTCCCGAAAGTCATAATTCGGGCAAAAATGCGGTTGTGTAGATGCAAGTATTGCGTTAATCCTTCGCCTTTCTCGCCAAAAACACCTAAAGTATGCGCTTCGTCAACAACCAAGTAACAATTGTGTTTTTCAGACAGTCCGACCAGTTCTTCTAAATTGGGACTATCGCCATCCATAGAAAAAACAGTTTCGGTAACAATATAAATGTTGGTATCGGGAAATTTTAAAATAAGACGTTCTAAATCCTCAAAATCATTATGATTGAATTTGTATGATTTAGCATTCGACATTGTGATTCCGTCACGAATAGAAGCGTGGCTTAGCTCATCATATAAAATAACATCGTTTCGCTGCGGCAGAGCGCTAAAAAAGCCCACATTGGCATCATAACCCGAATTAAAGATTAAAGCTGACTCAGACTCATGAAATTGAGAAATAAAAGATTCTGCAATTTGATATAAATAATGATTACCCGAAATTAATCGTGAACCTGTTGCGCCATTCTGAATGATATCATTTTCTATTAAATAATGATGTGCCAGTTTGAAAATAGTTTCAGATTTCGAAAATCCGATATAATCATTAGAAGAAAAATCGACAAGATTGTTAAAACTTGGCAATTGTCTTAACGAATTGTTTTGCTTTCGATTTTCTAGCTTTTGAATAAGATTTCCAGGTAATTTCATAAAAGCAAAGTTATGAATTTCAGATTAATTTTCTTAGAATTGGTGATTTTTAGCCCAGATGGGAGCGGTATCCTTTGCGTGCCTTCTTTAGGCAGGCAAAGATATAGTGTACAGCTGGACCCAGCTCCTGAAAACAAAAAAGCCAAACATTACTGCTTGGCTTTTAATTGATTTTGAATTGTCTTAGTCGGCTAAAACAATTATTTTATTGTCTTTCATTTCGATAGTACCTGATTCAATTTCCAAAGTATAGGTTTGATCATTTACTTTCGTGAATTTACCCGCAACTTCTTTAGAAAAATTGAAACTTGGTGCTGCAATTTTAATAATTCCTTTTTCTAAAATAGAAACAATAGGAGCGTGATGATTCAATATTTGAAAGCTTCCATCAACTCCAGGCAATGTAACTGAAGTTACCTCTCCTGAAAATAATTTTGCTTCTGGTGATACTATTTCTAAAATCATATTTTTTTAGTTAATAGTTGGTCGTTGATGGTTGAGGTTGTTTTTATAACAACTGACAACTAACAACTAACAACCAATTACGCTTCTGCCAACATTTTTTCTCCGGCTTCGATAGCATCCTGGATAGAACCTTTCAAGTTGAAAGCTGATTCAGGAAGGTGATCTAATTCACCGTCAATAATCATGTTAAATCCTTTGATGGTATCTTTAATGTCAACCAATACTCCCGGAATACCTGTAAATTGCTCCGCTACGTGGAAAGGCTGAGATAAGAAACGTTGAACACGACGTGCTCTTGATACTGATAATTTATCTTCTTCAGATAATTCTTCCATACCAAGGATCGCAATAATATCTTGCAATTGTTTGTATTTTTGAAGAATTTCTTTTACTCTTTGTGCACAGTCATAATGCTCATTTCCTAAGATTTGAGGAGTTAAAATTCTTGAAGTAGAATCCAATGGGTCAACCGCAGGATAAATACCTAACTCAGCAATTTTACGAGACAATACTGTTGTAGCATCTAAGTGGGCAAAAGTTGTTGCCGGTGCCGGGTCAGTTAAGTCATCCGCAGGAACGTAAACCGCCTGTACAGATGTAATAGATCCTTTGTTTGTAG
>JBDTRA010000012.1:0-71236 GCA_039931915.1 Flavobacterium sp. | reverse complement strand
TAAATATCTTTCCATTTTGTTACACTTTTGTGTAAACCTATTTCAGGACAAGACACCTGAAAGAAACTGGCTGAAATCTACTATTAAATAATCTTCTAATGGCTTCATGCGTTGTTTAAAAATTGTTTGTGTATTCTTGCATTGTCTTCTCCAACTTTGGGTGCTGCTTTCGAACTTGTCAAAATTTCTCCATCCAATTGTATCGGACTTCTGGTAGTAACCAATGTTTCTCCAGCCGAATTTTCTACGGTTTGTTTCAATTGTAATTCAGTTACAAAAGATTGACTGTCTAATTCTTCGTAATTGAGAACTTTACCACACCAAATCCCTTCTTTTTGAAGTAAATTCAGCCAATAATCAGCTGTTTGGCTGAGCAGTTTCTCACTCAATAATTCTCTGATTTCATCCCTTTCAGCAAACCATTGATGTTTATTGTTATATTTTTCTAAGTTGATTCCTAAAACATTTCCAATAAAAAGCAAATCTCCCATGGCTAAGGAAATATAACCATCCTGAGTTTGATAAACTCCGTACGGCGCACTTAAAAAAGCATGAGCGCTTCCTTTTACATCGCCACGTTCAGGTTGTTGTCCGCCATCATTAAGGTAAGAAGTTATGGCTTCAAACTGAACGTCTAAAATCGATTCCAGTAAGCTAACTTCAACTAAAACGCCTTTTCCTGTTTTCGCTCTTTTGAGTAAGGCAGCCAAAATTCCCTGAACAAAATGATTTCCACACATTAAATCGGCAACAGCCAAACCAAAAGGAACTGGTCCCTGGCTCTTTTTACCGCTTAACCAGCTTAATCCAGAAAGTGATTGCAGCAGCAAATCTTGTCCGGGTTTATTTGCCCAGGGACCTTTATCTCCGTAACCCGTAATGGTTCCGTAAATTATTTTTGGATTAATAGCTAATGCATCTGTAAAAGTGAGACCTATTTTATCCATTACGCCCGGTCTGAAATTATGAGTCATAATATCAGCTTTGGCGATTAGTTTTTTTAATAAAACCAAATCATCAGGATTTTTAAGATCGGCGGCAAATGATTCTTTATTTCTGTTAATGGTATGAAATAACAAACTGCTATCGTCGACAAAAAGATCTTTGATGCTTAATTGTCGGCAGGCTTCGCCTTTTACGGGACGCTCAATTTTAATGACTCTTGCCCCTAAATCAGCCAATTTTAATCCGGCAGATGGTCCTGCTAAAAATTGGCAAAATTCCAAAACAACTAATCCTTCTAATGGTTTCATGCTGTTATAAGTTTAAAGACTTTATGTAAAGAGCATCCATTGCTGATAAAACAGACTCTTCGTTTCCGCCATTTATCAGATAATCACGAACCACATCGCCTGCATGATCCTGAAAGTACATATGTCCGGAATATCTTGGACGCAGGAAAGCACGTTCTAAAGCGGGTAACGTATTTTTGAAATAATCATGAGTCAATTGATTGATTCGATCACTGTTCCAGGCTTGAAAATGCCCTGGCTGTCCGCCGTTATCTGCAAAAATATTTTGCTGTACGTGTGATGAACCTGTAAATTCGGCATATTTTATCGCTTCGGGAATATGCTTGCTAAATGAAGAAACTGCCAAACCTGTTCCGCCAAGGGAACTAATCATCGGCTGGTTATTCAGTTTTACCAAGTCATAAAAATGCAGTAAATTTTGGCTGTAGCCAATTCTTGAATAATTAGAATATCCGTAAGCAAAAGGACAATAAGCAATTTCGTCTGAATTGACCATCGCTTCATAAACCTGAATTGGGTTGCGGTTAAAATTGGCGGGATCCATCAATTGAGCCAATTCGCGATGCATTTGCAGGGCTTTGATTCCGATAGCCGGAGAAATTACTTTTTCCTGAGATTGAAAAGGGTCTTCGCCCAAACTGCAGCAAAAAGAATAGAATGTCATTAATGAATCTACCGGGATTCCTGCAAAAGCTACTAGTCCTTTTTTGGCCAAAGCCAATAAATCGTCATAAGTTTGAGGAATTTTTAATCCCTGTTTTTCTAAAATATCTAATCGTGCAGCTGCTACCGGAGTAGCTGCATCAATTGGTAATGCCCATAATTTGTTGTGAAAAACGTAACTTCCGTAAGAACGTCCGACAGTATTTATTTCCTGATCTTTTATATATTCAAGTGATAAATAATCTGATAAAGGGAGAATGGCATTAGTATCTGCTCCAAATCCTGTCCATGGATGATCAATAACTAATAAGTCGAATCTTTTGGCTAAATCTTCTATTGAAGCATCTGCAAATTCTTGTAAACTTCTTTTCTCCCAGCTAATTTCAATTTCCGGATTAAGTTCCGTAAAACGTTGAGCAGTGGCAACCATTGGCAATAAACCTCTTGTGTGATTCCATGTTATGCCTTTTAGTTTTGTCATTTTTTTATAATTATGATTATATTTTTAAATAATAAATGTAAAAAGTACAATTACAAATGTAAAAATAAGATTGGAATCAACAATCCTGCCTATGGTTAATAAATACATATTTTAAGATAATTAATGTGTTTATTTGTGTGTTTTTTACAAATTGATTCAAAAATGTGATAATTTGTTAAAGTATACTTATTTTTGGATGTTCTTTTTTTAATATTAATATTTAAAATTACTTTTGTAATTGTGGGTTTCACATTTATTAAGATTTTGAAGAAAAAATAAAGAATAATTATAGCAGATGCTGACGAGCAAATTTATATTGCCAATGCGTGTGCTGTTGCCGGACCTGGAGGGAAACCATTACAGAGATGATTTGTATGAATATTATGCAAACGAAAGAAAAAAAGATAACAATCCTAAAGCAACCAGTCCTTTTATTTTGGCAGCTTTAGAATTAAATCGATAATATTAAGAATAATAAAAGAACTAACAAATATGTTTTCATTACAAAATAAAAAAGCCGTAATAACCGGTGGAGGAAGTGGGATAGGAAGAGCAATTGCGACTTTGTTTGCAAAACAAGGTGCAGAAATACATATCGTTGATTTGACGATTGAAAGTGCCCAGGATGCTGTTGACGAAATTAAAAATGCCGGCGGAAAAGTTTTTTCATATGCTTGTAATGTGGCCAGTCATAGCGAAGTGTCAGAAACGTTTGAAAAAATTGGCAATATTCATATTTTGATCAATAATGCCGGAATTGCGAATGTAGGTAAAGTTGATACTACATCTGAAACAGATTTTGACCGTGTGATGGATGTGAATGTAAAAGGGGTTTATAACTGTTTATTTGCAGCAATACCAAAATTAAGATTATCAAAAGGAGGTGTAATTTTAAACATGGCTTCGATTGCAGCCTGGGTTGGAATTCCCGACAGGTTTGCTTACTCTACGGCAAAAGGGGCAGTTATGGCAATGACTTTATCAGTTGCCAAAGATTATATCAAAGAAAATATTCGTTGTAATTCTATTTCACCAGCAAGGGTTCACACTCCTTTTGTAGATGGTTTTATTTCGAAAAATTATCCAGGGAAAGAAGAAGAAATGTTTGAGAAATTATCTCAGTCACAACCTATCGGACGCATGGGAAAACCAGATGAAATTGCAACTTTGGCATTGTATTTATGCAGTGATGAAGCAGGATTTATTACAGGTTCAGATTATCCTATTGATGGAGGTTTTATAAAATTAAATAACTAAAAAAAAGGGACTAAGGTTCTGAGTGACTAAGGTACTAAGCTTAAAAAAAACTTAGAGTCTCATCAACTTAGCAACTCAGTATCTTCTAAAAAATACTAATTAAAAAAATATAGAAAATGAAATTAATACGTTTTGGAGCAATTGGAGAAGAAAAACCGGGAGTACTAATTGGAGAAAAAAGATACGATGTTTCTTCGATTGTTTCTGATTTTAATGAAGCTTTTTTCGAAGACAATGGGTTGGAAAAATTAAAAAAAGCATTAGAAAGTAATCCTGTTTTACCTGAAGTTAGTGCAGATGTACGTTTGGGCTCTCCGGTAGCAAGACCTTCAAAAATAATCTGTATTGGTTTAAACTATGTAGATCACTGTCATGAAACTGGTGCTCCAATTCCGGCAGAACCAATTATCTTTTTCAAATCAACAACATCTTTATGTGGCCCGAATGATGATTTGATTATCCCAAAAAACAGTGAAAAAACCGACTGGGAAATCGAGTTGGCATTTGTGGTTGGTAAAAAAGCAAGTTACGTAGAAGAAGCAGAAGCTTTGGATTATGTAGCCGGATATGCTTTATTAAATGATTACAGCGAAAGAGCTTTTCAAATAGAAATGGGCGGACAATGGGCAAAAGGTAAAGGTTGTGATACTTTCGCACCACTTGGACCATTTTTGGCTACTCAGGATGAAATTGCAGATGTGAACAATTTACCAATGTGGTTAACGGTTAACGGAAAGAAATTCCAAAATAGTAACACCTCAAATTTGGTTTTCAAAATTCCATTTTTGGTACATTACCTAAGTCAGTTTATGACATTGCTTCCTGGGGATATTATCAGTACAGGAACGCCTCCGGGAGTTGGATTAGGAATTAAGCCGGATCCAATCTATATCAAAGCTGGTGACGTTATTGAGTTAGGGATGGACGGTTTAGGTTCCAGCAAACAAGTAGCAAAAGCCTATAGTAAATAATTAATATTGGATTTTTTGAAAAGAAAATTCTAAAAAAATTCAATTAAAATGAAATATATTGTTTGCGAAAAACCGCAGGAGTTTCTATTGAAAGAGAAACCAATACCGGAACCAAAAGAAGGAGAAGTACTTTTGAAAATTAAGAGAATCGGTGTCTGCGGAACCGATATTCACGCTTTTGGAGGAACACAGCCTTATTTTGAATATCCACGAATTTTAGGACATGAACTGGCTGCCGAATATATAAAAGGAAATGCCAAAGGTTTTCAGCCTGGTGATAAAGTAACGTTTATTCCTTATTTCAGCTGCGGAAAATGTGTAGCCTGCCGAAATGGATTAACTAATTGCTGTGCAAATATCAAAGTTTTTGGAGTACATATTGATGGCGGAATGGCTGAGTATGTAACTATTCCCGAGCAATATTTGCTGCACGGGCAAGGTTTGGATTATGATGAACTGGCGTTGGTAGAACCGCTTGCTATTGCTGCTCACGGTGTACGCAGAGCAGAAGTAAAAGCTACCGATACTGTTTTGGTAATGGGTGCCGGTCCTATTGGATTAGGATTGATCCAGTTTGCAAAAATTGCCGGCGCCAGAGTTATTGTTATGGATATCAATGAGTATCGCCTTAATTTTTGCAAAGAAGCGCTTCAGGCAGATGAAACGATAAATCCTTTGCATGAGGATGTAGCAATACGATTGGCAGAGTTGACCAATGGAGACATGGCCAATGTGGTGATTGATGCTACCGGAAATCAAAAAGTGATGAACAGTGCATTCAATTATATTTCTCATGGCGGGCGATTTGTTTTGGTAGGCCTTCAAAAAGGAGAATTGAGCTTTAGCCACCCTGATTTTCATAAAAGAGAATCCACTTTGATGAGCAGCCGAAATGCGACTATTGAAGATTTTGAATATGTAATGCAATGTTTGAAAGCGGGGAAAATCGATCCAAAAAAATACATTACGCACAGAGCCGACTTTTCGGATATGATAAATCAATTCGGAAATTGGATAGACCCTAAAAACAACGTTATCAAAGCGTTGATTGAATTAAATTAAACTAATTAGTTGGTGTGGTCAATGTCAACCTGAGCGGAGTCGAAGGCTTTTTAACGAAGGGGTTTCGACTCCGCTCAGCCTGACACCTATTTTGAATTATATTAACGAGTTAAACTAAATAACTATAGAAAAAATTATGGATTTAGGATTAAAAGGTAAGATTGTAGTAGTTTCCGGTTCAGCCGGTAAAGAAGGAAGTATTGGTGAAACTATCATCAACCGATTGGCAGATGAAGGAGCTATTCCGGTTTTGATAGATAGAAATAGCAGGGGTTTTGGTTATGCTGAAGCATTTCAAAAAAGAGGAATCGATTCTTTATTTATAGAAACCGATGTAACCGATCCTGTTCAGATGGAAAATGCAGTTGCAAAAATTGTAGAAAAATATGGCAGGATAGATGCTGTTATCAATAATGTAGGAGTTAATGATGGTGCAGGTTTAGATGCTACTTACGAAGAGTTTATGGATTCGTTAAAGCTAAATGTAGTAAGTTACTTCTTGTTGGTTAAATATGCACTTCCATACTTAAAAGAAGCAAAAGGAAATATTTTGAATATTGGTTCAAAAGTTGCCTTGACAGGACAAGGAGGAACTTCAGGATATGCTGCTGCAAAAGGTGGTGTACTTGGATTGACAAGAGAATGGGCAGTAGATTTGATTCAGTACGGAATTCGTTCTAATGCGATTATTATTGCAGAAAGTTATACTCCGGCCTACGAAGACTGGATTAAAACGGTACCGGATGGCGAAGCAGTTTTGAAAAAAATCAATAAAAGTATTCCGTTTGAGTCCAGAATGACAAAAACAGTAGAAATAGCAGATACGGCACTTTTTATTATTTCTAATCGTTCTTCTCATACAACAGGACAATTTGTTTTTGTTGATGGTGGCTACGTGCATCTCGATCGTGCTTTAATCAGTGATGTAAACTAGTTTTATATGAATAACCGAATTGACTCACATCAGCATTTTTGGAAATTCGATCCGATTAGAGATAGTTGGATTGATGATTCAATGCGAGAAATTCAAAGAGATTTTTTACCTGAAGATTTGCTGCCTTTGCTTACCGAAAATAAATTTCAAGGCTGTGTGGCTGTTCAGGCAAGTCAATCCGAAGAAGAAACCGAGTTTTTATTGGATTTAGCTTCAAAAAATGATTTCATAAAAGGAGTTGTGGGCTGGGTTGATTTGAGAGCTGAGAATATTGCAGAACGATTGAGTTATTTTTCCAAATATGAAAAGCTAAAAGGTTTCAGGCATGTAGTGCAGGGAGAACCGGATGATTTTATGTTCAGAAAAGATTTTCGAAACGGAATTTCTGATTTAAAACAATTTAATTTTACGTATGATATCCTGATTTTTCATCGTCAGTTGCCGGCTGCAATTGATTTGGTGAAATCATTTCCGGAACAGGCATTTGTTATTGATCATATTGCCAAACCGGATATAAAATCGGGTGATATTGCTTCATGGAAAAAAGGAATTGAGGAGATTGCAAAATTTGAAAATGTGAGTTGTAAAATTAGCGGAATGGTTACCGAAGCCGATTGGAATTCCTGGAAGCCGTCAGATTTAAAACCGTATCTGGATGTGATTTTTGAAAGTTTCCCTGCTGATAAAATACTATTCGGATCAGACTGGCCGGTTTGCAATGTAGCTTCAGATTATACAGAAGTTGTCAAAACATTAGAAAACTATATTTCTCAGCTTTCGACTCAGGATCAAAATAAGATTTGGTTCGAAAATGCCAAATCATTTTATAAGCTGAATGCTTAAGAAATAATACCAATTAGACATAATAATGGTCTATTTGTTCTTTTTGTCACATCGATCGGAGTCGAGATGCATTGATGGTTCTCGACTTTAGCCTGTCCTGAGCTTTTGTCGAAGGGCTCGACCTGACAATTGGAATATTACATAAATCTAAATATATAAGTATTTTCAATATATAAAAAAGCGTGAAAGTTTAAATTCACGCTTTTTTGTATTTTTTACTGTTTTAAAACATCAGTTTCAGGAGTCCATTTTTTTTGCCATTCGGGATATTTTTTCAGTGCTTTTTCCGGGTTATACGTATACCATGCATATCCGCTGCGACGTTCTCTGCTTACTTCCGCCAAGGAATATAAGTATACACTGTCCCTGTCACAAAACAAAGGTCTTCCTGTTCCCAATTCATAATAACGTGTCCAGATTGGAGGTGCTGTAGAATCTGTCACAACCCTGCGGTCATCGGTAACTTTTTTAAATTTAGATTCAAATTCAGGAGCCTGAAAAGTTTCTACTCTGGTGTTGTATATTTTAGAATCCGAAAACCATTTAACAGCACCTTGTACAGATCTGATAATCTGCTCACTTGGATTTTCTATCTTCATCAAAAATAAAACGATATCAACACTCTCGGCATTACTCACACTTGGCGGTTCGAACTTTCTGGCCCATGTAGGCAATAAAGTTATTTCGTCATGCTGCTGGCACCAGGCAGTAAGTTTTCCATGATCTGAAATTTGTGTTTTTAAGATACAGTCAATTCCATTTTCATAAGCAGTATTCACTTTATTTTTTGTTTTAGCATCTACAAAAGCAAAATTAGGATCATTGTTAACTATTTTTGCCAACAAATTCATAATCCCCATATACGCTCCATCATTAAAAGTAATATGACGGCTATATCCTTTTTCTAAAGGAAAGTATTGCGGCCAGCCTCCATTAGGATATTGTGCTGCCAAAATAAAATCAATTCCTTTTAGACAGGCATCTTTGTATTTTTCGATTTTAGTTTGCGTATATACCTGAGCTAAATAATAAATATGAGTATAGGTAGTCGAATTGTCGAAAGTCGTGTGGAGAACAGATTTTGTCTTAACCACATCATTTATTTGCTCCTGGGTCAAAACAGCCTTCATGTCATAATTTTTTGGCCATCCTCCATTATCTCTCTGAAAATAGAGAATGTTGTCGGCTATTTTTATATATTCAGATTCCGGATATTTAGGCTGATCCGGAATTGGATTTACTATATTATTATCGTCTTTGATGTTATACCAATGATTGACACCATCTCCAAATGGTTTTGTACTGATTACCACCTTGCTTTCCTTATCTGATTGTGCAACAGAATAAAAAAAGGAAAAGAGGGTCAGGATAATAACGAAAGATAAACTTTTCTTTTTGGCCAGTCTTTGGAATATTTTCATTGTAATTTTTTTTGTTGAGCGCTGTTATGGTCTATTTTGCTAAAACTTAGACATAACAGAAGCTAAATGGTTTAATGAACTATAATTTTACTGCCGACTTTGGGACAGTTTCCCCAATGGTAGTTTTTTTGGAAAAATCTAAATTTGCCGAAGAAACTAATTCAACATTCTCAGTAGCTTCTCCATTAATAGTAACAGCCTTAGGCGATGCCGAATTAAATTCAATATTTTTTAACGACATGTTTTTGCCATTATAAATGTCGATTACATTTGGTGCTTCGATATCCAGTTTAGCATTAGTGATTTTAATTCCGTTAGCATCAATAATCGAAAAGCCTTTTTCTGCTTTGGCAATTAAATTAGTAATTTCGATATTTTCCAGGTTCATTTCAGGTAAACCCTGAAGGAAAACAGCTTGTTGAGCTCCGGCAATTGTTATGTTTTTTATTGAGATATTTTTAAACTGAGGTGTTTTTTCATCAACAGGAACTTTTTTCGAGCTAACTGTATTTCCGCCTTCGGCCAAAGTTTCAGCGATAGATTTTCCGCCATAATAAAGATCAAAAGAAATAGCCTGTGATGGAATATCGGTCATAAAAATATCAGAGATAAAAATATTTTCCACAACACCTCCGCGTCCACGATTGCTTTTAAAACGTAATCCAACATCAGTTCCCATAAAAGAACAATTAGAAACGTGCAAATTCTTTACACCACCTGACATTTCACTTCCTACAGTTACACCACCATGCCCATGATAAACGATATTGTTTTTTACAATAATGTTTTCACAAGGAATACCGCGATCACGACCGTCTTTATCTTTTCCGGATTTAATACAGATAGCATCGTCACCTACATCAAAACTGGAATTTTCAACAATAACATTTTTACAGGATTCCACATCAAGACCATCGCCATTTTGAGAAAACCAGGGATTGCGAACCGTTACATTACGCACAATTAAATCTTCTATCATTAAAGGATGAATATTCCAGGCTGGAGAATTTTGAAATACAGGTCCGTCAAATAATACTCTTTTACTGTTTTGAATACTTACCAACACCGGACGAAGAAAATCATGAATGGCTTCAAACTCTTCTTTGGTTTTTAAATCAAGACGTACATTCTGATCCGCTCCTACAGAAGCTTTCATAAATGTTTCTGATGGATACCAGCTATCTTTCTTCTCATTAAGAACTCCGCCAGAAGCAATAAATTTCTTCCACTGGCTTTCCGTTAATTTGCTTTTTTTAACCTGTCTCCATACTTCGCCTGAACCATCCCAGACACCTTTTCCTGTAAAGGCAACATCTTCAAGATTTTTACCATAAATAGGAGAGATACAGCGCCAGGTATTTAAGCCTTCAAAACTCGTTTCTATAATTGGGTACAAGCTTTTATCAGTAGAAAATTTGATTAAGGCTCCCGTTTCAGCATGTAATTCGATCTTGCTTTTTAAAATAATCGGGCCTGTAAGCCAGATTCCTGGAGGAATAATTACTTTTCCGCCTCCTTTTTTTGAAACTGCATTAATAGCATCTGCAAAAGCTTTGGTATTTAAAACATATCCGCCGTTAACAGCACCAAAATCTTTTATGTTTACTGTATTTTTTGGAATTAATGGCTCTTTGACCTTGTTCATTTTAAATTCAATGTTTTGGTATGTTTCATTGGATTTAGATTTTTGAGCCGCCATATTTTCTGAACAGCATGTTATTAAAACTGCCAAAAGAATACGAAAAAGGTTAGTTGTTATAGTTTTCATTCTATTGAATTTATTAAAACCAAATAATGAGAGAATGTTTATATTGGTTATTGTTTTTTATTGATATGGAAATAAGTCCCTTTTTAAACGAAAATACAATAATGTAATCGATTGCACAAATTTATTAAAAATATTTCCAAAATATTAAGGGAACGAAAATCGATTTGTCATTTTATATCGACTTTAACTTTATAAATTATTTTAAAACCATACTGAAGCAGTAGGTCAAAAACCTGAGGAATATAGGAATACAGGAGGGTACAGGACACTTTTGTTTTACAGTTGCATTAATTTGTGCCATAATATTTAATAGAAATGTTAAAATTATTCAGGATGTAAAATTTTTAGTACTTTATGCTGAAG
Organism: Flavobacterium sp.; assembly: GCA_039931915.1. Lineage (GTDB taxonomy): Bacteria > Bacteroidota > Bacteroidia > Flavobacteriales > Flavobacteriaceae > Flavobacterium. Next base: position 60,220 of record JBDTRA010000012.1, on the reverse strand, counting down.
CCCTGATAATTTTTAATGATGAAAAAAAGTTAAAAATAAAATAATGCATTTATATACTTTTAAAAAATTACTTGTAGTTTTTCTGATGATATTTACTCTATTTTCAGTCAACGCTGGAGAAATTTGGGTGTCACCTCAGGGAAAAGATACCAATATAGGAACAAAATCAAATCCGTTGGCGACGATACAGATGGCGGTCAGAAAAGCCAGGGAATTACGTCGCCTGAAAGATCCATCCATAAAAGACGGAATCCGTATTATCGTGATGAGCGGAACGTATTATTTAAACGAACCATTATTCATAAGACCCGAAGATTCCGGAACGGCCGAAAGTCCAACTACTATTGAAGCCGATGCCAATGCCAAACCAATTTTAAGCGGTGGAATCGAAATCAAAAAGTGGAAAAAATCTACTATTGCAATCAACGGATTAAAAAAAGGAATCGTTTGGGAAGCCAATACTCCTGAAAAAGCAGGCGAAATCATCAATTACCGACAATTGTGGGTAAACGGAAAAAAAGCCGTGAGAGCCAAAAGCACTCCAGGAAATCAAATGAACAGAATTCTGTCCTGGGATACTGCCACTGAAACCTGTTGGATTCCTTATAAAGACAAATCCGTAAAGTTTGAACCCGGAATGGAAATGTTCATCGTACAATGGTGGGCAATTGCCAATCTCCGAATCAAAAATATCGAAATCAAAAAAGACAGCGCCAGACTTTCATTCGAAAAACCTGAAAGCCGTATTCAAAGCGAACATCCTTGGCCAGCGCCTTGGATTTCAAAAAATAACGGAAATTCGGCATTCTATTTAAACAATGGAATGTCCATGCTGAACGAACCCGGAGAATGGTTTTTGGACAGAAAAAAAGCCAAAATCTATTACATTCCAAGAGTGGGTGAGGATTTAACTTCGGTAAAAGTAACGGTTCCTGTTTTGGAAAATTTGGCAAAAATTGAAGGAACTTTGGATACTCCGGTACATCATTTTAATTTCAAAGGAATTTCGTTTCAGTACAGCAACTGGCTTCGTCCTTCGCAGCAAGGTCATGTTCCGTTGCAGGCGGGAATGTATTTATTGGATGCCTATAAATTGAAAACTCCCGGAACTCCGAATCAGGCGAGTTTAGAAAATCAAGGCTGGGTTGGCCGACCAAGAGCAGCTGTTGAGGTTAATTATGCGAATAATACCCTTTTCGAAGGCTGTAGTTTTGAGCATTTGTCTTCCACAGGTTTGGATTTCAATAAAGGAACGAATCACAATCGTGTTCAGGGAAATCTATTCAAAGACATTGGCGGAAACGCAATTAACTTAGGCGTTTTTTCAGAAGAATCTTTCGAAGCGCATTTGCCATTAATTGTAAAAGATGAAAGAGAAGTGTGTTCAGATGAAATGATTGCGGATAATTTGATTACCAATGTGGCCAACGAAGATTGGGGATGCGTTGGAATTGCGGCTGGTTTTATAAAGAATTTGACCATCGAGCACAACGAAATTTCGGATGTGGCTTACAGCGGAATTTCAATGGGTTGGGGTTGGACACAGACCGAAAACGTGATGCTAAACAATAGAATTATTGGGAATAAAATTCATCATTATGCCAAACATTTACACGATGTGGCGGGAATTTACACGCTTTCATCACAACCAGAAAGTCGAATTGAAGAGAATTATATCGACAAAGTTTACAACAGTCCGTATGCACATGATCCGTTTTTGTGGTTGTATTTGTATACGGACGAAGGAAGTCAGTATTTTACCATCAAAAACAACTGGATTCCAATTCAGAAAATATTGAAAAACAACAATGGTCCGGCAGGGAATATTTGGCAAGACAATTATGCATTTGTAGATCCAAAAATCAAGGAAAATGCAGGAATTCGTGCTCCATATTCGAACTTGAAAAAAGAGGTTGTAATTGATGATGCTTGGGGTTTGCAGGAAATGCCAAAATCAGTGGCCATCGAATTAGTTGGGAAAGATTTTGATATTGAAAAAATAAAATCGACGATAAAAGGGTTCCGAATCGTTGGACAAGAATTGTACCAATGGAAAAATCATTTGGTAATTTATGGTTTGATGAATCAGCCGGAAAGAACGAAAAGAAAACTGGCTTTGGCTTTCCCTGTTTTAGAAATTAAAATCTATGAAAACCCGGTTTATGATTTCCAGAAATTTGAAAGATGCAAGGATTCAAAACCTGTATCTGAATGGGAGAATATTGTCCTGACAGCCAATTTGGTCGAAGACGAAAAACTGCAAAAAGAATATGTGGATTATCACACAACCCAATTCGAAAAATGGCCGGAAATCGCCAAAGGATTCTGTAATGCCGATTTTCAGCAACTGCAGGTTTTCAAAAACGGAAGGCAATTAATGTTGGTCATTAGTATTCCGAAAGGAGAAAATCTGGATAAACTCAATCCAAAAACTAACGAAAACAATCCTCGCGTTGACGATTGGAATACCTTAATGAAAAAATACCAAACTGGAATCGAAGGAACAAAACCGGGTGAAACCTGGATGTTTATGAATAAATTGAATTAACGATATTTTTTTTGAAACTATATATTTGACAGCTCTATGAAGCAAACCAATCATCAATTTTTTGACTTTTTAGATTTTAATACCGATTTATCTTTAGAAGAAGGAGTTTCCAGAGTATGGAAAGCTTGCAAGCCTACCGCTATTGTTCAAAATGGACTGGGGGTAGTCTTGACTGTACCATTTCAATGCCAGCTTTTATCAAATGAATTTGCTCCGGATGCAACCGTTTTACGAAAAGATTTTCAATTGTATTTACGTGCTTTTGGAGATAAAATAGTAAGAGTAAGCATTGGTTTTGAAAAAGAAATCATGGAAGTATCGCCAATGTTAGAAATTGCTAAGGAACTTCAGGAAATAAAATTAAGTTTTGAAATAAAAGAAGAACAATGGAAAATTGAAGATGAAAAGGGAATTATTCGTGCTATTTTCGATTTGTCCAATCCCGAAATTGACCATTGGAGTAATTTGTTAACTGCACCAGAAGAATCAATGCAGGCTATTTTTCTTCCTGACGGTAAAAAGGAAATTAAGGTAAGTGCATACGATCAGTTTTTTCCAAATAGAATGGATGCGATGTGTCTTTCATTTATTGAAAGATATAATGAACCAGCCAAAGTTTCAATCTCTTTTCACGCTAAACCTGATGAGAAATTTGTGGGAACAGGGGAACGTTTTTGTAAAATGGATTTGGCAGGACATACTTTTCAGCTAAAAAACCAAGACGGACAAGGAGTAAATAACAAGAGAACCTATAAAAATATTCCGTTTTATCTTTCGAGTGAAATGTACGGAATGTTCTTGCATACCTCGGCATATTGCAAATTTTCAATGGCCGATTTTTCTACCCGTTCGGTTCAATTATTAGTCGAAGAGCCGATTTTGGATATCTTTTTAATTGGAGAAGAAAATCCGGAAAAAATAATGTTTCGTTACAAGCAGCTTACGGGTTTTCCTACTGTTCCCCCGCTTTGGAGTTATGGAGTCTGGATGAGTCGTATGACCTATTTTTCCGAAGACGAGGTAAACGAAATTTGTGATAGAATGCGTGCCGAAGATTTTCCTTGCGATGTCATTCATTTGGATACAGGCTGGTTTAAAACGGATTGGCTTTGTGAATGGAAATTTAATCCAGAGCGATTCCCAGATCCAAAACGATTTGTTTCTCGTTTAAAAGATAATGGATATAGGGTAAGTCTTTGGCAAATGCCTTATATCGCTGCCGATGCAGAACAATTTGAGGAGGCTAAAGCCAATAAATACATGAGTATTCTTGATTCAAAAAAAGAACAAGGAGGTTCTAACTTTAGTAATCTGGATTATGCTGGAACTATTGATTTTACGTATCCAAAAGCCGTAGAATGGTATAAAAATTTATTGCGGGAACTTTTAGAAATGGGAGTGGTTTGTATTAAAACCGATTTTGGCGAAGAAATTCATTTGGATGCCAAATACCACAATATGGCTCCTGAATTATTGAATAATTTATATGCGCTGTTGTATCAAAAGGCTGCTTTTGAAGTGACCAAAGAAGTTGCTGGTGATGGTGTAGTTTGGGCAAGAGCTGGTTGGGCTGGATGTCAGCGTTACCCGATTCATTGGGGCGGAGATGCAGCCGCTTCCTGGGATGGAATGGCTGGTTCGTTAAAAGGCGGACTGCATTTAGGTTTGTCTGGATTTGGTTTTTGGAGCCACGATGTGCCCGGTTTTCACGGAGTGCCTAATTTTATGAACTCTGTTGTGCCAGATGATTTGTATGTTCGCTGGACACAATTTGGAGTATTTACTTCGCATATAAGGTACCACGGGACTTCAAAACGAGAGCCTTATTATTACCCAAATATCTCAGATATCGTTAGAAAATGGTGGAAGCTGCGTTATGCCTTATTGCCTTATATTTTAGAGCAAAGTGGACTAACAACTACTACAGGTTATCCTGTTTTAAGAGCGCTGCTGCTGCATCATCCAGCAGATAAAATGTGTTGGCATATTGACGACCAATATTATTTTGGTGATGATTTCCTGGTTGCTCCAATTATGAATTCTGAAAACACCAGGGATGTTTATTTACCCGAAGGAAGTTGGGTTAATTTCTTTACTGGAGAAATAACACAAGGAGGCTGTTGGCTAAATAATTTTGAAGCAGTTATGGAAGAAATGCCAGTTTGGGTAAAAAAAGAAGCAGTAATTCCAATGTATCCAGAAGCGGTAAATTGTACGGATGACGTGGATTTACAGAAAACAATATCAATTGCAATAGATGCTGATTTCAAAGGAATTTGGAAGCATTTGAATTTTATATAAAAAAAGTAAAAATAAATAATAATTTAAAAACTTAAAAAAATGAGCGCAGTTTTGACCAACGAACAAATGAAACAATTTCAGGAAGAAGGATTTTGTATTGTAAAAAATGTAATTCCAAAAGAACTTATTGAAAGATTAAAAGATGAATGTCAGCGATTTATCAAAGAGAAAGATGATGAGATGGATCGCAAAGGAGTAGAGGTGGATGAGATCAACCACAAGGGGAAAAGATATTTTATTGCCTTGCGTTACAAAGACAGCAAGACGATGCAGGATCTTATTTTTGGTAAAGAAATGGAAGAAATCACCAGAAAAATATTGGGTGATAATGTGTATTTATTTTTGGAACAATTTGTTGTAAAAGCGGCTGATAAAGGAATGACATTCTCCTGGCATCAGGATTCAGGTTATTTAGATTTCAAACACAAACCCTATTTGTCTGTTTGGTGTCCATTAGATGCTGTTACTGAAGAAAACGGAACAGTTTATCTTTTGCCATACAAAGACGCTGGAACTCAAGATAGAATTGACCACGTATTACAAGAAGGAACGAATGATAAAATTGGTTATTTTGGAGATAATCCAGGTATTCCAGCAGTTTTAGAGGCAGGTGATGTAGCTTTATTTTCAAGTACTTGTTTCCATAGAAGCGGTTCTAATAAAACGGATAAATCCAGAAGAGTTTTACTATTGCAATATTCTGCGGAGCCTATTTTAAAGAAAGATGGAGCGCCATTATATTGGGCTGAACCTTTTGTTGAAGGTGGTGATAATGTGAGTGCTTATACGGTTTAATTTTTATGTTTTGGAAGTATTAAGCATTAGAAAATAAAAAATATGATTGTAAAAAATACAAATGACGGGAGTGCAAATTTGCCGTCATTGCGAATTGATATAAATTACGGAACCTGTGAAGAGCTTCCGGATTTTTCTATTGGTCCAAAAGGAGATGATAGAGAAAAACACGAAGCTATTGCTAAAGCCGGTTTTGGAGGAATTCAAGATGGAAATCCTGAGCTGTGTAAAGAATTTAACCTTCAAATGACAGCACATGCCCGTGTGAATAAAGTGGGCGATTTAAAAGATTTATTACCCGCTTGGAAAAGTTTGAATTACAATTGTGCTACGGTACATTTGGGCTGGGGAATGGAATCAGACCAGGAAATGGATGATTTGGTAAATTATATTCAGGAGAGTTCTCTTGAATATGATTTTCCTATTTATATTGAAACTCATCGTGCAACAATAACCCAAGATATGTTTCGAACCGTCGAAATGGTAAAACGATTTCCTGAAATTCGATTCAATGGAGATTTTTCGCATTGGTACACAGGACAAGAAATGGTTTATGGCGGTATCGAAAATAAATGGGAGTTTATTGCCCCAGTTTTTGATCGGGTACGATTTATTCACGGGCGAATTGGAAATCCAGGAAGTATTCAGGTTGATGTTAATGACGAAGAAAACTTAAGTTATGTCGAACATTTTAAAGAAATGTGGACTAAATGTTTTGTTGGCTTTTTAAAAACTGCTCAGCCAGGAGATTATATTTGTTTTACTATCGAATTATTAAAATCTGATATTTTTTATGCCAGAACTATTAAGACAGAAAATAAAGGACAGCAAGAAGAAGGTGATCGCTGGCAGCAAGCTCTTTTGTATAAAGAAATAATAAAAGAATGTTGGGAAAAAGCAGTCTTGATATAAAGTAAATTTAATGTTTATCTTGAGAATGTTCTTTTCTTTTTAAGAAGGATTCTTTAAAAATTAATTTAAAAATTATGGGGCAAATCAGTAGAACCGGAATGCCAGTAAAAATTGCTGACGTTTTAAAAGAATATAATTTATGAACAGCATCTACGACAAATTAACGGCTTTAGATTTTATAATTGTTGCCATTTATTTGGTGACTTTATTGGTCATTGGTTATGTGGTCAGCGTAAAACAGAGCAAGAAGAACGAAACGCTTTTTCTGGCAGGAAATTCCTTGAATTGGTATAACATCGGGTTCAATATGTGGGGAACCAATGTTGGGCCTTCATCTTTGTTGGCTTTCGCCAGTATTGGTTATGCCACTGGAATTGTGGCAGGGAATTTTGAATGGTATGCTTTTGTATTTTTACTGCTGTTGGCGATGGTTTTTGCACCACGTTATATTGCCAGTAAAGTAAGTACGATGCCCGAATATATGGGAAAACGTTATGGAGATAGTACCCAGACTATTTTGGCTTGGTATGCAATGGTGAAAATTTTGGTAAGTTGGTTGTCTCTTGGTTTGTTTAGCGGAGGGATTTTGGTACGCCAGATTTTAGGAATTCCAATGTGGCAGAGTGTTACTGTTTTAGTGATTTTTTCGGGGATTTTTACGTTTGCAGGAGGATTGAAAGCCATTGCAAAAGTGAATGTTTTTCAGATGATTTTATTGATTGTCGTTTCGCTTACTTTGTCTTATTTAGGATTGCAAAAAGTGGGAGGAATTGGAGCCTTGATTGCAAAAACACCTTCTAATTTCTGGAATCTAGTACGACCTGCAGATGATGCACATTATCCTTGGCCTGCTATTTTGTTGGGTTATCCCGTGGCGGCAGTTGCTTTCTTTTGTACCGACCAATCTATGGTTCAGAGTGTTTTGGGAGCAAAAAATTTAGAACAGGGACAATTGGGAGTAAACTTTATAGGCTGGCTAAAAGTAATGGCTTTGCCTTTATTTATTTTACCAGGAATTTTATGTTCTGTTTTATTTCCTGAATTAGGCAAAAACTCTGATTTGGCTTATATGACCATGGTGACGAATTTATTCCCAAGCGGCATGAACGGTTTGGTGATTTGTGTGATGATTGCCGTTTTGGTAGGAACTATTGGTTCATCATTAAATGCGTTGAGTACCGTTTTTACGAATGATATTTACGTAAAGAAAATGAATCCGACAGCGTCTATCCAACAGCAAATTAAAATTGGCCGAATCACAATTGCGGGAGGATGTGTATTCGCGATTTTGATTGCCGTGGCGATTGACAATATAAAAGGGCAAAATTTGTTCAACATCTTTCAGGCAGTTTTGGGCTTTTTGGCTCCGTCATTATCTGTAGTTTTTTTGTTGAGTATTTTTTGGAAACGCACTACCAAAAAAGCAGTAAACGCTACTTTATCCTGGGGTTCAGCCTTTAGCTTATCGGTTGGCGTATTGTATTTATGGATTTTCCCTGCTGATCTTTACACCGCCTGGCCTCATTTTTTATTAATATCTTTTTACATTTTCGCAGTTTTAATGATAACGGCGATTACCATTTCCTTGTTAGATAAAAGTCCGGAGACCAATTTTTCAGATGAAACGGATATTCCTAAAACCAGTAAAAAAGTGAAGATTTTATTTGCTGTATTGGGTCTGGTGATTTTGAGTTTGTATCTTATTTTTAATGGGAATTAATCTCATTTCAAATGATTTTATCGCTTTGATAAATTAATTAATACTTTTATTATCTTTTTAATGAAAAATGTCCTTTAAAGACTCTGTTTTGATTTCCTAAATTTACTGTAAACCAATAATCGTCTGAAATTAAATTTTGCTGATTATATTTCCCATCCCATCCTATTTCTTTTGGATTTAAGTCCTTAAGTAATTTTCCATATCTGTTATAAATATAAATCTTAGCTTTTGGATATTTATCAATACCTTTAATTTGCCAGTAGTCATTATAGCCATCATCATTTGGAGTTATAAATTTTGGATAGTTAAGCAATGTTATTTCCTCGTTGTCTTCACCACAACCTCCTTTGTCTTTTACATAAACAATATAATCACCACCTGAAATATTATTAAAAACATTGCTGTCCTGATAATTGATGCCATCAATAGAATATTCAAAAACACCATCTCCTGATGCTATTATTTTAACAACATTACTTCCAAATTCATCATAAATTATATCTTCTATACTAGGTAATTTCGATCTTGTTAAACTAAAAGGGAAATTATTTTCGCATATAATTCCATTTTGAGTTTTTGAAATTTTCAAGTTATAATTACCTTCCTTAATAACTTTAGCGTCATTAGAGTTTGAAATGATTGTTCCATCTTCAAATTTCCATTGATACGAATCAAAATCAGCATCTACAGCAATAAATAAATGAGAATCTAAACCACATATAACATAATTTTTTTGCAAATTGGTCATTGGTAATTTATTGACCGTCAAATCAAAGCTTGTTTCTGAGAAACATAAAGGGTTTAAACTATTTTCCACTCTTACAAAAATAGTTTGATGGTCAGCAATAGTGTTTTTGAAATATTCTGGTAAAGGGCTCGGTAAAGGAGCTCCATTTATATCTTTATATAAAATTTTCAAACCAGATTGGCTTCCTTTTATCTGAGATTCTATTGTTGATGTATTAAAGCTTGCAAATCCTTTTTCTTCCTCACATGCAAATATGGATTCTGGAGTGTTAATTATTGGTTTTGAAGATGTTTTAAGCACTAGTGTTGTTTCTGATGAACAATTAGTTTTAAGATTGGTTACACGAACAATTATATTTTGACTGCCAGTTGTTGTATTTGTAAATGGATTAGGTAAAGGTGATATTTCATTTCCTAACTTGTCATAATAGGAAACTTTCATATCTGTTTGACCTGCTAAAACATTTTTTTCTACTAAGGAAGTATCAAAATATTCTGAAATCCCATCATTATTATCATCACAACCAACTAAAACATCTAAATTATGGGCAATCGGCAAAGGACTGACAATTAAATTTATTTTTGTTTCTATAAAACAATCAGTAGTTGTATTTGTAACCTTAGCAATAATATAATCTTTGTCTTTAACTATATTTTTATAATTGTTTTTTAATGATGCAGTTATTAGTAGGTTATTTTGGCTATCGTAATAATCGGTTTTAACGTTTATTTGGTTTCCAATAATTGAACTGTTAATATTACTAAGATCAAAGAATGAAAATCCATCATTATCAGAATCACAAACATAAAAATCGTTAATAGTATTTGCTGTAGGAGAAGCCAAAACATTTATTTCAAATTTTTTAACTACATAACAATTTGATTGTTCCTTGTTTTGAATTCTGACGTAAATAGTTTCCTTAATCTTTTGAATTTTGTATACATCTGATAATTTATTCGTATTATTATCAGCATCGGTTTGTAATAAGTAATAGTTTATTTGATAATCTAATGGTGATAATTCTTTAAGTATTTCGCTGTCTTTTATAGTGTGGAAATTAAATCCCTCATTCACATTACAAGTTGAAATATCTGTTGGCTGAGTTACTTCAGGTAAGCCAAATATAGATATGGTTTTATTAAGAGTTTCAGTATTTGCTCCTTTTGTATATGTTGCAGAAATTACATATGTTCCTCTTTTTGAAAAAGTGTGTTTTGGTCTGAGTGAAACAGACTCATTTGATGTTCCAGTAGTAGGATCATTAAAGTCCCATTTTACATTATCCACTGAATTGTTTAACGAAAAATCACCTTGTAAATTACAGTCACATCCTTTATCGAAAAGAATCTCAGTTGGAAGTTCAATGTTTAAAGTTTTATTCTCATAAACATACGTGATTTCATCATCTCTTGGATTTTCGATTCTCCCATAATAAAGTACATCTAAATCATTGTCGTTGTCGTAATCTCCAAAATCAATTCCTCCACTATAACAATCCGGAAATGATTTGTTTATTTCTGTAAATGTGTCATTTTTATTATTTAAATAAAATTTTGTATTTCTATAAGAAAGACCTGAACCGTAATTTATAAGATCTGGAAAACCATCATTATCAAAATCTCCTAGTTTTATTTTTGATAAAAAAGCACCATCATTATTCATGGTAAATGAATTATTAAAAATCATATTGCCCTTATTTATATAAAAATAAAGTTTAGTTCCCCGATCTCCACTCATCAAATCAAATTTTGGACTCCCTGTAAAAACGAAATCTGTTAACCCATCATTATTTACATCCCCTACATCCATGCTTACATAACTCAATTGTGGAAGATTAAAATTTATTTTTTCAAATTTGAAATTTCCTAAATTTTTATATATAGCAAATTCGCGTTCGGTTTTTGTTGAAGAAGCAGTAATAATGTCTTTAAGTCCATCTCCATCAAAATCTGCCCATTTTGCACTATTGTATTGGAGATTTGCTCTGGCTCCGTTAATAATATAGAAACTTGTATCTTCAATTTTTGTAAATGTTTCATTTCCATTATTTTTGAAAACTCCGGAATCATATTCCCCATTTTTATTTAACCCTTGATAAAAAACATCTAATAGGCCATCATTATTTATATCAACCCATTCAACAGTTCCATTATATATTGCAGGAATTGAAGTAGGAATTTCTACAAATTCACAGCCGTTATTAATATTTTTGTAAACCTTTGTTATGTTATGTTCTGCAAAACCACTTGTTGTACCGGAGTAAATCAAGTCTAAAGTCCCATTATTGTCAAAATCGCCCCAAGAACAATCACCATAAATTGCTCTTGGAATATTTTTTATGGTACTTTCTGTAAATGTTTTATCTCCATTGTTTTTATAAAAAATAGCATGACTGAAATCCCCATTACTGCCAAAATCAACTCCTGTTACAAAAATGTCTAATAAACCATCTTTGTTATAATCGACAAAAGTGGAAAAACCATTATATCCTCCTTTTAAATTTTCAGTGTAAACTACTTTTTCGAAATTTTGAGATGTAACTATGTTAAAAAAAAACAGAAAGAAACTTAGTAATTTTATTGTAAAAGTATTTTTATAATTCATGCAATTTTTAATTATTAAATTTCAAAATAGTATAGTATTTCATTATAGATTTTACGTGATTTTTTAATATTTATAGTCTTGACTACCTAACCTTTTTTAAAAAACTTGGAAGTAAGACTTTTGAAAAAAATATATATAAATGAATTGTATTTTAAAATGACTGCATGGTTACAGCTTTTAATGTCCAAAGATACTTTTTTTTATATTTTAAGCATTTATTATTGAAACTGATTTTTATTCCTAATTGGCATTTAAATCAAGATTAGTTTAAGAGCATTTTTTATTTCAGGACAGTACAGGATGTAAAATGTGATTGAAACACTTATTTTTAGACCCAAAATATCTTTTATGCGAAATCGATTTCAAAATTTTAAAAAATTATATGTTTTTATTGTTTTATTTTCTTCATCTGCTCTGTTTGCTCAGGAAAATAAGCCTGCCACCTGGATTTGGTACCCAGGAGATTTTGAAGTTTGGTTAAGCAATAAAATGCAGGTAAGGCGTACGGAACGCGAAGCGGTATTTCCACCACTTTGGCAATATTACAGTCCTTATGCCTTGGTAACTTTTCAGACAGAAGTAGATATTCCAGAACCAGACGAGGTAAAAATCTACTCGGAAGGATCTTTTCAATTACTATTAGATGGAGTTCAGGTTTACGGACAGCCAAAATCAATAAAAATTCCTGCCGGGAAACACAAAATTTCTTTTAAAGTATACAATCAGGAAGTATTACCGGCTATTTATATTGCTGGTAAGTATGTTAAATCTGATGCCTCCTGGAAGGTGACCAATGAAGATAAACTTTGGATTGATGAAACTGGAAAAGCACAACAATCGGGGACACCTTGGGTGCCTGTTGGTTCCTGGAATTTTAATTCACCAGAGCGTAAACCTTCTGAATTTAAACTAAAAACCACACCTTGGAACGCCAAAAAAACAGAAAAAACAGGAACTGGGAAGTTGGTAGATTTTGGTAAAGAAACTTTTGGTTATATTAAAATTCACGGTTTAAAAGGAAAAGGTAAAGTAGCACTTTATTACGGTGAATCTCGTGAGGAAGCACTGGATTCTGCCAAATGCGAAACATTAGATCATTTGTCTTTTGATGGAAACCAGCCTGAAACCTACACACACGATGGATCCAAAGCATTCCGCTATGTTCAGGTACAGGCAGATGCTACAGTAAAATATGATTCTATTTCGATGCTTTATGAATATTTACCATTAGACTATCGTGGTGCATTCAAATCTTCAGACAAATTACTAAATCAAATTTGGGATGTGTCGGCTTACACGATGCATTTAACATCCCGCGAATTTTTTATAGACGGAATCAAACGCGACCGTTGGGTTTGGTCTGGCGATGCGTATCAAAGTTATTTAATGAATTATTATTTATTCTTTGATTCGGCTTCCGTAGAACGAACGCTGTTGGCGCTTCGTGGTAAAGAACCAGTGACGGCGCATATTAATATCATAATGGATTATTCCCTCTATTGGTTTGTGGGTGTTTACGATTACTATTTGCACACGGGCGATACGAAATTTATCAAAACTTTTTATCCCCGAATGAAATCATTGATGGAATTCTGCTTAAAAAGAAGAAACACAAACGGATTCCTGGAACCATTAGAAGGGGATTGGGTTTTTATTGATTGGGCAGACGGATTACCCAAAAAGGGCGAGGTTAGTTTTGAGCAAATGCTTTTAGCCAGAAGTTTAGAAGCCATGGCAGTTAGTGCTGAAATTGCAGGTGAAAAGGAGGACCAAAAAGAGTATAAAAAATTAGCAGATGATTTAAAAACAAAATTATTTGAAGTGTTTTGGGATAAAAAAAATAACGTGATGAAGCACCAGCGTATCGACGGTAAAATGCAGGATATTGTAACAAGATATGCAAATATGTTCGGTATTTTCTTCAATTATTTTAATGAAGAACAAAAACAAAGTATAAAAAAGAAGGTATTGCTCAATGATGATATTCTTCAAATTACAACACCATACATGCGTTTTTACGAGTTGGAAGCGTTGTGTGCAATGGGCGAACAGGATTATGTGTTGAAAGAAATGAAAGACTATTGGGGCGGAATGTTAAAAGAAGGCGCCACTTCTTTCTGGGAAGAATACAACCCAAACAAAAAAGGTACAGAACATTTAGCGATGTACGGACGCCCTTATGGAAAAAGTCTTTGCCACGCTTGGGGCTCCAGTCCAATTTATTTGCTTGGAAAATATTATTTAGGCGTAAAACCAACAGCTCCAGGATATGCGGAATATGAAATCAAACCGAATTTAGGCGGTTTGGAATGGATGGAAGGAAAAGTACCAACGCCTAAAGGAGAAGTTTCATTGTACATCAGTAAATCTGAAATTAAAGTAAAAGCAGCAGATGGTGAAGGAAAATTGGTTATTGAAAGCAAAAGCAAACCAAAAACCAATTCGGGAACGATTACTGAATTAGCGAAAAACAAATACCAGTTAATTGTAAAACCCAATGTGGAGTATAAAGTAAGTTATAAAGCGATTTAAACGTTCTGTCATTGCGAGGAACGAAGCAATCACACTAACAATTAGGCAGAGTTTGATTTGAAAATATATTATTGAAAAATAGTTGTTACTATAAATAAAAAATAAATGTTTCTAAATAAAATAAAATACCACATTAATCCTCTAATAGTAACTTCTGTATTGCTGTTTTTGTTATGTTTTAAAGCAAACGCACAAAACACAAGTTGGAAACCAGCTTCTTTTGAAGTAGTAAAATCAAATTATAAAACATTCAAAACGACTCAATATGCTCACGTGTTTTCAGGAAGCAAACATAACATTGTAGGTTTAGCTCCCGAATTGCAAGGATTAACAGGAGTCGAACTTCCTTTAGATAAATATAAAAACGGAACCAATTCTCCGTTACAACTAAAATTTAAAGAACCAGTTCAGGTTTTGGTTGGGATATTTCAAGAAGCCAATAACAATGAATATCTTCAGCCAAATGCAATTGAAAACGGCAAATTGATTTTAGAGAATGGAGTTACAATTACAGGTTTAGCTCCTGTAAATGTATATGTCATTGCTTTCGCAAAAGGAACGCACACCATTCTGCCGAAGGCAAAGGGATTGTTCTCCATTTTGGGAGTAGTGAAAAGCAACCAACAATTAGTCGCAAGAAACGCCGAATTATTAGACGGAAAACTTTGGAATCCAACGTACATCATTGAAGGATTCTCGGATGAGAAACCGCTTTTTGAAATTATCGGAGGAGAAAATAAAGCCGTTATCGATGAAGGAATGCCGGGAACGGAAGGAATTCAAGGTGGTTTTGAAGGTGGAAGAGTCGTAAAAGTTGGCGATACCTATCATATGTTTCCAACCGAAAGAGCAGGAGAAAAAGGTGTCGAAATGTACTATGACCGCGTAAAAACGAAGATTGGACATTGGACAAGTAAAGATGCGATTCACTGGAAACGAGAATCAACTATTTACCAAGCCAGCGGAACTTACGCCGTTACCGAAGATGACAATCCAATGAACGACCGTCGTGGTGCAATTTGGTCGTATATGCCGGTTTTCAGTGAAAAAGCAAACAAATGGTACGGCTATTATTTAGCATATACGGTTCATAAAGAAATTCAGCCGAATCATTCTTTTGGACGAATCTGGCGATGTGAATCAACTGTTGATGGCATCAATGGAATTGGCGAACCTTATAAAGATATGGGGATTATTATGGAACCTGGTTTGGATTCTCAGCCTTGGGAAGGTCGTCAGGGTGTGGCTTCCTTTTTTCCATATCAGGTCGGCGAAAAATGGTTTGGATTTTATAGTGGTGCTTATCCATTTGAATCCTGGGCAGATTATCCGAAGAAATCAGGGAGAGGCTGGTTTGTGGCATTGGCGGAATCCAATAGTCTGGAAGGTCCCTGGCAAAGAAAAGATAAAGGTTTGAAACCTATAAAAACGATACATCCGTTGTTTGTTGAAAATCCAATTGTGAGTCAATTACCCAATGGTTTGTACATAGCAGTTTTTGATGGAGGACCAGAAGGCTGGGGACATCATTTGCCAAATATGATCGGTTATACATTGTCAAAAGACGGAATTAACTGGGGTGAAGCGCATTATTTGCCTATAGAAACCAAAGTGGATAAATGGTGGGATATTATGAGAACACCGCTTTGTTTAATTCCAGAAGGTAATGACATTTATACGATTGTCTTTAACGCCATTGATTTGAAAAAAAGATTTCACCCTACGGGAATGGTAAAAGTAAAATTGAATAAAGATGTAATGGAATCCCGATTAAAGGAATTGAAATAAAAAATTAGGCCACAGATTAAACGGATTAAACGGATTAGCACAGATTTTTTAAAATTAAAAACATATTAATCTGCTAAAATCATTTTAAATCTGCGTGCTAATAAAAAAAACAGCACGCAGATTTAGCAGATCAGGCAGATTTTTTAAAATTAAACTAACAAAGAAATCTGTGAAAATATTTTTTAATCTGTGACAAAAAATCTGTGCTAATCCGTTTAATACGTGTCATCTGTGGCTCATTAAAAACGCATACAATTATAAAAATGAAGAATACAATGAAATATCTTGTTTTTGGAATAGTGGCTTTGTTTACAATAAGTTGCGCCACAAAATACAAGAAAAGAGAAATCACCGATAGCGTAATGCAGGAGATTTATAACGAAGTCAAAACACCTTATAAATACGGTTTGGTAATGGTGCCAACAGATAACTCTTATAAAATGGATTGCCCTTCTGTATTCAGAAAAGATGGAAAATGGTTTATGACCTATCTGATTTATGGCGGAAGAGGTTACGAAACCTGGCTTGCCGAAAGCGACGATTTATTGCATTGGAAACATTTGGGAAAAGTAATGTCTTTTTCTCAAAACGAATCACATTGGGATGTAAACCAAAAAGCGGGATATATTTCACTACAGGATCCAACCTGGGGAGGAAGTTACGAATGGGAAAAATACGATGATAAATATTGGATGAGTTATTTTGGCGGAAATACTAAAGGTTATGAAGCCGGAGTTCTTTCTATCGGGATGGCTTATACTAAAGAATCACCAACAAAACCTCACGAATTTAAGCGTTTAGACAAACCAATTTTAACGCCAAAAGATAAAGATGTAAGCTGGTGGGACAACAGTACGATGTACAAAAACACAGTGATTCGTGACAAAGAGAAATTGACAGGACACAATTTTATTATGTATTACAATGCCCGTGGCGATAGTTTGAAACCTGCAAAAGGGGCAGAAAGAATTGGAATGGCAGTTTCAGACGATATGAAAAACTGGAAACGTTACGGAAAGAATCCGTTGTTGAATAACCACAAAGGGATTACAGGTGATCCTTATATCCAACGTATTAATGACACTTGGGTAATGTTTTATTTTGGTGCTTTCTGGAAACCTGGAGCTTTCAACCGTTTTGCAGTTTCCAACGATTTGGTAAACTGGAAGGATTGGAAAGGCGAAGATTTAATCAAATCATCGGAGCCTTATGATGATTTATTTGCCCACAAATCATTTGTCGTAAAGCATAATGGAGTGGTTTATCATTTTTATTGTGCCGTGAATAAAGCAGAACAAAGAGGAATTGCAATTGCAACTTCGAAGGATTTAGGGAAGAGTGAGATGAATTTTGTTGCTCCGCCAGAGAAGAAAGAGTCTAAAAAGAATTAAGTTGTTAGACGTAAAACTACTTTATCGAGTTTTCCCAGTTTCGGCTCCCTCTCCTTTGGAGAGGGTTGGGGTGAGGTTTTATAAGTTAAATAAAAGTATTATGATTAATTTAGGTCAGTTGAATTTAGTAAAAAAACGTTCGAAATACTCAGTATTCTCAAACCCAATACGTATTTCTGCCAAGGTCTTAATTCTTAATACTTTGTACTTAATACTTCCTTTTTTGGCTCAAGCCCAATTAGTTACAGGCGAACCTGCAGGAATTCCAAAAATCCCACAAAAATATGTAGATACACCTTGGGAAAATCCAATGATAACCAGCATTAACAGGCAACCAGCAAGAGCAACAGCATATTCTTATGCTACTGTTGCCGACGCTTTGGAAGGAAACAGAAATAAAAGCAGAATTAAAGTATTGAATGGCGAGTGGGATTTTAAATTTGCCAAAAATCTAAAAGAAGCACCTCAGGATTTTTATAAAAGTGAGGTTCAAGGCTGGAATAAAATAGAAGTTCCATCCAACTGGGAATTGAAAGGCTACGGAATGGCCATTTATAAAAGTGCCGTGTATTCTTTTCGACCAGTGAATCCACCTTTTGTTCCTCAGGACGATAACCCGATTGGTTCGTACCAACGCAAATTTACAGTTCCCGAAAATTGGGATGGAATGACGGTTTCGCTCCATTTTGGTGGCGTAAGTTCGGCTTTTCAAGTTTGGGTAAACGGAGAATTTTTAGGCTACGGACAAGACAGCTGTAATTCATCCGAATTTGATATTACTCCTTATTTGAAAAAAGGCGAAAATGTATTGTCGGTTCGCGTTTTTCGTTATAGCGATGGCTCTTATCTCGAAGACCAGGATCATTGGCGTTTGAGCGGAATTCAGCGGGAAGTTTTTATTATGGCAGAACCAAAATTGCGCATTGCCGATTTTTTCGTGCAAACCAAATTAGACAAAAAATACGAAGATGCGGTTTTCCAATTGCGTCCGCGTTTGGATAATTTTACGGGAGATACCATCAAAAATCACACTTTTGAAGTGCAATTGTACGATGCGCAAAACAAACCTTTATTCGAAAAACCTTTAGTTCGAAAAGCCATTGATATCATCAGTGAAGTTTCGCCGAGATTGGATAAAGTACGTTTTGGATTCTTTCAGGAAACGATTAAAAACCCATTAAAATGGAGTGCCGAAAAACCGAATTTATACACTTTGATACTAACGCTCAAAAATCCTGACGGAACCATTAGCGAAGTAAAAAGCTCTAAAATCGGTTTTCGATCGATAGAATTTTCGAAAGAAAACAGCAAAATGCTCATCAACGGAAAAGAGACTTATGTATACGGAGTCAACCATCACGGGCATCATCCCGTTCGTGGCGAAGCAGTCAATCATCAGGATTTAGAAGAAGATGTGAAGCTGATGAAAAAATTCAATTTCAATTTTGTGCGTACCAGCCATTTTCCTGACGATCCTTATTTCTACGAATTATGCGATAAATATGGTTTGATGGTGATGGACGAAGCCAACTTGGAAACCCACGGATTAGGAGGATTTTTGAGCAATGATCCGCAATGGACGCACGCTTATTTGGAGCGTATGACCCGAATGGTGGAACGCGACAAAAATCATCCGAGTATTGTGATGTGGAGTTTGGGTAACGAATCGGGAAAAGGCCCAAATCACGCCGCAATGGCGGGCTGGACGCACGATTACGATATTACCCGACCAGTGCATTACGAACCGGCACAAGGAAATCCAAGGTTAGACGGTTATATCGATCCTTTAGATCCGCGTTATCCAAAGACGGTTGATCATTCGCATCGTTTCGAAAATCCGCAAGACGAGCCGTATGTGGATATGGTAAGCCGATTTTATCCGGGTATTTATACGCCTAAATTTTTAGTGGATCAAAATAAAGATACACGACCAATTATTTTTGTAGAATATTCACATTCAATGGGGAATTCCACAGGAAATTTAAAAGAATTATGGGATGAATTTCGTTCGACACCAAGAGTTATTGGCGGTTGTATTTGGGATTTAAAAGACCAGGGTTTACTTCGAAAAGATCCAAAAACAGGTCAGAAGTATTTTGGTTACGGAGGAGATTTTGGAGAGAAAAAACACGACGCCAATTTTAACATCAACGGTCTGGTGTCGCCTGATGGACGACCAAAAGCGGCTATGTTTGAAAACAAATGGATTTATCAGCCAGCCACTTCGACTTTAAGTCAGGATTTTAAATTAAAAATTCACAACCGACAAGTAGTTCAGAATTTAATTGATTTTATACCCGTTATCAAAATTTTAGAAAACGGAAATGTCGCAAAAGAAGTGATTCTAAAACCGCTAGATATTC
Organism: Flavobacterium sp.; assembly: GCA_039931915.1. GTDB lineage: Bacteria > Bacteroidota > Bacteroidia > Flavobacteriales > Flavobacteriaceae > Flavobacterium. The sequence goes on along the minus strand of JBDTRA010000012.1, from coordinate 40,518 downwards.
CTGTAGGAAGTGATTTTGTTTTGGATGTGAATAAATACCTTCCAAAGATGAAACCCGATTCGGAATACTTTTTGAATATTGAATTTCAACTTTCAAAAGAGGAATTTTGGGCTTCAAAGGGGTTTGCCGTTTCAACCGATCAGTTTTTGTTGAAAAAGAAAGAAACGCCAGTTACAATAGTCACTTCAAAAGATAAAATAGAAGTTTCGGAAACTTCATCGGAATTTAAAGTTAGTGGTAAAGAATATACGATTGTCATCAATAAAACCAACGGCGCATTAACATCCTATAAATATAAAAATGAAGAACAGGTTTTTGCTCCTTTACTGCCAAATTTCACAAGACCGCTTACGGACAATGATCGAAAAGGATGGAAACCAAATAAAGTTTTAAAACAATGGTATAATGCAGTTCCAAAATTGACCAATGTGGCAATGGAAAAATCTGCTGGCGAAATCAAAATCAGCAGTACGTATGAAGTGATTAAAGACAGTGCTCAGGTTAACGTTGATTATTTGATTAAACCAAGTGGAATTATTCAGGTGAATTACAATTTGAATGCGAATAAAGCCTTGCCAAAAATTCCAAAAGTGGGAATGCAAATGGGGATTCAAAGACAATTTGACCAAATTTCGTGGTACGGAAAAGGCGAATTAGAAAATTATATTGATCGCAGTTTTGGTTTTACCGTTGGAAGATATTCTCTGCCAATAAATGACTTTATTGAGCCTTATGTAAAACCGCAAGAAAACGGCAACAGGACAGAAGTGAGATGGATGGCTTTTACAACACCGCAAAAGAATATAGGGGTATTAGTTGTAAATGATACAAAAATTCTGAGTATGAGTGCCTGGCCTTTTACACAGCAAAATTTAAACGAAGCCAAACACACTTATGATCTGAAAGATCCTGGATTTTTGACAGTAAATATCGATTTAATTCAAATGGGAGTTGGCGGAAATGACAGCTGGTCGCCTGTGTCGAGACCTATTGAAAAATATGAAATTCCTTCGGGAGATTATCAATATAGTTTTTATTTAATGCCTTTTTCGGAAGCGAAAAATGGTTTGGAAACGAGTTTGAAGAATTTTAAATAGTAATCCTGTCATTGCGAGGAACGAAGCAATCCTATTTAGTTGCTCTCGTTATGTGATTGCTTCGTTCCTCGCAATGACAAAATGGAATAATAAACAACAATAATGTTCAAAATAAAATACTTCTTTCTAATGTTATTCTTTGCAGGAATTCTTTCCGCACAGGAAACTCATACAAAAGAAAATGCGTTGTTTCAGCCCACAATCGAATCCTCAAAGCCTTGGGTGTATTGGTATTGGATGCAAAGTGCCTATTCAAAGGCAGGTATCACGGCCGATTTGGAAGCAATGAAACAAGCAGGAATTGGAGGTGCTTATTTGATGACCATTAAAGGGCCAACGAACCCTCCATTAATGAATCCTCCCGTTTTACAATTAAGCAAGGAATTTTGGGATTTAGTGCATTGGGCATTGACAGAAGCAGACCGTTTGGGAGTAAAAATCGCCTTTCATCCAGCCGATGGTTTTGCGGTTGCCGGCGGACCTTGGATAACACCTGAAATGTCGATGCAGAAAGTAGTTTGGGCTGATGTTACGGTTAATGCCAATGGCGCTAAAAACCTGACTTTGCCTGTTCCTAATCATTACAAAGACTATTATAAAGATATTGTCGTTTTCGCTATTTCGATAAAAGAAGCGATTGTAACGTCATATAAAAATCGTCCAAAAATCACATCGACTTTGGCAGGTTTTGATGCTTCATTTTTGAGTGATTCAGGTAAAGAGGATCAGTTTCGATTAAAAGAAAAAGGATGGATTCAGTATGAATTCAATCAGCCGTTTTTGTGCAAATCGATTCAGATAGAAACCAAAGGAAATAATTATCAGGCACATCGTTTGATTGTTGAGGTTAGTGATGATGGAAAAAACTTTAAAAGCCTAGGCAGATTAACAACGCCAAGACACGGCTGGCAAGACACGGATCTATTTTATACACACAGCATAATTCCAACAAAAGCCAAATATTTCAGATTTGTTTATGATCCTGAAGGAACAGAACCTGGTGCAGAAGATTTGGATCCTGCCAAATGGAATCAGGGATTAAAAGTCGCTAAAATTATTTTATCCAATGAAGCCTTAATCGATAATTATCAAGGAAAATCGGGAGCGATTTGGAGATTGAGTCCGCAGGTAACATCAGCAGAAATCAGCAATACTGATTGTGTGGCCCAATCAAAAATGATTAATATTTCAAAATTTGTAGATGCTAAAGGTGTTTTGAATTGGAAAGCATCTTCGAGCAAAACTTGGCGTATTATCCGTTTTGGATATACATCAACAGGTCACGAAAATGCTACGGCAGGAGCAGGACGAGGTTTGGAAGTGGATAAATTCAATGTGGATGCAGTTCGTTTTCAACTCGATCATTGGTTTGGTGAAATGTTGCGAATTGCTGGTCCGGAATTGGCATCCAAAGTAGTCAAAATATTGCATATCGACAGCTGGGAATGTGGCAGTCAGAATTGGTCGCCTGTTTTTCAAGCCGAATTCAAAAAACGCAGAGGTTATGATGTTGTGGATTTCCTTCCACTGATGGCGGGAATTCCATTGAATGATATTCAGACTTCCGAGAAAGTTTTATACGATGTCCGAAAAACGATTTCAGAATTAGTTGCCGATAACTTTTTTGCAACTTTGGCAGACGAAGCTAAAAAAGCAGGAGTGAAATTCAGTTCCGAAAATGTGGCGCCAACGATGATGAGCGACGGACTTTTACATTTTAAACACATCGATTATCCAAGTGGGGAATTTTGGCTGAAAAGCCCAACACACGACAAACCAAATGATATGCTCGATGCGATTTCGGGAGGGCATATTTACGGAAAAGATATTATTCAGGTAGAAGCTTTTACCGAGTTAAAAATGGACTGGGACGAACATCCTGGAAATTTGAAAACTTTGGCCGATAGAAATTATGCACTTGGAATCAACCGATTTTTCTACCACGTTTTTGTCCACAATCCGTGGACGGACAGAAAACCCGGAATGACTTTAGACGGCGTTGGTTCTTATTTTCAAAGAGATCAGACTTGGTGGAAACCCGGAAAATCCTGGGTAGATTATTGTCAAAGAATTCAATTTCAATTGCAAAAAGGAAAACCAGTTATTGATCTGGCTGTTTTTATTGGTGAAGATTTGCCTTCTCGTTCGGTTCTTCCGGATAGATTAGTGCCGTTTATTCCGAATATTTTTGGGAAGGAACGAATTGCCAGCGAGAAAATCCGATTGGAAAATGAAGGTCAGCCAGGATTAAAAGCACCTAAAGAAGTGACCTCTTCAAAAAACAGCACCGATTTATCGCAATGGATAAATGCAATGAATGGCTATCAATATGATTCTTTTAATTCGGATGTTTTAATCAATAATGCCAAAGTAGAAAACGGAAAAATTACGTTTAATGGAGGGATTTCATACGGAGCTTTGCTTTTTCCTGGAAGTCACAAAATGGCACCGAATAAAATGATTTCTTTGGCTTCCGCCGAAAAAATATTGCAATTGCTAAAAGATGGTGGAACTATTTTTATTGATGAAAAACCAAATTTGCAACCCGGAATTCAAACGGAAGCTGATCAAAAGAAATGGCAAAATGTTGTGGATGAAATTTGGAACAATCCATCGAATGTATCTTCGTGGAAAATCGGTCAAGGTACAGTAATTAAACTTCCTTATTTAGGAAATGATTTCAAAGAAATTGGAATCGAACAAGATGTTTATTTTCCAAAATTGAACAGAACCGAATCGGAAACCATTGCCTGGACACACCGCAAATCTGAAACGGAAGATATTTATTTTATTTCGAATCAAAATTTAGCAAAAAGAACGTTTGAAGCTTCGTTTCGTATAACTGGAAAAATGCCAGAATGGTACAATCCCGTAACCGATAAAACATCGGTGTTGCAAAATTGGAAACAAGAAAACGGACGTACAATTGTTGCTTTGTCATTGGTAGAAAACGAATCGGGTTTTGTTATTTTCAAAGATAAAACAGAAATGATTGCTGTTACAGGAAATCAAAAGGATTCGAAATTTGAAACCGTTCAAACATTAGACAAAAAATGGGAATTACAATTTGATCCGGAATTTCACGGTCCAAAAGAGGTAGTTAAAACCGATGTTCTTTTTGATTGGAGCACTTCTTCAAACGAGAAAATTAAATATTATTCTGGAACTGTATCGTATAAAAAAGAACTGATTTGGAAAGGAAAAAGCAACAAAGCAATTTGGTTGGATTTAGGTACAATTGCCAATGTCGCTGAAGTCAGCATCAACGGAAAAGACTGTGGTACGATTTGGACATTTCCTTATCGAGCCAATATTTCAGAAGCACTTCAAAAAGGAAAAAACACGATTGTTATAAAAGTCACCAATACCTGGGCAAACCGATTAATTGGTGACCAAAAGTTACTCGAAAAGGAAAGATTAACCTGGACAACGGCTCCTTTTAGATTGGAAGGAGAACCCTTGTTGAAGGCGGGATTGTTAGGGCCGGTTACGATTGTAAAAGAAAAATAGATATAAAATGTACCGAGCCTACGGCTCTTTTTTATAGTGTTTAGCGTTATAAACAGGACTAAAGTCCAGCCTTACAAAATGTTTCGAGCCGATGGCTCTAGTTTATAATGTAAGAGTTCCGTAGGAACGGTTCATATTGTAGCAACGGATTTTAATCCGTTGAATGTAGGAACGGTTTATATTGTAGCAACGGATTTCAATCCGTTGAAATGTAGATTAAAATAAAAAAATAAAGAAATGAAAAATTTAATTATTGTGATTTTATGTTTGTTTGGAAGTTTCCAAATCAATGCAAAAATCAAATTGCCGGCTCTGTTTTCGGACAATATGATGTTGCAACAAAAGTCAAAAGCGCCAATGTGGGGTTGGGCAGATAAGAATGAAAACCTTACGGTAAAAACGTCCTGGGATTCTAAAATATATAAAACCAAAGCCGATAATCTTGGCAAATGGAAGGTAGAATTACAAACACCAGTTGCTGGAGGGCCATTTTCTATTGAAGTGAATCAGGGCAAGGAAACCATTTTGGTAAAAAATGTACTGATTGGCGAAGTTTGGCTATGTTCAGGACAATCAAATATGGAAATGCCGTTGAAAGGTTTTCAGGGACAACCAGTTAGAAATGGAAACGAAATCATCGTAAAATCAACTAATAAAAACATTCGTTTAATTACAATTCCGAGAGCTACGGTTTTGGATCCTTTGGAAGATTTTGAAGGAAAATGGGAAATGGCTACGCCAAAATCAACAGCCAATTTTAGTGCAACAGCTTGGTATTTTGGTTCACTTTTGCAGGAAGTATTGCAGGTTCCGGTGGGGCTGATTCACGTTTCGTACGGAGGTTCGAGTATGGAAGCCTGGATGAATCAGGAAATGCTGAAAGATTTTGCAAGTGCCAAAATTCCAACGACAAAAGAGGAATTAGTAAAAGATCCCAATCGTGTTCCGACGACTTTGTTCAATGGAATGCTTTCGCCTGTGATTGGTTACGGAATCAAAGGCTGTATTTGGTATCAAGGCGAATCCAATTACGAAAGAGCTTCGGAATATACGGCTTTAATGAAAAAGATGGTCAGCAGTTGGAGAGGGTTGTGGAAACAAGGCGATTTCCCTTTTTACTACGCTCAGATTGCGCCATTTAATTACGCTCAATTTCACCCAAAAGACAATTTAGAGAAATACAATTCGGCTTATTTGAGAGAAGCGCAGTTGAAAGCTTCAAGGGAAATTCCGAATTCTGGAATGGCAGTTTTGATGGATGTTGGCGAAGAAAATAGTATTCACCCAATGGATAAAGAAAAAGGCGGAAACCGTTTGGCGTTTCAGGCTTTGGCAAAAACGTATGGAATCGAAGGTTTCGAATTCGAAAGTCCAAAATACAAATCGATGGAAATCAAAGAGGGTGCTGTAACGGTTTCTTTTGACAATGTCGAAAACGGAATAACATCTTACGACGCAGCAGTTACAGGTTTTGAACTGGCGGGAGAAGACAAAATATTTTATCCGGCTAAGACAGTTGTTCGCAGAAAATCTGTGGTTTTGACTTCGGATAAAGTTGCTAAACCAGTTGCTGTGAGATATTTGTTTAAAGATTTTGCCAAAGCAGAATTGTTTAGTGGAGGTGGTTTGCCGATTTCATCTTTCAGGACGGATGAGTGGTAGTTTCCGTCATTGCGAGGAACGAAGCAATCCCATAACGAGAGCAACTAATAAGATTCCTCCTTCGTCGCAATGACAAACAAGAATTAAAAACAATAAAATTGAAAAATTTAATACTCATATTTTCTCTATTCACTACGCTTTTTGTCAAAGCGCAAATCCCTGTGCTTACTGATTACAACCAAATTTGGACCACCCAAAGCGCTAATTCATCAGAGTCAATGCCATTGGGTGGTGGCGATATTGGCTTGAATGTCTGGGTAGAAAAAGGCGATTTGTATTTTTATTTTTCCCGAAGCGGAACTTTCGACGAACATAATACTTTACTGAAATTAGGTCGCGTAAAAGTAACTTTAACCCCCAATCCATTTAAGGACAATGAAGGTTTTCATCAGGAATTGGTTTTGAAAGATGGGTATATCCAAATTGCTCAAAATAATACGAAGATTAAACTTTGGGTTGATGTTTTTAATCCCGTAATTCATTTGGATTTTGAAAGTCAGACGCCGCTGAAAATGACGGCTTCTTATGAAAGTTGGCGTTATAAAAATAGAGATTTGAAAGGAAAGGCAAACAATGCCAATTCCTATAAATGGGCTCCGCAAGGCGAAATTGTAACATTCAAAGATTCGATTGCTTTTGAAAATAACGGAATCAAATTTTATCATAGAAACAGAGAACAAACCGTTTTTGATGTTGCCGTAAAACAACAAAAAATGGAATCGGTAAAAGACCAAATGCTAAATCCATTGGCGAATCTCACTTTTGGCGGATTTATGAAAGGGGACAATTTGAAACCTGACGGAACTTATTTGGATAAATATCAGCAGACTGATTTTAAGGGATTCAGCCTTTCGAGTGTAAAGCCATCCAAAAAACAATCGTTGGAACTTCATTTATATACCAATCAATCTGCGGATAAATTAGCTTGGGAAAAGGATTTAAAAAATCAGATTTCAGAATACAAAATCAAAGGAAAACAAGCAGAAAGAAATACGATTTCGTGGTGGAATAATTTCTGGAATCGCAGTTTTATTTATACGCAAAAATCAAAAACAGAAAAGGACAGCGTTTATCAAATCGGGCAGAATTATCAATTGTTCCGCTATATGCTGGGCTGTAATGCGTACGGAAAATATCCAACAAAATTCAATGGCGGATTGTTTACGGTCGATCCTGTTTTTACGAATCCGGATTTAAATTTCACTCCCGATTTTAGAAATTGGGGAGGCGGAACAATGACGGCTCAAAACCAACGATTGGTTTATTTTCCGATGGTGAAAAGCGGTGATTTTGATATGATGAAATCGCAGTTGGATTATTATTTGAGTCTGCAGAAAAATGCCGAATTGCGTAGCAAAGTCTATTGGAATCATAACGGTGCTTGTTTTACAGAGCAACTGGAAAATTTTGGTTTGCCAAATCCAGCCGAATACGAGTGGAAACGCCCAGCCGATTATGATCCGGGAATGGAATACAACGCCTGGCTGGAATATGAATGGGACACCGTTTTTGAGTTCTGTCAAATGATGTTGCAACAGAAAGAATTCGCCAAAGAAGACATTCAGAAATACAATCCGTTCATCATTAGCTGTCTTCGTTTCTTTGACGAACATTATCAATATTTAGCCAAACAAAGAGGGCGAAAAGCTTTGGATGGAAACGGTCATTTGATCCTTTTTCCGGGTTCCGGAGCGGAAACGTATAAAATGGCCAATAATTCAAACAGCACAATTTCTGCTTTGAAAGTAATTACGGAACAGCTTTTAAACCTTTCCGAGAAAGAATTATCTAAAGAAGAACTCGATTATTTGAAAGGCTTTCAAAAACGGATTCCTCCTTTAAATTTTGGTCAAATAGAGAATCATAAAGTTTTGGTTCCGGCAAAATCGTGGGAACGAATCAATAATTCTGAAGTACCGCAATTATATCCAGTTTATCCCTGGGGAATTTACGGCGTTGGGAAACCCGATTTAGAAACGGCATTGAATACCTGGAAATACGATTTGGATGCCATCAAATTCAGAAGTCATATTGGTTGGAAACAGGATAATATATTTTCTGCCCGATTGGGATTGACAGAAGAAGCTAAAAAATACAATCTGTTAAAAATGTCGAATTCCGAAAGACGATTCCCAGCCTTTTGGGGGCCAGGATTTGACTGGGTTCCGGATCATAATTGGGGAGGAGCAGGAATGATTGGAATGCAGGAAATGCTTTTGCAGGAAGCGAATGGAAAAATATATCTTTTTCCGGCCTGGCCAAAAGATTGGAATGTACATTTCAAATTGCACGCTTCACAAAATACTACGGTAGAAGCAGAATTGAATAACGGAGAATTGAAAATTATAAAAGTCCTTCCGAAAGAAAGAGAAAAAGATATAATCAATCTGTTGAATCGTTCGGCAGAAGAAAAAATGAAATTAAATTAAAAGAAAATGATAAAGAATTTGGTTAGCTCGTTGGCTTTGGCAATGATAATGACTACAAATGGACAAGCACAATCTACGGAAAAACAAATCGTAAAAGTGGATTTCGATTTTTCTCAACGAAGACTGGAAGAGGTTAATGATACCAATTATAATTCCTGGACGATAAGCGAACAAAAGCAAGCCGAGAAATCTTTCAATAACCTAACCTTCAAATTGAAAGGAAATTTCAATGCGAAATGGTACAAAGTGGGAATGAGTGCGCCGTTTTACAGCAAATTGACGAGTGATGGATTGGCTACAGCCGAAAATTTGGAATTGACTATTAGCGGATTAAAAGCAGGAGAGCATTCGTTGCTGACTTTTTTCAACACTTTTGACAAAATCGAAGGCAAAACATTCTCGCCGGTAAAAATTTATGTGAATGATAAATTAGCCGAAACCGTTATTCCAAGTAACCGTTCTAATTCGAAAATCGAAACGGCTACCGGCTATTTGACTTTTAATGCCGAGGCCAATAAAGGCGTTGTGATTCGTTTTGAATTAGATGCAAAATCAGCAGATTTCATTAAAGAGATGATAATAAATGGTTTTGAAATTGATACTCCAAACCTGAAAAAACAGTCGCATACACCAACACCTGAAAATGCAGATGAGCACGTGGTGATGGACAATGGTTTGTTGTTGAATTGGCAATCTTCAAAAGATGCTGTTGCGCACCAAATCTATTTTGGAACGGATAAAAAAGCAGTTTCGGGAGCCACAGAAAAATCGGGAGAATTTAAAGGAAAATTAACCGAGAATAAATTTGCTCTTGGGAAATTATACAGCGGAACGACTTACTATTGGCGAGTGGATGAAATAGAAGCTAATGGAAATGTAACTTTAGGAACAGTTTGGTCATTCAAGCCAGCACAATTGGCTTTCCCCGGAGCGGAAGGCTACGGTCGTTTTGCCGTTGGAGGCCGTGGCGGAAAAGTAGTGGAAGTTACCAACTTGAATGATGATGGCGCTGGAAGTTTGCGTGATGCCATAAATCAGGAAATTGGACGAAGAACTATTGTTTTTAATGTGTCGGGAAATATTCAATTGAAATCAAGATTAGTTGCCAATCAGCCCTATATTACTATTGCGGGACAAACAGCGCCCGGCGAAGGAATCACGATTACCAGAGCTCCAATTGGATTGACTGGAAATGATGGCGTTGTCCGATTTTTGAAAGTTAGAATTGGTGGCGGAACCACTTATGACGGAATGGGATTGACGGGTGCCAACCACAGTATTATCGACCATTGTTCGATTAGTTGGACGATTGACGAATCGTTTAGTTCTCGCGGGGCACACAATATTACGTTACAACGCACTTTAATTTCTGAAGCCTTGAATGTGGCGGGACACGATAAATATCCAGCAGGAAAAATGCACGGTTATGCTGCGACTATTGGTGGTGATGTGGGAAGTTTTCACCACAACTTATTGGCACATAATGAAGGGCGTAACTGGAGCATCGGCGGCGGATTGAATGGTGACGGTTATTATTCAGGAAGAGTTGATATTACAAATAACGTGGTGTACAATTGGGGAAAACGTGCGACCGATGGTGGTGCGAATGAAGTGGATTTTGTCAACAATTATTACAAGCCGGGAGCTTCAACAAGTATTTTCGTAGCACTAAATGCACAACACGAAGGTGTTGGAAAAGGAATGCAGCGTTACTATTTTGATGGAAATGTGATGCCGGGTTATTTCGATGAAAAAAATCAGGAAAAAGGAAGAAAAGCAACTTTGTCTCACGGAGATACCTCCAATTATGAAACTTTTGTGGATAAACCTTTCTTTGAATCGTATGTAGTAACGCAAAGTGCCGATGCTGCTTATAAAAATGTACTTTCGGATGTGGGAGCTACACAGCCATTTTTCGATAAACACGATATTCGAATTGTAAACGAAACTTTGAAAGGAACGTATACTTACAAAGGAAGTAAAAGTGGATTGGGCGGATTGATTGACAACGAAGCCGATCAGGGAGGCTGGCCGGAATTCAAAAGTGAAAACCGCCCGTCAGATTGGGATACAGATCACGACGGTCTGCCAAATTGGTGGGAGAAAGCAAAAGGTCTGAATGAAAATTCTAAAGCAGGAGATTTCTCGGATGCCAATTCAGATGCAGACAAAGACGGATTTACACAATTGGATGATTATTTAAATTGGATGGCTCAGCCCCATTATTTTGTTGGATTAGGTGATAAAATGGAACTTCCTGCTTTAGATTATTTTAAAGGATATGAGAAAAAACCAGTATATACTTTTTCTGAAATAAAAAACGGTTCAGTTGTTTTAAAAGGGAAACAAATTCAATTTAAAGCAACTCAAAAAGGGTTTGCTTCTTTTGTTATAACGGTGAAAGATGCTGATGGCGATTCGATGAGTCGAACGATAAATGTATTTGTGAAATAAATATTCATTAAAAAATAAAAATCTGCCAGAATTTGTTTAAATCTGCGTGCTATATTTTTTCACGCAGATTTTGCAGATTTACGCAGATAAAATAAAACATTGAAAATGAAAAAGAAAATCATTTTATTATCAGTTATACTTTTCTCCAACGCTTTTGTTTTTGCACAAAACAAAGGTTTGGTCGCCAATTCGAATAGTCCTTATTCTAAATTACAGAGTGTAGGTTTGCAGGACGTGAAATGGACGAATGGATTTTGGAAAGAGCAATTTGATGTGGAAACCCAAAGTACATTGCCTTATATGTGGGACTTGTATCATAATGATGCCGTGTCTCACGCTTACGCCAATTTTGAAATCGCAGCTGGTTTGATGAAAGGAAAATTCAGCGGACCATCTTTTCACGACGGTGATTTTTATAAAATTTTTGAAGGTATGGCAGCAACGTATGCCGTTACTAAAGATAAAAATTTAGACAAAAAAATGGATGAAGCGATTGCGCTTTTTGCAAAAGTGCAGCGAAAAGACGGTTACATTCATACACCAGTTCTTATAGACGAACGTTGGGGAACTTTAGGCCCGGAAGAAGTAAAAAAACAATTGGGTTTCGAGAAATACAATATGGGGCATTTGATGACTGCCGCCTGCATTCATTATCGTGCGACTGGAAAAACCAATTTTTTGAATATTGCCAAAGGAGTTGCTGATTATTTATATGATTTCTATAAAAAAGCTTCCCCGGAATTGGCGCGTAATGCTATTTGTCCTTCGCATTATATGGGAATTGTCGAAATGTATCGCACGACCAAAAATCCAAAATATTTAGAATTGGCTAATAATTTAATTGATATCAGAGGAACGACCGATGATGGAACCGATGATAATCAGGATAGAATTCCGTTTAGACAGCAAACCACGGCAATGGGTCACGCCGTAAGAGCGAATTATTTATATGCTGGTGTAGCCGATTTGTATGCGGAAACGGGAGAAAAGAAATTGTTGGATAATTTAGAATCTATTTGGAATGATGTAACTTATCGCAAAATGTACATCACCGGAGCTTGTGGTTCTTTGTACGACGGCGTTTCACCAGATGGGACTTCTTATAATCCTGCCGATGTTCAAAAAATTCATCAGGCTTACGGAAGACCTTTTCAGTTGCCAAATGCCACAGCGCATACGGAAACCTGTGCGAATATTGGAAATGTATTATGGAATTGGAGAATGCTTCAAATTACCGGCGATGCCAAATATGCTGATATTGTGGAGTTGGCATTATATAATAGTGTATTATCGGGAATCAGTCTGGAAGGAAAGGAATTCTTTTATAACAATCCACTGAATGTTTCTAACGATTTGCCTTTTAAACAAAGATGGAGCAAAGAACGTGAAGGGTATATCAAATTATCGAATTGTTGCGCGCCAAACGTAACCAGAACAATTGCTGAGGTGAGTAATTATGCCTACAATCTTTCGAAAGAAGGCGTGTACGTGAATTTATACGGAAGCAATAGTTTGAATTCAATTACTTTAAATGGAGAGAAAATTGAAGTGGAACAGCAAACCAATTATCCCTGGGATGGAAAAATTACCTTGAAAATTCTGAAAGCACCAAAAGACACTTACGCTTTTTTCCTGAGAATTCCGGGATGGAGCCAAGGGACAACTATTTCAATCAATGGTAAAAATATCAATGATGCTGTTGTTTCCGGTTCCTACCAAAAAATCGCCCAGAAATGGAAAAAAGACGATGTTATCGAATTGAATATTCCAATGCCGGTGGAATTAATGCAGGCGAATCCGTTGGTAGAAGAAATAAAAAATCAGGTGGCTGTAAAAAGAGGCCCGATTGTGTATTGTTTAGAATCGAATGAACTTCCAGCCAATACCAGTGTGAACGATGTGATTTTGAATGTAAATTCTAAATTCACCACCGATTTTATAAAAATAGACAACAGACAATTATTGAGCATAACTGCCAGTTCATCAATTAGTCCAGATAATTCCTGGGATAAAAAATTATATCAACCCATTTCTACTAAAGTGGAAGCTCCTGTTTCCATAAAATTAATTCCTTATTTTGCGTGGGGAAATCACGGCAAAGGAGAAATGTCGGTTTGGTTGTCGCATTAAGATTTAAATCATAATAAACTAACTTTAAAAATGAAGGAAATTGTTACGTTCTTATTGCTTTTGGCAATTGTTGAAACTCAGGCGCAGGAATTTATGCCGCTTTGGACAAAAGGCAAAATGCCAAACTCCAAAGGGCTGGTTGTAAAAGACAGCATCAATAATGAGCGGGTAATGCAAGTGGGAATGCCGGGCATTCACGCTTTTTTTACTTCAATTCAAGAGAACAAAGGAGCGGCAGTTTTGATAATTCCCGGTGGAGGTTATCATCATTTGTCTTATAATATCAGCGGCTTTCAATTGGCAAAATGGTTCAATACAATGGGAATTAACGCTTTTGTATTGACACATCGATTGCCAATTTCACCAGATCTCAAAGAACGTGAAAAAGCACCTTTGCAAGATGCTGAACGAGCAATGCGGATTATTCGCAAAAATGCAGCCAACTGGAAAATTGACATCAATAAAGTTGGTGTAATGGGTTGTTCTGCCGGAGGACATTTGGCGGCAAGCCTGGGAACAATCAAGGATGATTTTTCTCAAATTGGAGACGAATTTGATGGGTATTCTTTTAAGCCAGATTTTATGATCCTGATATCGCCGGTAATAGATATGGGTGTTTTGGGACACAAAGGAAGTACTGAAAATTTGCTTGGACCCAATCCGTCTGCAGAATTGCTCAAAAAATATTCGTTGCAGTTTCAGGTAAGCGATTATACCCCACCCACATTTATTGCTCACGCTTTTAACGACAAAACTGTTTCGCCAAAAAACAGTTTGCTTTTTTATGATGCCTTGTTAGAAAACAAAATCCCTTCGAGCCTGCATATATTCAATCAAGGAGGTCACGCCATTGCATTAAGAAATAATCCCGGGTCAACAAATTTATGGACAAGCCTTTGCGAGCAATGGCTGATGGAAATGAATATCCTGAAAAACTAATAAAAAAACTAACCACAAAACCATTTTAGAAATTTATGAAATATTTTTTAACCTTGTTTCTGTCAATAAGTTCCCTCTTGTCATCAGCACAGACAAACGACAATCTTTTTGAATTAACAGTTGCCCAAGACGGTTCGGGGAATTGCAAAACCATTCAGGAAGCCATCAATAAAGTGAGAGATCACGCCGAATTTAGAGTGGTAATTACCATAAAATCGGGAGTTTATAATGAGAAAGTCGTGATTCCTGCTTTCAAAAGAAATATTACTTTGAAAGGAACTGATAGAGAAAAAACCATTATTTCAAACAACGATTTTTCCGGAAAACCTTTCAGAGGGATTGATGTAACCGGGAATGAAAAATACAGTACATATACTTCTTATACTTTGTTGGTTCAGGGAAATGATTGTTCAATAGAAAACCTGACTATCGAAAATACTGCTGGCAAAGTCGGTCAAGCCGTGGCTTTGCATACCGAAGGCGACAGAGTGGTGGTGAAAAATTGTTCGATTTTGGGAAACCAGGACACCTTGTATTTAGCCAAAGGCGGAACCAGAAATTATTTCGAAAACTGCTTCATCAACGGAACTACCGATTTTATTTTCGGGGCTGCAACGGCGTATTTTTACAATTGTACGATCGAAAGTTTAACCAATTCTTATGTTACGGCAGCATCAACCACCCAACAAGATGCTTATGGTTTTGTATTTGCAGATTGCAAACTTACTGCAAAAGATAATATGCTAAATCAGGTTTTTCTGGGAAGACCTTGGCGCCCTTATGCAAAAACCGTTTTCATCAATACTGAAATGGGAACTCATATTCTTCCCGAAGGTTGGAATCCGTGGAAAGGCGACAAGAACTTTCCCGACAAAGAAAAAACCGTTTTTTATGCGGAATACGCGAGCAAAGGAGCAGGAGCAAAAGACATTTCCAAAAGAGTTTCTTGGTCTCACCAATTAAAAAAATCGGATCTAAAAAAATATTATTTGGTTAAAGTGTTGAATGGCTGGAATCCTAAAAAATAAAAATTGTCATGAGAAATTACAGGATACTTGTTACTGCTTTACTTTCAATAGTAATTTTAAGTGCTTTTAGTTATAAAGTTAAAGTCACTACCATTTATTTAATAGGAGATTCAACTGTGGCTGATTATTCTTTAGAAAAAGATTACCAGAGCAAAAGATTTCCACTAGTAGGTTGGGGACAGGTATTTCAACCTTTTTTTTTCAAAAGGATAGCCTGAAGTTGGTTAAGAATATTTTAGGAAATGCCAAAGAAGTTAAAATCGATGACAGGGTTAAAGGCGGCAGAAGTACCAGGACATTTTTTCAGGAAGGACGCTGGGCTTCGGTTTATAAATCCTTACAAAAAGGTGATGTTGTGATGATGCAATTCGGACATAATGATGCATCGGAAGAAAAAACAGAGCGTTATGTAAATATTGAAGGATATAAGGAATTTTTACGTCTTTTTATAAATCAAACCATAGAGAAAGGAGCAACACCAATTGTAGTAACCCCTGTGGCAGAAATTATCCTTGGAAAGAAGGTAAGTTGACTAATGTTCACGGAGATTATCCGCAAGCGGCAAAAGATGTAGCAAAAGAACTCAATGTGAAGTTGATTGATTTGAATGAACTGTCGATGGAATTCTTTACAAGGAAAGGTCAGGAGTATGTAACCCAAAATTACTTTATGAATTTTGAAGCGGGTTTATACGAAGGGTATCCTGCGGGACAAAAAGACAATACTCATTTTCAAACAGGTGGAGGAAAGGAAGTAGCGAGATTAGTATTTAATGCAATGAAAAAACTATAAAATCAGTTGGGAATAGGTTTGTGAGCTGTTTAGATTAATAGAATTTATTTAAGAGTTTGTTGAAAGTGTTTAAAAAGACATTTCGACAAACTCTTTTTAATTATGAGATTCTTAGTTGTGATTTGTAATTAATTGATTATAGGCTTTTAAACTATTAAATGGTGAGATCTCTAATTATAAAATAGCTATTCTTCTTAAATAGTTTGTTTTAGAATTTATATCTATATAAATATTTTTAACAAGAATTTGTCTTTAAAAACCATAAAGAAATATTTTTTTATGGTTTTTTTAGTAATTTTATTTCTTTCAAATATCAGCTGATATAGGTTTTTTAATCCAAAAAAAACATTTTTATCCTTGTTGTAATTAACGAATTAGTATTTAAAAATTTCAGTTGATTCCTTCTTTTTAATATTCAATTTTTATATTTTGAGAGACATTTTATTAAATTCATTTCTTTCAGGATGTATTTTCTTACCTAAGACTTTCAAATCTTATTAAATTCAATTTTTTGGCTTCATTTATTTGTTTAATATATTTTGTAATTCCCTTTTTTGTTGATATAATTTTTTTATTCCAATTTTTTTGATAATTATATTTAAGCAGGATGCAACAGGACAGTTCTGTTACGCAATCGTTATATTTTTGGCCCATAATAAATGTGTTTTCAACGTTTAAAAATTTTGCAAACATCTGCTGTCCTGTTATATGCAGTTTTCTTTAACTGAGAAATACTTTTATAAACTAACTAACCTAACTATTTAACTAAAATCAAACATTTATGAAACAAGCTCTTATAAAAAGATGTAGTTTTCTTTTGTTTACATTGATGACTGTGTTGAGTTATTCTCAAAACTCAAATAATCAAGTAAAGGTAACAGGAACTGTTACAGACAATTCAGGAGGCCTCATGCCGGGGGTAAACGTAACTGAAAAATCATCAAAAAATACTGTAACAACAGATTACAACGGTAAGTACGAAATTAGTGTAAAGCCGAATGCAACATTGGTTTTTTCTTTTATCGGAATGAAAAAAGCAGAAATACCTTTATCAGGCCGTACAACAGTTGATATTAAACTACATGAAGATTCTAATCAATTAGATAATATTGTAGTGGTAGGTTATACAAGTCAAAAGAAAAGTCATCTTACAGGTTCAGTAGAGACTATAAAGATGAGTGAAATAACAGATTTGCCTGTAGGAGATTTAGGTACTGCTATACAAGGAAGAGTGTTAGGGGTTGGTGTCTCAGGCGGATCTACCAGGCCAGGAGTTAAATCTAATTTGACTATACGTCAGCCTTATTCTTTGGCTAAAGATGGAGGAAATACGAATCCATTATATGTTATTGATGGGGTTTTGCAGACTACAGCTGACGGTTTAAATGATAGTACACTTTTTGATAATTTAGATGCATCAGAAGTGGAGAGTATCTCTTTTCTTAAAGATGCTGCGGCTGCTATTTATGGATCACGTTCTGGTTCAGGAGTAGTTTTGGTAACTACTAAAAGAGGTACAAAAGGAGATCCGAAATTTTCTTATAGTGGTTCTTATGGAGCGAATGATAAGACATATCAATCAAAAATGTTGAATGCTTATGAATTTGGACAATATGTTAATATTATGAATGGTCCTAATGGGTATAATCAATCTTCAACAGATCCACAATATTTCTTTTCGCAAGACGAATTAGACTATTATAAAACATTGAAAAATAATTATTTAGATGATGAGTGGAAGCCATCTTATAACATGCGTCATAATTTGAACGTAAGCGGAGGTTCAGATAAAGCTACTTATTTTGCAGGAGCGTCATATTATAAACAAAACGGAAATTTAAGTACATTAGATTACACTAAATGGAACTTTAGAGCCGGAACTGATGTAAAATTAACAAGTAATTGGAAAGCTGGATTACAATTATCAGGTTATTATTCTGATCAGGTAAAAACATTCAACAAAATTGGTGGAGAGAAAGAAGAAAATGATTATAATGAATTACTGACTCACATTCCTTATATACCTAATTATGTAAATGGAATGGCAATTGAATTACCTGGTAATACTGATGGAAATCAACGTTATCATTATTCGGAAATTAAACGTTTGAATAACCTGGCAGAAACAACTGCAAATACTATGACGGTCAATATGTACACGGAGTACAAAGTCCCTTTTATTAAAGGATTGATGGCCAGAGGTGCATATGCCCGTAATATGGGTAATAGCAGAGGGACACAAGTTGGTACAACTTATACTTTGTACCAGTTTAAAGGTTTAGGAGCTAATGGTCATATTTTTAATGACGACATTACTGATGCTCCAATTAAAACTACTAAATATTCTAATGGAGATTTATTATTATTTGATAATACGACAACATTATCAGAGCAATTAAATTTTACTCTTTCATACGAACGTACTTTTGGAAAACATAGTGTTAGTGGTTTGTTTGGAATAGAAAAAGCGGAAGCTACTTCAAACAAAGAGCGTGTTTTTAAAACAAATGTTTTAGAAGGTACCAACGGGCAATTTAATACTGCGATAGGTATTATTGATGGAACAACTACAAAAAATGAAAGTGGTTCATTGTCGTATGTTGGAAGGTTGAACTATGCGTACGATGATAAATATTTGGTTGAGTTTTTATACAGGACTGATGCTTCGACTAAGTTTGCGCCGGAAAATTACTGGGGTAATTTTTATTCTGCATCTTTGGGATGGGTAGTTTCTAAAGAAGATTTCTTCGATTCTTCGGTAATAAATTTTCTTAAATTTAGATATTCTGTGGGTCTATTAGGAAAAGACGATACAAAAGCTTGGCAATGGAGACAGCGTTATACTTTTCAGTCAAATAAAGGAGGTGTATTTGGCGGGAATGCAGATATGACTAATGGATGGAAAATGGAAGCTTCTCCAAATCGTGATGCCACCTGGAGTGATGAAGTAAAAACCAATTTTGGAATTGATGCCAGATTTTTAAATAATAGATTGTCTGTTACAGCAGAGTCCTATTATAATATAGGAACAGATTTACTTATGAATGTAACAGGGAATTTACCTTTTACAATTGGAGGAACAGTTGCAGCTCAAAATTATGGTAAAATGGATACCTATGGGTATGAATTGGCTATTGGTTGGAATGATAAAATTGGGCAGGAAACGAGTTATGGTATTGATATGCGTTTTGGCTGGTCAGGTAATAAATTGATTAAAGGAGACTTTAATGATGAAGATATCTTAAAACCATGGAATGCAAAACCAGGAGAATCAACAGATAATGGAGTTTGGGGTTACGATTATTTAGGGATGTTTAAAAATCAGGCAGATATTGATGCTTATGTAAGTCAATATAACATTACAGCGGTTAAAAATATTGAAGGGAGTGCTTCATACTCGCCATCTCAACTTAAACCCGGAATGTTGTATTATAGAGATATAAGAGGAGCTTATCTAGGAAACGGTCAATTTGCGGCACCAGATGGTATTATTGATGTAAATGATCAGGTAAGATTATCCAGAAAATCTAATACTCAATACGGATTAGGGACTACTTTACGTTTCGCATATAAATCATTTAGTATAAATACTGTAGTAAATGCTTCTTTTGGAAGCGGTTGGTCTGAAATTGGAAGCGATGCCAGAAAACCATTAAAATCTAAAATACCTCAAATTGTAGATAATACAGTATCAATTTGGAATGATATTTATGACCCAACTCTAAATCCAAATGGCACAATGCCAAATCCGGCTTTTGCAGATATTAACACAGTTAGATCTAAATTTTGGGAAGTTGATTCTTTTAGAATAGCTTGTAGAAATATCACACTTAGCTATGCATTACCACAAAAAGCTTTGAAAGCTATTAATATGAGTAGCTGTAAACTAAATTTTGTTGCACTTAATCCTTTTAACATTTATAACCCATACAGTTTCCAGGAGGCAAATGGTAGTTATTTAGACTATCCTACATTGCGTACACTATCTCTAGGGTTAAATGTAGGATTCTAATTTAATGATTATTTAAAAAATTAAGATTATGAAAATAAAATATATAAAAGCGATAGGTTTGTTTACTCTTTTGACAACCTTTTGTCTAACAAGTTGTAATGATGATTTTCTTGAAGAAAAGAAAGATTACGCAGGCCTAAATGAAGATGTATTTACAGTTCCTGCATTGGCTTCACAATATGTAGATTATGTATATAGCTTGTTTTTACCTGGTAATAATGCAGCTATCAATACTTGGGATTTGGCTGCCGGAGGAAATGATGATTTTTCTCAAACAAGTGAAGAGTTGGCAGGTGAAGTTAACTGGAATAAACCATGGACTTCAATATCTCCTCTTAATGCGCATTGTTTGCCTTATATAGGTAGTAGAGTATCTTCCAGTATTGCTAATAATACCTGGACACGTCTAAGACAAATTAATATTTTCTTGGACCAAATTGATAAAAATGGTATGGCTGATGCAGATAAAAATCCATTGAAAGGTCAAATGTATTTTTGGAGGGCTTATCAATATTACGAAATGGTAAAATTATATGGTGGCGTGCCGATCGTTTTAACAGCACAAAATCCCATCATTGATGAAGGTTCTACTGAAGCTGAAATTCCAAGAAGTTCTACTTCAGAATGTATTGAACAAATCATCTCAGACTTAGACAAAGCGCAAGATTTATTAAAGGATGTGACATGGTCAAGTGCAAACTGGGGAAGAATCACGAGTGGTGGTGTTGCTGCTTTCAAAGGGCGGGTATTATTGACTTGGGCAAGTCCAATTTTTAATCCAACAGATGATGCACAACGATGGAAACGTGCTTATGATGCCAATCTAGCAGCTAAAACACTTTTAGAAAGCCAGGGAAAAGGACTTTTTGTTTCTGGTGGTACTGCAAATGGAGTAGCTTGGGGGAACATGTGGTTTACCGAGGTTAACAATCCTGAAGCAGTAATTGTTTATGGATTTAATAATTCAGCAACTGCAAATCTTCAAAAAAATAATGGTTGGGAAAGAGCTGTTCGTTCTAAAGCATCAGGTGGAAATGGGGCTGTATCTCCAACTAAACAAATGGTAGATGCTTTTCCAATGGCTGATGGTAAAAGTATACAAGGAAATGCAGCTTATAATCCAGTATTGTTTTATAAGAATAGAGACCCAAGATTTTACAAAACTTTTGCTTATAATGGTTCAACTTGGAAATTTACTGAAAACACGGCCTTTAAACAATGGACTTATACATGGTATTCTAAAGCCCCGACTGTTACTGCTCCAAATCCTGATAAAACAACTGAGTCACTTGGAGCAAATTCAAGTGGAATATATTTAAGAAAAGCAACTAATGAAGGTGCAAGCAATGCAACGGGATACCTAAATAGTGGTACTGATTATATGGAAATGCGTTTTGCAGAAGTAGTATTGAATTTAGCTGAATGTGCAATAGGTATAAATAATTTAGCTGAAGGTAAGACATTAATTGAGTCTGTCAGAATCCGTGCCGGGATAACTAATGGTGATGGTCACTATGGATTAGCAGATGTTACTTCAAGGGATCAACACTTTGCAGCAGTTCTTAATGAAAGAAAAATAGAATTTGCTTATGAAAATAAGCGCTTTTACGATTTAAGACGTTGGAAACTTTTCGAAGACGGGCCAACAACTACCAGGTTAGGAATAGCTTCTTTAAATGGAACCAGAAGAACGGGTTATTTTATTGTTGCCAAAAAAACGGATGGTACAAAATATATTGCAGCGACAGATCCTTTTTTAGCAAATACAGCTGGTGTTGCTCCAATTGTTAATAGAGACCCTACTTTTCCATATACAATTCCTGCAACAGGAAAAAATCCCGGAACTGTAATTGCGAATAATGATGCTTATATTGACTATTTATATACAAATTATTTTGATATAGTAGAAAAAGACAATTTAGATCCTACTACAAATAATTGGAAATTTACTTGGTATAAAGAATATTACTATTTTGGATTTTACCAATCTTTATTGGATTCATCACCATATCTAGAACAGACTCAAGGATGGGGTGGCTCTTTTGACCCCCTTAAATGAAATGTTCTAAAGAGATAAAAACTATCACCTGTATTTCAAAAAAATACGGGTGATTTAATTATAACACAACACGAATACCAAAATGTTATTATGAAAAAGTACACATTATTTATTTTTCCTATTCTTTTATTAGGAAGTTTTGAGTGTTTTGCCCAATACCCATCGCTCTCTCCCGAAGTTCAAGCCCAGTCCAAGGTTATTATGGATGATGCCACGAAAAGGTCTGATGAAGCTTGGGAAAAGGCAAGTATTATTATTGAAGAAGAGGCTAAACACGGAAAACCTTATATTCCTTGGGCGTCAAGACCAAACGATTTACCACAAGCTTCTATACCTGCTTTTCCAGGTGCCGAAGGAGGAGGTATGTACACTTATGGAGGCCGTGGCGGAAATGTTTATGTCGTTACAAGTCTGGAAGACAGAGGGCCAGGAACTTTACGTGAAGCTTGTGAACAAGGAGGTGCTAGAATTGTCGTTTTTAATGTATCGGGAATTATTAAAATTATTAGTCCTTTAATTATCCGTGCTCCTTATATTACTATTGCGGGACAAACAGCTCCAGGCGATGGTATTTGTGTGGCAGGAGAATCGGTTTGGATTAATACACACGATGTAATTATCAGGCATATGCGTTTCCGTAGAGGTGAAACTTTTGTAGGCCGCAGAGATGATGCTATCGGAGGAAATCCAGTAGGAAACATTATGATTGACCACGTTTCGGCGACTTGGGGATTAGACGAAAATATGTCTATGTACAGACATATGTACAGTCCGGGTGCGACTTATCCAGACGAAAAGAAACCTACCGTAAATATTACGATTCAAAACAGTTTATTCGGGGAAGCTTTGGATACTTACAACCACGCTTTTGGTAGTACATTGGGAGGAGAAAATTGTTCTTTTATGAGAAATATGTGGGCCAGCAATGCAGGTAGAAACCCTTCAATTGGGTGGAACGGTATCTTCAATTTTGTAAACAATGTGGTGTACAATTGGTATAACAGATCAACAGATGGGGGTGATTATACAGCCAACTATAACATCATTAATAATTTTTATAAACCAGGACCTGTAACTGATTTGACTCAGCCAATTAGCTACAGAATCTTAAAACCAGAATCAGGAAGAAGTAAACTGTCTTATATGGTTTATGGAAGAGCTTATGTAAATGGAAACGTCGTTAACAATAACGAAAAAGTGACCAAAGACAACTGGGATGGTGGTATTCAAATTGAAAATAAAAAAGGGGAATTGATGACTTATGATGAATCAAAACCATTTTTCGATAAAATGAAAAGCGACAAACCATTTCCTATGCCTTGGTTTAAAAATATTATGAAAGCTGAAGATGCTTATGAGTTTGTACTTAAAAATGCAGGTGCGACGTTGCCAATTAGAGACAAGGTTGATGAAAGAATCGTAAGAACGGTAAAAACAGGAGTTCCTGAATACGCAAAAGGATTAGAGAAAAAGACCTTTTATCAGTTCGAACACCGTCGCTTGCCTATGGATTCATACAAACAAGGAATTATCACAGATATTTCACAAGTTGGTGGCTATCCAGAATACAAAGGAAAACCGTATGTGGATACTGATAAAGACGGAATGCCGGACAAATATGAAAAAGAACACGGTTTAAATCCTAAAGATCCTGCTGATGCGAAGTTGGATTCAAATAATGATGGATATTCTAATATTGAAGATTACATCAATGGTATTGACCCAGCTAAAAAAGTAGATTGGACAGATTTAACCAATAATAAAGAAACGCTAACAAAACCGTTATTAGATTAAGGGATTTTTGATTGAAGATTAACGATTTCAGATTTCAGATTTGGTGTTAGTAAATAAGGGATTGTAGATTTTAGGAAATATTTGTCTAAAATACTTCGCCAGTTCGCTGTCAATGTCATTAAATTAAGCGATTTTACCGTCACTTCGAGTGTTTTTTAATAGTAATGCGATAGCTTTACTATTAAAAAATGTATCGAGAAGCTATAAGAAGTAGCGTTCTCGATTTCAACTGAAACTTTTAAATTAAAACTAAAAATAATGAAAAAAATAAATAAATACAACAATGCTCCAATCTCGGCTTCCTCCCCCTTGGGGAGGGTTGGGGTGGGGATTCTATTGTTCCTGCTACTCGCATTTTGCAAACTCAGCGCACAACAATACGCAGACCCTGAATATATCAAAGTAACCAATGAAAGAGCGACTAAAATTGTCGAAAAACTAGCCTTGGGAAATAAAGAAAAAGAAGCGGCTGTAACCAAAATTGTTGCGCAACAATTTCGTGATTTAAGTAAAATTCAGGATGCAAGAGATGCCGAAATCAAAAAGATAAAAGACGACAGCACTTTAGCCAAAGAAAAGCAAAACAGCACCATTGAAAAATTGAAAGCAGATGCTGATAAATCAATTGCCAAATTGCATAAAGCCTATTTGAAAAAATTAGGAACTCAATTGAACGAAGCTAAAATTACTGAAGTTAAAGACGGAATGACTTACGGAGTACTTCCAATTACTGTTGCGGGTTACAACGATATGTTGCCTAATTTGACTGTAGCTCAAAAAAAATACATTTATGATGCATTGGTTGAAGCTAGAGAACACGCCATAGACGGTGGATCATCAAAAGAAAAACACGCTTGGTTTGGTAAATACAAAGGGAGAATCAATAACTATTTATCAAAAGAAGGCTACGATTTGAATAAAGAAAGTACCGATTGGCATAAACGTGTTGAAGAAAGAGAAAAAGCTAAATCGGGTAAATAAATTTTACTAGTGATTAGTTATTAGTGAAGAGTGATTAGCTTTTTAAATATTAACTAAATCATTGATAGCTAATTACTAAGGACTAATCACTAATTACTGAAAAAAAAGGATTCCAATGCTGAATATTTTCCATAAAAACAGTTTCCAAAAAACGATGATGGCAGTTACTTTATGCCTGTCTTTTTCATCGGCTTTTGCCCAATATCCTATAATTCCTCCTGCTTTACAAGCAAAAACTGATTCTATTCTTGCAAAAGAAGAAGTTCGATTGGCCGAGATTTGGAAAAGCAACGAAAATGTGCTTAAAGAAGAAGCCAAACACGGCAAACCTTATTTGCCTTGGGCTTCATATCCCAAAGATTTTGTGCCTGCCGAAATTCCAGCTTTTCCTGGAGCCGAAGGTGGTGGTGCTTTTACCCAAGGTGGAAGAGGCGGTAAAATATTTGTCATAACTAGTTTGGAAGACAGCGGAAAAGGAACTTTTAGGGAAGCTTGTGAAGCTGTGGGATCGAGAACCATCGTGTTCAATGTTTCGGGAATTATCCAATTAAAAAAGCGCATCAGTATGCGTGCACCTTATGTTACCATCGCAGGGCAAACAGCTCCTGGAGACGGAATTTGCATTGCTGGAGAAACTTTGGAAATCGATACACACGACGTTATTATAAGACATATGCGTTTTCGTAGAGGCGCCACCGATGTGACCCGAAGAGACGATGCCTTGGGCGGAAATCCTATGGGAAATATTATCATAGATCACTGCTCGGTAAGTTGGGGGTTAGATGAAAATATATCCTTGTACAGACACCAATTTAAAGTGAACGAAAAATCAACTTTGGATAAACTGCCAGCAGTAAATATTACCATTCAAAACACCATTTCTTCAGAAGGAATGGATACTTATAATCACGCTTTCGGAAGTACCATTGGCGGATTAAATAGTACCTTTATGAGAAATTTATGGGCCGATAATATTTCCAGAAATGCTTCTATCGGAATGTATGGCGACTTTAATTTTGTAAATAACGTGATTTTCAATTGGTGGAATCGTTCTTTGGATGGTGGAGATTACCGTTCGTTGTTCAACATCATCAACAATTATTTCAAGCCGGGACCAATCACGCCAACTGATCAGCCAATTCGTTACAGAATCTTGAAACCAGAATCAGGTTATATGATACCTAAAACTTTTGGTCGTGCTTATGTTGATGGGAATTTTATAGCAGGTGCGCCAGAAGTTACCGCAGACAATTGGAATGGCGGAATTCAATTGGAAGACCTTACATTGGAACAATCTAAAGAATATTTGGAATTAATCAAACAGCCAAAACCATTCGCAATGCCAAAATTCAAAATAATGAAGGCAGAAGAAGCGTATGAATTTGTGTTGAACAATGTGGGTGCAAATATCCCAAAAAGAGATGCCGTTGATGAACGTATTATCAAACAAGTCCGTACTGGAAAAATTGAGGTAAAAGACGGCTTGGAGAATGCAATTGGTGCAGCATTTATCAAAAGAAGATTGCCTGCCGATTCCTATAAAAGAGGAATTATTACCAATCCAAATCAGGTTGGCGGATATCCAGTATACAAAGGAACAGCCTATAAAGACTCAGATGGTGATGGAATTCCGGATGCTTGGGAAAAGAAATACGGGTTGAATCCAAAAGATACTTCCGATGCCAATAAAGACAGCAACGGAGATGGATATACCAATCTGGAGAAATATTTTAACGGAATCGATCCAACTCAAAAAACAGATTGGACCAAACCAGAAAATAATACCGATACATTGGCGCAGTCAAAAGGGCTATTGCAATAATTTTTTACGCAGACCTAACAGGTTTTAAAAACCTGTTAGGTCTAATCAGAAGAATAAATCTATCAAAAAATATTTTAAAGTGAATTTTATTCAATTCAAAAATACAATAAGAATCAAACAGGATTTACTCGTTTTATCCTGTTTTGTTTTGTTTTTTAGTGCCAATATCAGCGTGGCACAAAACACATTTCCAGACATTCCAAAAACTAAAGAAGGGAAAATAGAGCGTACTGCAGATGCAAAAGGAAATCAAATTCCTGATTTTTCGTATGCAGGTTATAAAGGGTCTACGGTTGCCATTCCAGACGTAGCCATTAAAGTTTTTGTTCCTCATATTGATGGAGATGCGACAGCTACAATTCAGTCAGCAGTTGATTATGTTGCGAAAGCTAAAGCCGATAAAAATGGTTTCAAAGGCACAGTACTTTTAGACAAAGGAATCTTCAAAGTTTCGGGAGTTATCAATATTAAGGAGAGCGGAATTGTACTAAGAGGAAGCGGTTCTGGAAACGATGGAACAGTACTTTTAGGAACTTCAATCAACAGAGAAGCAATCATCAATATTAGTGGAATCAACAATCCGATTTTTAAAGATAAATTTGAATTAGAGGCTAATTATACGCCATTAGGAGCAGCAGTTTTAGCAGTGAAAAATGGAACTGCTCTCAAAAAAGGAGATTATATTACTGTCAATACGCCAATCACTAAAAATTGGATTGATATGTTGTCAATGAATGATTTTGGTGGAGAAAGTGGCTGGATTGGCTGGAAAGCCGATGATTTTGTCATTCGTGCCGACAGGGAAATCACAGCAGTTCAGGGAAATAAAATCACAATTGATGCGCCTTTGACCAATGCTTTGGATGAAGAATTATCAAAATCAACTGTGGTAATTTATACTTGGTCAGGCAGAATCAATAATGTGGGTGTTGAAAATCTAACATTAAAATCAGATTATGATACTACAAATCCAAAAGACGAACAACACAGATGGTATGGAATTTCTATAGCCAATGCAGAAGATGTTTGGGTGCGACAAGTCAATTTTGAACAGTTTGCAGGAGGCGCAGTTTCTATTTTAAAAACAGCTAAAAGAATCACTGTCGAAGATTGTCTGGCGCTGAATCCAATTTCGGAAATAGCATCATTTAGAAGAAATACTTTTTATACCGAAGGACAACAAACTTTGTTTCAGCGTTGTAATTCGGAATTTGGTTATAATGATTTTGTGGTCGGAGGATATGCAACTGCAGGCCCTAATGTGTTTTTGCAATGTGAATCACATCAGCCGTATAGTTTTAGCGGATCTGTTGGAAGTTGGGCAACTGGAATTCTTTTTGATGTCTCTCTAATTGATGGAAACGCCATCAGTTTCAAAAACAAAGAACAAGACGGAAGAGGTTTGGGTTGGAACGCTGCCAATAGTGTAATTTGGGAAACATCGGCATCGAAAATAGAAAATTATAATCCGCCAACAGCCAACAATTGGGCGTTTGGAGTTTGGGCACAATGGGCAGGAAATGGACATTGGAAAGACGTGAACAATCACATCAATCCAAGAAGTTTATTTTATGCTTTGCTGAAACAACGTTTGGGCAAATTACCGATGGATGCTCAAATAATGGACTTAGGTTCGGAACCTTCTTCAAGTCCAACATTGGAACAAGCAAAAGCTTTGACAGCCGCAGCTTATAATTTAAATGAAACCTTAAAAGAGTTTATCACTAAAGCAAAAACAAGAAATCCAATTGCGATTGATTATGCTAAAGCAAAACGCATTGATGAAGTAAAATCAGAAGTAGTTACGAATACAAACTCAGATAAAATTACGCTAACCAATGGATTTTTAACTTCATCAAAAGGAGTGCTTACCGGAGAAATTATAGATGTTCCTTGGTGGAGAGGTAGCTTGCGTGAGTCTGAAGTTTCAAAATCAAGACCACATATCACAAGATTTGTTCCGGGTCATTATGGTGTAGGATATACCGATAATTTGGAGGAAACCGTAAACTATTTAGTCGAAAACAATAAATCAGCCATAGATCATAATTACGGACTTTGGTACGAACAAAGAATGGCGGATCACGAACGTATCAGAAGAATTGATGCTGATGTTTGGGCGCCGTTTTACGAACAGCCTTTTGACAGAAGCGGGCAGGGAATTGCCTGGGATCATTTGAGTAAATATGATTTGACGAGATACAATGCGTGGTATTGGAACCGATTAAAAACCTTTGCAGAACTGGCTTCTGCAAAGAATAAAATTTTAATAAACGAGAACTATTTTCAGCATAATATTTTAGAAGCTGGGGCGCATTGGGCGAGTTCTCCCTGGCGTCCGGCAAATAATATCAATACGACCGGATTGCCTGAGCCACCGCCTTACGCTGGTGATAAAAGAATTTTTCTCGCTGAACAATTCTATGATGTAAAAAATGCAGACATACGTAAATTGCACGAAGCATTTATCGAGAAAAATTTAGAGAATTTTAAAGATAATGCCAACGTATTGCAAATGACAAGTGCCGAATATACTGGACCTTTAAGTTTTATGCAATTCTGGATTGATGTCATAGCAAACTATAAAAAGTCGCATCCAAATGAATCCAAGATAGCTTTGAGTGCTACAAAAGATGTTCAGGATGCCATTTTAAATGAGGAAGCAAGAGCAAAAACAGTGGATGTAATTGATATCAGATATTGGTATTATAAAGAAGATGGAACGCTTTATGCTCCACTTGGAGGTGTAAATTTAGCGCCACGTCAGCACGCTCGTCAGATGAAAGTTGGTAAAGAAACAGATGACCAAGTGTATAGATCTGTTCGCGAATACCGAGAAAAATATCCGAATAAAGCGGTGTTGTATTCCACGATGGGTGCACCAAAATTTGGCTGGGCTGAATTAATGGGAGGGGCTTCATTGCCAGCGATTCCAAAAGTTGAGCTTCCTGCATTTTATTCTGCTCTTACTGATATGAAATTTGTTAATGGAAGTGCGTTTTCAGATGCCGTTTGGAAATTGGAAAATAAAGGAAAAGCGTATCTTTTTTATGCTAAAAATGCTCAGGATGTTTCAATAGATCTTTCGGGTTTCAAAGGAGATTATGAAGTTTATTCCATTAACGCAACAACAGGAATTGTTTCGAAAAATGCAAGCATTAGCGGAGGAAAAAAAGTAGTGATTCCACAAACAGAAATCAAGGAAAAAGTACTTTTTGTAGTAAAGAAAAATAATAATTAAAAATATTCCAGTCACGGCTCCCTCTCCTTTGGAGAGGGTTGGGGTGAGGTTTTTAAAATAAGTAATAACAAATCCCATTCACGGTTTCCTTCGGGGAGGGCTGGGGAAAATAAATCAAAATGAAAAAGTTATACGTTTTTTGTTTAAGCCTTTTGTTCGCAACACAAAGCGGATATTCTCAATCAGCAAACAAAAATTTGCCAAAACTTAAAGTGTCCAAAAACCAGCATTATTTCACAACCGAATCTGGAAAACCATTTTTTTGGCTGGGAGATACAGGTTGGCTGACCTTTGGAA
Source organism: Flavobacterium sp. (assembly GCA_039931915.1). Classification (GTDB taxonomy): domain Bacteria; phylum Bacteroidota; class Bacteroidia; order Flavobacteriales; family Flavobacteriaceae; genus Flavobacterium. The sequence goes on along the minus strand of JBDTRA010000012.1, from coordinate 10,271 downwards.
AATTAGACAGAGAAGGGATAACCAAGTATTTTCAAGACAGAAAAGCAAAAGGATTCAATGTCGTTCAGGTGATGGTGTTGCATAATATAAACGTAGTTAATGTTTATGGAGATGCAGCGTTGATTAATGAAGATGTTTCGAAGCCTTTAACTACTGCAGGAAATAATTTCAATAACAAAGAAGAATACGATTATTGGGATCACGTAGATTACACTTTGGATGTGGCGCAAAAAAACGGAATTTACCTTGCAATGGTTCCTGTTTGGGGAACCAATGTTTCAAAAGGTGACAAAGTAAGCAAAGAACAGGCAACCCAATACGCGAAGTTTTTGGCTGACCGATATAAAAACAGAACCAATGTGATTTGGTTAAACGGTGGCGATACTTACGGAGATAAATTTACGGATATCTGGAACGCCATTGGAAATACATTAAAAACCAATAATCCGGATCAGTTGGTGACTTTTCACCCTTTCGGAAGAACGGATTCTTCAGAAAATTATCACAATGCAAAATGGCTGGATTTTAATATGTTTCAATCGGGACACAGACGTTACAATCAGGACACTTTGCCTAATTCTTTCAAAGAAGACAATTACAAATTCGTTCAAAGAGATTTGACTTTAAAACCAACCAAACCAACCTTGGACGGAGAACCATCTTACGAAGGAATTCCACACGGATTACACGATACTTTACAGCCAAAATGGACAGCAAGTGATGTGAGAAGATATGGCTATTGGTCAGTATTTTCGGGTGCTTCGGGTTATACTTACGGACATAATGCCGTAATGCAAATGTTCCGAAAAGGAGACAAACCAGCTTACGGAAATAAAGCACTTTGGACAGATGCCATCAATGCGCCAGGAGCGGGACAAATGGTTTACATTAAAAAATTAATGCTCAGTTTTCCTTATTTCGAACGTGTTCCAGACCAATCTTTGATTGCCAATCAAGGAGAGAAATACGATTATCTAACAGCAACCAAAGGAGAAAATTACGCTTTGATTTATACCTATACTGGCAGAAAAATAGAAGTTAATTTAGGAAAAACTAAAGGTAATAAGGTAATCGCAACTTGGTACAACCCAAGAAACGGACAAAAAACCAAAATCGGAACTTTTGATAATAAAGGAACAAAGGAATTTCAGCCTTCCGGTAAAAAAGAAGATGGAAATGACTGGGTGCTTATTTTAAAATCTAAATAAGAGGTGTTGTAAACTTTTTCGGTTTCGGCTCCCTCTCCTTTGGAGAGGGTTGGGGTGAGGATTCTTAAACACATTTTCTATAAAACATAAAAACACTATGAAAATCAAAAATATCATAATACTACTCTGCTTCATAACAGGATTCAATACTGCTTTCGCGAATGATGGCTGGCTAAATATCCTAAACGAAGGCGGAAATAACAAAGGAATAAAATGTACCGAAGCCATTCAAAATGCAATCGAAAAAGCATCTAAAAATGGAGGCGGAACCATTTTCTTCCCCACTGGAGAATATTTAACAGGCGCTTTAAAACTAAAAAGCAACATCACTATTTATTTGGATTCGGGTGCGCTTCTGAAATTTTCCGAGAATTTCGACGATTACCTGCCTTATGTAGAAATGCGTTATGAAGGGATCGTGATGCAGACTTTTTCGCCATTGTTTTATGCTAAAAATGCCGAGAATATCACCATCAAAGGAAGAGGTGTAATCGACGGACAAGGAAAAGCGTGGTGGAATGAAGTGTACCGAATTGAAAGTGCCAAAGGACCAATTCCGCAAACCAAATACCAAAAAATGTGGGCCGAACAAAACAAAGGAATTGTGTATGAGCCTTACTATCAAAGAACGATTGACAAGAATTTTTTCAGACCTGCTTTTTTCCAGGCTTTTGAGTGCAAGAATATTTTAATCGAAGGAGTGACGTTTCAAAACTCTCCTTTCTGGACGATAAACCCGGAGTTTTGCGATAATGTAACCGTTACAGGAATCACAATTTTCAATCCGATTTCGCCAAACACAGACGGAATCAATCCTTCTTCCTGCAAAAATGTTCATATTTCGGATTGTCACATTAGCGTAGGCGATGATTGCATTACGATCAAATCGGGAAGAGATGCAGATGGTCGTAAATACGGTCGTCCAACAGAAAATGTAACCATTACCAATTGCACGATGTTAAGCGGTCACGGAGGAGTGGTTATTGGAAGTGAAATGTCGGGCGGAATCAAAAAAGTAACGATTTCCAATTGTGTTTTTGATGGAACAGACAGAGGAATCCGTATCAAAGCGGCTCGCGGAAGAGGTGGTGTTGTAGAGGACATTCGCATTGATAATATCGTGATGAAAAATATCAAAGAAGAAGCTATTGTGTTGAGTCTTTTTTACGATAAAGACACTAAGGCAGAACCTGTAACAGAGAAAACGCCAATTTTCAGAAACATTCATATGAGTAATATGACGGGGTCGAATGTCAATAAAGCAGGCGAGATTTTAGGAATCGCTGAAATGCCAATTCAAAACATTTCTTTTTCGAATATTAATATGGATGCCAAAGAAGGTTTTACCGTGAATACTTCGACAGATGTTGAATTTCACGATGTAAAAGTCAATGCTTCGGTTGGTTCTTCCTTCAAAATATCCGATTCAAAAAACCTGATTTTAGACAATGCAGGTTCATCAACCCCGATAAAAGGAATTCCGGTTATCAAACTGGATAATGTTTCCAATGTGATGATTAATAATAATTTTCCATTCAATGCAACGGATATTTTTATTGAAGCAGACGGAAAAGAAACGAAAAATATTTTTGTAAAAAACAATGTTTTCAATACCGTTTCGACGGTAGTCAAAAAAGGGGCGACTTTAGATAAAAAAGCAATTACAGAATAATTTAATATTATTTAGGAGCAGAAACATTTGGCATTTTTGGCAATATCGTCCCGCTTTTCGTTGCAATCTTTTGTGCCGAACACCGGCACAAAAGGATTTTCACTGCAATCGGGGCTAAAGAGAGAGATTTTGCTTTTTTGCAATTATTCAAAAAGGGAAAAATAATAAACAATAAAATCGTGTTTAGACATCTTTGTCAAAGTTCAAAACTTTGACAAAGATTAAACCAATAACTATGAAAAAAATATTCATCATACTAACGCTTTCACTTTTTGCTGTAAGCTATTCCCAGAAAAAGAAGGAAATCTATCTTTTCACTTCTTTCAGGGAACCCGCAACAGAAGGTTTGTACTTGGCATACAGCGAAGACGGTTACAATTGGAAAGGCCTCGAAGGTTCATTTCTAAAACCAGAAATCGGAGCCAGCAAAATTATGCGTGATCCATCAATCACAAAAGGCGCTGACGGTACGTTTCATTTAGTTTGGACAACCGATTGGAAAGGTGGAAATGGTTTTGGTTATGCCAGTTCCAAAGACTTGATTCATTGGTCAACGCAAGAATATATTCCGGTGATGAAAAATGAACCTGAAGTCGTAAACGTTTGGGCACCGGAGATTTTCTATGATGATGTCAAAAAAGAATATATCATTATTTGGGCTTCAACAATTCCATTCCGATTTGCAAAAGGAGTAGAAGAAGAGAAAAACAACCACCGAATGTATTATGTGACCACCAAAGATTTCAAAACCTTTTCGGATACCAAATTATATTACGATCCAGGTTTCAGCGTAATCGATTGTGTGATTGTAAAAAAAGGCAAAAAAGATTATGTTTTGGTTTTGAAAGACAACACCAGACCAATGCGAAACATAGAAGTAGCTTTCGGAAAATCGCCTTTGGGACCATTCGAAAAAAGATCAAAACCATTGACTGAATATTTATCAGAAGGACCAACGGTCGTTAAAGTCGGTAAAAAATGGTTGCTGTATTATGACAATTACGGATCAAAAAATTACAAAGCTTTAAGCACTTCAGATTTTGTTCATTTTGAAGATGTTTCTTCAAAAATAAGCCTTCCGGAAGGACACAAACACGGAACGATTACCACAATTTCATCAGCAGTTTTAAAAGGATTAATTGAAAAGAAATAATTTAACGAGAAGACCTAACAGGTTTTTAAAACCTGTTAGGTCTATTCAATGTTAGAAAAACAATAATAATGATTGCATTAAAAAACATAAAAACCAATATCGTAACAGCATCAGCAATCTTGTTGACTTGTGGAGCTGTAAACTCTGCAATGGCACAAAATGACACGGTACGATACGTTGGCAAAACACTTTCGAATATCGATTACCATCACGGGCAATTAAGTCCTGCGGTTGGAGTTCACGCGACCCAGATTATGCGTGCAAGCCGTGAACATCCTGAAAAAGCAGATGGTTTTGGATGGACATACAATCACCAGCCGATGATGGCGTATTGGAATAATACCTTTTACCTGCATTATTTGAGTGACCCAACGGGAGAGCATATTCCGCCAAGTCAAACTTTATTAATGACTTCGAAAGACGGTGTTAGCTGGACAATGCCAAAAGTAATTTTCCCTGTTTATCGCATTCCAGACGGATGGAAAAAAGAAGGAGTTGAAGGTGTAGCCAAAAATCTCGATGCGATTATGCACCAACGAATGGGTTTTTATACTTCAAAAGACAACCGACTTTTTGCCTTAGCCTATTACGGAATTGCAATGGACGAAAAAGACGATCCCAATGACGGAAAAGGAATTGGACGCGTGATTCGTGAAATCAAAAAAGACGGCAGTTTCGGCGAAATCTATTTTATCCGATACAATAAAACCTGGGATAAATCAAAATCAGCCTTTCCATTTTATACCAAAGCAAAAGACAAAGGATTGAAAAAAGCCTGCGAAGAAATTCTTTCAGACCCTTTGGTTTTGCAACAATGGGTGGAAGAAGCAGATCGCGATGATGAATTAATTCCGTTACAAAAACCATACAAAGCCTTTAGTTATTATCATTTGCCAAACGGAAATGTAGTGGGTTTATGGAAACACGCCTTAACTTCTGTCAGTAAAGATGGTGGAAAATCCTGGGAATATATGCCTTTGCGTGCGCCAGGTTTTGTAAACAGTAATGCTAAAATCTGGGGACAAAAAACTTCCGATAATCGTTATGCAACCGTTTATAATCCGTCTGAATACCGTTGGCCATTGGCAATTTCAACTTCTGATGATGGACTGAATTATAAAGATTTATTATTGGTTCACGGTGAAATCAGTCCGATGCGATATGGCGGAAACTATAAATCTGCCGGACCACAATACGTCCGTGGAATCACCGAAAAAAATGGGACTCCGCCCGACGGAAAACTTTGGGTAGGTTACAGTATGAACAAGGAAGATATTTGGGTAGCTTCTATCCCGGTTCCGGTGACAAGTGTTGTGACTAATGATGTAAATGATGTTTTTAACGATTTGCCTAATGGCGAAGAATTGAAATTCTGGAATACCTATGATTTGTCTTGGGCTTCCACGAAAATAGAAAAGAAAGAAGACGGCAAAAAAAGCTTAACGTTAAGAGATCAGGATAATTTCGATTATTCCCGTGCCGAACGCGTGATTCCTTTTGCCGAAAAAATGGAAGCCATTTTTACAGTTGTGCCAGAGCAAAACAATCACGGTTTGATGCAGATTGAATTTCAAAACAAGCAAGGATTACCTGCCGTTCGCCTCGTATTTGATTCGGATGGAGAGTTGAAAGTAAAAAACGGTGCCCGCTATAGTACAGTTACCAAATACGAAGCCAATAAAGTGTATACTGTTACAGTTAAACTGGATGTAAAATCCCGTTCGTATACCGTGAAAGTAAATGATGGTAAAGAATCAACAAGAATTTTTTACGCTCCCGTAGATGGTTTTGAGCGCATTATGTTCCGCACAGGCGAACAAAGATATGCTCCAAATCCAGACACAGCTCCAGACACAGACGATTTTGTCGATTTGCCGGAAGCAGGAAAATTAATCCCGGAAGCAGTGTTTAATATTCAATCGTTGGTTACTAAGAAATTGAAAAATTAAAGGATTTAAAGATTGAAACAATTATGAAAAATTATATTCTCTTATTTATATTTTCCTTTTTTGTCTTTATTTCAGAGGCGCAAACAAAATCAGTAGATAGTTCTAAGGGACATCATTTAAAAGGCAAGATTATAAACAAAGTGAATTTAGGAGCGGGTTGTGGTTATCTAAAACTTGCTAGTGTAATAGAATTTGAAATAATTGAATTCACTGACCAAACTTATAAGCAAAAAGAAATTGGAATAATTTTTCGTTGTCCAGAATTTTATGGTGAAAACTTTTTTGAGGTTGGAAAAGTTTATGAAATGAATGTCGAATACGAAGTTGAAAATGAGATTCAAAAAGATTTTGATTTTCAAGTTCAAAATATTGATGTGTTAGAAAAATATAAACTTCCAATAAATTATTGGGCTTTAGGTGTGAAAAAAATTTAAAAATAGATAGTTATAGCTTGAAGGAAAATAAATAAATAAATTATAAAACATAAAGTGAATATCTCTAAAATCATATTGTCTTTCCTTTTTCTGTTAATCGTTTTTAGTTCAAATGGACAAATTACGGCTGATAAGTTGACTTGTGAAATGACCGAAAACCCATTGGCTGTTGTTCAGAACCAACCGAGATTAAGCTGGCAATTGGTTTCCAAAGAGTCTAATGTTTCACAAATAGGTTATCAGATTTTGGTCGCTTCTTCCGAAGAAAAACTTCAAAAAGATGAAGCCGATATCTGGAACAGCGGAAAAGTAAATTCAGATAAAAATCTTCAGATAACTTACAACGGAACTCCATTAAAAAGCGAAACTAAATACTTCTGGAAAGTTAAAGTCTGGAATCAGGATAATAAAGTTTCGAAATGGAGTACAACAGCTTCGTTCCGAATGGCACCTTCAACATCAGATTTGAATCCGATTTGGATTGGCGCGATTACAAAAGCGGATAGTCATTTGCCGGAAGGCAGAAATTACCACACGGCAACTTTCAACAGACAGAAGAAAGAGGCGTTGATTAATGCTTCCGATTCTTTGTCACGCAGAAGTATTATGCTCCGCAAACCTTTCCAAGTAAAAAAAGAAATCAAAGAAGCGGTTGTCTATATTTCAGGATTGGGCCATTACGAATTAACGATTAACGGAAAGAAAATCGGCAACAGCGAATTCGCGCCTTTATGGACAGATTACGATAAAACAGTCAATTTCAATACCTATGAATTGACTGCGGATGAACTTCAAAACGGAGAAAATGTTATTGGTGTTTTGCTAGGAAACGGAATGTATAACACACTTGCCGAACGCTATTCGAAATTTTACGTGAGTTTTGGTCCGCCGACTTTGTTCTTCAAAATGAAAGTCGTTTACAAAGATGATTCAGAAGAAATTATAAAATCGGATGAAAGCTGGAAATACAGCAAAAGCCCCATTACCTACAACAGTATTTTTGGAGGTGAAGATTACAATGCCAATCTGGAACAAAAAGGCTGGAACAGCACAGGATTTAATGATTCTTCTTGGAAAAAAATAGTAGTTCAGGAAGCACCAAAAGGAATTTTGAGAGCGCAGACGACAACACCAATTACGATTCAGAAACGATATGATATAAAAGAAGTAAAGAAATTAAAACCGAATTTCTTTATTTTTAATATGGGGCAAAACTTGTCTGGTTTTCCAACGATTAAAGTCAAAGGAAAAAAAGGGCAAACCGTTCGTGTCTGGGTTGGTGAAAGTATGAATGAAGACGGAACGGTTGGTCAGGGAAAAACTGGAAAACCATACTATTATGACTATACTTTGAAGGGTGAAGGCGTCGAAGAATGGCAACCGAAATTCAGTTATTACGGATTTCAATATGTTCAGATTGAGAACATCAATTATAAAAAAAAGAAGAATAAAAATCTTCCGACGCTTGTCGATTTAAAATCGAATTTCATTTATAATTCGGCGGGCGAAGCAGGAACTTTTGAATCTTCCAATGATATTTTCAATAAAACACACTTGCTGATTAACAACGCTATAAAAAGTAATTTTCAAAGTGTTTTTACCGATTGTCCGCAACGTGAAAAATTGGGTTGGATAGAAGAAATTCACCTAAACGGACCTGGTTTGATGTTCAATTACAACCTTGAAAGTTTCATTCCGGCAACAATGCAGAATATTTCAGATTCGCAAAGAGAAAACGGATTGATTCCGACAATCGTTCCCGAATATGTAGTTTTTGGAGGCGACTTTTCCGATTCTCCGGAATGGGGAGTGACGGGCGTGATTCTGCCTTGGATGTATTACGAACAGTACGGCGATGCCTCGTTAATAGAGAAATATTACCCAGTGATGAAAAGGTATATCGACTATTTGGGAACGAAAGCCACTAATCATATTGTGTCCCACGGATTGGGCGATTGGTACGATTACGGAACGCATCCAGCGGGTTATTCCAAAAACAGTCCGATTGCACTTTCGGCAACATCTCATTATTATTATGGCGCAAGTTTAGTAGCCAAATCCGCCAGATTGTTGAATAAAAAAGAAGATATTGAAAAGTATGACACATTGACTTCGGATATTAAAATGGCTTTCAACGCTGCCTTTTTCAACAAAGAAACCAAACAATACGGAACAAGCAGTCAGTTCAGCAATGCCGTTCCCGTTTTTATGGATATTGTAGAACCGCAGTACAAACAAGCAGTGATGCAGAATTTGCTGGCAGATATCAAAGCAAAAGGAGACAGATTAACGACTGGTGATGTTGGGAATCGTTATTTATTTCAGGCTTTGGCACGAAACGGAGAAAACGAAACGATGTACAAAATGAACAATCATTACGATGCGCCGGGTTATGGTTTTCAGATAAAATTTGGCCTGACGACTTTGACCGAACAATGGGATCCGCGCAAAGGAAATTCGTGGAATCACTTTATGATGGGACAAATTGAGGAATGGTTTTACCAAAGTTTAGCCGGAATTGTTGCTGATGATCAAAATCCAGGATTCAAACATTTCTTTATTCAGCCGGAAATTGTGGGCGATATGACTTTCGTGAAAGCAACTTACCAATCTGTTTATGGAAATATTGCTTCAGAATGGGAGAAAAAAGACGAAAAATTAATCCTGAAATTGGAGATTCCAGCGAATACTTCAGCGACAATAAAATTACCGGTTTCTAAAAATTCAGAAATTAAAGTCAATAAAAAATCTGTGAATGCAGATTTTAATGAAAAAGAAAAGAAACCGACTTTAGAATTAGGTTCAGGAATTTATACAATAGAATGTAAAATATAAAAGGCTATCCATTTTGTCGGTTTCGGCTCCCTCTCCTTTGGAGAGGGTTGGGGTGAGGTTTTTGAATTGCCTCCAGCTTTAGCTGGAGGAATTAAAGGAATGAATGTCAAATTGGCTTTAGCCAAAAGAATTTGATTTTGGCTAAAGCCATTCAGAGCTATTTCAATTTTATCCCTCCAGCTAAAGCAGGAGGCAATTAAAGCAGGAAGAGAGAAAAAATAAATTTAAATTGAGGAATAAAAATGATAAAAATCAAAAAAATAGGGATTGCTCTTTTAGTTTCAATGTTCGCATTGATACAGTCAAACGCGCAATGCACTTCGGACACGAATTTTAGACAACCCGTTTCAGAAACCATAAAAAAGATCGAAACAGTTTTTAATATTAAAGTAGTTGACGACCGAGGTTTGCTGAAAGGAAAAGAATTGGACTATGCCGATTGGAGAATCGAACAGGGAAATCTGGCGGTTTCGCTGACCAATATTTTGGCGCCATTTGAATTGATGTATTTCAAACAGCCTGATGGAAGTTACCAGATTCGAAAATATGAAAACCATAAAGTATCAGTCGATAAAGGAAAAGAAAGATTAGACTTTCTAACCAATTTGTATCCGACTTTAGCCGATTGGGAAACCCGAAAAAAAGAGCTAAAAGCCTGTATGATTATCTCATTTGGATTGGACAAAGCACCGCCAATGCCGAAATCAAAACCAATTTTAACGCCAAAACGAATCTATAAAGATTACAGTATCGAGAACATCGGATTGGAAATTCTGCCGGGCGTTTACGTAACAGGATCTATTTACAAACCCTATCCTTTAAATAAAAAATCGGCAGTAATCTTAACGCCCGACGGTCATTTTGGTGACGGAAGATATAGAAAAGACGAGCAGTTGCGTTGCGCTATGATGGCGAAAATGGGAGCCATTGTAGTCAGTTACGATTTGTTTGCCTGGGGAGAATCGTTGCTTCAATTTCCAACAGAAACCCATAGAAACAGCATTGCATCGACAGTTCAGG
>JBDTRA010000011.1:0-73491 GCA_039931915.1 Flavobacterium sp. | reverse complement strand
TAATTTCGTTTACCTGGCGAATTACATTATATAATGCAATTACGACACCAACCATAACCAAAATCTTATTGTAATACACTTTGGGACTAGGGTGATTTTCGTCTAACCAATTCCCGGCATAGGAAAACAAAAAAATAATGACTCCCATTTGGATCGGAATATTAATGAGAGCGATCCATTTATTTCTCTGATTTCTGTTCGGTTCCTTTTCCATCTTTTATTACTTCTTTTTTGACATCTGTTATCATTGTGCAGGATGCCGTAAAATCAGCTCCGGGCTCAATAGAAAGTTTACCAACCAGCACTTCGCCGTGGATTCGTGCTGTCGCTTTTATATTAAGGACTTCCAGAACTTTTATTTTTCCTTGAAACTCTCCTTCAATATCAGCATTATTACAGACAATTTCTCCCTTTATAACGCCTGAAGCACCTATAACCAGTTTTCCCTGGGAGGTAAAATTTCCTATCAATTCTCCATCCAGCCTAAAATCGGCTTTAGAAACAATATCTCCAATAATTGAGGTGCCTTCTACGATCCTATTCGTTTTACCTAGAAGTTCTGTTCCGTTTTTTTTAACTTTATCAAACATTATATTATGGGGTTTTTGGGGCTAAATACGTTTGAAGATTTTTCTTCATTTGAACTATCTTATAATTTTCACTGGATATAATAATCGCAGGATGAGTAATTTTATACTTTTTATCATCTCTAAAAACACCTGCAAGATCTCTGGCATAAGCTTCTGATTTTATACCGTGAATTACAAAAAAACTTTCAGTTTTATTGTATTTATCAAACGAGGTTGTTAATCTTTCAAAATTTTCAACTAACAAAAAAACCTTAATTGCTTCTTCAATTTTTTTAGCTGTTTTAGTATCATTATTAGGAACTGAATATAAAATTTTCCAGCTTTTCCCATCAACTGTAGTAAAATCAAATTTTTCTAAGCCCGGAATTTGTTTTTCTAAAATTTCACGGGCATTTTTACCCTCCTCGCTATTTGGGTAATTATCTGCCACGTTTTCCAGACCTTTTTTATAAGCTTCCAAACCGTTTACTTTTGCCAAAGTATTTGCTTTTAGCAATTCAAATTTAGAAACTATATCCTCACCGGAAAATTGGTTTATTAAATTATCAATATTTTCTAAAACAACGTCATACTGTTCTTCTTTATATAATTTATACCATTTTTTATATTCCTCTTCGGGCGATAAATTAGAACCATTTTCAGGATTTGTATTGTTTATGATCTGGGCATATCGTGAATTTGGATATGTTGACGAAATATCTGCTTTTATAGCTTCCGCTTTTGAAGGGTTTGTAATCTGATATATTTTATACAAATTATACTTTGATGGCAAAATCCATTTTTCTTCAGGATTATTACGAAGCAGTTGTTCAAATTTACTACTGGCCAGATCGTATTCTTTAAATTTTTCCTTGTAAATCAATCCTAATTGATAATAAGCAAAATTTCGTTCTTTACCAATACTATCCATTGCCGATTGAGTGGTTGGAAGTTGTTTTTCGTAAAATGCTGTTGTGTACTTTTCGATAACAATCGAATCCTTCAATGCATTTATTGAATCCTGTTTGATACTTATTGAGTCTGTCAATGCCGAATCTGCATTTGACCTTGCGGACGACAATCTCCAGTTTCCTGTTAATGGTCTGTTCCCCCACATTTTCTTAAACTGCAATTTTCCGTATGCAACTGTGGATGGGTTGTAAAAATAGAAAACACTTGCAACGTCATTTTCGGTAGGAGGATTAAAATTTCCGGTAGGATTCATTGGAGGATTATTTCCTGTTGACTGGGGATTTACAGCTACCGGTCCACTATTTGAGTTTGTGTTTTGCTCAATATTAGCTAATCTTTCCTTTTCTTTTTCTTCTAATATTCGTTTAGCCTCGTCTTTCTTTTTTAATTCCGCAATATAATTTTCAAAATATGTTTTTCTTTCAGGATCCGGTAAACCTTTCACCTTAATAATACTATCGTTGCGTTTCGCTATTCCTTCATATTTGATGACATCATCTAAGTTTTTTCTATTTTTCTCAATAAAAACATACTCTCTAGTCTTAGGATTTAATTTTGTCAGCGTACTGTCGTAATATTTAGCAGCCATGGTGTAATCTGTATCCTTAAAATACATATTGCCCATATTTCGATAAGTCGAAGCCACTAAATAAGAATCTTTAGATTTTCTTGTTAGAGATTTGTTGTAGAATTTTAACGCATTTTCCCTTTCTTTCTTTTTGTCATAAAAGACACCCATTTCATAAAACAAAACATCATAATAAGGTCTGTTTTCACGGTCCTTAACCAGTTTATTATAAGTCTTTAAAAATAGTGTGTCATTACCATTTTTATAATCAAACATTTGTGCCTTTTTAGCATAAGCCTGCATCATATATTTTCTGTCGGCTTTTCGATTCATATCTATTACACCGTCATAAAAATAAATGGCACTGTCCTTTTTTTCGGCCTCTTGGTATATTTGTCCTAAAATGAAACGGTACCTTGCTTTATCTTCATTTATTCTGGAAAAGTGTTCTGCAATTTTTAGCTTTGTAATTGCACTGTCTTTTTCTTCTAAATTTAAAAATGCTTCAGCCAGCAATGCATTTGCATCCGAAAATGTTTGCTTATTTAAATCCGTGTTTTTTAATAAAAGTTTGATGTTTTTTATAACAATTGCGTCATTTTCTAAACGCATATTCGTCTTTTCACGCCAAATTTTAGCAGTGTAAATATTACTGCTGTTTGGGTATTTATATAAAATATAATTGAATGCCTCAAGTGCCGGAATAAAACGCTGGTCATAATACCGCGCTTTTCCAAGCATCAGATAAGCTTCATCCATTTGAGTGTTTTTTTCTCTTCCTCCGATATTCATCGAATGTTTCTGAATCGCTTTTGTCGCTTTGGTTTCAGCTAATTCAAAATCAGCATTTTTAACTTTTCCTTCTTCAGAAAAATTTTCATCTATCTGCATTTTTTCAATTGGCAGTATTTCCCAAAAATTATCCTGATCGTTCGCTTTAATAGATTTTAAGCCTTTGTCTAAACCGATTCCGCCATTATACAAAATATTATATTCTGTGCTTAAAGCATGTGAATTTCTTGACAAAAAAGTGTTTTTTTTGGTAGAACAAGCTATCAAAAAAAATAAAAACAGAAGTGGAAAACTATATTTTAGAGTATTCTTTTTCAATAGAAAAGAGTTTAAATCAATTAACTTCTAAAAAGGATTTTTAGTATAATGACTGGTAAAAATACGGTTCTTTTTGAAATATAGAAACTTATACTGCAAAAAACAATTCTAACTCTTGTAAGGTTTCTGCTGAAGTTTGAATATCCTTTACTACTTCTCCTTTATTTAAAGCTACGATTCGATCACAAACTTCAACAGTATGCTGCAAATCATGACTGGAAACCAAAACTGTAACGTTTGGATTCTCAGCCAATTCTTTAATTATTTTTTTTAATCGGCTTACCGTTGTCGGATCTAAATTAGCAAAAGGTTCGTCTAAAATAATCACTTCAGGATTACCAATCAGGGTAGCAATTATACCTACTTTTTTTTGGTTTCCTTTAGATAAGTCACGCAAATATTTTTTGTTGTTCAAAATTTCTCCATTAAAAAACTCTTCGTGTTGTGCTAATAAAGCATCAATATCCGCTTTATTCTGATAGCGTAAATCTCCAATAAAATAAAAATATTCTTCAGGAGTCAAATATCCGATCAGGAAACTTTCATCTAAAAATGAACCTGTAAAAGATTTCCAATTTTCATTTTCATTTACCTGGATATTATTGTTTTTAATACTTCCTGTTGAAGGCTGGATCAGATCTAACAATAAACTGAAAAAAGTGGTTTTTCCTGCTCCGTTATTTCCTACCAATCCAAAACTTTGTCCTTTTGGAATTACAAGATTGTTAATGTTTAAAACTGTTGTTCCGTTATATATTTTTGAAAGCTGATTTACTTGTATCATGGTAATTTTTAGATTTTAGATTGTTGACTTTAGATTTTAGATTAAAAATCCTTTCTTTTCTTTATATTTTGATATTTGATTCTCAATCAGATAAAATTATCTAATTGGCACATTTTCTAATTAATTCTTCTGTTTGTAAGCACTGATTGTTGTGTATTTTTCGATTTTGTATCTTTTCTCAATCAATGAAAAAACTTTGTTTCTAAAAATAAAACCTAAAACTCCGGCTCCCGCAACCAAAGATAATCCGAGGATTTTATCTCCTAAATAAAGTCCTGCACCATACAACGCCAAAGGCAATAATAATTTTGGCAAGGTCAATAACATTGCATTTATATTAAAGGCCTTTTTCGCTCCAAAAGCACCACTGGCATTACTCAAATCAATTGGTGTTTTGGTGTATGCTCCTCCCAAAAGTACCAAATGTGAATTGACTCCAATATTATAAATGGCTCCTACTACAATAGTGAGATAAACTTCCCATCCATAAAAAAGATAGAATGATGCTAATACTGTCGAAATAAAAGTGGCAATAACAACCAGCCACCATTTTGAAGTAATATACCCGCGATACGGAATATTTTGTGTCATCATCAGTTGATAATAGGAACTATCCCAACTTGGAACAAACTGTCCGAAGACAAATAAAAACCCTCCTGAAACAAATATTCCTGCAAAAATATGCATTACTGCAGGCTGATGTGAATTTCCAAAAAAGATGAATCCGTAAAACAAAAACAGAATACTCATTAAAATCGTCGTTTTCGATCTTTTGTTTCTTTTGATTAATTTGATATCATTTTTTAGAAATGTTCCTAAGGTTCCAAACTGATTCAGCCAAACAAGATTTTCAGTTGTAGCAATATCTTCCTTTTTAGAAAGTCCTGCATCTAAAAACAGATTGTTTTTGAAGTATTTAAATGTAAATCCATACAGTCCAATTAATATTAAAACAGGAATTAAAAACAATCCCTTTTGAGAATACAATCCCTGAAAAAAAGGCGTAGTGAAAACGGTAATATCAAATAATTTATAATATTGTGCAGCTCCCAAAGCCAAAGCGATTCCAATAAAAACCACAAATAATTTATCGATATTACTCAAAATAATATTCAAAAAATTATTGATGTATATTAAAGAGAAAATCGCCAAAAGCCAAAAAAGGATTCCTAAAACATCATAACCTTCAATGAATAATACAATTGAGAAAGGAACGAAAAAAAGCGCATGAGCCCAATTAAAAAAAGATAAAATTGTTTTTCCTAACGAAAAATGAACAATTGTTGGTTTTTTAAAAGGCAAAACCAATAAAGGTTTAATATTCAGTACCGGAATGGCCTGCATTAATAAACGAATAACTAAATCGAATAAGAAATAATAAATCAAAAATTTATTAATAGTTACCAAAGGTTCCAGGTTCAATTTTTTCAGGATATAAAATGCTCCTACTCCCATTCCGATAAAAATGATGGAAAAATAGACCATTAAAAACCCTATCAAAATTTTCATTGCCAGATTTGCACCAAAAGAAGCAGATCTGGTAAAGGCTTTCCATTCAAGATAAATAAACTTTTTAATCATGGTTATTTGGTTTTCAGTTTCATAGTAAGAGATCAAATGTAAGTAAACGTTACAAAAAAAGTTAAAAAAAATAATTTAGTACCTGTCATTTAATTGCCGTTTGCTACTTTTGCATAAAATATCATATCATGCCTTCATTCTTAAAACTTATAATTAAAGAGGTAAAACGTGAAACTAACGATGCCGTTTCTGTCCTTTTTAATGTTCCCCAAGAACTAAAATCAGATTATAAATTTATTGCCGGACAATATATAAATTTAAAACTAACTCTTGATAATCAAGAAATTAGACGCGCTTACTCTATTTGTTCCGCACCGGAAAGCGGCGATTTGCGAATTGCTGTAAAAGCGGTTAAAAACGGTTTGTTTTCTCAGTTTGCCAATACCAACCTTAAAGCCGGGGATGTACTCGAAGTAGGTCACCCGGAAGGAAAATTTACTTTTGAACCTGAAGCTGAAAGACAAAGAAATTATGCTGCATTTGTAGCAGGAAGCGGAATTACTCCAGTACTTTCAATTTTAAAATCAGTTTTAAAAAGTGAGCCAAAAAGCTCATTTGTATTGGTTTATGGAAACAAAACTCCTGAAGAAACTATTTTTCATCAGGAATTGCACGATTTGCAATTACAATATGTAGGACGTTTTTTTGTACATTATGTGTATAGTCAGGCTAAAGCCGAAAATGCTTTGTTTGGCAGAATAGACAAATCTGCAGTCAATTTTGTATTGAACAACAAACACAAAGAATTACAGTTTGATAAATTTTATTTGTGTGGTCCGGAAGAAATGATCAATACTGTTTCCGGAATTTTGAAAGAGAAAAATGTAAAAGAATCAGCTATTAAGTTTGAGCTTTTTACTTCTTCATCTCAGGAACATGAAATAAAAACTTCATTGGAAGGACATACAAAAATTACTGTTTTGGTTGATGATGATGAAGTTTCTTTCGAAATGTCACAAAAACAAACCATTCTCGATGCAGCTCTAAAGCAAGGAATCGATGCTCCTTATTCTTGCCAGGGCGGGATTTGCAGTAGCTGTTTGGCACGTGTAACTTCAGGAACCGCCGAAATGACTAAAAATTCTATTTTAACGGATAAAGAAATAGCTTCAGGTTTAATTTTAACATGCCAGGCACATCCAACTTCAGAGTCTATTTATATAGATTATGATGATGTTTAGAAGTTAAATTCTGAAAAATATAAAAATTCCAAATCCCATTTTAAAGTTGAGATTTGGAATTTTTTTTTGTGTCTCTCTCTTTGCTAAGTTAAATTTGAGAACGCTTTCTTTTCTCTTCGAAAATAATTCTCAGCTTAGCCTTTGGACTAATAAATAAAAAAACATGTGAATTTTTATTTATTTTTTAAAAAACATGCCTAAAATTTACTATATTAGTATTCTAATCAAAGCTATTCCATTCTTCTTAACATTTCAATGTGGATTTATAGCGGTTTCCTAGATTGTCAACACTTTTAAAACATTAAATATTATGGCAATGCATCACTACCTTCGTCTGTCTTTTATATTACTTTTTGTAATAACATCTTTTTTTTGTGTATACTTTATAATTAAGAAAGCAAGAAACAAAAAAGGCCCTAAACTACTTTCTGAAGAAAAATATAGTTTATCAATGATTGAGGGAATGGCAGAAATACCAGTCTCTAATGATGGTTTTTTTAATATCTGGCCCTATGTAAGTGAGTTAAAAGCAGCTAAGATTTTATCAAATAAAATTAAAGAATCTGAATTGATACATAAGGTTTATAGAAATTCAACCGAAGATTTTGAACATATTTTACTCACTACCGAAAAAGAAAATCATTTTGTTGAAATTGTCGTTGACAGAAACAAAAAGAAAGCAATGGGATATCTTTTTCTTGATTTATGAGAAATGATTAACTCTAAGGAATTATAAAAAAGCATTCCTAAAGAACATGTCTTTTCGTCTTTTATTTTCTTCTTTATCCTCACCATAGCTGAACCAATCTTTTGTTTTTTCTTCTAACAACAATTTTAGTCCAATTAAGTCATAGGTTTTTTTGGCTGTAATAGGCTTTATATCGGATGTGCCACTGATTTCCAAATCTATTTTTGTAGCCATAAATGAGGTATATAATCTTGGAATTGTAAGTCCCAAAATCATACCCGGCAAACCATTTATAGAACATGGACCGCCGGAAATAGTTATATCATCTGTATAAAAAGCAAATACATATACGCCATCAGCTCTTTTTCCTATGGCTTTTCGGCAATTATAACCCGCTATTTCTCTATGTTCATTTGTAATTTGCCACTCTATACTTTGTATACTGTCTGCTATTACAAAGTTAGTTCCTACTATTTGTTTCTGCATGTTCATTTTTCCTGATGTAAAATCATAATACCAGATATTTTCTTCATCTGCATCTTTTTCATGTTTTGGAATTCTTGTTTTCGGACTCCATCTGTTAAATTTATAAATGCTTTTGTTATCTGCAAAAGTAAAAGTGAAATAGGATATTTTTAAGTCCGACAGGTTCTCTTTCATCATCTCGTCCCAGCTGTCATTACTCATTGTTTTTTTGAGATTGGTATTTACCTCATACTCAATTACAGCCTTATCTATAAATTGTTGTGCTTTTGATGTAATTGTAAAAATTAATGCTGCAATAAAAAAAAGTAGTGATTTCATAATCTTGCGATTTTTAGTTTTATCGGTCATTTGTAATTACGTATCGATAAAATTGGTTTTTTTAATATTATTGCTGTTCTTAAATTTTGAACAGTCTCATAATTATTTTTTTGCTGCTCCGTCTTTGTTTTTAAAATTCCAGGTAAAGCCTACCATGGCATATCTTTTCAGCCTGTCATTTTGTTCCTCACCTATTATATTTTCAAAAACATATCTTCTAATACCAACATTTTGATTCAAAATATCCCTTACCATAATATAAGCCGTGAACTCATCATTTTTAAAAGTACGCTGCAGTCTTGCATTCCACAATTGATTAGTGAGATTGGTTTGAAAATCAACCGTCTTTTGACGGGAATATAAATTGTAATCTGTAGACAGTTTCCATTTTTCTCTGAAATAAACTCCTATATCCAAGCCCAAATTATTAGTGTTAAATGATTTTATTTCATCGTTTTGAGAAGTAGTATTTCTATTATTTGAAAAATAATTATTTAAACTAAACTCGTATTTCTTTTCTTTAAATTTGCTTAAATAAATTCCAAATCCTGAATTTAAAGTATTGGTATTGTTGATTTTGTTATTAATACTAAGTACTGATTTGTTATAATTAAGAGTTGGATTAAGATTTACATATAAATCTATTTTTTTCACCTTAAATCCATATCCAAAATAAAAATTCCCGGAAAAATTCCCATTTGTATTTATGGGTGTGGTAATTGTTTTAGCACTTTCCGGATCTATATCTTTGTTGTAAGAAATTAAATTAGATGTAGTATTAAAAGAGATATTTTGATAAAATTGCGATTCTGTCAAAATACTATAAGTGTTGTGTGATATGTTTATCCTATTGGTAAAGGATTGTTTTAAATCCGGATTACCTACAATTTGATTAAAGAAATCCTGATTGTTTCTTAAAGGCTGTAATTGATCAATAGTAGGCTGCTTAGTCGCGCCTTGATAGCTGAAACGCAAATTGCTATTGCTTTTATATTTATAAGTAAAATTTGCTGTTGGAAAAAAGTTAGTGTAATGACGTTCGTATTCTTTATTTAATGTTTGATCCTGCAAATCAAATGAAGTGAAACCGAAACCACTTCCAAAACTATAATTTATTTTTTTAGAATTATAACTCAATTTTATATTCGGTCTGTTTGTTGTTATTGTCTGCCTGAACTGGTTTGATAAAGAATTATCAATCAAATCATAATTACCTGTAACATCTGAATAATCATACGTTAAATAATTGCTTTTGCCTGTGTTATAAGTAATTTGGTAACCAAATTGTAATGCAAATCTCTTACTAACAGGTTCTGTATAAGTAACGTTTACTGCCAGATTTTGATTTGTTTTTTCTCCTATTTTGTTTTGATCAACATCATCCCTGGAAGAAAAGACACCTTCTTCATAACTTTCATTAAAAGATTTTAAAAAATTATTTGAATTAGTATTCAATGTATTCCAACTACCATTTACAGAAAAGGTTCGACGTTCCTTGGCGAATTTATGTTTAAATAAAACATTGGCATTCAAAGATTGCTTGTCTGATTTTGTAGTAAATGTTTTTTGCTGTTTATTTTTTAATAATCCATCATTTCCTGTGGTGGCTCCGTTTATAAATTCATCGCTTTCTGTGTTATAAAAATTAGTTTTGGTAGTAAATTTTATGGAATTTACAGAATCTAATTTTACATCGTAAGTAGCATTTAGCTTAATGTTACCCCTATTTACATTGCTCACTGTCGATGTATTTTCGTTTAACTGGGTTTCTCCCACTTGTGTTTGGGTAGTCCTTATATTATTGTTGGTGTAAATTTGCTTATTATATTTTGGTGATAAATTCAGTGTTTGCTTATCATTCCACTTGTTACTGTACTGCAATCCTGCGTTGGTGTTTTTGATAAATCCGTTTTGAGTGTCAACATTAGGTTCTTCATCATTATCACCTCCTGTCCATTCATAACTTACGTTTCCATCGTCATCCATGTTCATGCTTATATCGTCACGTCCTCCAAACTTGTCAGTATCCTGCCAGCTGAGTCCATCCTGACCCGTATTTCCGTTTAATAAAAAAGCAGATAATTTTCTTTTACCTTTAAAACTGCTAACCATCGAATTGATATTGTATCGGGAATCAGCATCTGTAAAAGGCTCATTTGCAGCATCTATTTTACCAAAATAACCTTTCTTTTTATCTTCCTTTAATTTCAGGTTAATTGTTTTTTTTGTTTCGCCATCATCTATTCCTGTAAACTCAGCCTGATCACTTTTTTTATTAAAAACCTGTACTTCTTTTACTGCATCTGCCCGTAAGTTTTTTACCGCCATACCAGGATCATCTCCAAAAAATTCTTCACCATCAACCAAAACCTTTTGTACTGTTTCGCCCATGGCTTTTATGGTGCCATTTTTATCTACTTGTATCCCGGGCAGTTTTTTTAGCAATTCTTCTACGTTTGCATTAGCATCTACTTTAAAATCACTGGCCCTGTAACTTGTGGTATCTCCTTTAACTCTAATTGAACCTGTCTTTATTATAATCTCTTTCAGCAGTTTCATTTTGCTTATCAAAGCAATTGTTCCTATGTTTTTTTCGCCATCTTCAAGAAGTATTGAGTCCAGATAATCGGCATATTGACTGTGAGTCGTCATCAGTATATAGTTTCCTGCTTTTATATTCTTAATATTAAATTTTCCTTCTTTATCTGATCGGGTGAACTTGTATAAAATAGAGTCTTTGGGAGTTAATAAAGCAACAACTGAATTATAAATGGGGGTCTTTTCGCTTTCATCGGTCAAAATACCTGAAAGATTTGTTTTTTGGGAAAATGATGAAAAAGAAAATAAGAAAAAAATTGCAATTGCTACTGTAATTTTTGGCATGAATAGTTTCTGGTTTATAATGTTAACATTATTTTTGCTTGGTTTGTAAGACCTAACTCACAGCCAGCCAAAGTAATATTTTTAACATTATGACTACAAACCTATTTGTTAAATAATTGATAAAATTATTCCTCCAAAAAAACACAAAAATCAATAATTAAGTGATTTTATTAAATTTAATTTAAGTTATTTAAAACGTTTACAATAGAATCTACTGTAATCGTTCGCATAGCGTTTTCATAGCCTTCCACTATTTTATTTCCATATACCGAAGTCGGTAATTTTGGAAACAAATTTCTGTCAGAAATTAACGCATTTTGAAGTGATTGATTGAATGGTGCAAAACCGGCATAGGGATGAGTAGCGCCCCAAAGTGTTACCACTTTTACTCCTAACATAGCGGCAATGTGCGCATTCCCGGAATCCATAGAAAGCATGACCTCAAGATTGCTTATAAGTTGTAATTCCTGCTGAAATTTAATTTTTCCAGCCATGCTTATTACATTTTCAAAAGGTTTTGAAAGAGAATCCAGAATTTCGATTTCTTTCTTTCCTCCTCCAAACAGAAGAATTTTATACGATTGATTCTCTGCCAATTTTGCAATAACTTCTGTCATTAAATCTAAAGGATAAACTTTAGAATCATACTGGGCAAAAGGTGCAATCCCGATAAGCTTTTGATTTTTATTCCCGATAATTTCCAGAATATCTGAACTCAAATTTACTTTTTTCGGGAATACAGGATTGGATAAATCTAAAGGAAAACCAAGTTCTTCAAACACTTTTGTATGTCTTTGAAACATGGTTGGCAGTTGTTTAAATACCTTGTTTTCGGGACGGGTCAGTTCTTTTTTGCCTTCACGCCCTTTGTCAACTGTTGCTGTTTTTTTTCCGCTTAAAGCGAAAAGTAAACTCACCACTTTAGATCGTAAAACATTATGAAGGTCTGCAAAAGCATCTATTTTGAGTTTTTTCAAATCCTTAAATAGTCGCAAAAGACCTAAAAACCCTTTATGCCGTTTTTTTTCATCAAAAGCAAAAAAATCAAGATTTGGAATTCCTTCAAAAAAAGGCTTAAAAAACGGACGGGAGATTACAGTTAATTTAACTTCAGGATACTGTTTTACAAAAGCACGTAAAACAGGAACCGTCATGGCAACATCTCCCATTGCAGAGAGTCGCATGACGGCAATATGTTGAATAGTTTTTGACAATTTTGCTGCCAACTATTTTTTATTTTGGTATAAAACCGGGTTTAATTCATCGTCGTTATACATTTTCATTTGTTTGTACACTTTCATGAATTTATCTCCATTTTCGATATCCGTAAGCAAATCTTCAATTGCTGTAGACAAGTCACTTCTTTGTTCTAAAAGAATATTTAATTTTTCCTGGCATTTATTTCTGTGTTCCTGCGAAGCCTCTGCGCGGGTAGCTTCTTCATGCATGTGATAAATTTTCAATGCCAAAATTGATAGTCTGTCAAAAGCCCAAGCAGGACTTTCAGAATTTATTTTTGCACCATCTTTTACTTTTACATTACTGTATTTTTGTAAAAAATAACCATCAATATATTCTACCATATCAGTACGTTCCTGATTAGATGCATCAATTTTTCTTTTTAAGGTCAGTGCTGCAACAGGATCAATTTGCGGATCACGGATAATATCTTCATAATGCCATTGAACTGTATCTATCCAGTTTTTTAAATATAATAAATGTTCGAATTTATCTTTTGGAAATGGATTGTTTATAGGTTGATCAACACTATCAAATTGATGATAATCTTTGATGCTTTGTTCGAAAACAGAATATGCTAGTTTTGAAAACATGTCTTTATATTTTAGAGATACAAAGATACTTTTTATACTTTTATAGTATGAAAAAAACCTTTAAATTTTCGTTTTCGTACCTTTTACGATTGATAATTCTAAAAACACATTATGAAAATTCATTACATCTCTGAAAATAATAGTATCCTAAATCATTTTTTAAGTCAGATCAGAAATATAAACATTCAGAACGACAGCATGCGTTTTCGAAGAAATATTGAACGTATTGGTGAAATAATGGCTTATGAGCTGAGTAAAAAATTAACGTATAAAAATGTAGAAATTCAGACCCCTCTTGGCATTAAAAAAACAACTGAAATTAATGATGATTTAGTTTTATGTTCAATTTTACGAGCTGGACTACCACTTCATAATGGCTTTTTGAATTATTTTGATCATGCAGAAAACAGCTTTGTTTCGGCTTGCAGACATCATCCGAATAATGATGCTGAGTTTGAAATTTTAGTCGAATATCAAGCCCTTTCCAACTTAAACAATAAAACGGTTTTATTGCTTGATCCTATGCTGGCAACAGGTCAATCGATAGTTGCTGTACATGAAAAATTGGTCCAGAATGCAACTCCAAACGAAATTCATATAGTAGTCGTTATTGCTGCACCGGAAGGAATTGCTCATCTGGAAAAAAATCTTCCGGAGAATTGCCATTTATGGGTAGCCTCATTAGATGAAAATTTAAATGACAAAAACTACATTATCCCGGGACTTGGTGACGCAGGTGATCTCGCTTATGGAAATAAGTTATAATTGAGAAAAAAAGGCAAATAAACTACATAAAGTCAGTACGTAAAATACAATTTCGTTATTTAATTTTTGCTTGACATATCCGACATGACTTGACGCCATCATTGCTAAAGGAGCGATACTGAACAACAGCAGATCATTACTTTTATTAGGCGAAATAATATAAACTGCAACGGCTATAAAAAAATAGGCAACTATTTTTTTATAGGATGTATGCACAATCTGAGGTCTGTTTGATAAGGTTGTTAAAACAGAAACAACAAAAAACAAAGCCACAGCAACATATATAGAAAATGACCCGTTTTCGTAATTATTTTTAAAATAATCTATTCTTAAATCTATAACTGCCCTGTTTTGGATAAAGGTTACTGCATCAAAATTAAAAATTAAGGATACCATTAAAAATAATAAAGCTACCGCTAAGAGAGCGATAAAGGGCAGAATCCAATTTCTGTAATCTCTGGAAACATGGAAAATTATCGATATAAAAACCAATATCAAAAAGAGAATACACCAAAATTGAAATAAAGATGCTATCAAAATCCAAAATGATGCATCAAATATTTTTTCTTTAGAAGCCTTTAATGATTGTAATGAAATCAATCTTCGAACCGCTAATAAGAGGAAAAAATTAGCATATAAAACATTTGGATTATTAAATATTGCAGGAAAAAATAACAGCAGCAATAAGTAAAAAAATATGGCATAACCATTGTCTTTACTGAGGCCATTCTTTTTAACAATGAAATTTATCAGGAAAAAAGAAGCCAAAACAAAGCACAGTAAACTTATTTTTTGAAACGTCAAAAAATAAGAACTCATCCAGGTTGGTTCCTGAATTTGAAACAGAAAAAAGAAAACCAGTATTAAAATTACAACCAAAGAATAATTTAATGGTGTAGATTTTTTAAAAACACTTGTTATCATAAGGATATTTTATACTTTTGTGATTGTAAATATAATACTTGTTTAAAAAGGAAAACCCAACAAGTTGAAAAAAGATTCTATTATCTGAATTTATCTTCAATGCGTTACAAAACAATAAATAACATATAATTTTATAATTATGACAGCTTTTTTTGAAGGAATACAATACTTATTCGTTAACATTTTGTTTGCTCCACTTGATTTTTTACGTCACTTAGAACCTGTTAGCTGGTTTGGTGCAAACACAATTAACTGGATTTTTATGATTATTTGTGCATCTGCAATCGTTTATTGGATTAAACAATTACGCATTTTTGATGCAGCCGGAACAGAAAATCAAGATACAACAGCTCACTCTTTTTTAAAGTAAGTCGAAGCCAATATCTTTTCTAAAATACATCTTATCAAAATTTAGTTTATCTATATTTTGGTAAGATTTTTTTATGGCCTGTTGAAAATCATCTCCATACGAAGTTACTGTTAATACACGGCCTCCGTTACTTAAAACATTTCCATTTTCTAATTTTGTTCCTGCGTGAAAAACGATAGAATCTGTAATGTTCTCTAAACCTGTGATTACTTTCCCTTTTTCAAAATCTTCCGGGTATCCACCTGACACAACCATAATTGTTGTAGCGCTTCTTGGGTCAACTTCTAGTTCGAAAGTGTCTAATTTTTGATCTGCAACAGACAAAAACAATTCGACTAAATCAGATTTTAATCTTGGCACCACAACCTCCGTTTCCGGATCACCCATTCTCACATTGTACTCAATGACAATTGGTTCGTTTTTTACATTAATCAAACCAATAAATACAAATCCTTTATATTCGATTCCGTCTTTTTGGAAACCTTCAATTGTTGGTTTTACAATACGGGTTTCAATTTTTTCCATCAAAACAGCATCAACATAAGGAACCGGAGAAACTGCTCCCATTCCGCCAGTATTTAATCCTGTATCCCCTTCTCCAATTCGTTTATAATCTTTAGCAGTTGGCAAAATTTTATAACTTTTCCCGTCTGTCAAAACAAAACAGCTTAATTCGATACCATCCAAAAATTCTTCGATAACTACTTTTGAACTTGCTGCTCCAAATTTTTCGTGAACCAGCATGTTCCTCAATTCCGTTTTAGCTTCTTCAAGATCGTGAATAATCAAAACCCCTTTTCCGGCAGCTAAACCATCTGCTTTTAAAACATATGGAGGCTGTAAAGTTTCTAAAAATGCACATCCTTTTTCAACTGTTTCGACAGTAAAACTATCATAAGCTGCAGTCGGAATGTTGTGTTTCATCAGGAATTCTTTCGCGAATTCTTTACTTCCTTCTAATTGTGCCCCTAATTTTGATGGTCCAATAACCGGAATATGCTGTAAACTTTGATCATTTTTAAAATAATCATAAATACCTTTTACTAATGGATCTTCTGGTCCAACAACAACCATTTTTACATTTTCTTTCAATACAAAAGCTTTTATTGCATCAAAATCGGTTGGAGACATTGCGACATTTTCAGCAATAGCGGCTGTTCCCGCATTTCCTGGTGCAACAAAAAGTTTTTCGCAAAGCAGACTCTGAATCATTTTCCATGCAAATGCATGCTCTCTTCCGCCTGATCCCAATAATAAAATTGTCATGATATAGTTGTATTTAGTTGTGGTGCAAAAATAGTTGGTTTTAACCTTAAATAATAATTTTTTTTACTTACTTTTGACGTTAGCAACGCAAAAGGTATGGTAATTTCATTTGGATCTAAAGAAACTGAAAAAATTTGGAATGGTATTATTGTAAAAAAACCTTCTGTAGAAACACAACAAATTGGCAGAAGAAAACTTAGAATATTACATAACTCATTGAATTTAACAGATTTGAGTATTCCTCCTTCTAACCGTTTAGAAAAACTGTCAGGCAATTTAAAGGATTTTTACAGTATTAGAATTAACAATCAATGGCGAATAATTTTTTGCTGGGAAGACGGAAATGCTTCTGCTGTAGAAATTGTAGATTATCATTAAAATAAACTAAAATGGATAAATTAAAAAATATACATCCGGGAGAAATCTTATTAGAGGAATTTTTAATTCCTTTGAAGATAACACCCTATCGTTTATCAAAAGATTTGAAAATTCCACAAACCAGAATTTCAGAAATCACAAAAGGAAATCGCAGAATAACTGCTGATACTGCTTTGCGTTTAAGTCAATATTTCGGAAATTCTGCTAAATTTTGGCTGGGTCTTCAGGATGATTTTGATATTGAAGAAGAAGAATCAAACAAAGGCCAGGAATTAAGGTCGATTAAACGTTTCGATTTAAAAGAAGCTATTTAATGATTTCACTTTTTGATTTTTCCCTTCAATTAAATGGCTTTCCTATAAAGAAAGCAAAGGCTGAATTGGATAGAATTGTGAATTTTTCAGAAGAGGAACATGTTACATTTCTCCAAAATAGAAAAGAGGAAATCGTTGATTTTCATTTAAAAAATAATTCCTTTTATCAACAATTAGTTGGAAATGTAATCGCTCCGAAATGGGAAGATTTACCTGTTCTGAATAAACAAAATCTACAAAAGCCGCTCGAAGAAAGACTTTCAAAAGGATACACTTTAAAAAATATTTACCTCAACAAAACTTCCGGATCAAGCGGAACTCCTTTTGTTTTTGCTAAAGATAAATACTCACATGCTTTAACCTGGGCTTCGAATATTATGCGTTTTGGTTGGTTCGGAATCGATTTTAATCATTCCTATCAAGCGAGATTTTATGGCATTCCAATGGATTTTGTTGGATACCACAAAGAACGTTTTAAAGACTTTTTGGGACACAGGTTTCGATTCCCCGTCTTCGATTTGTCTGATGACATTCTGGAAAAATTTCTACAGAAATTCAAAACAGAAAAATTCGATTACCTCAACGGTTATACCAGTTCTATTGTTTTATTTGCTAAATATTTAGAAAAGAAAAACATCATTTTAAAAGAAATTTGTCCTACGATAAAAGGCTGTTTTGTAACTTCAGAAATGCTTTTTGAATCAGATAAAAAACTCTTGGAAAAACAATTCGGTATCCCGATTATCAATGAATATGGAGCTTCAGAATTAGATTTAATTGCTTTTGAAAATCCTCAAGGTGAGTGGCAGGTAAATTCTGAAACACTTTTTGTTGAAATTTTAGATGAAAATAATCAGGTTTTGCCTTACGGAAAAGAAGGCCGGATTGTGATTACTTCCTTATTCAACAAAGCCAATCCTTTTATAAGATATGATATTGGCGACATTGGAATTTTAGACGAAAAAAGCACACTTCAAAAACCTATTCTAAAAAAACTTGTTGGAAGAACCAATGATATTGCAATTTTACCAAGTGGAAAAAAATCCCCTGGATTGACATTTTATTATGTTACCAAAAGCATCATTGAAGACGACGGAAATGTAAAAGAATTTATCATCAAACAAATCCTGTTAGATACTTTTGAAATTGAATATGTAAGTGAAAAAGAATTAGATACAAATCAGGTTCAAAAAATTGAAGAAGCTATTGCACTGTATTTAGAACCTAATTTAAAATTCCGTTTTACTCGAAAAAATGTTCTGGAAAGAACTAATCGGGGGAAACTAAAACAGTTTAAATCAGATTTATAGAACTATTAGGTTTTCTTTATATAACGAGGTTTTATAACCAATTGTGTGAACAAAAACCGAATCATCAATAAAACAGAAAACACAAAATTATAGCCGTGAAATTCTCTGTAAACTCCAAAATTATGTTTGATTAATTTAAATTTTGAAGACGAAATAGAATCTTTTCTTATCCTGTAAAAAGCTAAAGGTTCCGGTACAGGTTTCGTTGTTTTGATTTGTTTTAAAATAGTAAGCCACAATCTCCAGTCCTGTCTTTTTTGTGAAGCTTCCAAAGTAATTTTTCCAAAATAATCAGCATCATAAATCGCAGTTAAATTACCTACATAATTGCAGAAAAACAATTGGTTATATGTCAGATTCAATGGTGATTCTACTCTTCTGTTTAAGTTATTTCCTTCTTCATCAATACAATCATAAAAACTAAAAGTAAAAGGCAGATTGTTTGTTTTTAAAAACTGTATTTGTTTTTCTAACTTCTCAGGAAACCATAAATCATCGGCATCCAAATAAGCAATATATTTTCCCAGCGCTTTTTCTAAAGCAACGTTTCTGGCGAAACCATTTCCGGAATTTTTAGATAATTTATGCAGTTTTATTCTGTTGTCATTTTGAGCAAATTCTTCGATAACGAAAACCGTTTGATCGGTTGAAGCATCATCCACCAAAATCATTTCCCAGTTTTGATAACCCTGATTTATAACTGATAATAAAGTTGCCCGGATATATTTTTCGGCGTTAAATGTTGGCGTTATAATAGAAACTAGCTCACTCATCAGTATGCTTTTTTATCGCCTTTAATAATATGATAAATTGTGGTTAAAATAATTTTCACATCTAATAAAACAGACCAGTTCTCAATATAAAAAATATCATATTTTACGCGGTTTATGATGTCATAATCTGATTCTATTTCACCTCGAAAACCTTTTGTTTGTGCCAAACCAGTGATCCCTGGTTTTATAAAATGCCGAACCATAAATTTATCTACCCTAAGCACATATTCCTGATTATAACTTACCATGTGAGGTCTTGGACCAACTACCGACATATCACCAATCAAAACATTATAAAACTGAGGCAGTTCATCGATACTGGTTTTTCGGATTATTTTTCCAATTTTAGTAACTCTTGGATCGTTTTTAGAAACCTGATTCAAACAAGTTTCATTGTTTATTTCCATTGATCGAAACTTATAACAATTGAACTCCTTGTTATTAAGTCCATTACGTTTTTGCTTTAGTAAAATTGGCCCTTTTGATTCCAGTTTTATTAAAATTCCCAAAATTGGAAGAACCCAGGAAAGAATACCAACAATGATAATTATTGAAAAAACAATGTCGAAAGCTCGCTTCAGTGTCTTGTATAAATTTTCATCTAATCGGATATTTCTAAGAGCAATTACTGGAATGTAATCATAATATTCTAAGATAAAATTTCTAAAAAATATTTGATTCCCATCAGGGATAAATTTTAGCGTTTTTAAATTACTATCGGCAAAATCAATAATTTCATTCATTTGATCCTGAGATAAACCAATAATAGAACAATACATTTCATCCATTTTTCTGCTCAGAACAAAGCCAAACATTTCTTCAATTTGTGTACTTTTTACTTTTTCAAATTCAAAAACATGTATCAATTCATACCCATAATCAGGATTCTCTGTAAAGAACTCTTGCAAAGGTAAAATACTTGCTTTGTTTCCGAATAGTACAACCCTTCTGTGATTTCCTCCAAAAATTACCCTATATTTTTGAAGAAAAAAGTAGATTGAAAACTTTATGAATAAAATAGCGAGAAATGAAGTCCATAAAAAAAGCAATAAAGTTTTGAAACTGGTTTGATCTGCATAAAAGAAAGCTAATGCAAAAATTACAAAACCAAATAAACAGGCTTGTTTTAAAGCACAGTTTAAAATTGCTATCACTTTTGTATACCGATATACTTCGTAAAAACCTAAATCTAAAGCAATAGCAATCCAACCGACATTCAGTACGATTAAAAATAATATTTGATCTATAGGAAAATGCGCTATATAAACAGCAAAAAAATTGATAATTATTAAATCTATCAAATAGGAGAACGGGCGAATATAACCTGAATATTTTCCTGTTTTCGTTCGCATTACTTTATATAATTTGAAAAATCCTTATGTTCTTCTTTTAAAAGTTCTTCTTTTGAAAGTGATTTAAAATAATCATATGTAATTTTCATCCCTTCTGCACGATTTACTTTAGCTTCCCATCCTAATAATTCCTTTGCTTTTGTAGTATCCGGCTGGCGCTGTAAAGGATCATTTATTGGTAATGGATGATATACTACTTTTTGATTGGTTCCGGTAAGCTTTATAATTTCTTCAGCAAAATCTTTAATAGTAATTTCGTCCGGATTTCCAATATTAACAGGATATACATAATCTGAATGAAGCAATCTGTAGATACCCTCTACCTGATCATCAACATAGCAAAATGAACGGGTTTGCATGCCATCCCCAAAAATAGTTAAATCTTCTCCACGAAGCGCCTGACCAATAAAAGCAGGAATTACCCGGCCATCATTAAGACGCATTCTTGGTCCATAAGTGTTGAAAATACGAACAATTCTGGTCTCCACACCATGAAAAGTATGATAAGCCATCGTAATTGATTCCTGAAAACGTTTAGCTTCATCATAAACTCCACGGGGTCCGATAGTATTTACATTTCCGTAGTACTCTTCTGTTTGTGGGTGAACTAAAGGATCTCCATATACTTCAGAAGTGGAAGCAATTAAAATTCTTGCTTTTTTTACACGGGCCAAACCCAATAAATTGTGCGTTCCCAAGGATCCTACTTTTAAGGTTTGAATAGGGATTTTTAAGTAATCAATTGGACTTGCAGGGGAAGCAAAATGCAAAATATAATCTAAATCTCCCGGAATATGTACAAATTTTGTGATATCGTGATGGTAAAACTCAAAATTCTCTAATTTGAATAAATGCTCAATATTTTTAAGATCTCCTGTAATCAGATTATCCATTCCAATAACATAATAACCTTCTTTGATAAATCGGTCACACAAATGCGATCCTAAAAATCCTGCGGCTCCGGTAATAAGTATTCTTTTCATATTAATTTGTTTCCAAGAGCAAATTTACTTTTTTCAATTTTATAAAATAAATTTAACATTTATCTTTTTTTCTATTATTGACTAAATTTGTTATGAGTTATTTTTTTTGAAGATTTAAAATTTGCTCCAAAATCTTAATTGTAATTAAATAAGTAGGTTTTACACCTGTTGTTCCTAATCCTCCGGAAGCTAATGTGCTTCCTGTTTCTAACGGGTTGTCCGAGGCATAATAAGCATATCTGACTTTAACATCATGAGGAACACTTTTTCTGATTTTAGAAGCAGATTGTATGGCTTTTTGATAATAAGAACCTTCCATTTCAAGACCAATTACACCCCAGGTAGAGTCATGAAAGAATTTTAATAATTCTCTGTTTTGTAAAGACGTTCCCAAAACAGTAACCATGGCACCTTCAAAAACAGCAATATCGTTTCCTTCAAACATGGCTCCTGTTAATTCATTTTCGAAAAAATAATTATCCGCTGTACCTTCATTTATGTGAGCAGAGGGAATCATAATGTCTCCTTTACCACCTTCTAAAATTCCTGCTTTTCCCATTATCGAAACTGATTTAACATCCAGCAGGGTATCTTTTTTATAAGGTTTCAAAAGTTCATCAATGGTTTCATAAGCCTGTTCACCAAAAGCATAATCCATTACAATTATAACCGGTTTTGCTTCTTCTGATTTAGTTTTAGGAAAAGCCGTTTTAGTCCAGTCGATTTTAGCAGTGTCAAAAATCTGCACATCGATGTTTGTTCCTGATGTATCCGGTAAAGAAATCATACCGTTTTTTAAAGCCAGCTCTTCAACCATCCTTCTTGTTTCCTTAGCACCCGATTTACTCAATTCTTCATAAATAAAGAAATCTGATTTGTCTTTAAACTTCGTTTTCAATAACGGAGTTGCAAAAATAGAGTTCATTACACTATGCATGTTTGCACTTATCACATGAATTGGCCGTTTTAAAAGATTATTTGCTTTTAAAACTTCCTTGATGTTCGTTGCCCAAATTTCACCGTGAATATGATGTCCTAACCGTTCTCTTAAAACGGGGCTAAAAGTTATTGTTCTTTTATTATTGTCGATCAATTCTTCAATGGCTAATTTTCCAAGCCAGTAAATAACATGCAGAAAACGATCAGGAGCATTTTCAGAACCAAAAGCATCATAAATATCTAAAACTTCTTCAAAAGTTCGTGCTAAAATATTGGAAACATGAGATATAGCCTTTTCTTTTTCAATCAAAGACAGTTTTTTAGTTTGCGTAACCACTTGTTCCAATTTTAGCCAATCACGAGAAACTTCACCGGCATCATCAAGTAATACCCTGTTTTTGATTTTATGTGATTCTATAAAAATAAAAGTCAAATGTGTCAAAATATCATAGATGTCTGAACGTCCACGAGTGATTTCAACATTCATTTGTTCTTCATCAATTCGGTAACAATTTCTTCTTCTTTTTGGAGGAACAATTGCCTGAAAGTGTGATTTTGAATACCCTTCGTCTGAAGTTAAATTAATAAATCTGCATTGTTCAATTCCAATAGGAAGTCGCTCTATGACATATAAAAGTCCGTTAAGCTCTACTTTTTCTTCCGCAATATTTCCGTAAATTTCCGGGCGTAGTGCTAATAAGGATTCACGCAAACTGTCGCCGGAAACTCCCATGGGTTTATAAAAACCACGGTTGAATAAATGACGCATCGTTATGTACATTTTTTCGATCGCTGCAGATGATTCCTGCGCTCTTGATCTTGATATATGTTTAGTTTCTTTCATGTATTTTTTATTTTAAAAATCATCTTTTATAGAAGATGATATAAGTACTATGATTAACGAAATTAGGAATTAAAATCTGCAAGTCAATGAAATATAACATTTGAAAATCTTTTTACTACTCTTGTTTTTCAATTCTCCATTTATCTTTCAAATTTTTGCGAGTTGCTAAATATCCTAAAGGTAAATCAGCTATTTTTAATAATGTTTTATCCTTTTTAATTATTTGGCTTAAAGAAACTACTGCTGCAACCTCTTCAAAACTTTCAAAACGATCATTACTAAAGAATTGCCAAGCACCATCTTCATCATGTGTTACATAGGTTATCTCTTTATTTTCTTTTAGAACAAATCTTGTTGTAAAAACAGCAATATTTGGAGTTTCTTTAAATTCCTTCTTTGTTTGTGCTAAACTCTTTCCAAATCCAAAAAATGACATTATAACTAAGAAAATAATTGATTTTTTCATAAACTTTTTTATGTCTAAGTTTTCTCTATTTCAAATTATCTGCAATATCTCTATTATTCGATAATCTTGGTATTTTATTCTGTCCTCCAAGTTTTCCCTGTGATTTCATATAATCCTGAAACCCGTTTTTAGCAACCTTTGTTACTACCACTTTTCGCAAAACATTCCCTGTAATTAAATCATCATAATAAATATTTTGCTTACGCATGGACTTGTCTATTGTTTCTTCAAAAACCTGCATGTTTTCGGGTTCAGTTTCAAACTCTACCAGCCATTCGTGATAAGGCAATCCACTTGATGGATTAATTTGGGGTGCAACGGTAAATTCGCTGATTACGATTTTTGTTTCCTGCGTTGCTTCTTTCATGGCATTTTCAACTTCATTGGCAATAACGTGTTCTCCAAATGCTGAGATATAATGTTTAATTCTCCCCGAAACGATAACGCGGTGCGGAAATAAAGAAGTAAACTGAACAGTATCCCCAATATTATAACCCCAAAGTCCGGCATTTGTTGATATTATTAAAGCGTAATTTACACCAATTTCAACTTCTCCGATGGTAAGTCTTTTTGGGTTTTCAGTAAAAAATTCATCAGCTTTAATAAACTCATAAAAAATTCCTGAATTTAATAACAAAAGCATTCCTTTTGTTTTTTGGGAATCCTGATATGCAAAAAACCCTTCAGAAGCAGGAAATAATTCGATGCTGTCTACTTTTCTGCCAATCATGTTTTCGAACTTGGCACGATATGGTTCATAATTCACACCTCCGTAAATAAACAAATTGAAATTTTTAAATAAATCGCCTATTTTTTTTCCGTTGCTTTTTTGCTGCAAACGTTCAAAATACATTTGAACCCAAGATGGAATTCCGGAAATAATTGTCATGTCTTCTTTGATTGTTTCGTCAACAATCGCATCAACTTTGGTTTCCCAGTCTTCTATACAATTGGTTTCCCAGGATGGCATTCTGTTTTTTTGCAGATACTTCGGCACAAAATGAGCTGCAATTCCGGATAATCTGCCAAATTTAATTCCGTATTTTTCAGTCAAAATTGGACTTCCCTGCAAAAAAATCATTTTCCCGTCTACAAAATCCGTTTTTCCCGTTTCGTGTATATAATGCAAAATTGCATTTCTTGAAGCTTCAATATGATATGGAAGGGAAACTTTTGTAAGCGGAATATATTTTGCCCCGGATGTGGTTCCTGATGTTTTGGCAAAATAAATTGGTTTTCCTTTCCAGAGAATATTTTTTTCGCCCTCTCTAACCTTATCAATATAGGGCTTTAAATCTTCATAATCACGAACAGGAACATATTTCTGAAAATCATCAACTGTTTTTATTTTATCAAAATGATGATCAGATCCAAATTGTGTGTGTTTTGCATTTTTGATTAAACTCTTAAATACTTGTTGTTGAGTTTCTACAGGTTTTTTGGCCCAGGCCAGTGTTTGGTAATATATTTTACTGGCAAATAATTTTGCAGCTACAGATTTAATAGACATCTTTTATAGTATTATTTTTTGTCACTTTTGTTTTTATTGTTAGTCTTTTTACCAGACTCTTCTTCTATTTTTGCTACCTCTTCCCTTAATTTTAATTCTTCTTCCGAAGCTTTCATATCTGATTCTGAAGAGATATCTCCTTCTGCTAAAAT
This sequence comes from Flavobacterium sp., assembly GCA_039931915.1. Classification (GTDB taxonomy): domain Bacteria; phylum Bacteroidota; class Bacteroidia; order Flavobacteriales; family Flavobacteriaceae; genus Flavobacterium. The sequence continues at coordinate 48,173 of JBDTRA010000011.1, read as the reverse complement.
AGAATCTTTATTGAATTTGGCATATTCTAATTCCCCTTTCAATACTTTTTGAATTGACCTGATATAAACTTCATTCTTTTTTAACGCAATTGTTAATGAATCAGATTTTATAGCTAATTCTGTTGCATTCCGTTTTAATTGAGAAGACGAATATCCGGGAATAAATTCGCGTAAAGGCGTAAAAGCAATAATAAAGGTCGTGATTAAAATTAAAAATATTCCTCCTAAAGAAAAAACGACAAAAACATTCATTAAGTTGAGTTTGAACGAAAAGATTTCTTCAAAAGTGTTTTCATTCAAAATAACCAATCGGTTTTTGATAAATAATTTTTTTCTGAAATTAAATTTCTTCTTAGCCATTGTGTTTTATATACTCGCAAATATAATAATAATCGTCTTGCTGATGTCTGCTTAAACTTCTGTAATATACATGAAATTTTATTTTACAGAATATTTAACGTTCATTTAGTATAAATTTTTTATATTAAATCACTTATCGTTCGCTAATTCTATATACCTTTGCCTAAAATTAGATACAAATTTGCTTCGGCATTAAATATATAATCATGGGAAGATTAGGTCTTACAGAAATCCTCGTAATAGTAGGTATTGTGATATTACTTTTTGGAGGTAAAAAAATTCCGGAATTAATGAAAGGTTTAGGAAGCGGAATAAAAGAATTTAAAAACGCTGCCAAAGATGATCAATCTGTTCCTGCAGTTAAAAAAGAAGAGGAAGAAGTTAAATAATAAACTTTCAACTTATCAAAAATCCCAAACTATAAATTTTAGTTTGGGATTTTTTTTATGTTAAATTTCAAATCAATTATCTAATTTTTGTATGTTAAAAACTATTAGTTTTTAACATACAAAATTGTAATTACAATTTTGGGCTTTTTATTATATAAAAAATCTTACTTTTACATTCCCTAAATCTATATAAATATGAAAAACCTATTTTTAGTTGCGGCTTTTGTTCTTTGTTTTAAAAGTTATTCGCAAACCCAGCCTTTTCCTGCTAATAAAACTTACGCAAATGGTTTAATGGCAGCTACAAAAAACAGCCAGGATGTAACTGACAGTTATGCAACATGGAAAACCAATTTTGTTGAAGCTTGTAGCAATGGTCGTTACCGTGTGAAATTTGATGATCGCTCACAAACCGTTTCTGAAGGAATTGGTTACGGAATGTTATTATCTGCCTATATGGCTGATAAAACTCTTTTTGACGGACTATGGTTATATTACAAGGACAATGTAAACGGGAATGGCGTGATGAATTGGAAAATTAACGGCTGTTCCGGAACTATTGGACAAAACGGAGCTACCGATGCTGAATTAGATGCTGCTTTTGCTCTTATAGTAGCCGATTATCAATGGGCTAGTGCCGGTACAATTAATTATAAAAGCGATGCCAAAACATTAATTGCTGCCATAAAATCTCATGAAGTTGAAGCAAATACTTTTGTACTAAAACCAGGAGATGCCTTCGGGGGAAGTACACTTACTAATCCTTCTTATTTTTCGCCGGGTTATTATCGCGCTTTTGGTAGTTTTACCAACGACTCTTCATTTTGGAATTCAGTTGCGTCAAAAGCCTACACCGTTATTAACAGTAATTTAACCCAAAACAGTGCTGTGGGCGGATTAGTATCTGATTGGTGTGATGCTTCCGGAAATTATTCATCACAAGCAGGTGGTTATGCTAATCAGGGTAAAGGTTATACTTATGATGCAGCAAGAACTCCCTGGAGAATTGCAGTTGATTATTTGTGGTATGGTACAACAGCTGCGAAAACCTATTCTGAAAAATCATCAGATTTTGTACGTCTAACTTTAGGTGGTACTGCTAATATTAAAGATGGTTATAACCAAAACGGAACATTAAGTGGACAATGGCACAACGCTACTTTTGTCGGGGCATTTGCCTGCGCTGCGATGGGAGGAGGTAATCAGGCACATTTGGATGCTTCTTATACCGATTTAAAAAACTTAAATGAGCCTGATAGTTATTTTAATCATACCTTAAAGACCTTATATTTATTAGCTCTAACAGGTAATTTTTACCTTCCTCAAAATGCTGTCTTATTATCGAACGACGATTTCGAATTGGAAAAATCAACTATTAGTTTATATCCAAATCCAAGTAATGATAAGTTTACCGTTTCTGCTCCTGAAAAATCTCTGATTTCTGTGATTTCTCCACAAGGAAAAGTTATTTCAGAACAAAAAACAACTGCTGAAACTACAGAGATAAATTTAGTAAATCATTCTTCAGGTTTGTATTTGATAAAAATTACAAGTGATAATAAAAGTATCACGAAAAAGGTAATTTTAAAATAAAATCTTAAAAAAGAAAATCCCAAACTGCAAAATCGTAGTTTGGGATTTTTTATTTCTAATACTTTTTAAAGTATCATCGTCAGCTGAATTCTCTTTCTATCCTCATCAATCTCTGTAACTTTTACGTCAACATGCTGATGTAATTTTACCACTTCATTTACATCGCTTACAAAACCGGCTTTCAATTGTGAAATGTGAACCAATCCGCTTTCTTTAATTCCGATATCAACAAAACAACCGAAGTTAGTAATGTTATTCACAATTCCCGGTAAAATCATTCCGGTTCTCACATCTTTGATTGATTTTACGTTTGCATCAAATTCAAAAACCTTCGCAGACTTTCTTGGATCTAATCCGGGCTTTTCAAGCTCTTTAATGATGTCTTTTAGCGTTAATAAACCTATTTCAGGTGTAATATAGTTTTCGGCCTTAATTAACGCTGTCTTCTCTTTGTTTGCAATTAAGTCATTTACCGAAAGTTTCAAATCCTTTGCCATTTTCTCCACAACCGGATAAGCTTCCGGATGCACAGCCGAATTATCCAACGGATTTTTTGCATTCGAAATCCGGATAAAAGCAGCACCTTGCTGGTACGCCTTATCGCCTAAGCGAGGTACTTTTTTCAGTTGTTTTCTGTCTTCAAAAGGACCATTTTCTGAGCGGTACTGTACGATGTTTTCAGCCAGCTTCTCTCCTATTCCACTCACATAACTCAGCAAATGTTTACTCGCTGTGTTGATGTTAATTCCGACTGAGTTCACGCAGCGAATTACCGTATTGTCAAGTTCTTCTTTCAGTTTAGTTTGGTCAACATCGTGTTGGTACTGTCCTACTCCAATTGCTTTCGGATCAATTTTTACCAATTCGGCCAAAGGATCAGAAAGTCGTCGCCCGATAGAAATCGAACCACGAACTGTGACATCATAATTTGGAAATTCCTCGCGTGCAATTTTTGATGCCGAATATACAGAAGCTCCTGCCTCAGAAACGATAAAAACCTGCGGCGGTTTCTCAAATGCAATTTTTTTGATGAAAAATTCGGTTTCGCGTGAAGCGGTTCCATTTCCAATTGAAATAGCATCAATTTTATAAGAGTTCACCATCGAACGAATTTTTTTCATCGCCATGGCTTCCTCGTTTTGAGGCGCATGCGGATAAATCGTTTCGTTGTATAATAAATCTCCTTTTTCGTCGAGACAAACTACTTTACAGCCGCTTCTGAAACCCGGATCAATCGCCAGAATTCTTTTTTCGCCAAGAGGCGGCGCTAATAATAACTGTCCCAAATTGTTCGCAAAAACCTGAATCGAATTAGCATCTGCCTTTGCTTTAGCTTCCTGAAGTGTTTCATTTCCAATGGCCGGATTCAATAGTCTTTTATAACTGTCTTCAATCGCCAATTGCAAATGTGCTGTTGTACTGTTTTGTTTTTTGATAATTATTTCATCAATAATATCATATGCTTCATCAAGATCTACTTCGACTTTCATCTTAACAAAACCTTCATTTTCTGCACGAAGCATTGCCAGTAATCTGTGCGAAGGTGTTTTTGTCAGCGGTTCCTGCCAATCAAAATACTGACTGAACTTTTGAGCGTTTTCGTCGTCCTTTTTCGTTTTTACAACTTTGGTAGCAATCGTAGCTTTGCGCTGATATAATCTTCTAAGCTGTTTACGAACATAAATATTTTCATTAATCCATTCGGCAATAATATCTCTTGCTCCCTGAATGGCTGCTTCTTCATTAATAACATTATCATTAATATATTGTGTCGAAATAAAATCTACATCGACATCATTTTCTGCCATTATGATTTTAGCTAATGGCTCTAAACCAAACTCACGGGCAACATCGGCTTTGGTTTTTTTCTTCTTTTTAAAAGGCAGATAAAAATCTTCTATTTCCTGTAAATCAAAACTTTGTTCAATCTTTTGCTTTAATTCCGGCGTAAGCGATTTTTGCTCTTCAATAGATTTTAAAACTGCTTCTTTACGTTTTACAATCACTTCATACTCTTTTTGAAGCTTAGCAATCTGTTCAATTACAACTTCGTCAAGATTTCCTGTCGTATCTTTTCGGTAACGGGAAATAAACGGAATCGTACAGTCTTCTTCTAATAATTTTACAGTGTTCTGAATGTTAATCGCAGCTGTTTGCACAGACTTGGCAATGAATTGAATATTAGTCATACTTTTTAATGAAATAATTTCTTAATTATAAAAATGAGATAATCTGCGCCACTTAAAACGATAGTAACAAATTGATCATTCTCCTGGCTAAAATAATATCTTTGTTTCTAATTTTAAGCCTATGAAAATTTTATTACTATATTTTTTAATTGTAAATAGCTTTACTTTTCTAATCGCCGGTTATGATAAGTACCTGGCTGTCAAAAATAAACGCCGGATTCCTGAAAAAACGCTTTTCGCGATGGGTCTCTTTGGTGGTTCTGTCGGATTGTTATTGGCAATGTTGATTTTTAAACATAAAACGAGTAAATCCTCTTTTATTGTGAAACTTTCTGCAATTTTTCTTATTCAGATTATAATAGTTTATCTTAAATTAAGTGATAAAATCTAAATAATTGGCCTTGTTTATAAGATTAAAAGCCGCCTCAGGATAAGCCTTTGCAAATGCAGTTGGAATTTTTACCTTTTTATTTTCATTCCACTTAAATTCAAATCCTTCAAGATTATCTCCTTTTTCTTCCAGCCAATCCAATTCTTGCTGATCATAAGTGCGCCAAAAATAATTGTTGGTTTTTATTTTCTGATAATTCTGTTTTTTTATTCTTTCGTAAGCTAAATAATTCTCCCATAAATCGCCAACATCGTTTCTTAAATCAAGTCTATTAAAATTGTTGATAATAGCATTTCGAATACCATTATCATAAAAATACCATCGGCTTGATTTTACTATTTCTTTGCGTAAGTTTCGACTAAAACCTTCTACCTTAAAAAGAATGAACACTTTTGAAAGCAAATCTAAATAATTAGCAACTGTATTTTTTGAGAGCTGCAATTGATTAGCCAATTCCTGAACCGAAACTTCTTTTCCTATTTGATAGGCTATTAAACGTAGTAAATCATAAATTTTATCTGCATGTTTAATGCCTTCAAAAACCAAAATATCTTTTAATAAGTATGAATTGATAATTTCAAAAAGATATTCTTTTTTATCTTGCCAGCTGTCATATTGCACTAATTCAGGATAGCCTCCAAAAAGCAGTCTGTCTTCTAAATTTTCGAGTGTTTGTTTATAATTTTCATTTTCAGAAAATTCGATCTGCGCCAAGGGAAATAAATATAATGTGTTTTTTCTTCCAACTAATGGTTCACCTAATTTATTACTCAAATCAAACATAGAAGAGCCTGTGGCAATAATTTTAATACCTTCAATTGTATCTGTAATCAATTTAAGGATTAAACCTATTTCAGCAATATTCTGGGCCTCATCAATTACTAATAAATCAATGCCTGATAAAAGTCGTTTATAGTTATGAACAGAACGTTCTTTAAGTAAATTAGCATCATTAATATCTTCCCCGTTAAGTTTTAAATAACTATTGGCTGGAATGTCTTCCAAATAATTTTTAATAAGTTCCGTTTTTCCAACACGTCTTGCTCCTAGTAAAATCAAGACTTTGTTTGGAATTACTTTTTTTTTAAATTCTTGTATTATTGCTCTTTTTAAATGCTTTTTCATTCTATTTTAAGTTAGAATTACATTACAAAGATACTGAATTAATGTTAATTGAGTCAGTATGTTGACCATATTAATGTTAATTGAGTCAGTTCATTGACTGAATTAACATTTTTATAAAAAAGGGTGAATATTATAAAATCCGCCCAGTTTACTATTTTCTTTGGTGCGAAGCACCCAATTTTTTTGAAGGTCTTGATAATTAAAATATAAAGCTTGTTTAGTCAATCTGAAATTTATTCATTTTGTAGAATAAAATCTTTATTACAGTCCTTTTCGAAATCAGGTTGAATAGTAGAGTGGCTAATATGAAAATCATGAAATAAAATTTCTTCTATTTCTGAAACAATCCTATTAAAATCCGAAATCGAAATATTTTCTTTACAATCTAAATGCGCTTCAAAGTGAAGTTCATTATCATTTAAATGCCAGACATGAATATGAAACAACCGATGGTTTCCGGTAATTTTGTGGATTTTTTTGGTAATTTCTTCAATATCTAAAGTATCCGGAGTAAAAAGCATCAGCATTTTTACAGATGATTTTAATAAATCTAAACTCATCAAAATTAAGTAAACGGCAATCCCCAGCGTAATTACACTATCTACCCAAAACCACTGAAAATATTTCATTAAGATTCCACCAATCAAAACAGCTACTGAAGCCATCATATCGGTAAAAAGATGTAAATAGGCAGAACGCATATTTAGGTTATGATCGGCATCTTTTTTTAAAATTATAGCCGAAAAACCGTTAAAAGCAATCCCTAAAACAGATAACCAAATAACCAGATTAGAACTAATCACTACAGGTTCTGAAAATCTGGCAATTGCTTCGTAAATCAAAAAAACAGCTACTATAATTAAAGTTGCCGCATTTATAAATGCGGCAATTAGCTCTGCTCTTTTATAACCAAATGTACTTGAAGCATTTGGTTTCTTTTTTGCCAATCTATGGGCTATCCAACTTAAAATTAAAGAAATAACATCACTGAAATTGTGCAGTGCATCAGATAATAAAGATAAACTTCCTGATATAAATCCACCAACAATCTGAGCAACAGTAATACCAATATTCAAAAAAATAGATATTGATAAATTTTTACCCGTTACTTCGTGATGATGTCCGTGATGATGACTGTGGTCGTGGCCCATTTTATTTATTGACAAGCAATTTTGTTCACTCTGTTTTGGTGTCTTCCACCTTCAAATTCAGTATTCAGAAAAGTTTCAACCATTTCTACTGCCTGCGGAATTGAAGTAAAACGCGCCGGAATACTAATAATGTTAGCATCATTATGTAAACGTACTAAAACTGCAATTTCTTTCGTCCAGCACAAACCAGCTCTTACTTTCGGGTGTTTATTAACCGTCATGGAAATTCCGTTTCCGCTTCCGCAGATTACAATTCCATAATCCGCTTTTCCTTCAGAAACATCATTTGCAACCGGATGTCCAAAATCTGGATAATCAACAGAATCTTCAGAATCTGTCCCATAATTGGTTACTTCGTGTCCTTTTGCTTTCAACATGGCAACTATTGCCTTTTTATAATCTGGTCCTGCGTGATCGTTTCCTATCGAAATTTTCATTATAATAATATTTTAAGTTGTGTAACTGCAAATTTAACCAAACAAATTCAGATAAGCTTTACTTATAGATTTGTTTATTTTTAAAACCTAATATATAGAAATTATAAAGCCTTTATTTTCTTTTAAAACCTTCAAAATACAACTTGCCTATTATCAAAAGGTTAAACGTTATGAACATTCTGATATTTTTATAAGATACTGATTATCAATTAATAATAAATATCTATTTTGTTAAAATTTAAGAATGTTAATACAAAATCATAATTCGTTGATATTCAGTTAACTTTAAATTAACATTATTTGTTGATAAGTCAAGATAGAAAATTAGAAGTATTTTTTGGTGGTGTCGAAAAAAAACCTAATCCAAAACCCGAATGAAATAACCTAATAAAGTTTGATGAATTTTTAGAAAAGTTATCAATACAAAAAATGCCATTTTCAACAAAATTCACTTTATGAACTTATCTACAAAATGAATTCATTTTTGGTTGTTAACCATTGTTGATTAAAATATAAAAAGACTTTAAAACTAATCCTTTAACCAAATATAACTATGTTGATAACTCTATATAAGTAAGCAAAACTTCATTACAATACATTTAAAAATAAAATTATTGTATCTATTAACACGCTATAATAACCATCAAAAATTAATTAAATTTAAATTTTCTTTTTTGTTGTATTTAATATATGTTAACAACTTTGAAATTTGAAAAGAAAAAAAATATTTGAAATTGAAAAATATATTGGTCTAAACGATTTTTAGAGGATTGTTGAGACTATCCAGAATTTGCTGCACCTGTTCGAAATCGTTAGGATGAACTTTGAGTTTAATGCCACCGAGCGCTGCTGAGTACATTGGTACAACTGAAAGTGTCATTTCGTTTTCAAAAAAATACGGGATTCCTTCCTGCACCAATAAGTGTTTCAAAATAACTGTTTCGTGGTCATAATTGAATATGGCAATCGTTTTAAAGCTTTCCATAAAAGGTCTTTTTGTAAAGATACTAAGTTATAATTTTAATAATTCTAATTGTTAAAATCTGTTATCTAATATCTTATTTGTAATTTTAAACTTTATAAGAAAAGATATATGAGTAAGAAAATTAGAAAACCAATAAAAAATGAGAGCGATTTCTCTAGCAAAATTTTAAAAGTTTTATCGAAAAATGCTAATAAAGCATTCAATTATAAACAAATAGGAGCAAAGCTTGAACTTGATGATACCAAAAGCAGAAATCAGATTATAAAAGATTTAAAAATTCTGGCTGCATCCAAAAAAATAATAGAATCAGAACCGGGAAAATATTTAATTAAAGCTGTAAGTGAAGATTATTACGAAGGAACAATTGATATGACCAGCAGAAAAACGGCGTATTTTGTTTGTCCTGATTTTACAGAAGATGTTTTTATTCCGACTAATAATTTGAATCGTGCTTTAGATAAAGACAAAGTAAAAGTTTACGTTTATAACAGAAGAAAAGGAAAACGTGCTGAAGGTGAGGTTATTGAAGTAGTTGAAAGAAATAAAACAGATTTTGTTGGAGTTATAGATATTCAGGCAAATTTTGCTTTTGTTTCTACTGCAAATCCTAAAATGTATACGGATATTTTTATTCCGAAAGATAAAATTGGAGAAGCAGAAAACGGAGATGTCGTTTTAGTTACCATTGAAGACTGGCCAAAAAGAGCAGATAGCCCTTTTGGATCTGTAATTAAAGTTTTAGGAAAACCGGGAGAACACAATACAGAGATTCACGCAATTTTAGCCGAATATGGTTTACCAGCAGATTTTCCGGTAGAAGTAGAGGTATTTGCGCAAAAAATAGATACTTCGATTCAGGAATCTGAAATTGCAAAACGTCGTGATATGCGTGATACGCTTACGTTTACGATAGATCCAAAAGATGCAAAAGATTTTGACGATGCCTTATCTTTCAAAAAGTTAGAGAATGGAAATTTTGAAATAGGAATTCATATTGCCGATGTTTCATATTATCTTGAAGAAGGAACAATTTTAGATGATGAAGCCTATCAGCGGGCAACTTCGGTTTATTTAGTGGATAGAGTAGTGCCAATGCTTCCGGAAGTTTTGTCTAATTTTGCCTGTTCGCTTCGTCCGAATGAGGAAAAATATACGTTCTCTGCTGTTTTTGAAGTTTCTCCAACTGCCCAGGTTATTAACCAATGGTTTGGAAGAACTGTAATCTATTCTGATCAGCGATTTGCATATGAAGAAGCGCAATATATCATTGAAACCCACACTAAAAACAAAAATTCAAATGAAGAAAAGTGGGTTCTTGACGAACAAGGAAAACAAATATTAAATCCGTCAAAAACAAAAGACAATACGATTCCTGTTGATATTTCAATTACAGGTGATTCATATGTAGTTTCAGATGAAATTGTAAATGCAACTTTAAAATTAGATGAATTAGCGAAGATTTTAAGAAAGAAAAGAATGGCAAATGGTGCTATTTCTTTTGATAAAGTCGAAGTAAAATTCAACTTAGATGCAGAAGGTGAACCGGAAGGAGTGTACTTTAAAGTTTCTAAAGATGCCAATCATCTGATTGAAGAATTCATGCTTTTAGCCAACAGAAAAGTAGCTGAATATATAGGAAAACAAAAGAAAACATTCATTTACAGGATTCACGATGAACCAAATGAAGATAAGTTAATTGCAATGCAAAGTGTAATTGCTAAATTTGGTTATAAGATAGATTTCCGTAACAAAGGTGATATTTCGAAGTCTTTGAATGCGTTAATGGAAGAAGTAAATGGTAAAAAAGAGCAGAATTTAATTGATACTCTTGCCATTCGAAGTATGAGTAAAGCCAAATATTCGACAGATAATATTGGTCATTATGGTTTAGCTTTTGATTATTACAGTCATTTTACTTCGCCAATTCGTCGTTATCCGGACGTTATGGTGCATAGATTATTACAGTTTTATCTGGATGCAGGTAAATCTGTAGATGAAGAAATTTATGAAACAAAATGCCAGCATTGTTCTAATATGGAAAGTTTAGCTACTAATGCTGAACGTGATAGTATTAAATACATGCAGGTTAAATACATGCAGGATCACCAGGATGAGGAGTTTTTGGGTGTTATTTCAGGTGTTACCGAATGGGGAATTTATGTGGAAATCATTTCTAACAAATGTGAAGGAATGGTTAGAATCCGTGAAATAAAAGATGATTATTATACTTTTGATGAAAAACAGTATGCTTTAGTTGGTGCGACATCAAACAGTATTTTACAATTAGGAGATGAAATTTACGTTAAAGTAAAAAATGCAGATTTGGTTAAAAAACAATTAGATTTTCATTTTTTACGAAGAGCAGAATAGATGTTAAATTTAAAAATTAGAAAAATGAAAAAATTAATTATAGGAGCTGCAATATTAGTTGCACAATTATCTTTTGGTCAGGTGACCAAAGAGTTAGGAGATTTCGATTCGGTAAAAGTATTCGATAAGTTACATGTAAAATTAGTACAGTCATCAGAAAATAAGATTGTAATAAAAGGAGCCCGGGAATCAGAAGTTGAAGTAGTTAATAAACAAGGATTATTAAAATTAAGAATGCCTTTCCCAAAATTACTGTCTGGTGATGATTTGGATATTACTGTCTATTACAAACATTTAGAACTTATTGATGTTAATGAAGGTGCAGTAGTTACAAGCAAGGAAACCATAAAAGCAACTTCTTTTAAAGTTAGTGCACAAGAAGGCGGTAAAATAGATGTTGAAGTTGATGTTGATAAACTAAATGTAAGTTCTGTTTCAGGAGGAGAAATTGCTTTATCAGGTAAAGCTTCAAATCAGGATGCAAAATTAGGAGCCGGTGGTTACCTTTTAGCGAGTAAATTAGACACTGCTCAAACCAAAGTAAGCGTTTCTGCGGGAGGAAAAGCGGATGTGAATGCTTCTACCTTAGTTGATGCAAAAGTTAGCGCAGGCGGCTCGATTTACATTTACGGAAAACCGAAACAAATTAATCAGAAAACAGTCCTTGGAGGAAAAATTGAAGAGGTTAAGTAACTAATCGTATTTTAATGATAAATGATATTTTAGCCGGGCTGCCATGGGGAGTTTTTTTAAGCTTTATGATAGGCCCGGTATTTTTTATATTACTGGAAACCAGTATTACAAAAGGATTCAGAGCTGCAATAGCTTTTGATCTGGGTGTAGTATTAGGTGATATTTTTTTTATAGGAATTGCTTATTTGGGAAGTTATAGGTTAATTCAAAGTTTAAAAGATAAACCGGCACTTTTTATTTTTGGAGGTATAGTAATGTTGGCTTACGGTATTATTTCTTTTGTAAAATTAAACAAAGAAGAAAAGATTAATGACGAAGAAATAGATCGTGATATTATAAAAAGAAACTACGGAAGCTTGTTTATAAAAGGCTTTTTACTAAACGTTATTAACATTGGAGTTCTTGGTTTTTGGCTGGCTGTTATTATTTCAATAGGTCCAAAATTAGAAATGCAAAATTCAAGAATGTTTACTTTTTTTACTACAGTTATTGTAACTTATTTACTGGTTGATTGTATTAAAATACTATTAGCCAAACAATTAAAGTCTAAAATGACGCCAACTAATATTTTAAAAATAAAAAAAATTATTAGTATTGTTTTAATGGTTTTTGGAGTTGTGTTAATAACTCAGGGCTGGTTTCCAAAAGAAAAACAAATGGTTAGGAATGCTTTTGAGAAGATTGAGAAGTAGTCACTAACACTGAAATATAAATTGAAACCTCTAAGAAATTGGAGGTTTTTTTATGATAAGTTAGTTTGTTATTTCTACGAAGGAGAAATGATATTAAGCAATTTACGTTCAGTTTGTCATTCTGAGGAACGAAGAATCTTCGTGACAATTATTCGTACAGTTCAATCTTTGTAGAGTTACTTGCGGGGATTCTTCGTTCCTCAGAATGACAAGATTGTAGAATAACAGATTGTGAAAAAGTTAAGCACAAAAAAAAGAGACACATTGCTGTATCTCTTCTGGAGGCATCGTCCGGATTCGAACCGGAGTAGGAGCTTTTGCAGAGCCCAGCCTAGCCGCTCGGCCACGACGCCGTAGTTGAACGGACGGCAAAAGTAACTAAAATCTTTAAAATTCAAAAGCTTAATGTAAACTATTTTAAAAAAATTACTTTTTTATTAGGAGGAATTACTTTCTAATTTCTGTCATTTTTATGGTAACTGATTCAACATCACCACCAATAGGCGGATTAATTTTAGATACATAAACTATAGTTTTTTCTACTAAAGGAATCTCTGCCAGGACACGAATATTAATTCTTTTTGCAACATGTTCTAATAAATGGGAACGGATTGCCATTTCTTCAGTAACAATTTTATTTAAATGTACGTAATCAACTGTATCAGTTAAATGATCTGTGGTTGCTGATTTTTGTAAATTTGTCTTAATTTTTAAATCTACAGTATAATCAGATCCTATTTTTCCTTCTTCAATTAAACATCCGTGGTAAGAGAAAGTTCGGATATTTTTTAGTTTTATTACTCCCATTTTTTTAATTATTCTGCTTAATTATTCAATTTCAGTGAGAAGTTTCTAAAGAAAACTGTAAACTGTAAACCGAAAACTCTAAACTTTTTTATCTTTGCTAAAATTACTATAAATAATGGCATCAGAAGAGAAATCACTCAATTTTATTGAACAAATCATAGAAGAAGATCTGAAATTAGGTCTGTCAAATTCCAAACTTCGTTTTCGTTTTCCACCAGAACCAAATGGTTATCTGCATATTGGACACGCAAGTTCAATAGCATTAAATTTTGGTTTAGGAATTGATTATCAGTCTCCTGTAAATTTACGTTTTGACGATACCAATCCAGAAAAAGAAGAGCAGGAATTTGTTGATGCAATTAAAAAAGATGTGGAATGGCTGGGTTATAACTGGACAGAAGAACGTTATGCTTCAGATTATTTCCAACAATTATATGATTGGGCCGTTTTATTAATCAAAAAAGATAAAGCTTATATTGACAGTCAGTCTTCTGAAGATATGGCTATTCAAAAAGGAACTCCATCTACAGAAGGTGTTGATAGTCCGTTTAGAAATCGTTCTGTTGAAGAAAATTTAGATTTATTCGAAAGAATGAAAAACGGTGAATTTGAGGCCGGAACTCATATTCTTCGTGCAAAAATAGACATGAAATCTACCAATATGCTGATGCGTGATCCTATTATGTACAGGATTTTACACAAACATCATCATAGAACCGGAGATACCTGGAAAATCTATCCAATGTACGATTGGGCCCATGGGCAAAGTGATTATTTAGAGCAAATTTCACATTCATTTTGTACACTTGAATTTTTGCCTCACCGTGAATTATATGATTGGTTTTTAGATCAGATTATTGATGAAAACCCGATCCGTCCAAAGCAACGAGAATTCGCAAGACGTAACCTTTCGCATACTGTTGTGAGTAAAAGAAAATTACAGCAACTCGTTAAGGAAAAGCATGTTAAAGGTTGGGATGATCCAAGAATGTCAACCATTTCAGGGTTAAGAAGACGTGGTTATACAGCTGCTTCATTGCGTAATTTTGCCAATACAATTGGTATCGCAAAACGTGATAATTTAATAAATGTATCGGTTTTAGAATTCTGTATTCGTGAAGATTTGAACAAAATTGCACCTCGTGTAATGGCTGTTTTAGATCCTGTAAAATTGGTAATTACAAATTATCCTGAAGGAAAAGAAGAGTGGCTTGAAGCCGAAAATAATCAGGAAGATGAAAGTGCAGGCTTCAGAAAAGTACCTTTTTCCCGTGAATTATTTATTGAAAGAGAAGATTTTTTAGAAGAAGCTCCAGCAAAGTTTTTCCGTTTGACTTTAGGAAAAGAAGTACGTCTTAAAAATGCGTATATCATTAAAGGAGAAAGTGTTGTAAAGGATGCTGACGGAAATATTACAGAAATTCATGTTACTTATGATACTGATTCTTTAAGTGGAAGTGGTACTGAATCAAGCCAGAGAAAAGTTTCGGGAACTTTACATTGGGTTTCTATTTCTCATGCAGTTGAAGCTGAAGTTCGTTTATATGATCGTTTGTTTACAGATGAAGCTCCGGACAGTTATAAAGAGAAAAATTTCTTGGATTTTGTCAATCCAAATTCTTTGGAAATTGTAAAAGGTTATGTTGAACCAAGTTTAGCTACAGCTCAAAATGAAGATAAATTCCAGTTCCAGCGTTTAGGATATTTTACTGTTGATAAAGATTCAACTGCTTCAAAATTAGTATTTAACAAAACTGTTGGATTAAAAGATGCCTGGGAAGAAAAAGGTAAAAAAGAAGAAAACAGTATTAATAATTCTTTAAAAGAAATTAATAAATATTTTAAAGTTGAAACTAAACCGGAACGCATTGCAATTGAAAATGCAATAGGGGAGAGCATCAAAAATGTTTCCAGTTTTTCTTTATTACAAAATTCATTAAAGAAAAATATCAATAACAATAAGAGTTCATTATTGTTTGCCCAATTTATTCTGAAATATTCAGATTTAAAACCTTCTGATTTTGATGATGAGGATATTAAAAAATTATACACGATGTCTCTAAGAAGTGAATCGACTTATGTTCGATCTAAAGCACTTTTGAATTTAAGAGATTTAGAAAATCAAGATTTTAAAAATCAATTTCAAGAAGATATTTCAAAATTATATTCAAATCCGGCAAAAAATGCTTCGGAACGTGAAATTGAAATTCTGGGAGAAATGGTAAAAAAATAATATCATTATAATCTATTGAAAAGCGTTTTTTATAAGCGCTTTTTTTATTATTTATTTTTTCTATCAATGTTAAAAAAATTATAGATATTTTAGATTAAAAAAGACCTTCATAAATCAATTTTAAGCTAATTTTTTACTTCTTTCACCTCATAAATCGTCTTTCTGAAAATCTTCCATTTAAAGCTTTTATTTTAGTTTTTACTCTAATTTTTATACTGTTTCAGAGTTATTAACAACAGTTTGTTTATAAAGTCAAGTTTTTCAAGATTTAATAAATTTTTCGTTTTAAATTAGGGAAATAATCAATATCAATTTTAATTATTTTAAAAATAGATTATAAAGTTTATGATTATTATTTATATATTCTATTGTTATTTTATTTTATATAGATATTTTAGATTAAAAACAACCTTCATAAATTAATTTTAAGCACTCTTTTTATTTCTTCTGACACATAACTCATCTTTTGAGTTATTGTTGATTTTTGACCTTTATTTAAAGTTTAAACATTGTATTTCTTAGTTTAACGGGTTATTAACATACAATTGTTTATAAAGTTGGTATTTTTATCCCTACACCAAAAGTCATAGATGATTTTTAAAAATTACTATTTCCAACAGAATCAAAATTTGAGTAGTATTCAAAATTTTTAAAAAAACTAATCAGACTCAGAAAATCGCTCATAAATTAATTTAAGATTCAAAAGGTGATTAAAAAATGGTTATAGTTTTGCATCAGGAAAAGACAATAGGAACTGAAGCAGGCTGCTAATTTTTTCGGAGTTTCGACCAGGACAAGTGGTGAACTGTCAATTGCAAATAAAAAACAAACTGCTTTGAGAATCAAAACGCAATCTGCAATAAATGGATATCCGTTTGTAAGTATTGTCGAAAAGGGCAACGGAAAATATGTAGCCATAAGTTATGTATATTAATTGTATTGTTAATTTTTTATAAATAACAATTAATCAAAATTTTATCATTTCAAAAAAGAGTATCTTTATTATTAATTTAAAATTTATCATTATGTCTAAGAATCTAAATACGGCGGCAGCAATTTTGGCCGCAGCAGCAGCTGGAGCAGCATTCGGAATTTTATTTGCGCCAGATAAAGGATCAAAAACGAGATCAAAATTGAAGGAAGGTATTGATGATGCGACTCATAATTTAAAAGATTCATTTGATGCAGGTTCTGAAGTTCTTCGTGAAAAATTTACCAGTGGAACACAAAATCTGGACGGAACATTGAATGATTTGCTTTCTAATGTGAGTCACAAAACGGAAGAAGTAATCACATTTTTAGAATCTAAATTAGCCGAATTAAAAGCACAGAATTCTAAACTGCAAAAATAAAATATACCATAAAGCATAAAACTGACTTATTTTCTAAGAAAGTTTTATGCTTTTTTAATTTAAATGATATCTATGGCCTTTGAAGAATTAAAAGAAAATACCGAAAATATTCAGGAGAATGCTAAAGCTTATATAGAAAGTAATTTAGCATATTACAAACTTTGGGGTTTTAAAGTAGCGATGAAATCAACAACTTTAATATTTAAGTTTACTCTTATTTTATTGTGTTTTAGTATGGTTATGATTTTTGGATCTTTTGCAGCAGCATATGCTTTTGGTTCTTTGTTTGAAAGTAATGCACTTGGATTTTTGGCAGTAGGAGGGATTTATCTTGTGTTTACAATTTTACTTTTCTTTTTAAAAGATAAATTTGTGGAAGGTCCGATTTTGGAGAAATTTTCAGAAATCTTTTTTAATGATTAATTTATGGAAGAAAAAAAATACTCTTCGTACGCTGCTATTGAGCGGGATCTTGAAATTTTAAAACTTGAAAAAGAGATCAATTATCAAAAATTGGTATTAAGTTATCAGAAAACTAAAGAAAGTATCACACCTCAAAATATTGTTGGCGGATTATTTTCTTCTTATAAAAATTACTTTGCAAATTCATATGGAAGCATTTTGCAATCGGTTTTGCCGTATATTATACGTTGGTTTATGAATAAAAAAAGAGGCAATTAAGCCTCTTTTTTCGTTCTGATATTTATTTAATTTCTGGAATTATATCATCTTCGTAACCTGATTGTGGTTCTATTTTTTTAGGTTTTTCAATTTTCTTATTGTTTTTCTTCATCATTTCACCAACCTGATTTGATGCTGTAAATGATGCAACCATATTATTTAGCATATCACTTCCGGCTTGTGGAGAGTTAGGTAACAAAATTAAATTAGAATTTGCATCTGCTCCAATCGCCTGCAAAGTATCATAATGCTGCGTAACTACAATTAATGCAGAAGCTTCCTGGGAATTGATTCCAACATTATTCAAAACTTCAACACTTTCTACTAAACCTCTTGCAATTTCACGACGCTGATCTGCAATACCCTGACCTTGTAAACGTTTACTTTCTGCTTCCGCTTTTGCTTTTGCAACGATTCTGATTCTTGAACTTTCAGCTTCAAATTCAGCAGCCGTTTTTTCTCTGTCTGCAGCATTGATTCTGTTCATTGCATTTTTTACCTGGATATCCGGATCAATATCGGTAACCAAAGTATTGATAATATCGTAACCATAAGTAGTCATTGCTTCATTCAATTCTCTTTTTACTGCAATGGCGATATCATCTTTTCTTTCAAAAACGTCATCCAGTTTTAGTTTTGGAACTTCTGCACGTACAACATCAAATACATAAGCTGTAATTTGATCGTGTGGATATTCAAGTTTGTAAAAAGCATCATATACTTTTTCCTGAATAACTTTAAACTGTACCGAAACTTTCATTTTGATAAAAACGTTGTCCTTGGTTTTAGTTTCGATGATAACATCCAACTGTTGGATTTTAAGATTTACACGTCCGGCAATTCTGTCTACAATTGGAATTTTAAGCTGTAAACCTGAATTTCTTACGCTTAAAAATTTACCAAACCTTTCAATTACAACAGAAGACTGTTGTTTTACTGTAAAGAAAGAAGAGAGGAAAATAAAGAAAGCGAAGACAATAATGACAATAAATGGAATACTCATAATGATATTGATTTAAGTTTTAATGGACTGTCAAATTACGAAATTTCTTTCTATTTAAATTTTTTAACCATAAAAAAACGCTAAGACCATTTTGTAGATGATTCTTAGCGTTTGATTTAAAATGAAATATTTTAATTATCTATGATAAGCGTTATTATATTTATTTAGATAAGTATTAATTCTTTCAAATTGCGTTTTAGTTGTTTGGATTTTCAAATATGTTTTTAAAACATCTAAATTGTAATTATCTATTACTTCTCCTAATGATGAATTCAAAAAAGATGATGATAAAGTCATATTAGAATCAATTTCTAATAATATTGATTCGTCGCTTTTAATTGCTTTTGCTATAACACAAAACAATTTTACACCCTCAGAGTTTGTTTCTGTATTAGAAACAATACTACTTAATAATATTTTTGTTTGAGTTTTCATAATACAAAGTTACATAAAAAGAACATTAAGTTGTTCAAAAAATTGTTAATAAAAATATTACCATTCGTTTATTTCCATTTCTTCGTCAATTTTTTCTAATTCTAAGGTATTAATTTCTACTTTAATTAATGTACCTAAAAAATTAATATCAGTTTCGATTAAATAATAATCTTCATCGAATTTTTTTCTCAAGCAACCATTATTTGAAGTAATGGTTAGAGCTCCTTTATAATTTTCAGTAAAGTCTAGAACATTACCTAATCCAAAACCTCTATTTTGGGGAGTAGAGTGTGAGGAAATACCAGTTACTAATGCTCCCTTTATTGCAACACTATCAGGAGTTTGCATTTTGTTAATAGTTATGTTGTATTTATTCATAGATTCGGCTATACCAATTCCAAAATCACAAACAGAAAATGACAATATGTTTTTTTCGGGAAAATATTCAGTTATTATATAACCTTTAACACTTGAATATGAGTGATCAAATATATTATTAAATACTTCTGTTAAATTTAGTGATAACAATACTAAATCTTTGTCTTTAAATATTCCTTTATAATATTGAGTAGCATATGTAGTGTAGTCTACAATCATTTCTTTAGATATATGCCATAAACATAATGTGGTATCATTGTTTGTAACAGTAAATCTATCTCTATTAAATTCTGGGTTCCAGTAATTTTTAAATTTTATATTATCTAAATGAGTTAATAATGAATCATGACCGTTCTCAAATTTAATTTTTTTTCCACTATTTGCAAAAGAATCTAAAAGACAAGCTAAAGCCACAATATCATCAGTATCTAAGAAGGTAATTGTATTTAAATCTACTATTAGATCATCAAATTCTAAATTTACCATTTTTAATGAATCATTTATAAAAGAAAACCAAGATTCAGAAGTATGATCATTTGGAACGCAAAGTTTTAATTCTATCATGGCATTTCATTTATTGCTTTCTGAATTCTCGAAATTGTTTCTTCTTTTCCAATAATTTCAACAATGTCAAATAAGTGAGGACCTTTTAAAGCTCCAACCAAACTTAAACGGAAAGGCTGCATTACTTTACCCATTCCAATTTCGTTTTTAGTCAACCAGTCTTTTACGATACTTTCGATATTTACTGAATCAAAACCTTCAATATATTCAAGAGTAGAAATCAATTCCTGCATTAAAGCTGGTGTTTCTTCTTTCCAGTTTTTACTTGCTTTTTCATCATATGATGTTGGAGCCTGGAAAAAGAAATCAGTCAAATCCCAAAATTCAGAAACAAAATGAGCTCTTTCTTTTATTAATGAAACGATTCTCGTCAGATCAAATTTAGAAATATCAATGCCTTTTTCAACTAAAACAGGAGAGAAGTCTTTCACTAAATCAACATCATCTTGTTTGATCAAATATTGATGATTGAACCATTTGTTTTTTTCCGGATCAAATTTTGCCCCGGATTTGTGAACCCTGTTCAGATCAAAAGATTCAACTAATTCTTCTAAAGAAAATAATTCTTTGTCCGTTCCGTCATTCCATCCTAACAAAGCTAAGAAGTTGATAACTGCTTCAGGGAAAAATCCTTTTTCTCTATAACCGGACGAAACAACTTCTTCGGTTTTCCATTCTAACGGAAACACAGGAAATCCTAATTTATCACCATCTCTTTTAGATAATTTACCATTTCCAATTGGTTTCAAAATCAAAGGCAAGTGGGCAAACTCGGGCGCATCCCAACTAAAAGCTCTGTATAATAAAACGTGAAGAGGCATAGATGGCAGCCATTCTTCACCACGAATTACATGTGATGTTTCCATCAAATGGTCATCTACAATATTGGCCAAATGATAGGTTGGCATTCCGTCACTTTTAAATAATACTTTATCGTCAAGTAAACTAGTTTCAAATTTCACATCACCACGAATAATGTCTTTTAAATGTAAAGTTTCATCAACAGGAGTTTTAAAACGAATTACATAATGTTCTCCATTTGCAATTCTTTTAGCAATTTCTTCAGATGAAATTATTAACGAAGTATCTAATTTTTCACGAATAGTATGATTGTAAATAAACGTTTTTCCTTCAGCTTCCTGTTCTTTTCTTAAAGCATCTAAAGCTTCCGGAGTATCAAAAGCATAATATGCCCAACCCGAATTAATTAATTGATTAGCATATTTTTGGTATAAATCCTTACGATCGCTTTGTCTGTAAGGACCAAATTTTTCGTTTTTTCCAACGGTTTCTTCAGGAGCAATTCCTAA
Organism: Flavobacterium sp.; assembly: GCA_039931915.1. GTDB lineage: Bacteria > Bacteroidota > Bacteroidia > Flavobacteriales > Flavobacteriaceae > Flavobacterium. Next base: position 27,035 of record JBDTRA010000011.1, on the reverse strand, counting down.
CCATTCCAGTGCTTCCATAATATAAGCTTCGGCACCCGGAACAAAACGAGTTTGGTCTGTATCTTCAATTCTTAAATAAAAAACACCATTATTTTTTTTGGCAAATAAATAATTAAAAAGGGCAGTACGAACGCCGCCAATATGTAAAGGTCCTGTTGGACTTGGTGCAAAACGCACACGAACTTGCTTTGACATTTGTTTAAATTTTGATGCAAAGATACGATTCAGATTTTAGATTTAAGATTGTTGATTTTAGATTTATGATCTTGCAATTGACAATCTTATTTGATAGTGTCATTGCAATTGATTTTTGAAATTTGAATTACTATAATTACTACTTTTATAGGTGATAATCAAAATAGATTCATCTTGAAAACGACATCGGCTATATATCAAAAGTTAGAAGCTTTTATAAAGAAATATTACACAAATGAATTGATAAAAGGAGGGCTTCTTTTTATTGGTTTTGGATTATTGTATTTTTTGGTTACGCTTTTTATTGAGTATTTTCTTTGGTTGAAACCCTTAGGAAGAATAATTTTGTTCTGGATATTTATAGGAGTAGAAGTTTTTCTTTTGTTTAGATTTATTTTGTTTCCGATTTTTAAGCTATTCAAACTTCAAAAAGGAATTGATTATAATCAGGCTTCGGCAATTATTGGAAATCATTTCACAGAAGTAAGTGATAAACTAACAAACTTTTTACAGTTATCTGCTTCTGAAAATTCAGCTGAAAGTTCAGAATTAATGCTGGCTTCAATAGAACAAAAAGCAAATTCATTGCAGCCAATTCCGTTTGGGAATGCTATAAATTTTAATGCAAATAGAAAATATTTACCGTTAGCCATTATTCCAATTTTACTTTTCGCGGTGTTTTATATTTCTGGAAATAGCAATATTATTTCTCAAAGCCTGAATAGAGTTGTGCATTTCAATGCTACATTTTTACCACCGGCGCCTTTCAAATTTGTTGTTCTGAATCAGAATTTGCAAACAGAACAGAACAAAGATTTTGTTGTAAAAATGGAATCAATCGGAAATGTTGTTCCTGAAAATGTAATGATTCATATTGGGGACGAAAGTTATTTTATGGAATCATCTCAACCAGGTAAGTTTGAATTCAAAATTGAAAAACCTATAGAGAATGTTTCTTTTTCTTTTGAAGGAAATTCAGTTTCATCAGAAGAATATGAATTGAAAGTTATTACAGTTCCGTCAATTGCCAACTTCGAAATGGTATTGAATTTTCCATCTTACTTAAAGAAAAAGTCTGAAAAAATTCAGGGAACCGGAAACGCAATTGTTCCGGAAGGAACTTTGGTTACCTGGAAAATGAATACACAGTCGACTCAGGAAATCGTTTGGAAAGATGAAAATGCGATTTTTAAGTTTATTAAAGACGATAACGAGTTTAAATTGGCTAAAAATATAAGCCAAAATACAGAATATCAAATCCTTACTTCGAATAATAAGGTTAAAAACTATGAAAAACTGGATTATCAACTTTCGGTTATCAAAGATCAGCATCCAACTATTACTGTTGCACCTGCACCGGACAGTTTGAAGTTAGATAAAAATTATGTGCTGGGAAGGCTGGGTGATGATTACGGATTATCAAAATTACAGATTGTTTACTATGAGCGTAACAAACCACAAACTGCCAAGCGCGGAACTATTCCTGTGAAGCAAGCAGTATTTGATCAGTTCGTTTTTAACTTTCCAAGTAATTTGGCTGTTGCTGAAGGAGTATCTTACGAATACTATTTTGAAGTTTTTGATAACGATGCACCACACCATTTTAAGAGTACCAAGTCTTCTGTTTTTTCAGACAGGGTTTCTACAACTGATGAAGTTCATGATATGGAATTGCAACAGCAAAATCAAAACATAAATAGTTTAGAGAAATCTTTAAAGAATCAAACCAAACAATTTTCTGAGATGGATAAAATTCAGAATTCAGGAAAAGAAAAAGAAAACCTAGAGTTTAAGGATCAGCAAAAAATAAATGATTTTATCAAACGTCAGAAACAACAAGACGAATTGATGAAACAGTTTGCAGAGAAAATGAACAAGAATCTGGATAAATTCAAAGAAGATAAAAAGGATAAAACCGCTGAAGATTTACAGAAGCGCCTGGATAATGCCGACAAAGATTTAGAGAAAAACCAGAAATTATTAGATGAACTTAAGAGTTTAAACGATAAATTAAACAGTGAAGAGTTGTTTGATAAAATGGAAAAGTTCAAACAAATCAGTAAAAACCAATCGAAAAATCTGGAGCAGTTAGTAGAATTGACAAAACGTTTTTATGTTTCTAAGAAAGCAGAACAAGTTGCAGACAAATTAGACAAACTTTCTGAGAAGCAGGAACAGCTTTCTAATAAGGAAAAAGAAAATACTTCAGAGAAACAGGACGAAATTAATAAGGCTTTTGAGAAGATTCAGGATGACTTAAAAGATTTGAAAGAAGAAAACAAATCATTAAAATCACCTTTGGATATCCCTTCTGATGCATCTAAAGAAAAAGATTTGAAAGATGATTTACAAAAAGCTTCTGATGAATTGAATAAAAAGAATACTTCTTCGGCTAAGCCAAAACAGAAAAGTGCAGCCAAAAAAATGAAAAGTATGGCACAGCAAATGGAGTCAAGTATGGAAGGTGGAGAACAAGAACAACTGGAAGAAGATGTTGCAATGCTTCGTCAGGTTCTGGATAATCTTTTGGCTTATTCTTTATCTCAGGAAGATGTGATGAAACAATTTAAATCGATGAAATTAGGTTCTTCGATATATACAAAGAATATAAAAGTACAGCAAAATTTAAAACAACAGTTCAAGCATGTCGATGATAGTTTGTTTGCTCTGTCTTTGCGTAATCCAAAAGTAGCTGAAGATGTTACTAAGGAAATTGGAAATGTACAATATAATGTAGACAGAGCAATCGAATCGTTAACCGATGTTCAGGTTCCAAAAGGAGTTTCACACCAGCAATACGCGGTTTCATCTGCAAATAAATTAGCTGATTTTTTAAGTGATTTATTGAACAATATGCAAATGTCTATGTCTAGTCCTGGGGCTGGAAAACCAAAACCAGGTGATGGACAAGGAATGCAATTGCCGGATATTATTCAAAAGCAAAAAGGTCTGGCCGATAAAATGAAAGACGGAATGAAGAAAGGCGATAAACCCGGAGACAAGCCTGGTGATAAACCGGGTCAGGGCAAAGACGGAAAATCAGGTGAAGGAAAAGATGGCCAGGGTAATAATGGACAAGGTGGTAAAAGTGGAGATAAAGGTTCCTCTGGGAAAGATGGCAAAAACGGAAAAGGAGTGAAGGACGGAAAAGAGGGGGAAGATGGTGAAGGAGATGCTCAAGCAATAATGGAAATTTATAAGGAACAAGTTAAGCTTCGTGAAGCTTTGCAAAAAGAGTTAGCCAAACAAGGATTGGATTCTCAGGGAAGATCTGTTATCGATCAAATGAAACAATCTGAAAAGCAGCTTTTGAATAAAGGTTTTAAAAACGAGAACCTGCAGAGAATCTTAAATATTCAACAAGAATTATTAAAATTAAATAATGCAGTCCAGCAACAAGGTCAAGACACGAAGCGTCAATCTGAAACAAATAAAGCTGAATTTTCTAACCGAACTAATGCTTTGCCTAGCTCATTATTGGAATATTTAAACAGTGTAGAGATTTTAAATAGACAATCACTACCTTTGCGCTCGAATTTTAATCAAAAAGTTCAGGAATATTTTAATACAAAATGATCAATTTTAATTACGAAACAGATTTTATTTTAGATAACGAAGAAGCCTTTTCTGATTGGTTGAGTGCTGTTATTGTTTCTGAAAGTAAAAAGGAAGGCGAGATAAATTACATTTTTTGTGATGACGAATATCTTCACAAAATAAATGTTGAATATTTAAACCACGACACTTTAACTGATATTATCAGTTTTGATTACACAGTTGGAAATGAATTAAACGGAGATATTTTTGTTTCTGTTGAAAGGGTTAAAGACAATGCCAATGATTTCAATGTTTCTTTTAACGAGGAATTAAAACGGGTTTTAGCTCATGGTATATTGCATTATTGTGGATACAAAGACAAAACAGACGCTGATGCAGATTTGATGCGTTCGAAAGAAGATGAAAAGATTTCAATGTTCCACGTGGAACTTTAGTTTAAGCATCTCTTTAAAACTTAAAACGATATGTTCCACGTGAAACATATTTTAGTTTTTAAAGAAAGTATGTTGAAATGTTTCACGTGGAACGTTTTGAATCAAATGTGATTTAGAATGAAGTTGTAAGTTTTAAAACAAACGTTCCACGTGGAACAACTTAAAGTTTAAAACCTGAAACTTGGAATAAAAAAACCATGTTCCACGTGGAACAAAAAAGATAAAAAGTTAATTCTGAAAATCGACTTAACCGGTTTCCAGAGAATAATAAAACAAAATGTTTTTAGAAGAATACGATGTTATTGTGGTTGGCGCTGGTCATGCCGGTTCTGAAGCTGCTGCCGCTGCAGCAAATTTGGGTTCAAAAACTTTATTGGTAACAATGAGTTTGCAGAATATAGCACAGATGTCCTGCAATCCTGCAATGGGGGGAATTGCAAAAGGTCAGATTGTTCGCGAAATTGATGCACTTGGTGGGTACTCCGGTATTGTGTCTGACAAAACTGCAATTCAGTTTAAGATGTTGAATAAATCAAAAGGCCCTGCAATGTGGTCGCCGAGAGTTCAAAGTGATCGAATGCGGTTTGCCGAAGAATGGAGGATGATGTTGGAGGGAACTCCAAATCTTGATTTTTATCAAGAGATGGTGAAAGGTTTGATTATTGAGAACGGAAAGATTAAAGGAATCAAAACCTCACTCGGAATTGAGATTCGTTCAAAATCTGTTGTCTTGACTAACGGAACATTTTTGAATGGCCTGATTCATATTGGAGACAAACAGTTTGGTGGGGGAAGAGCAGGAGAAAGTGCAGCATACGGAATTACTGAGGATTTAGTTGCGGTTGGTTTTGAATCCGGAAGAATGAAAACAGGAACGCCACCAAGAGTTGATGGGCGTTCCTTGGATTATTCTAAAATGAACGAAGAAAAGGGTGATGCAAAACCGGATAAGTTTTCATATTCAGATGTCACTTCGCCGTTGGTTCGCCAAAGATCCTGTCATATGACTTATACGTCTTTAGACGTTCATGATATTTTGCGATCAGGTTTTGACCGTTCGCCAATGTTCAACGGTAGAATCAAAAGTATCGGCCCGAGATATTGTCCTTCGATTGAAGATAAAATTAATCGTTTTGCTGATAAAGAACGTCACCAGTTATTTGTTGAGCCGGAAGGCTGGAATACTTGTGAGGTTTACGTAAATGGATTTTCAACTTCGCTTCCAGAGGATATTCAATTTAAAGCTTTGCGTTCTGTTGTCGGTTTTGAGAAGGTGAAATTCTTTAGACCGGGTTATGCAATTGAATATGATTATTTTCCACCAACGCAACTGAAGCATACTTTGGAAACAAAGTTAGTGGAAGGATTATATTTTGCAGGACAAATAAACGGAACTACAGGATATGAAGAAGCAGCATCTCAAGGATTGATGGCCGGGATTAATGCACATTTAAAAGTGCATGAAAAAGCGCCATTAATTTTAAAACGTGACGAAGCGTATATCGGAGTTTTGATTGATGACTTAATTACGAAAGGAACGGAAGAACCTTATCGTATGTTTACATCAAGAGCAGAATACAGAACATTGTTGCGTCAGGATAATGCCGATTTCAGATTGACACCAATGTCACACGAAATTGGTTTAGCTTCTGAAAAGCGATTACGCAGAATGGAACATAAATTGAACGAGTCAGAAAAAATGGTTGCTTTTTTCAAAGAAACAAGTGTTTCGATTGGAGAAGCAAATCCTATTTTAGAATCTAAAGGAACAGCTGTTATTTCACAAGGAGATAAAATGTTTAAAGTTTTTTCCCGTCCTCAAATTGATTTAGAAGATATTATGAAATTTGAGAAAGTGAAAGAATACGTTGCTGAAAATGATCTGGATCAGGAAATTTTAGAGCAAGCCGAAATTCAGGTAAAGTATTCCGGTTATATAGAAAAGGAAAGAAACAATGCTGACAAGCTAACACGATTAGAAGAAGTAAAAATTCCGGAGAATTTCGACTACAATAAAATTAAATCAATGTCGATTGAAGCAAAACAAAAATTAAGCAAGATTCGTCCTGTAACAATTTCGCAGGCATCAAGAATTAGTGGTGTTTCTCCTAGTGATATTTCGGTATTATTGATTTATATGGGGAGGTAAAACAGAATTATAATTGCAGAGATGCACAGCAGTGCATCCAACGGACTGTATAAATTTTGCCGTAAAATTATTAGAATGAAGACGCACTGCTGTGCGCCTCTACGATAAAAAAAGATTAATTGTTCCACGTGAAACTATTTCAAATTTCTTATTATGAAAACTATTGAAAAAGAAATTCTATCATTAGAAGAAAAAGAAATTTTACGTGAAATTTGGAACAATGAATATCCAACAAGATTACATTTGAAAACTCTGGAAGATTTTGATTTGTATTTGAATGGGCTTTTAAACACAGAACATTATTTGCTGTTTGATGATGATTCAGGTAAAATTAATGGTTGGGCATTTACCTTTTTAAGAGAAGGAGATGACTGGTTTGCTATCATTTTGAATAACCAGACTCAAGGAAAAGGAAATGGTACATTTTTGATTAACGAATTAAAAGTAATAACATTAGTTTGAATGGTTGGGTTACTGATCATGAAAATGAAATAAAACAGAATAATAAAATTTATAAATCTCCAATGCCGTTTTACATTAAAAACGGTTTTACGATTTTGGCAGAGACGAGAATTGAAAATGAAAAAATGTCTGCTGTAAAAATAAATTGGACACGCAAATAAATTACAAACATTAAAAACAATAAGCCCTAAAAGTGAAATTTTCACTTTTAGGGCTTACTATAAATTAAACCAAAATACCTATAATTATAAAATGGACGTTTTAAAAAAAAAACATTTTCTTACTGTAAAAGACCATTCGGTTTCTAAAGAAATTTTTGAATTGTATTATGATGAAAATCTGGATATGCTGATTACATCCCCGCAACCTGATTTAGAAAATTTAGGAAGATATTACGAAAGCGAAGATTATATTTCGCACACAGATAACAAACGTTCCTTATTTGAAAAAGCATATCATTTTGTGAAGAACATAGCGCTGAAAAATAAATTGAATTTAATTAATTCAACCCAATCTCAAAAAGGCAGAATTTTGGATATTGGTGCCGGAACCGGAGATTTTTTATTAACTGCAAAAAATGATGGTTGGGAAATTGTTGGAGTAGAACCGAGTGCGCGAGCAAAAGAAATTGCCATTGCAAAAGGAATCTCTTTCGTTGATGAAATTGGTGTTCTCGAAAATAATTCTTTTGACGTAATTACGATGTGGCATGTTTTGGAACACGTTCCAAATTTAGAATTCCAAATTCTGGAATTGAAGCGTTTGTTAAAACCAACTGGAACATTAATTATTGCGGTTCCAAATTTTAAATCGTACGACGCAAAATACTATAATGAATTTTGGGCAGCTTTTGATGTGCCAATTCATTTTTGGCATTTCTCAAAAAAAGCCATTCAGTCTCTTTTTGAAAAAGTAGATATGAAATTAGAAAAAGTGCTTCCGATGAAATTTGATTCTTTTTACGTGAGTTTATTATCAGAAAAATACAAAACAGGAAAAATGAATTACATCAGCGCTTTTTTTGTCGGATTAAGATCAAATCTTAAAGCCAAACGAACTTTAGAGTATTCGTCACACATTTATGTCTTAAAAAACAAGTAAAATGCGATTTAAGCGTATTTAAGACAGTATTTCCATACTAATCGAGGGAAATATTGGCTTTTTTTTTAAATCGCTTCTAAAACGAGCTATTAAAGTCGGTTTTAATAGTGTTTAATTATGGTAGTTTTTCTTTTAATAAGTAAAACTAATATCATAAAATTAGCCCATTTTTTAAACTTTGTGTTGATGCTATTTTTTTTTTTATATTTTTGTCTTCACATTAAAAAATAGAAATTAAAAAAATGAAAAAAGCATTAGTAATTATCGCGCTTTCAATTATAGTTGTTTCATGTAATAAAACAGCCGAAGTTAAGGAAGTAAAAACAGCTTACGTTGATACTTCAATTTTAATGAAAGAGTACACTGAAGCAAAAGACCTTGAGGCAAAGTATAAAGCTCAGGCAGAAGAAAAAGGAAGACAACTACAAGCTGAAATTACTCGTTTTAAACAAGACGCTGCCAGTTTTCAAAGTCAGGCACAGGCAAATGGTCAGGCATGGGCACAGCAAAGAGGAGCTGAATTGCAAAAAAGAGAGCAGCAATTGGGTTATGCTCAACAACAATTATCTCAACAATTGCAGCAAGAAAGCGGAGTTGAAATGGATTCTCTTGTAAGCGGAGTTAAAAAATTCATCAAAACTTATGGAAAAGAAAAAGGATACTCTTATATCTACGGTACAGGTGATGCAGCTTCAATTTTATACGCTGAAGAGAAATATGACATTACAAAAGATATTATTAAAGCTTTGAATGATAAATATAAAGCATCTCCAAAAACTGATACTAAACCTGCGGTAAAAGATGGTGAAGAGGCTAAAAAATAAAAAACTAAACTAACTAAATTTTAAAAACCTAAATCTATTACAGATTTAGGTTTTTTCTTTTATAAAAATGCGATACTTTTAGATTTCAATACACGCCAAATGCAAAACGTTTCAGAAGCAGCAGCTTATACATTACAATTTATCAATCAGACACAGAAGTCGATCTTTCTTACGGGTAAGGCCGGAACGGGGAAAACTACACTTTTACGTGAAATTATTGCCACAACGCATAAAAACACAGTAGTTGTAGCACCAACGGGAATTGCAGCCTTAAATGCCGGTGGGGTTACTATTCATTCGATGTTTCAACTCCCTTTTTCTGCTTTTATTCCATCTTACGAGGCGAATCCGCAGTTTACAGAGACCGTAAAATTTGAAAATAAAGAAACCTTACGCAGACATTTCAAAATGAATAATGTAAAGCGTAATGTAATCAGAAACATGGAGTTGCTGATTATTGATGAAGTAAGTATGCTGCGTGCTGATCTACTTGATGCAATTGATTTTATGATGCAGACAGTTCGAAGAAATTCAAATGCTTTTGGAGGTGTTCAGGTGCTGTTTATTGGAGATTTATTGCAATTACCACCCGTGATTAGGGATGAAGAGTGGCGAACCTTGCGGAATTATTACAAAGGTAAATTCTTTTTTCATTCGCATGCAATACAGCAAAATCCGCCTTTATACATAGAATTATCTAAGATTTACCGACAGACAGATGATGATTTTATTTCTGTTTTGAATAATCTTCGCAATAATCAGATATCAGCGCAGGATATTCAGTTTTTGAACCAATATGTAAAGCCGGATTTCGATTTAAAAAACAACGAAGGTTATATTACATTAACCACTCATAATGCCAAAGCAGATTCTATCAACGAGCAGTCAATAAATGATTTAGCCGGAAATGAATATTCTTATCTGCCATTTATAGTGGGCGATTTTCCGGAGAAAATTTTTCCGGTGGAAGAAAATCTAAAGCTGAAGATTGGCGCACAGGTAATGTTCGTTAAAAATGATTTGTCTTTTGAAAAGCGATATTTCAACGGAAAAATGGGCGTTATCAAATCACTTTCACCCGAAGAAATTTTTGTGCATTTCCCTGAAGAAAATAAAACGATTGAAGTTGAGAAGTACGAATGGAAAAATATTCGTTACAAAGTAAACGAGCTGACAAAGGAAATAGAAGAAGAAGTTTTAGGGACTTTTGCACATTATCCGATCAAATTGGCATGGGCAATTACTGTGCATAAAAGTCAGGGATTAACTTTTGATAAAGCTGCGCTCGATGTATCGCAGGTTTTTCTTCCGGGACAGGCATATGTTGCATTATCTCGATTAAGATCTTTAAACGGGCTTATTTTGCTTTCTCCGATGCAGATGAATGGTATTTCTAATGATCAGGATGTCATGGATTATGCTTTGAATAAAGCCACCGAAGATGTCCTGAAGAAATCTTTACATTTAGAAACTAAAAACTTTATTCATAACTACCTGATTAACAGTTTTAATTGGTCAGACTTAGCTCAGGAATGGCGAAATCACCGCTTTAGTTACAACGAAAATGCTGCTAACTCCGAAAAAACCAAACATGCTATTTGGGCGCACAAGCGTTTAGAAATAATAGATCAGCTAACTGATCCCGCGCAAAAGTTTATTAATCAGCTCAATAAAATTTTTAATAAGGAAACTGTCGATTTATTTTTTGTTCAGGAAAGGGTAGAGGCAGCTTATGACTATTTTTTCAAGCCGATGGATAAATTGGTTATGGATATTTTACAAAAAATGGCTGAAATTCAGAAATTTAAAAAAGTAAAAGAATTTTACGAAGAATTAGCCTTTCTGGATGACTTACAGACTAAAGCTGTTTTACGATTAATGAAAGCTAAATTATTGATTGAAATTGTCGTTGCCGGAGAAACCATCTGCAAAGAAAAATTGACTTCGCCGGCAATTAAAAATTTCAAATCAAACAAACTGGAAAAGATCCGTGAAGAGTTTAAAATGACCAATACAGACATTTTTAAACCAGATGAGCAGGTTATTCGGTACACATCAAAAAAACTGGACAAAAGCGAGCCAAAAGCTGTCAAAAAAACGACTGTCGAAGAAACTTATGATTTATGGATCGAAAAGAATTCGATTCAGGATATTGCCCGAATTCGAAAGCTTACTCCGCAAACTATAGAAATGCACTTGGTTAAATTAATTCAGGCTAAAAAAATAGAGATTTCTGATGTACTTTCCTATGATAAAATATTGGCTTTACGCGAGGCATTTCAGTTTTATCAGGAAGAATCTCTGAATGGATTGAAAGAAAAACATGGCGACGAATTTACCTGGGACGAACTTAAAATGTTTAAGGCCAGTATAAATTGATTATATTTAAGGTGGGCTGTTCCACGTAAAACGCAGATTAAAAATTAATTCATTATGAATAAATCAAAAATTATATTTCTATTTCTATCCATTTTTTCTGCGCAGTTTATCAATAGTCAAGAGCTAAAGCAAGAATATCAAAAAGGAATTATTTACTTTATTGATTGCGTAAAAAACGACAATAAGAATGCTGTCGCCGAACTGGTTAAGTTTCCTTTAAAAAGGGAGTATCCAATTCCTGTCATTAAAAATAAAACAGAATTCATTAATAGATATAATGAAATTTTCGATGCTGAATTGAAAAACAAAATCATAAAATCTAACCCTGCCAAAGATTGGGAACAAGTGGGCTGGAGAGGAATTATGCTATATAATGGAGATCTGTGGATTGACGAAGATGGCCGTTTAATCGCTATAAATCACCAATCAAAATTTGAGAGTGACCTGAAAGCAAAACTGATAAAAGCGGAGCAAAATGCCGTGCATCCTTCTTTGGCTAAATTTGAAGAGCCGGTTTGCGTTTTAGTAACCTCCAAATTCAAAATTAGAATTGATGATTTAGGAAATGAAAATTATAGATATGCTTCTTGGTCACCAAATCAGAAAATGAGTGAAAAGCCTGATTTAGTTATTATGAATGGAAAGTTTATTGCTGAAGGAACAGGCGGAAATCATCATTATGATTTTAAAAAGGGGAATTTCCTTTATCAATGTGATATTACAGTACTGGGAGAAAAAAATTCGGCGCCTGCGGCGTTATTTGTTTATCAAAATGGAAAGAAAATCGTTTCACAAGAAGCAAAATTTATTTCAAAATAAAAAAAATCCTATTCGGTTAAGAATAGGATTTTAGTTTTATAATTTTTGGATTAAAATCCAGGCATCCGGATTTTCTGCTTTTCTGATTTCTCTTTGGGCACTTTCAGCTTCAGCCATTGTTGCATAGCTTCCGTATAAAACAGGGAATAATCCGTGCTTGCTTTCTCCAAGCATTCGGGCTTCATAACCATTTTTTATTAACTGATTATATGCTTTTTTCGCATTTTTCTCACTTCTGTAAGCCCCGGCAATTATATGATAAGGCAACATAGATTTTTCATCTACTTCTGCCGTTTTTGAAGTGTCTACCGAAAGAGTAACTGCCGGTAAAGGATTTTGAATTAAAAAGGTTGCTTCCTGAATTTTATTCTGTACTTTTTTCTGAACTGCACTTTCAACCATAAGGGTTTGTGTTGCAATTTGATTTTGATATAAAGGATAACCAATACTTCCGGTAATACCTAATGCCAGAACAAATATAGCAGCATATTTTAAATATGAATTTGAAGATTTTGTATCTTCTTCAGAATGTAATGCTGCATTTTTACCTTGTTCAATTGATTCAATTTTCTTTTCGAAAATTTCTCTTTTTATCAAAGGTGAAATAAACGGGCTTAATCCAAAAGAAGTAGAAAGGTAGTTATTTTGGTCTATTGGAGAGAAAATGAGATTGTTATCCTCATTCAAACCAATTTCACCAATATTTTTAAGATATACTATTCCGTTTTCTTCCAATATTTTTTTCCAGCTTAAAACCTCAAAGGCGATTGCACTTACGGCAAATCCATATGAAGTTTTTTCTGCATGAGCAATATGATTTGCCAGTAAACCATCATTGTTTTTGATTTGACTGTTAAAAGAGATCATTTTTTTAGGTGGAAAAAACGAATTTGTGCCTTCATTAAGCTGTGCCGACTGAGTTTCGGATAAGAATGCTCCAAACCCTGGAACCGTTACACACTGATAACGATACAATAACTGCGAGATGTAAGTTTCGATTTTCATAGTAACAAAGTTATGCATCCAATATAGTTATCAAAATTTTATTCACAATTTTTATTAACAATTCACATAATTTTATAGATAATTAGTTTTCAATTAGTTAATCATATTTGATATTTTTAAAATCAAAGGATACTATCTTTAAAATTTTATTTTTGAGAGAATTTACTTCTAATTCATATATTTGCTTTTTAAAAACAAATCCTGTTTCTAAGAATTTATCATCCTCTATAAAATTATATAAGCCATGTCAGAACAAGATTTATTTTACTTATTAGCCTTACTTCGGGTTGACGGCGTTGGCGATATTATGGCCAAAAAGTTATTGGCAAATTTTGGCAGTGCCGAAGAAATTTTTAAAACCAAAACGAACCAAATTGCCGCTATAGATGGTGTAGGTTCCGTATTATTGAAGAATCTAAAAGATAAAGCTGTTTTTGAAAAGGCAAATAAGGAACTGGAATTCATTAATAAAAACAATATAAAAGTGTCTTTTTTTAAGGAGGAAAATTATCCTGAGCGTCTGAAACATTGCATTGATGCTCCGGTTTTAATTTTTTCTGCCGGGAATATTAATTTAGATAATAAAAGAATAATCAGTATTGTAGGTACACGACAAATTACCTCGTATGGAATAGAATTTTGTAAAAAATTAATTGAAGACCTGGCACCACTTGATCCAATAATAGTAAGTGGTTTTGCTTATGGAGTTGATATTGTGGCACATCAGTTTGCAATGGAAAACAAACTGCAGACTATTGGGGTTTTGGCACATGGTTTAAACCAAATTTATCCCAAAACACATAAAAAGTACATGTCGAAAATGGAGGAAAATGGTGGTTTTATAACCGAATTTTGGAGTTCAACCAATCCCGATAAAGAAAATTTTGTGCGCCGAAACAGAATAGTCGCCGGCATGACCGAAGCAACAATCGTAATAGAATCAGCAGATAGGGGAGGCTCGCTTATTACAGCTAATTTGGCAAACGATTACAATCGTGATGTTTTTGCCGTTCCTGGGCGTGTAACAGACAAATACAGTCAGGGCTGTAATCAATTGATAAAAATACAGAAAGCAAATGTATTAACCAGTGCCGCCGATTTGGTTTATATGCTCAATTGGGATATCGAAAACAAGTCTAAACCGATACAAAAACAACTGTTTGTAGATTTAGAACAGGATGAGCAAAAAATCTATGATTATCTTCTTAAAAACGGAAAAGAATTGTTGGATATTATTGCACTGCAATGTGAATTTCCTATCTATAAAATATCAGGAATGCTATTGAATATGGAGCTTAAGGGCGTAATCAGACCTTTGCCGGGGAAATTGTTTGAAGCGATTTAAACAGAATCTGTTATTTGAGTAGTTATGGTTTCCTTTTAAAATGTCTGTACAATTTATACAGAATAAATATTATAATTATCCAAAAAACAATATTGATAATCTGGAATAAATAGGGCGGGATATCGTAATCTTCAATAAATTTATTCATCTTTTTAATTATTATCTATTTTCAATGATAGTACTTTAAATCATTTATTATCATGAATTTACAAATAAAAATTAAATATAAAAGCTTCTTGAAACAAGAAGCTTTTATAAATATTGCATTAAAAAATTAAATACTAAATCCCAGTTTTTCACGTACTTTTTGTAAAACAGGGTTTGCTACATTTGCCGCTTTTTCAGCTCCCTTTTTCAGCAAATCTTCTACTTCGCTAAGATTGTTAATGTAGTAATTATATTTTTCTCTTTCGGTTTTAAATTTTTCTGTAATCAATTCAAATAGAGCTTGTTTGGCGTGACCGTAACCGTAATTTCCGCCTAAATAATTAGCTCTCATTTCGGCAATCTGAGTTTCAGTTGCTAATAATGAATAAATCGCAAACGCGTTGCATGTATCCGGATTTTTAGGTTCTTCAAGCGGTGTACTGTCAGTTTCAATACTCATTACCTGCTTGCGAAGCGTTTTATCATCCAGGAAAATATTGATAATATTGTTTGCAGATTTACTCATCTTTCCTCCATTAGTACCTGGAATCAACATGGTGTCTTCCTGAATTTTAGCTTCAGGAATTACAAAAGTTTCTCCCATTTGATGATTGAAACGTGAAGCGACATCACGAGTAATTTCTAAATGTTGCGATTGATCTTTTCCAACCGGAACAAATTCAGCATTGTACAATAAAATATCAGCTGCCATAAGCATTGGATATGTAAAAAGCCCTGCATTTACATCTTCTAATCGATCGGATTTATCTTTGAATGAAGTAGCCAAAGACAAACGCTGAAACGGAAAAAAGCAACTTAAATACCAAGTCAGCTCTGCAGTTTGTGGTACATCAGATTGTCTGTAAAAGGTAACTTCGTCAGGATTTAGACCACAAGCCAGCCAGGCAGCTGCCGTGCTATAGGTATTTTCTTTTAATGTTTTTCCATTTTTAATTTGTGTAACTGAATGTAAATCAGCAATAAACAAAAAAGATTCGTTTGCAGGATTATTTGATAATTCGATTGCAGGTATAATTGCCCCTAATAAATTGCCTAAGTGTGGTGTTCCGGTACTCTGAACGCCGGTAAGTATTTTTGCCATTCTGTTTTTTCTTAGCCACAAAGATTGCATGTTTTAATGCAAAATTTGTCGGTTTATTTCAAATTTTATTCTTTATGTTTCGCAAAGTTAATTCTTTTATGAAAATTCACCTCCCGATTTCTTACATTTGAAACTATGAAAGGAATAAAAATTATTTTTTGGGTTATATGGCGCATTTGGTTTTACATCTTAATGGCCATTCCGATATTGATTATGCTGCCATTTTTGTTGATTTCTATTATAACTGAAAGCGGATATCCGTATTTTTTTAAAATGGCTCGTATTTGGGCAAAATTCATTCTTTTCGGAATGGGTTTTTATTACAAAACAAAACGTGAGCAAAAATTAGAAAAAGGCAAAAGTTATATGATTGTTGCTAACCATACTTCAATGTCAGATATTATGTTGATGTTGGCAGTGGTTAGAAATCCGTTTGTTTTTGTTGGAAAAAAAGAACTTTCGAAGATTCCGTTGTTTGGTTTTTTCTATAAAAGAACTTGTATTTTGGTCGATAGAAATTCATCGAAAAGTAAAAATGAAGTTTTCAAACGTGCACAAAATCGTTTAAATCAAGGATTAAGTATTTGTATTTTTCCTGAAGGAGGTGTGCCTGATGATGAAACAATTTTGCTTGATGAATTTAAAGATGGTGCTTTTCGTTTGGCAATTGAACATCAAATTCCGATTGTCCCAATTGTTTTTGCCGATAATAAGGAGCGGTTTTCATATACTTTTTTAAGCGGAAGTCCTGGAAGAATGCGGGTAAAAGTACTTTCTTTTATTGAAACCAAAGGGCTGGGAGCTGAAAACAGAAAAGATCTTCGGGATCAAACCAGGCAATTGATTTACAAAGGATTGCTTCAATTTAAGAAAGCAAATTAGGATTAATAGTTTATAAAATATTAAACCCGGCATGTGTTTGAAGACATGCCGGGTTCTCTTTTGAATTTAAAACCCCTTTTATATTCAAAATTTTATCGATGAATTATTTTTTCTGAAATAAAGCGTAACACTTTTTTAAATTTTAATTTGGTTTTTTTACGGTTTTTATTCAACAACACTTCTAATTTTTCTTTCATGATTAAAAATATTAACAGTTGATAATAAAGAGTTTGTGCAGACTCAAGTTAACGTATAATATAATAGAGTATCAAAAATGAAAAAGGTTGCGTGAAAAGAAATTTTTTATTTTATAATTCTAAAAAAACAAACCCGACAAGTTTTAAAACTTGTCGGGTTTGTGATAAAATGACTGTAATTTGCAGGTTTAATATTTTTAGGCGTTAGCCAATTCTTTAATGTGAGCTTTGATTTTTAATTCTAATTCGTCAGCTAATTCAGGATTGTCTTTAATTAATGATTTTACGGCATCACGTCCTTGTCCTAATTTTGTTTCACCATAACTGAACCATGATCCTGCTTTTTTAACGATCTCAAATTCAACAGCTAAATCCAAAATTTCACCAGTTTTAGAAACTCCTTCTCCGTACATAATGTCGAATTCTGCAGTTTTAAAAGGCGGAGCTACTTTGTTTTTTACCACTTTTACTTTTGTTCTGTTTCCTATAACATTTTCACCATCTTTAATTTGAGACGAACGACGAATATCTAAACGTACAGAAGCGTAGAATTTTAAGGCGTTACCACCCGTTGTAGTTTCCGGGTTTCCGAACATTACACCAATTTTCTCTCTCAACTGGTTGATGAAGAAAACAGTACAATTTGTTTTGCTGATAGTTCCCGTTAATTTTCTTAAAGCCTGAGACATCAAACGTGCATGAAGACCCATTTTAGAATCTCCCATTTCACCTTCAATCTCACTTTTTGGAGTCAAGGCAGCAACCGAGTCAATTACTACGATATCAATTGCACCTGAGCGAATTAAGTTTTCAGCAATTTCTAAAGCCTGCTCACCGTTATCTGGTTGCGAAATAATCAGGTTTTCTATATCTACACCTAATTTTTCAGCATAATTTCTATCAAAAGCGTGTTCAGCATCGATAAAAGCTGCAATACCCCCGGCTTTTTGAGCTTCGGCAATAGCGTGTAAAGTTAATGTAGTTTTACCTGACGATTCTGGCCCGTATATTTCAATAATTCTTCCTCTTGGGTAACCATTTACTCCAAGAGCTAAATCAACACCAAGAGAACCTGAAGAAATAGTTTCAACTTCTACAATGGCCTTGTCGCCCATTTTCATTACGGTTCCTTTTCCGTAAGTTTTATCAAGTTTGTCAAGCGTAAGTTGTAGCGCTTTTAATTTGGCATCTTTCTCTGAACTCATCTTTTCTTTTTCTTTTTCTTTCATCTAAATTTTTATATTTTTTTCTTTTTCAAATCAAAACGGAATTAAATAACTTCCTGATTTAGATTTGTATGGGCATGTATTTTGTAAAAATACTTCTTTTTTTTGAAGTTTCAACGATGTTTATATTTCTATAAAAACAAAGCTTTTAACTCAGTTGCTTCTGAAGGTTTTATTTTTCCGGCAAGCAATAAACTCAATTGTTTCCGGCGTAATGCAGCATCAAAACGTTGTTTTTCGAGTTCTGTTTCCGGTTCAATTGGTGGCACTTCTACAGGCCGCCCGGTATCATCAACTGCAACAAATGTATAAATCGCTTCGTTGGCTTTGGTTCTGCTTCCGGATTCGCGGTCTTCTACCCAGACATCTATAAAAACCTCCATAGAACTCTTGAAAGATCGTGATACTTTTGCTTCAACAGTTACAACACTTCCAAGTGAAATGGCTCTGTTAAACGCTACGTGATTTACAGAAGCCGTAACTACAATTCGGCGTGAATGCCTTCTTGCCGCTATACTTGCTGCACGATCCATTCTGGCTAATAATTCGCCGCCAAAAAGGTTATTCAAAGGATTTGTTTCGCTCGGTAAAACTAAATCGGTTAAAATAGTCAGAGATTCTGAAGGGTGTTTTGAATTCATTTTTTAATGTAAATTGTTTTATTGGCACTGATTTCAAGGATTTTTTTCAATTGAATTCGTTTTTTTAATCTGTGAGAATTTGTGAAATCGGTGGCTTATTTTTCTATTGTGTGTTTTTAAAAATTAAATAATTGCATCGAATTAATTTAACCAATAAACGGCCATGACAGCTGGAATAAAATATATAACAATGGTTCTTGCACCATCGTAATCTTTGGCTAATCGCTGACCAAAAAGCATCATTAACAAAGAAATACAAGAAAATATAGCACCATAAAAACCAAATTCACGACCGCTGTTAAGCAACAACTGAATTGCACCTACAACGCATAAAATCCCGGAAATTAATTCTAAAATTAAAAGTTGAAAGAGGGCAAACGGCACCTGATTTTTTAGAATTGTTCTGGAAAAATGTTCTTTGAGCCAGGCAACATTGTTTTTCCAGTAAAAAATTTTCTCATACCCTGATTGTAAAAACGTTAAGGCTAAAAAAGCTAAAAGCAAAATTGAAGCAACATTATTCATTGAAAGTTATTTTTTATGAATTAAACGTGTGAGTTTTATAGATAAATCTGTCAAAATTATTTTAGCATTTCCGTTTCTTTCAATATGGTACATAGCATCAGAAAGTTCTTTGAAAATGTCGTGGATATTATTTCCGTTTACAAAAGGGGCAAAATTCTCCAGTTTGAATTTATCTACTTTTGGTTCAATATATACTAAACTTGGGGCCTGATAATTTAATAAAAGTGCCTGTCGAAACATTTCAATACAAAACTGAATAAATTTTTTCTGGCTTTCACGACCAAGTGCTGCAATTTCTTCACTCCAGGAAATCAAATCCTGAATGGCAGCTGCATTTCCTTTTGCTCTGAAAGCTGCACGAACCCAATTTACAAACCATTCTTCGAAAGGATATTCAGAATCGTCTTCATTTAATAAAGAAATCGCTTTATTAAAGTTTCCCTGTGCCTGGTGTGCAATTTTTTTTGCTAAATTCTGATCAATGTTTTCTTGCGAGATTAATGCTTCAGCAATTACTTTTTCCGGTAATCCATTAAAGTGAATTACCTGACAACGAGAACGTATGGTTTGTATGATGTCTTCTTCGTTTTCTGAAATCAGGATAAAAATAGTTTTATCTGAAGGTTCTTCTAAAAGTTTCAACAACTTGTTCGATGCGGCAATATTCATTTTATCTGCCATCCAGATAATCATAATTTTATAACCGCCTTCGTAAGATTTTAATGAAAGTGATTTTAAAACTTCCTGTGCGTCTTCGACCCTGATTTCGCCCTGTTTATTTTGAACGCCCAAAATTTTATACCAGTCAAATAAACCTCCATAAGGCATTTCCTGAATAAATGTTCGCCAGTCCTGAATAAAATCTAAACTTTTTGGTTTGGTCTTAACATCCTCTGTGGTTACTGTTGGATAGATAAAATGTAAATCGGGGTGTGAGATATTTTGGAACTTCAGATTGCATGAATCATTTCCGTTTTCGTTTTCATTGCCCGTATTGTTACATAAAATATATTGTGCATACGCAATAGCAGTTGATAATGTACCACTTCCTTCCGGCCCAATAAATAATTGCGCATGCGGAATTCTTCCGGAAGCTGCACTTTTTACCAAGTGACTTTTGATGTAATCCTGACCTAAAATTTGTGAAAATTGCATGAAGCAAAGATATAAGAAAATGAGTGAGTCAAAAACAAGTATTATTAAACTTTATTATCCGCTTCATTTTCAAAGAAATTGTTCCATGAAATCTAAATTGTTTGTTATTTATCTCGTAAGTTTTGTCAACATTGAGATGTTTCCAGAAGATATTAAGAATTTTTTGTTAATAGTTTTTTAATAATTTGCTGAAAAGCAAGTTTTTTTTGGTTATTATATTGGACACATTGTTAGCTTTTTTGTTGAAATTTAGATAAAATCTTACAGAACTTATTTTTGTCAAAAATGGTAAGAAGTGCCGTGAAACCTACTGTTATTCAGGCTTCAATCTTTTTTTTAAGTTTTTTTTAAGTATTTTTTTCAAAAAAAAAAATATTAAAGTTGTAGATTAACTTAATTTATATATTTTTGTTTTCATCAACAACAAACTTTTAATAAGAATATATGAAAGGGAAAATTATTTTTTTAAGCGTATTTTTTTTACTGACTACAGGGGCAATTTCAGCCCAAGCTAAGAACGCTCCTCGAAGTATCATTAGTACTACAGCTCTTATTCGTAAATATCACGATCAAAAAGAATTGAGTGGAATGCAAAAGGGAGAATTATTAGAGTTATATATCGAACGTATTAAGGTATTGGTTAAAACGCTGCCTTATATTGCGTTGGTTACCAAGCCAGGTGTTACTATGGCCGACTTAGGTATCCCGGACGATAATGAACATAAAAAATCATTAGACAATCAGGCTATAGGAACTACAGCTTTCTTGGATACTACTGTTGATTTTCAAAGAAAAATGATGCCTTATTCAGACAAGGCAAATTTAATAGCAGCAATTTTATTTTACGAAGGAACATTGAAATCTTTACATGAATTCAACGAATTGAATGAAATGTAATTTTAGATATTTTTAAAACCTTTTTTAAAATGTTTACGTATATGAATTAAATTTCACTTAACATTTTAAAAAAGGGTATTAAAAAATAACTCGTTCGATGTATCTGATTTTTTTAGAGACACGGGATGAGTTTTTCCATTTACGCATGCCCAAATTTACGCATACCCAAATTTATTATTAACCCTAATACCCCCCTTATCATGAAAAAATTTACTCAGATTATCTGCATTCTATTGACAGTTACCAGTATGAGTGCTCAACAAGAGAAAGGAATTATGGGCTACAACAATTGGTTGAATAACTGGACCGAATTTAAGCCTAACAAAGTTGATTATGGAGAAGCTAACCAAATTTTAGCCGGAAATATTTCTACAAACACAAAACTACTTAAGAAAAATATTTATGTTTTACAGGGTAATGTTTATGTAACCAATAATGCTGTTTTGACAATTGAACCTGGAACGTTAATCATAGGTGATTTTGAAACAAAAGGAACATTAGTAGTTACAAAAGGGGCATCAATTTTTGCAGATGGTTTAGAGACAGATCCTATTGTATTTACTTCAAACCGCAGCCAGAAAAAAGCTGGTGATTGGGGAGGTATAGTAATTCTTGGTGATGCTCCAATTAATAAATTTGGTAATGTTGGATCTTATAATTTAGATCTTGACCCTACACTTACTACTTACGGAGGCGATAATGCTGCAGCCAATTCAGGAGTTTTGAGATTTGTCAGAATTGAATTTGCTGGTAAAAAAGTGAAAGGTGCAGGCAGTTTCAATGGATTGACTCTTGCAGGTGTTGGAAATAAAACAATCTTAGACAATATAATGGTTAGCTATTCTGCAGGAGATTCATTTGGATTTTTTGGCGGAGATATAAGTGCAACAAAACTTGTTTCTTATAAGTCTATAAATGATGATTTTAAATTTTCTCAGGGAATACAATGCCGTTTGCATAATTCTTTAGCAGTAAGATCTTCTTATTTATCAAGTAATAAAGATGGGTCCCGTTGTTTAGAAGTTGCTTCATACGAGAAAAAAAGCGAAACAGATTTTACTAAAAAACAAACTTTAGTTATTGCATCAAATATTACAATGCTTAACGACAGTGAAAATATTAATGCTGATATCCAGTCAGGTTTAGTAAAAGAAGCAATTTATATTGCAGAAAATGCCTCACTTGAAATAAAACGCAGCGTAATTTCAGGATTTAATCCAGCGGTTTTATTAGATAGTAAAACAGAGATTAATGATGCCAATCTTAAAAAAATTAAATTTGAAGAAATGTATTTCAATTTATGTAAAGGAAACATCTTTACAGAATTCAATTCTAATAATGAAGATTTAGAGAGTTGGTATGGTAGTAGCGTGTTTTTCAACGTATATTCTCAAAGTGATAACAAAGAAACTTTTATAGATATTTTTAATCCAAAAAAGCCAGATTACAGACTTCAATTAGGAAAAATTACTGCATCTAGCGGCAATAGATAAATAATTTAGATTTTTATTTTCAAAGCGTAAATTTTATTAATAAAAGTCCCCAGACAATTTATGTATACGTCTTAGACAGGACCCAAATAAAGATCAAATAAAATGGCCCCAAACATTAAAAAGTATTTTATTTATACAATATTTTTGGTTTTCCCTTTATCGTTAAGTTTATTTGCTCAAAGCAAAATTGAAAAACCTATCAATTCAATTATTCCTATTGATCAGATAATAACGTTAAAAAGCCAATCATTGGCTACTATGCCATCAATTAATTTAGATAATTCTAAACAGTTTATAGTAGAGCTATCCATCCCCAAGGATAGCTTTGCTGTAGCCACTGCCGAAATTGATAAATTACAACTGAACCTGCAATCAGATAAAGCATCAAAAAGTATCGCAATGTATTCTGCACTTGCAAAAGATATTATTGAAAACTATAAATATGATTTTTCTGAAACGTTTATTGATATTTTGTTTTTTGAAGATATAGACTTAGCCAGAATTCGTACTATATGAGGAAAAAAACTACTCTTTCCCTCCTAATAAATTTTTCATTTTTTTTAGGAGTATTTCTATTTACAGTTTGCAAGTCTTCTGCACAGACAATATCACCAAATAATTTGGATGTTGTAAATATTTGCGCAGGTGATATTATTGGAGGAACTCCTTTTAATGAGTATTATGTAAGTTTTATATATAATAATTTCCCTGCTGATGTTGTTTTTGATGTAGAGTTAACAGATGAGAATGGAGTTTTTTTAACTTCTCCTATTCTTGCTACAAAATTGGAGACAACCAATCAATCTGCTACACAGCAAACAATAAAATTTGCTATTCCTGTCGGAATAAAAGGGTCGGATAATTATAGCTTAAGAATTAAAAGTAACAAAACAGTTAATAGCCAAAGATTGAAAAATTTTCTTGGCATTACTTCTTTTTCTATTTATTATAAAGACTATGTAAAAGCATTTTCAATTAATAATCAAATTGCCACCGCTACTATTTGTTCCGGAGGGAGCTTTACGCTTTCTGTTGATAACCCTACTCCGGCTACCACTAATTCATCTCCGGCTAATTATCCTAATATTAAATATAAATGGTATAAGGACGACGTAGTAATTGCAGGACAAAGCGGTAAAGAGTTAACTATAAATTCTGCAGGTAACTATTATGCAGAATTAGATTATGGACAGTGTTCTGACGTTAATTTTGCCTCAAATCGTGTTACAGTCACAAGTTCTTCCGGATCCGGTTCAGTAACTATTGATTCAAGTTTAGGAAACCCTTTTTGTTCAAATGGAAGTAACACTATTTTAACAGCGACTTCCGGAAATAGTTATATATGGAGAAAAGATGGCGATATAATATCGGGTGTAACCAGCCGTACGTATAGTACTAACGAGTCTGGGGTTTATACAGTTGATGTTGATTTTGGCGGATGTAAAGCTTCTGGAAGTATTGATCTGAAAAGTAATAGTTTTGTAAGCAGTCTTAATGTTCCCGAAACAAATGATATTAATACTGATGCTCAGGAAACTTTAAACGTTGTTGTTACAACTGATGCAGTAAATCCAACTTATCAATGGTATCGTGGCAGTTCTGTAATTTCAGGTGCTAATTCAAATACTTACTTAGTAGAAAGACAAGGAACTTATAAAGTAAAAATTACGCAGGCATCAGGATGTGTGATTGAACAAGAGCTGCCTTTTACAGTAACTTGCTCTTTATGTCCTGCACAAACTTCTGTTGTTATTCCGAATTTTATAAGCCCTAATGGAGATAATAACAATGATAGTTGGATATTGCCAGTAGAATATACAGTTGATGATCCAGAGTCAAAAAGTACAGAAATAATAATAATTAGTTCTTCAGGAGATATAAAAACATATTCTGGGAATTATTCAAATTTAGCTCCTTGGCCAGATGGAGACAGTAAAGCTACATCAGCTTTAAATTTTAAAAATGTAAATCCAGTTTATTACTATGTTATCAAACGTGATGGCGAAGAAAAAAAAGGATCAATAACGGTGTTGAAATAATATGAAGAAAATTTTACTATTCTTAACTTTATTTTACGGTTCAATACAATTACTCTATTCTCAGGATACAAATGAGAGTGGAGTTGTTTCGTTTTCGTTACCTATCCGAAATTCTTTAAAGTTTAATAGATATTTAATTAACCCTGCATTTAGTTTTGTAAGGGAGCAAAATCCGTATGTAAGTTTTTATAATAAAAGACAATGGATTGGGTTTGACGATGCACCAAATACTTATTTATTTAATTATTCAGGGCGTTTAAAAGAAAATGATGCATATGCCATAAGTTTATTTCAACAAAACTATGGTGTATTTACTGTTTTCGGAGGAGTTGTAAATTTTGCTCATAACATAGTTTTACAAGAAGACAGTAATTTGACTTTTGGTTTAAATGTTGGAGCTTATAAAAGTGGTTTGAACGAAGGTAAATTAACGCCTAATAACGGTGATACTTCTTTATCTTCAATACCTTCGAACACCTTGCTTACTATAAATCCAGGTATCAATTACGGAACAGCTTTTCTTGATTTTGGAGTATCGATGAATAATTTGGTACTATATAATTTTGGTTCCGGAATGGTAAAGGATGATCCTGAAAAAGCTATTGAATTACATGCAATGTATACAGGATACATAGATAGTTATGGATTTCTTAATCAAAGTAAATTTTCAGGAATTGTAAAAACAGAAATTAAAAAGGATAATACTATAATTTCAGGTCTTGCTGTGCTTACCATTCCACAAGGAGTATGGGCACAAGCAGGTTATAATACGTTATATGGAATTTCAGGAGGTTTTGGTCTTAATATCACTCCTAGTATTGCAATCGAATATAATTACGAAAGAGGGTTCGGGAATTTTACCAACCTTGGTGCTTCCCATGAATTTACTATTGCATATAAATTTAAAAACACAAATTACTATTATGGTGATGATGAAGAAGGTTCTTTAATAGATACTTCTAAACCAAAACCGGTAATGGCAAAAAAATCAACTACACCAATTACGCGAATAGATGGTGCAACAAAAGTAAAATTAGCCGCTGAAGCTAAGGCGAAAGCAGATGCAGAAGCATTACAGGCAAGATTGGCAGCAGCAGAAAAAGTTAAGGCTGATGCCGAAGTTGCTAAAGCGAAACTTGAAGCTGATGCAAAAGCAAAAGCTGATGCAGAAGCGCTAAAAATTAAATTGGCTGCAGATTCTAAAGTAAAAACAGATGCAGAGATAACTAAAGAAAAATTAATTGCGGATGCAAAAGCAAAAGCTGATGCAGAAGAAGCAAAACGTAAAGCTGAAGCTAAAGCTAAAACAGAAGCAGCAGATTTACAATCTATTATAGCTGCTGATGCCAAAGCGAAAGCAGATTCGGATGCACTACAAGCAAGGCTGGCTGCTGAAGCAAAATCAAAAGCTGCAGCTGCAGCTAAAACTAAAGTCGCAACAGCTGCAGCAAATAAAGCAAAAGCAGCGGCAGTTGTTAAAGAAAAGGCTGCAACATTAGCAGCTGAAAAAGAAAGATTGGCAGCAGAAGCAAAAGTTAAAGCCGATGCAGAAGCAAGACAAGCAAGAATTGCTGCTGAAGCAAAAGCAAAAGCTGATGCAGAAGCACTTCAGGTTAAATTAGCTGCAGATGCAAAAGCAAAAGCCGATGCGGAAGTTCTTAAAGCAAAACTCGCAGCGGAAGCAAAAATCAAAGCCGATGCGGAAGCATTACAAGCAAAACTAGTTGCAGATGCCAAAGCCAAAGCCGATGCGGAAACCCTTCAGGCGAAATTAGCTGCAGATGCAAAAGCAAAAGCTGATGCGGAAACTCTTAAAGCAAAACTAGCAGCAGAAGCAAAAATCAAAGCTGATGCAGAAGCATTACAAGCAAAGCTAGTTGCTGATGCCAAAGCCAAAGCCGATGCAGAAGCCCTTCAGGCGAAATTAGCAGCTGATGCAAAAGCAAAAGCTGATGCGGAAACTCTTAAAGCAAAACTAGCAGCAGAAGCAAAAATCAAAGCTGATGCAGAAGCATTACAAGCAAAGCTAGTTGCTGATGCCAAAGCCAAAGCCGATGCAGAAGCCCTTCAGGCGAAATTAGCAGCTGATGCAAAAGCGAAAGCCGATGCAGAAGCATTACAGGCAAAATTAGCGGCTGATGCAAAAGCCAAGGCTGATATGGAAGCACTACAAGCAAAATTAATTGCCGATGCAAAAGTTAAAGCTGATGCTGAAGCCACAAATAAGGCAAAAGCCGAAGCAGAAGCAAAACAATTAAAGTTAGCTGAGGAAGCTAAAGCCAAAGCCGATGCGGAAACCCTTCAGGCTAAATTAGCAGCTGATGCCAAAGCGAAAGCTCTTCAGGCTATATTAGCAGCTGATGCCAAAGCGAAAGCTGATGCAGAAGCTCTTAAAGCAAAACTGGCTGCAGATGCCAAAGCCAAAGCCGATGCTGAAGCCCTTCAGGCAAAACTGGCTGC
>JBDTRA010000010.1:0-76869 GCA_039931915.1 Flavobacterium sp. | reverse complement strand
GCATCCTGAAAGATAGAAATTTGCAGGTTTTGACAACCTAAACTCAATACAGTAGCACCGGCAACGTTTGGATTATTTACATATCCTGCCAAAAGTTTAGCTAAACTATGTGAATCCTGACGAATTCCACCACAACCACCTTGATGCGTGATGAATTTTACTTCAATATTTTTGAATAAATCAACTTCATTAGATTTTGCAACTGCATCCTCGGCACCTTTTTCAGAATTCACCAAAGAACGAAGCAAAAGTTGATAATCATTTTCTTTAGGCTTCATTAATTCTTTCTCAAAAATGCCTTTTAAGATTTCAATATTTCTGTTTTCACAAAATACCAACGGAAAGAACAACCATACATTTTCAGTACCTACTTGTCCGTCTTTTCTTTGGTATCCATTAAAAGTCCTGTCTTTCCATTTATCAACATTAGGAACTGTCCAACCGATAGATTCGGTTTTGGCAGTTACCTTTGCACTTTCATGTTTTACATTTTCAGTAGAAAGCAATCCTCCTTTTGCAATTGGAGCACTTGATTTACCAACTAAAACTCCATACATAATAATGCGTTCTCCTAATTCAAAAGGATACATTGCAATTTTATGCTTCATTTTCACATCAGTTTCGATAGTGATTTCTTCACCTTCAAAGTTAATAACTTCACCGGCAGCAAGATTAACTAATGCTACAGCTACATTGTCTGAAGGGTTTACTTTTATTAATTTTTTTTGCATGATAATAATTTTAGAAAATACCTATTCTAATTAATATTGTTTGCTGAAATTAGTATAACCTTTTTCAACACCGTTTTCTTCGATTTGCTCCAAAGCTACTACTAAAGCTTCTGATAAACCTTGAATTTTTGTTAAATCTTCACCCCAGAATTCGTTGTTCGCTAAAATTGAGCTTACAACTGAATCTAAAGTTCCTAATTGCCAGGCTTTTTTGAATGCTTCAACTATCTCTGGAGAATCTTTTACAGGTAATGCTTCGTTATTCCAGGTTCCTTTGTAAAATTGGATTAAAGAAGCTAATGAAAAAGTCAAATTAACAGGCAATTTTTTGTTTGCATTATAATACCCTAATAAACTTGGTAAAACTCTTACTTTGAATTTTGAGATAGAATTTAAAGCAATATCTGCAAGTGCATGTTTAATAAATGGGTTTTTAAATCGATCCATTACCTCTTCAGCATAGGCAGTGATTTCATTTTTGTCCATATCAAGAGTTTCACTAATTTCACCAATAACGTTGTTTACGAACTTCCCGGTAAAATCTCCGTTAACAGTTTCCATTACTAATTTGTTACCATACAAAAGTGAAAAAGGAACCATTGCTGTGTGTGCACCGTTTAGAATACGAACTTTTATCATTTTAAAAGGACGGATATCGTCAACAATTTTCACATTCAGATCCGTTTTGTGGAATGGTAACTTTTCTTTCAAAGCATCACCACCTTCAATAGCCCAAAGGAAAAATGGTTCAGCAGCAACAATTAAATTATCCTGATAGTCTAATTTGTTATTGTATTCTTCAATTTCAGCTCTTGGATACCCGGGAACAATTCTGTCAACCAAAGTACTGTGGTAAGAACAAGCATCTGAAACCCAGGTTTTAAATGCATCTTCTAATTTCCATAAATCAACATATTGTAAAATAATTTTTTTCAGAGTCTCTGAGTTATAATCAATCAATTCACAAGGAATGATAGTCAACCCTTTAGAAGCATCTCCATTGAAATGTTTAAATCTTTCATATAATAAAACAGTCAGCTTTGCAGGAAATGATACTGGTGGCTGCATATCCGGAGTATCACTTTCAATAAATTCAATTCCAGCTTCAGTCGTATTTGAAACAATAAATTGTAGTTCTTCTTCTTTGGCTAAAGCCAGATAATCTGCAAATTCAGTATATGGATTAATCCCTTTTACAATATTAGTTATTAACTCAATATCTTGTATTTTCTCCCCTTTTTTGATTCCATTCATAAACAATGTGTAAAGACCATCCTGATCATTAATCAGGTGCACCATACCGTCTTTCAATGGTTGAACTATTGCAATTCCAGCATTGAAATCCAATTCTTTATTTAGTTTGTGAAAAGCGTAATCAACGAAAGCTCTTAAGAAATTACCTTCTCCAAATTGTACTACTTTAACAGGCTGTAATTTCTCTAATCCTGTATTTATTCTGTTTAATTTTTTCATTTTAATTCTCTTAGTGTTATAAATAACCCTATTAATACCTTATTCTCTTTTTAATTATTGTAAAAGAAACATTACACCTGTTAAGATTAAACAAAGCTTGCTGTGAGGAGTGACAAGATTTATTTTTCAAGCGTAATGTTCAATTACAATCTTTAAAACTCTAAAAAAAACTGACTTACAATAAGGAATTAAAAACTGATTATTCCTTATTTATTTCTAATATCTTTTATGATGTTTAAAACATCGCTTATTTTGTTTTTTAAACCTTCAAAATCCTGATTATCCAATAATTCTTTCGAAATTAATTGTGAACCAAGACCAACACAGGTAGCACCTGCATTCAACCATGAAGATAAACTTTCAACTGTTGGATAAACACCTCCTGTTGGCATAATTGTAGTCCAGGGACAAGGTCCTTTTATTGCTTTAATAAATTCTGGCCCGTAAAGATCCGCAGGAAATAATTTTACAATTTCACAGCCTAATTCTTCTGCTCTTGCAATTTCAGTAAGAGAAGAACAACCTGGTGACCATAAAATTTTACGGCGATTACAAGCTATTGCTATATCTTCCCTAAAAACAGGAGTTACAATAAAATTAGCACCAAGCTGCATGTATAATGAAGCTGCTGCAGCATCAGTTATTGATCCAACTCCTAACATCATTCCCGGTAATTCAGCCAGGGCATATTTATTTAATGCTCCAAAAACTTCAAAAGCAAAATCACCTCTGCTGGTAAATTCCATTAATCTGGATCCACCATCGTAACAGGCTTTTAATACTTTTTTACTGATTTCAATATCTGAATGAAAAAATAAAGGAACCATCCCGTTATCTTTCATTGTCTGTGCTACTTCAATTCTTGAATATTTTGCCATACTTTTATTTATCTTGATACTAATCCGGCAGAGTTTCCTCCAGCCATATTTTCAACTTCTTTTAATGTAACTAAATTATAATCTCCGGCAATAGTATGTTTTAAACAACAGGCAGCTACTGCAAAATCTAATGCTTTTTGTTTGTCTTCTTTATATTCAACTAATCCGTAAATTAATCCGCCCATAAAAGCATCTCCACTACCAACCCTGTCAATTACAGGAGTGACTTCTTGTACAGCCGCATTAAAAATAGTTTTTCCGTCAAATAAAACGCCGCCAATTCTCTGATGCGAAGCACTAACTGAATAACGTAATGTTGTTGCTACTGTTTTTAAGTTCGGACAAAGCTCATACAACTTCGAATATAAAGCCGGTAATGATTTTTCATCCTGATAATCAGGATTTACTTTAGGAATTCCCAACATAAAATATGCTGTGTCAATATCTCCTAAAATAACATTACTATATTTCAACAATTCCGGCATAACTTCACTTGGAGTTTTACCATATTGCCATAATTTTGATCTGTAATTCAAATCACATGAAATAGTTAATCCTAATTCGTGTGCAATCTGAACTGCTTCAAGACAAGCATCCGCAGCACTTTGAGAAATTGCTGCTGAAATTCCACTAAAGTGAAACCACGTAGCTCCTTCTAATACTTTCTTCCAATCAATATCTCCTTTTTGAATCGTTGCCATCGAGCTATGTGCGCGATCATACACAACATTGCTTCCTCTGGTTCCGGCTCCTGTTTCTAAATAATAAGTTCCCAAGCGTTCACCGCCATAAACAATATTTTTAGATTCAACATTCATTTTACGCATCTCCTGTACAGCGCAAGCACCAATTTCATTCTCAGGCAATCTGGTTACGAATTCTGCATCAATACCATAATTAGCCAAAGAAGCACAAACATTAAATTCACCTCCACCGTAAGACGCTGTAAATGCCTTAGCCTGAGAAAAACGCAAATGTCTTTCTGTTGAAAAACGCAACATTATTTCGCCGAATGCAACTACTTTACTCATTATCAATATTTAATTTAAAATTTAAAATATTCTTTTGCATTGTTATATGAAATATCAGAAACCATTTTCCCTATCCATTCCATATCAGCAGGAAGTTCTCCTCTTTGAATTTCATCTCCTAAAAGATTACAAAGAATACGTCTGAAATATTCGTGTCTTGGGAAAGATAAGAAACTTCTTGAATCTGTCAGCATTCCAACAAAACAACTAATTAATCCCATGTTTGACAATGCATTTAATTGTTTGGTCATTCCGTCTTTCTGATCTAAAAACCACCATCCTGAACCAAACTGAACTTTTCCTCTTACACTTCCGTCGTTAAAGTTACCAATCATGGTAGCCATCACTTCGTTATCTGCCGGGTTTAAGTTATAAATAATCGTTTTTGTCAATTTATCTTTACTGTCTAATGCATTTAAGAAAGAAGATAATTTTTGAGCCTGTGGATAATCCCCAATAGAATCCCAGCCTGTATCCGGTCCTAAAATCCTGTGCATACGAGCGTTGTTATTACGTAAAGCTCCTAAGTGAAATTGCTGTACCCACCCAAGTTCATGGTATGTTTCAGATAAAAACAACAATATAGCACTTTGGAATTTCAAAGCTTCATCAGACGTTATAGTTTTGTTTTCTCTTTTCTTTTTGAAAATTGCATTTACTTCTGATTCAGTAAAGTTTTCAAAATAAATCTGATCCAATCCGTGATCGCTTAATTTACAGCCATTTTCATTAAAAAATTGAATTCTCTTTCTTAATGCGTCACATAAATCAGAATAAGTGTTTATGCTTACTCCGGCAACATTCCCTAATGTATTTAAATAATCGTTATATCCGTCATTTGAAATTAAAATAGCTTTATCTGGTCTGAAAGCTGTACTCATTTTAGTTTCAAAAGGATTTTTGTTCAATTTTTGATGAAACTCTAAAGTGTCAATTGGATCTTCAGTAGTACAAACCAGTTCTGCATTTACTTTTTTAAGTAAGTTACGTGTACTGTAAGCCTGAGAATTTATTTTTTCTGAAGCTTCCTGATAAATTTTCTCTGCTGATTTTTCATTCAGTAAATCGTAGATATCAAAATAACGGGCCAATTCAAGGTGTGTCCAGTGGTACAAGGGGTTACGCATTGTATACGGAACTGTTTTTGCCCAGTTTAGGAACTTGTCTTTATCAGAACCATTTCCTGTAATAAATTGCTCATTAACTCCTAATGTACGCATTGCACGCCATTTGTAATGATCGCCGTTTATCCAAACCTGAGTAATGTTGTCGAAAATTTTATCTTCGGCAATAAACTGAGGATTTAAATGATTATGATAATCAATTATAGGTTGATTTTTTGAATAATTATGATATAATTCTTCAGCGAATTTGTTTTCAAGCAAAAAATTATCGTTTATGAATGTTTTATTCGAGCTCATGATTTAAATATAATAGAAAATTATTCGTTTGATGGTTTACCAATTGTTGCAAGGATTCCTCCATCAACATATAAAATATGACCGTTGACAAAATCACTTGCTTTGGAAGATAAAAATATTGCTGCTCCTGCTAAATCGCCCGGGTCTCCCCATTTAGCTGCCGGAGTTCTGCTAATGATAAAATCGTTAAATGGATGGCCGTCAACCCTGATAGGTTTTGTTTGTTCAGTAGCAAAATAACCAGGACCAATTCCGTTGATTTGAACATTATGTTTTGCCCATTCCGTAGCCATGTTTTTGGTAAGCATTTTCAAACCGCCTTTTGCAGCAGCATAAGCTCCAACCGTACTACGACCCAATTCGCTCATCATCGAGCAAATATTGATTATTTTTCCTTGTTGTCTTGCAATCATTCCTTTGGCAACATGTTTGGAAACAATAAAAGGGCTCACCAAATCAATATCAATAACTTCTTTAAAATCGGATACTTCCATTTCGATTAATGGAATTCTTTTGATGATTCCCGCATTATTAATCAGAATATCAATTGATCCAACTTCGCTTTCAATTTTTTTAACGGCAGCAATAACTTCCTGTTCATCCGTTACATTAAACTTATAACCAACAGCATTAATACCTTCATTTTGAAGTTCTTTTACAGCATCATCAATTTTTTGTTGAGAAGAGTTTCCGTTTACTACAATTGTAGCTCCCGCCTGCCCTAATCCTTTTGCCATTGCCATTCCCAATCCGTGTGTACTTCCCGTAATCAGGGCGATTTTTCCTTTTATATCAAATAAGTTTGTCATATTCTTATCTTAAATCTGTGATTTTACAAACATCCATGTCTCCGTAATCTAAATTTTCACCAGCCATTCCCCAGATAAAAGTATAATTGCTGGTTCCTGAACCAGAGTGAATAGACCATGGCGGAGAAATAACTGCCTGATGATTATTCATCCAGATATGTCTTGTTTCCTGCGGTTGTCCCATAAAATGACAAACAGCCTGATTTTCCGGTATATCCAGATAGAAATAAACTTCCATACGACGATCATGTACGTGCGCCGGCATGGTATTCCAAACACTTCCGGGTCTTAATTCTGTCATACCCATTTGTAACTGGCAAGTAGTAACCACACCTCCAATAATCATTTGATTAACCGTGCGATGGTTAGCTGTTTCCATTGTACCTAATTCTAACTTTTTAGCCTCTGTCAAACTTACTTTTACAGTAGGATAACTTGTATGGGCCGGAGCCGAGTTAATATAAAATTTAGCAGGATTTTTAGGGTCAGCACTTTTAAAAATTACTTCCTTATTTCCGCTTCCAATATATAAAGCATCTTTGAAACCTAATTCATAAGAGGTTCCTTCAACAACAACAGAGCCATTTCCTCCAACATTTATAATTCCTATTTCTCTTCTTTCCAAAAAGTAACCCGCTTTAAGAGGATCAATAGCTTCCAATGCCAAATCATTTAACGGAACTGCCGAACCTGCAATGTATCTGTCGTAATGAGAATAAGTCAATACAATTTCGTTTTCCTGCATTAAGTCATCAATCAAAAACTCATTTCTCAATTCTTGAGTATCATATTTTTTTACAGCTTCTGGGCTTGATGCGTATCTGGAACTATACTTTGTCATAATTTTATTTTTAATGTAATCGATTGCACAAAATTAGATTTTTATATTTAAAAACCATAATTCTAATCCAAATTTATTTGTGTAAATTTTACAATTCTACTTTTTTCATTCTCGGAACAAGGATGTGCATGATTAGCCATGCTAATAAATAAGCACCACCACAGATACAAAACATAATAAAATAGCCAGTTTCTATTTTACCAATTTTAGTATAGTAAACAAACATATTTTTTTGCACCAGCAAAGTTAACAAAATTCCACCTAATGCCCCGAACATCCCTCCTATTCCTGTTACAGAAGCGGTTGCCTTTTTAGGAAACATGTCTGATACAGTTGTAAATATATTAGCGCTCCAGGCCTGGTGTGCAGAAACTGCAAAACCAATAACTAAAATTGCCCACCATATGTTTATAGCTCCTAAATACTGAGAAAATAATACCGGCAAAACAGCAAATGCATAAATCAACATACTTGTTTTACGAGCTTTATAAGCCGGCCAGTTTTTATTGATTAATTTTAATGGCAGCCATCCTCCACCAATACTTCCAATACTTCCAATAACGTAAACCAAAGCACAAGGCCAAATAATTTCAGTGGCAGAAAGCTTGTATTGTTTCATTAGGAAATCAGGCAGCCAAAATAAATAGAACCACCAAACAGGATCTGTTAATAATTTTCCAATTGCAAAAGCCCACGTTTGACGAAAACTAAGCAATTTTAACCAGGATACTTTTTCAGTGTCTTCAACTTCTACTACGTCTGCTTTATCAGAATTAATATAATCAAGTTCTCCTTGTGATAAACGTTTTTGTTTCTGAGGTACTTCATAAAAAATAAACCATAAAAACAACCATATAAACCCAATAATTCCAGTTGCAATAAATGCCCATTGCCAACCATAATTTTCAGCAATAAATGGCACCGACAAAGGAACAATTATAGCCCCAATATTACTTCCTGAATTAAAAATACCGGTTGCCAGAGCACGTTCCTTTTGAGGAAACCATTCAGCTGTTGCTTTAATTGCCGCAGGAAAATTTCCTGCTTCTGTAATTCCTAAAAAAACACGAGCAATTAAAAAACCTCCCGTACCTGTTGCAAAAGCGTGTCCTATTGCAGCTAAACTCCATAAACCAGTCGCTATTGCATACCCTAATTTCGTTCCCAATTTATCAATAACTCCACCAGCTATAAACATTCCTAATGCATATGCAATTTTAAAAGCTAATTCAATATTAGAATAATCTATTACTTCTTGTTCAGGTGTCCAATGAAAAGCTTCTGCCAAAAAAGGCCTTAGGTAACTTATTACATTTCGATCTAAATAATTTACTGTAGTCGCAAAAAAGACTAAACTACATATTGTCCAACGATATTTTCCTATCGCTGCATTAGCTTCATTCATAATTACGTTTTGGTTTTGGTTAGTGATACTATTAGTTAGTTAAATTTTATTTTAAAGATCAGTAATTGGAGCGTATTTAGGCACTAATGATTTCATTACAAGCCAACCAATCAAGTAGCAAACTGCACAGATAGAGAAAATAATCATATATCCAGAATTAATACCATTAACAATAGTATCTCCCGATTCTGACAATGATTTTAAAAAATCTCCTAAATTAGCAACACCTTTTTCCTTTAAAAAAATCTTTTCAGTTTCCGGATTTAAAAATTGAGGATATTTTTCTATTAAAGATTGTCCGTTTATCAAACTCCAGTTTCGCTGAGTAAAATCAAACAAAACCCCTGACCCCTTATTAATTAGAGTTGACCCTAAGCCTCCTGCTAAACCTCCAATACCTGTAATGGTTGCAATTGCTTTTTTAGGAAACATATCTCCAACTGTTGTAAAAATATTAGCCGACCATGATTGGTGTGCAGCTCCTGCAATACCAATAATAATTACTGGCATCCAGTAACTAATATACCCTAAAGGCTGGGCTACTAAAGCCAATAATGGAAAGAATGCAAAAATTAACATTGCTCTCATTCTTCCCTCATAAGGATTCATTCCTTTCTTTTCAACAAAATAAGTTGGTAACCAGCCTCCAATTATTGAAAGTAAAGTAATCATATATAACACAAATAATGGCAGAGCTGCTTCAGTAGAATCCATTCCATAAACTGAACTTAAATAAGCAGGAGTCCAGAACAAAAAGAACCACCAAACACCGTCTGTCATAAATTTCCCAAAAGCGAAAGCCCAGGTTTGTTTATACTTAAAGCATTCTGCAAGTGATACTTTTGTTTTTGTTTCAGGTACATAACCTACTAATTTACTATCCGCAATATCATCTTGTTGAATATACTCCAATTCAGCAGCATTAACTTTTGGGTGTTTCTCCGGTTTATCATACATAAAAACCCAAAATCCCATCCACACAAAACCTAAAGCTCCAATGATAATAAAAGCCATTTCCCAACCAAAAGCCTTAGCAATGAAAGGAATTGTTATTGGCGCAGCTAAAGCTCCCACAGTTGCTCCTGCATTAAAAATACTTGTAGAAAATGCTCGGTCTTTTTTAGGAAAATATTCTGCTGTTGTTTTAATAGCAGCAGGAAAATTTCCAGCCTCTCCAACAGCCAATACAAAACGGGCAAAAATAAATAAAGTAACACTCACGTTAATCACCAAACCTGTGTCATTAACTGTATGAATTATCTCTTTTGCACCTTCAAAACCAACAAACCAATTCCCTGTTATAATTCCTGAAGTTGCAATTCCGCAAAACGCATGCAGACAGGCACCAATTGACCATATTCCAATAGCCCAAAGAAAACCTTTTTTAGTATCCAGCCAATCCACAAACCTTCCGGCAAACAATAAAGATATTGCATAAAATATAGAAAACAGCGCAGTAATATTTCCATAATCATTGTTAGTCCAATGAAATTCAGGTGCAATAAAATCACTCCATGTCAAGGAAAGAACTTGCCTGTCTAAATAATTAATAGTAGTTGCAAAAAACAATAATGCACAAATACTCCAGCGATAATTCCCAATAGATTTGTTGGTTTGACTCATAGTAACTATGTTTATTTGGCTTATAAAAGCCTTTTAAATTAATTCAAAATAGCAGCAGTATTAATGCTTTCAAAAAACGAAAATTACATTTTATATATAAATCTGAAATTATAAATAATTTTCAACTGAAATTCAAAATGTAATCGATTGCACAAATATAGTTTTAAATCCTTATATTCCAAATTATTATTTATAAAATTATTTCATGTGACATATTAAACATATATTGCAAAAAAACTAATATATTATTACATAATAAACAATATATTTGTTAATTAAACATAATTGACAAATCACCTTAAGTCATTGATATAAAATCAAATAAAAGCCTTAATTACACTATTTTTTTATACATTTCTCATTAATAATCAATCCTTGAAGTTTGTTTTTAAAATAAAAAAGCTTCGTTTTACAAATAACCGGAAATTAAACAGGAAACCTAACACTTTTAGAATTGAAAACATTTAATTTAAAGAAAACCATCTATATATTATCATTCTGTTTTGGAATAACTAATAATTCACATTCACAGAATGAAATTATACCTTTTTGGAATAAAATCCCTGATGAAATAAGTACTCCGGATTATAAAGAAAAAGAAATTATAAAAGATGGAAAAGTACAAAGCACAAGTTTGGTAACAATCCCGATGTTAAGTGTTTTTCTTCCCAAAGAAATAAAACCCAATCAAACTGCCGTAATCATTTTACCGGGCGGTGGATATTCGCATTTGTCAATTGACAAGGAAGGGACCAAAGTTGCGCAATGGCTTAATAGTTTAGGAATTACAGCATTTGTTTTAAAATACAGATTGCCTAGTGATTTAATTATGAAAGATAAAACTGTCGGACCTTTGCAGGATGCTCAGGAAGCGATTCGTTACGTCAGATCTAATGCTGTAAAATGGAATATTGATGTAAATAAAATTGGAATTATGGGCTTTTCTGCAGGTGGTCATTTAGCTTCTACATTAGCAACACATTATGACGACAAAACATACGAATCAACAATCAAGGCAAGTGCCCGCCCCGATTTTTCAATTTTGATTTACCCTGTCATATCTATGCAAAATACAATAACACATAAAGGATCACAAACTAGTTTATTGGGAAAAGAGCCTTCACAAGCTCTTATTGATAATTTTTCTAATGAAAAAAAGGTTACATCAGAAACTCCTCCTGCCTTTTTGGTACATGCTTCAGATGATAGTGCGGTATTACCTGAAAATAGCGTTAATTATTATTTGGCTTTAAAGAAAAACAATGTTTTTGCTGAATTACATATCTATGAAAAAGGAGGCCATGGTTTTGGTTTGGGAGTAAAAGATACCAGTCAGTTTTGGACAACAGATTGTAAAGAATGGCTTAGAAGTCATGATTTATTTTAAAAATATAAAAAGGATGAAATTTTATCAATTTCATCCTTTTTATCATTGCAAATTATCATCAGATTCAAAAAAAATCATTTCAATCTCAATAATCTGTGGCAAAAAAGATGCACTGCTGTGCATCTCTACGTACGTTTTTGAAACTTCTTCTGTAACCAATCTCTAACCGGTTCATCATACAATTTCAGACATAAATATGCTATTGTAATACTGGCAATCAAAACTCCAATACCTAATAGATAACCGTCTTGTATGGAAACTTTATTATCTACAACCCATGCTGTATACCAATAAATAAGCGGATAATGCGTAATGTAAATCGGATATGAAATATCACCCAAAAGTTTACATATTTTTAATGAAAATGGATTTTTTATTTCTCCTCCGGCTCCAATAGAAACGATTAAAGGAAACAATAAAATAATACAAACTGATTCGTATATTCCATTCATCCATAAACTATTTTCGTCTCCAATTCTTGGTACACATAAAATTACGGTGATCAATAAACTACAAACCCAAAAAGCACCTTTTAAATGAATTAATTTTCCTAAACGGGAAAGTAATATTCCGGCAAAAAATGGATATAATAAACGGGTAAAACCAACATTCATTTGCTCCAGGTTTAAGGACCATCCGCCAATAACATCTCCTTTGGGGCCAAAAACAGTGTAGTTAATCAGCATTCCGGCAAATATCAGAACAAATATTCCCAGTACTTTATTAGAGAATTTACGAAATAATAAAGCATATAAAATATTCGCAATGTATTCGAAAAATAATGACCATGCAGGTCCATCTAGCGGATGCATTTCTCCCCATCCTCTAATTTCCATTGATGGCGGAATTGGAAGTAATGTAAATCCAATAATCATCGTCAAAATTAACTTCCAAACAGGCATTCCTGCAATTTGTGGAAACAAAATATCCGAAGCCTGAAAATAATAAAAGATAGCGCCAATGATCATTCCCATAATAACCATGGGCTGTAAACGAATTAACCGACGTTTGTAAAATTCCCATTGCGTCATTTTTCCCCAGCGATCATCATACGCATAGGCGACTACAAATCCTGATAAAAGAAAAAAGAAATCGACAGCCAGATAACCGTGATTGATGATTTGCACAAACCTGTTTCCGCCTGCAAAAGTTTCAAAGATGTGAAATGCAACTACTAAAATTGCTGCTACTCCACGCAAGCCGTCTAAAATTTCATAATGTTTTTTTGGTTTGACATCAATAGAAGTTGAATTCATAAATAATTTATTGGTTAAAGGTTAGTTCAATCTAAAATAAACAAATATTATAATTAAAAAATTTTTCTTAATCTCTTATGGTAAAAAAACAAAGCTGCAATTTTTTATCATTACAGCTTTGTTACCAACCAATTTAGAAATAATGAAACTATTGAAGTGAAAAACTCACTTTAGACTTTATGTCTGCAGAAGATGCTCCAATTAAGGCTTCAAAAGCTCCTGGCTCTGCAATCCAGTCATGTTTTTTATCATCAAAAAAGCTCAAATCCGTTTTGTCAATTGTAAAAGTTACTGTTTTTTCTTCCCCCGCTTTAAGCGAAATTTTCTCAAATCCTTTTAATTCTTTTACAGGACGCGGCAAAGAAGATTTTAAATCACTGATATAAAGCTGAACTACTTCTGCCCCTTCTCTGCTTCCTGTATTTTTTACTTTTACGGAAAATGTAATCTGATCTTCTGCAGACATTTGTTTTTTGTCAGCAGTTACCTTACTGTATTCAAAAGTGGTGTAACTTAAACCGTGCCCAAAAGCAAATAATGGTTTTGCTTTTTGTTTGTCTGCCCAACGGTATCCAACGAAGATTCCTTCATTATATTTTACCTCATCGCCACCCGGAAATTCTCCTAAAGCGTGGGCTCCGTTATCTGATAATTTTACAGGAAAAGTAAACGTCAATTTCCCGGAAGGATTCACATCTCCAACCAAAACAGCTGCCAAAGCATTTCCGGCCTCAGTACCTAAAAACCATCCTTGCACAATTCCAGGAACTTCTTTTACCCATGGCATTGCCACAGCATTCCCTGAAATATTTACAAAAACCAGGTTTTTATTTACCTTAACCAATTCCTGAATTAATTGATCCTGATTGTACGGAAGTCCCAATTCTTTACGATCGTGCCCTTCATCATCCTGATTTGGACTCTTATTTAGTCCCCCGATAAAAAGAACAACATCAGCATCTTTCGCTACTTTTAATGCTTCAGCTGCTAATTCTGCCGGAGAACGTTTTTCTTCTAAACTTACTTTTGCAATAACTCCGTTATAATTACTTGTCGGATCCCCAACATAACCACGGGCGTATGTAATTTCAGCCTGGTTCCCGATTCTTTTCCTTAATCCTTCAAGCGGTGTAATTTCGTATCTTGCTTTCAATGAAGAACTTCCTCCGCCAACTGTCATCATCTTAATTGCATTCTCTCCGATAACGGCAACTTTCTTAGTTTTAGAAAGATTAATTGGCAGGATATTATTTTTGTTTTGCAGTAATACGATTCCTTCTTCAGCAATTTTTAAACCTGCTTCAGCGTGTTCTTTTGTTCCGAAAGATCCGAAAGGTCTTTCTTTATTCATTGTCGTTAAGAATGACAAACGCAAAATACGTCGTACTTTTTCATCTAATTCCTTAGTTCCGACTTCACCGGATTTAATCATATTTGAATATGGCTTTGCCAAATAATAGTTAGCATAAGCATTACTGGTTCCCCATGTAAGCCCGTTTGTCCAGGAACCAAATTCCATATCCAAACCATTATGAATAGCTTGTTTTGTATCATGGACCCCGCCCCAATCTGAGATTACAACACCTTTGAAACCCCATTCCCCGCGAAGAATATCATTCAGTAAAAACTCGTTATGACAACAATGCTGTCCTTTGTATTTATTATATGAACCCATTATTGCCCACGCATCACCTTCCTGGACAGCTGCTTTAAAAGCCGGAAGATAAATCTCATACAACGCACGATCATCAACAATTACATTTACAGCATCACGATTGGTTTCCTGATTGTTTAAGGCAAAATGTTTCACACAGGCAGCAACTCCATTTGACTGAACTCCTTTAATATAAGGAACCACCATTTTTGAAGTCAGGAAAGGATCCTCCCCCATATATTCGAAGTTACGACCGTTTAATGGGGTTCTGTAGATGTTTACTCCAGGCCCTAATAATACATTTTTGTTACGAAAACGTGCTTCCTCGCCTATTGATTTTCCATATAATGAAGACAATTCTTTATTCCATGTTGCAGAAAGTGCTGTAAGTGCCGGAAATGCAATACAGGAATCATTTGTCCAGCCAGCCTGCACCCATTCGTCCCATAAAACTTCGGTGCGGATTCCGTGTGGTCCGTCGGTCATCCAGTTTTCAGGAATTCCTAAACGCGGTACTCCTGATGAACTAAACTTAGATTGCGCATGAATCATCGCAATTTTCTCATCAGTAGTCATCCGCGAAAGCGCATCTTCTACACGTTGTTCAATTGGTTTTTTATCATCAAGATAAACAGGTACTTTATTTTGTGCATTACCCAAAAATAAATTCAGCAATAGCAAGACAACTATTACTTTAACGTTTTTACACATAACTATTTGATTTATTAATCATTACTATATATTCAGAGATCAAAAAAATGTTCTGAATAATATGGTAAAGCTAAAACGTTATCGTACTCGTGGAATTTCTGAATATAAAAAAGTAGTAAATAAAAAACACAAATTATTAAAAATCAACATATTAACAACATGTTGATATAAAAAAAAGTAGTGAATTTAAAGTGCTTTTTTAGATTTTTACTGAAATCAGGCCTATTTTCATGACCATTTCCTCAAAATCATTTCGGGAAACTACCGCTTTATTTCGGGCTCTTGTACGGTAGTTATAAATAGTACTTAAAGAATACCGAAGAAATGCAGCAATTTTTACACTGTCGGTTATTCCAAGTCGGATAAGTGCAAAAATCCGAAGTTCTGTATTAAGCAATTCTCCTTGTTTCAATACAATCTGCTCTTCTTTAATAAGCAAAGCATTGAAATCTTTCACGAAAGTGGGATATAAGTTTAAAAAGATAATATCAAAATTCTTGTATAATTCTTCCAGTTCATTATCAACCAGAGTAGTCGATTTTAGCATTCTGTAAATCTCATCAAATTGTTTGGCAACTGCCTTTTTATTTAAAATGACACGATAATTTTCTAACTTATTGATGTAAGCTGAACAGAGATTAAAAAAATGTGCAATATATTCTTCTTTGATGTGATTAGATTCTGATAATTGGGCGTTTCGCTCCTGAAGCTGACTATTGGTTTCTGTGATATCTTTGTTTAATTCCGCTAATTTTTCACTGGTTATATAAAGTTCCCCACGTATCCTGGAGACTTTTTTCATTTGTTTGTAAACATAAATTACACCCAGGATCAAAAAAACAGAAAGTAAACTAATACATAAAAGATAAACTTTAAGTTCGGATTTTCTCCTGGCCTCACGCTCTAAATAGGCTGTATTGATAATCGAATAGACCTCTGACATCAAAAGCGTACGAAATTGCACATTGCAATAAAGAGCATCTTCAATCGCTGACTGCGTTAGTTTATATGCCATATCGACATCGCCTGTTTTATAAAAAATCAATGCCAGTTCCTGAATAGAGGCATTATCTTTTATAGCCTGTTTAAT
Organism: Flavobacterium sp.; assembly: GCA_039931915.1. Classification (GTDB taxonomy): domain Bacteria; phylum Bacteroidota; class Bacteroidia; order Flavobacteriales; family Flavobacteriaceae; genus Flavobacterium. The sequence goes on along the minus strand of JBDTRA010000010.1, from coordinate 60,559 downwards.
ATCTGATGTAGCCGAAAGGGCATAATATTTTTTTCTTAATCTTAATTGATGTGTTGATTCATAAATACTTCCCAAAAGATAGGTAATCAATGCAAACTGCGGATTATCATCTTTAGTTTTCTTAAATAAAATCAATAATTCTTTTTCGGCAATATCAAATTTTCTGTTATAAATATTCTTTTGAATTGTATTTATTTTATAATCTAAGGAGCCAGGATTTAAGACTACTAATAATGAATCACGATACTTACCGATTTGCTCAATAAATATTTTGCTGTTACTGTTGGCGTTATAATGCTCAAAAAATTCACGGTACGTAAAATAATAGTTTGGAAGTAATGATTTTGCTAATTCCTTTTTATTGATACTTTTTAAAATTGCTTCACATTCGCGATATTTTCCGGATGAAGAATAGAGATTAGCCAATTGCAATTGTGCCAGATCTATCCAATCTTTTTTATCAAGTTCTTTTGCAATTTTCAGGTTTTTCTTTACGTACAAAATAGCCGAATCTGAGTTGAATTTCTGGTATTCTTTATACAGCGCCTTATTAAAATTATACTCTTGTTCTTTTGATAAATCCGGTGATTTTATTTTTTTGAAGTTTAAAATACGCTCTTCTTTTAGCTGAACATATCGCTGCTTATTTTTCATCGCATCATTCAGTTTATCCAAAATAGTATCTGCGCTATCCAATGCATAAACAGGACTAATCAAAAGAGCGAATAAAAAGAGAAACAAATAATTTTTCAAACTGATTAAGGATAAATGAGACTTACAAATATAATAAAGAAGCTCTAAAATAAATGGCTTTCGATTTCTATTTACTTTGGCTTCTGTCATAAAAAAATGATAAATATTTTTTATTTCATAGATATATCGGGAAAAGTCGATATATTTGTTTCATGGAACATATAGAAATATTTAAGGCCCTCTCTAATAAATCCAGATTACAAATGCTGGAATGGCTCAAAGAACCCGAAATAAACTTCCCAGAACAACTCGCTGCAGGATTTGAACATGGTGTTTGTGTAGGGCAAATACAAGCCAAAGCAGGCCTTACCCAATCGACAGTTTCTGAATATTTGTCTATTTTACAACGTGCAGGATTCGTCGAATCTACCCGTGTTGGGCAATGGACTTATTATAAACGTAACGAAAGTGCTTTTGCAGCACTGAGTAAGCTAATTGAATTTAATTTATAAAAACATTATGAGCACAAATAACTTGTTTACGCCTTTTCATTTAAAGTCGTTAAACCTTAAAAATAGAATTGTAATGGCGCCTATGACGCGTTCCTTTTCTCCAAACGGAATTCCAACTGACCAAGTAGCTTCTTATTATGAAAAAAGAGCCGAAGGTGAAGTGGGATTAATATTATCTGAAGGAACTGTTATCAACAGGCCTTCTTCATCCAATGATGCTAATATTCCTCACTTTTACGGAGATACATCTTTAAAAGGATGGAAAAAAGTGATCGACGAAGTTCATGCTGCCGGGGGAAAAATGGGGCCGCAAATTTGGCATATGGGTATTATGGACAATCATTATTCTGGATGGGTTCCGCCAGTTCCTTTTGAAGGACCATCAGGATTAAACAAACCCGGTTTTAATAATGGCAACACCATGTCTGTCAAAGATATTGAAGATACTATTATTGCTTTTGGACAGGCTGCCGCCGATGCTAAAAGATTAGGTTTTGACACTATTGAAATTCATGGTGCTCACGGGTATCTGATTGATCAGTTCTTTTGGGAAGGAACTAATTTACGTACAGACATTTATGGTGGAAAAACATTACCGGAACGCAATCGTTTTGCTGTTGAAGTAATTAAAGAAATCAGAAAACAAGTTGGAGAAGATTTTGCTGTAATCATGAGAGTTTCTCAATTTAAACCTGCCGATTACAACTATAAATTAGCAAAAAGCCCTCAGGAAATGGAGGCATGGCTAACACCTTTAGTTGATGCCGGGGTAGATATCTTACATTGTTCGCAACGTCGTTTTTGGGAACCTGAATTCGAAGAAAATGATTTAAACTTTGCAGGATGGGCAAAAAAACTAACCGGAAAACCAACTATTACAGTAGGTTCGGTTGGATTATCCGGTGATTTCTTTGGCGCATTTGCAGGCGAAAGTTCTCAGCCAACTTCTTTAGATGAATTAACGAGACGTTTAGACAGAGGCGATTTTGATTTAGTTGCCGTTGGAAGACCTCTTTTATCTGATCCAGATTGGAGTGCAAAAATTAAGGCGGGAAAAACGGATCAGTTGAAAGGATTTAGTAAAGAAGCTTTATCAGAATTGGTTTTAGCATAATTTAAATTTTTATATACCCAAAAAAGGGATGAAAGTGTACATTTTCATCCCTTTTTAATATTTACAACTAATCACTTTATATTTAAGAATTAATTAAAGCAATATCACTACAATTTTTTTATAACAAAAATCCAACATACACTCCGAAATAAAAAGTAATTTCACCCTTAATCGGGTTAGGTTTTAATAATTTTGTATGGAGTAAATTCTATAATCTAACTATATAAACATGCCACACTTCATAATTGATTGTTCAGAAAATGTTATCCGGTTAAAATCTGCTGCAGAAATAATGCAGGAAGTTTTTAATTCGGCTCAATCCACGGACCTTTTTATTCCATCTGAAATAAAAGTCCGCATTAATCCTTTTGCTTTTTACAGCAACGGAAACACCTTAGAGGATTTTATTCACGTTTTTGCCCATATTATGGAGGGAAGAAATGACAATCAAAAAGCCCAATTATCAAAAGTAATTGTCTCTAAACTTGCATCGATTCTTCCTGAAGTTCCGGTAATTTCTATGAACATCAAGGATTTTGAAGTGTCTAATTATTTCAATAAAACAATGGTTTAAAAAAATATCGTTTCACTTAAACATTAAATTGAATAGGTGAAACGATTATTTCAAAATCATATTAGTGATAAGTCAATCTTTCACATTGCCTATTTTTTTTGTTGTTATAAAAGCAATAATTCATTTATTGCACAGCAATTGGCGCGGCCAGACAACTCTCTGGAATAGCAAAAGCATTTACCAATGAAACGGCATCAGGTCGAATATCCCAGCAGAGCTGATTGACCATTTTACGGATTGCTTTGGTTTTTACAGCTTCCATATAGCCATCTTCGAGATACCAGCCTTTGTTTTTTTCAATTTGCGAAAGTGCATACAATTGATTCAGTTTGATCAATATTTCTTTCGATTTTACATCCTCAACAGATTTTATAGCTTCCTGAAACTGCTCTAAGACTACACGTTCCAGATACGCCTGAGCCACATCAATCATTTGGTGCTGAACGACATTAAAGGCATCATACGCTTCTAAACCTTCATCAATCAGTTTTTTGATACGCCTTGCTGCAGATGCCAGAATTGTTTTTTCCCTGTGATGGAAAGCCTGCAAATGAAACTGATTGTCAAGTAAATGTTCATCATCCGTTTTGCGGGTTATAATCGGATTTTTTTCAGCAATCGCCGTTTTTGCATTTTCATACACATAATTGATAATACCTAAAGACCCCATTTCACCAAATGTCTTTCTGAACTCAGATAAACGGTTTTTCGCTACCAATTGCATCAAAACGGTATTATCACCTTCAAAAGTCGTATATATTTCTGTATCATTTTTCAAAGCATCGATTCTGTTTTCAGACAAATATCCTTTTCCGCCAATAGCTTCACGACATTCCTGCAAAATATCCCTTGTACTCCAGGTTGAATAGGATTTCATTCCGGCCGCTAAAGCTTCAATTTCCTGCATTTCAGATTCGGTTTTGTTTAGAAAACGATTCGTGAGATATTGCAAAGCAAAATGTACTGCGTAGGTTTTCGCTAAATGCGGAAGTAATCTGCGTTGGTGCATGCGATAATTCAAAATCGGCACTTCAGAACCTCCTTCGGGACCAAATTGTCTGCGTTGATCGCTGTAACGAATGGCAATAGTAAGTCCTGATTTAGCAGCAGCCAAAGCTGACCTTGGGATTCCAATTCTTCCACCAACCAAAGTTCCTAACATCGTAAAGAAACGTCTGTTATCACTCGGAATCGGACTTTCGAATTCTCCTTTGTCATTTACCGAAGCAAAACGATCAAGCATGTTTTCCTTCGGAATTTCAACCTGATTGAAACTAATTGTTCCGTTATCAACTCCGTTTAAACCCATTTTATGACCGCAATCCCCAATTGTAATTCCGTTTAGGGTATTTCCGTTTGTATCACGCAATGGAACCACAAAGGCATTTACCCCATAATCATGATCATCAATAATCAGTTTTGCGAAAACAGTCGCCATTTGTCCGTGAACGGCTGCGTTGCCAATGTATTCTTTCTGTGCGTTTTTATTTGGTGTATGGATTGTAAAAGTTTGATTGCCGTGATTATATGTTGCTGTAGTTTCGAGTCCTTTTACGTTTGATCCGTGATGTGTTTCGGTCATTGCAAAACAGCCCGGCAATTTTAGAGAACCAATATCTTTTAAGTATTTTGCATAATGTTTCTCGGTTCCTAATGACTGAACGCTCATTCCCCAGAGCCCAAACTGAACTCCAAATTTTATCACTAAACTCAAATCGTGGTAACTCAGGGTTTCCATAATTGCAAAATAATCAGCTATGTTTTCTCCTCCGCCATGTCGCTTTGGATAGGCCATGTTCCCTAGATTTTCATCGGCTAAAATTTTACACCAATTGTATACGGTTTCGCGATAAACATTAATATCTGTAGAAGTTTCGTAAGCAAATTCAGGTCTTGAAATGACCGATTTTACTTTTTTTATAATGGCCGCTTCCTTGCCATCTAAAATTTCAGTAATTTTCTGAATATCAAAATTACTGTTGGTCTGAGAACTGGCGGTAAAAGAATCTGCTTTTCTTTTGAATTTCTGAATTACTTCTTCGCCTAAAATTCCAAGGTCATTTTCCAGTTTTGTAAAACTTGATTCCAGTCCAGAAATATTTAGATCCTTATCTGAAAGTGCTGTTGCTATATCAAAAATAGATTTTATGGATGATTTATCTTTAATACTTTTCTCAATATCCGATTTCCATTGTGTGAGTTCATTTCGCGAAGGCGGATTTGCAATATCAACTTTAGAAAGCAAATATTGTTGTTGTTCCGGTGAAAGTAAAATGAGTGAACTAATGAATTCCTGTAAAGTCGCAAACTCCTTTTGGGTTAAAAGATCATCTGACCAAACGAGATATAAAAGTGGTATAAAAGCCTTAATTTTTGAATTCTCCATAGTAAACTAATTATTAATTTGTCTGTGGTTAAATTACTATAAATTATTGACCTGTTCTAGAAATCATCTTCAATTAGGATTTTTTTCACATTTGAAAAAGCGATAAAATTTACAGGCAAATTTCCATTATTGTAAATTCCTGACCCAACTTATTGGAGGTTTGAAAAGTATCTTTCATTCCAAACTTTTCATAAAATGGTTTCTTGTTTGTCCGGGCATTAGACCAGACTCTTTTTAATTTTTTATTTCTTGCCAATTTTATAATATATTCTAAAAGTTCGGAGCCAACTCCTTCACCCTGATGATCATTTAAAGTAGCAAACTTTCTAAACTGCATTTCATCATCTTTAACAAAACAAGACACTATTGAAATCAATTTTTCCTCAATAAAAACTCCAAAATGCAACCCTGAATCATCTTCAGCCAATTGTACAAATTCAAAAGGCTCATTTGGCCACATTACTTCGTGCCTGATCTGCCATGTATCTGAAGCTTTTATTTCTTTAATTCTCATCATATTTAATTGCGTTTTAGAGAAAACCCTACATTCATCAATAGTGAATAGTAGGGTTTTAGATTTTGTAATAGCTTATCTTTCTCTAAATTACATTTTTATTTCATCTGAATCTTTTTTCGTGATAATTTATTTTTTTATTTCCCACTTATTGTTTGCGGGTGTTGCATCCATAAAAATTCCGCCATCAAGAATAATTTGTTTGATTTGTTTTTTACTTTTTAAATCAACTGTTGCTGTTTTTTGATTGGATTCCCAAATGGCGGGAGTCTGATGCAAAGTTTCTTTTGTATCGTCAGCATACACAATATTCACGTCAAACGGAATGGCAAAACCACCAACGTTTTCAATCAAAATTGTTTTCTTAGCAACATTTTTGACTGAAAGATCAATATAATTATTAGTAAAAAACCAGTTATTGAAAAACCAATTCAGGTTTTTTCCGGAACCACTATTCATCGAATTAAAATAATCCCACGGAATCGGATGCTTTCCATTCCAATTATCCATGTACGTATGTAAGGCCTTTTTAAACAAATCATCACCCAGTAAATCTTTTAATGCGATGTATGATAAAGATGCTTTCCCGTATGAATTATTTCCGTAACCTGAATCCGAAACTTGAGTAGACATCGTAATAATTGGCTGATCCTCTTCAGAAGAAGAATCGTTAATATAACCATTTACCCTAAAGTCTTTATAAAATTTATCGGCCGCTTCTTTGCCGTGTTCAGCAATTCCAATTAAATATTCAAAAGTTGTAGCCCAGCCTTCGTCCATAAAAGCATAACGTGTCTCGTTGATTCCCATATAAAAAGGAAAATAAGTATGTGCGACTTCGTGATCCTGAACCAATTGAGCAAAAACAGGGTCTCCCGTTTGTGAGTCATTACACATCATTGGATATTCCATATCTGCAAAACCCTGAAAAGCCGTCATCTTAGAGAAAGGATATGGTATTCCCGGCCAGTTATTAGAAAACCAGTCTAAGGCATATTGATTATTTTTTATCGAATTGATAAAATCTGTTCCTTTTATATTGTAAGCTGCCTGAACACTCGCACGTCGATTTGTGTTTTTATCTACAACAACGCTGCTGGCATCCCATAAATAACTACTGCTTAGCCCAAAACAAACATCAGAAATATTTTTGACTTCAAATTTCCAGATATTCCAATCGTTTTGTTTCGTTACTAAACCAGTTTTCATTTCCTTCTCATTAGCAATGTGTAAAACCTCATCAGTCTCATATGATTTTTTCAGTCTTGCCGAAAATTCAGGCTGTAAAACCTCATCTGGATTCAATAAATCACCGGTTCCATAAACTACGTAATTTTTAGGCGCTTTTACAGAATACGTATAATCATTAAAATCATTATAAAATTCCTGACGATCCGTATGAGGTATTCTGTCCCAGCGGTTATAATCATCAAAAACGCTCACACGGGGATAACTATAGGCAGCATAAAAAGTGGTATTATCTATTTGTCCTTCTCTACCACTTTCTTTAGACAAAGGATAAGTCCAATCTATATTAATTGTAATTTTAGAATGTGGAGGCATCGGTTTGTTCATCTTAATATTCCCTACTGTCCCCCATTTTTTTCCATTTTCTTTATAAATTTCACCTTCAATTTTTAAAGATGTAATGGTTAATCCCTCACTCAAGAAATCATCACTAATAGTTCCGCTTCGTGGTGAAGATGGCTTATGAATATTATTCACAAAGCGAATTACCATATTATGCAAGGTATCCGAGCTGTTATTTTCATAAATAATAGTTTCCGTACCGCTAACGATTTTTGTATTGGTTTTCACTGTTAACTGAATGGCATATTTTCCATGATTCTGCCAATAATTTTTTCCTGGCTTTCCATCCATTGAGCGAGTGCCGTTTGTATAAGCCTGTTTAATATTTCTAGGCATATAAAGCTCTTGTGCATAACCATATTGTGCTATACACACCAAGGTTAACAACAGTAATTTAAATACTTGTTTTTTCATAACTATTATTTCGAATTAGATGATTGGATTTTAAAATAGTCATAAAAGTAAGAATAACTCTAATATTTATTCTGTTATTTATAAAAAAATATAACTTTAATATTACTTCTTTAAAGTGTTTTTAAATAAGAAGTGAATTTATTTTGAATTATTCACAAAACAACAAAGCCAATCCATTCTGAATGAATAGATTGACTTTATTGTTCATTTATATATGTTGCCTGTAACTTTGTTGTTTTTTTAGAAAAAATTACAATCAAAGTTTTATTGATTCATTTAAGCACTGTATTTTTCCGGTTGACCATATTTTTCTAAAGTAACATATTCTTCTAATTTTTTATCTGATAAACCGCGGGTCAGCCAGCCTTTTTTATGCGCCGTAACAATTGCATATGGAGTAATCCAGAATAAACTAAAAGTATAAAACACACTATAAGAATAAGCCCATAAAGCTTCAGAAGCACTATACTTTTTAGCATAAAAGAAAGCTGAAAAACTTGATATAACCAATATGCTTAATAGTGTAGAGCTAACAAACAATATTGGATGTGTTGCTATAAAAAAGAACATAAATAATAAAAACGGAAAAGACATAATAATCTTTGTAGTCTGATCTAAGTATAAAAGCCTTGTTCCGAATTTAGATTCATTTCTGAAATTCCTGAAAACATACAGTGCCATCATAAGGTTTTCGCGAACATTACTTCTTCCCCATCTGATAAACATTTTATACAATCCGGTATATTCTTCCGGAACGTTAGTAAGTACAACCGCATTTCTTTGAAATAATACATTGTAACCCTGTTTCAAAATCATATTGGTCATGGCACGGTCTTCTCCAATGTCTGAAGGTTCTCCCATAAATGTTTGGTTAATCCACTCTTCAAGACAGGCAAATACCGACGTATTACGATAAGCTGCCAAAGCTCCGGGAGTACAAAGTACAGAACCCAACATACTTTCTGCAGAGCGTACAAACTCAAAACTCATTACAAAACTTACGTTCAGCATTTTAGGAAGCATTGCTGTTTTATTGTTCAGCACATGAACATTTCCTGCAACGGCCCCACATTTTTCGTTATGAACAAAAGGACTCACTAAATTTCTTAAAGTATCTTTTTTTACAATCGAATCACTGTCAACAGTTACAAAAATCTCTCCGGTACCTAATTTAAATCCACGGTAAAGTGCGTGACGTTTTCCTTTATTTTGTGGCTGCTGATAAATAGCCAAACGATCTCCCAGTTTTATTTTTGCCTGTTGTATCCAATACCACGTATCATCCTTACTTCCATCATCAATAGCCAATATCTGCATTTTTGCCTCCGGATAATCACTGTCTGCCAAACTCATTAAAGTTTCCCAAACCAATTTACCTTCATTGTATGCCGGAACAATTACGGTACAGGTTGGCAATAACTCATCTGTAACAGATTCTATTGGTTTGTATTTAAAATAAAGAAATGATTTGTATAGAAAGACACCTGCTTTAAAGAGGAATAATGCAGTAGCCAGAATAAGAAAAGGCAAACCAATTGTAGAATTTATCCTTTCCAGTTGAAACTGATCGAAGTCTGATTGAAATATATAAACTAAAAAAGCCCCTGCAAATAGTAATAAAAAAGTGCCAATAAGCACGAAAACCTTTAATGGATCTGAAGTTTTATCAATAGATTTTTTTATAGATTTCTCATTAATATGAAAAATAGAACTGCCTGAAGAAAGTTCATTGTTACCTGTGTTGTTTGTTGAAGAATAAAATTGTTTTGAAATAATTGTTTCGCTTTCCATATACGCTGTTATTGATTTTCTATTGAATGGCTTTTAGCTAATTGCTTAGACATTATGACATTTAACAAGGCTCATGCCAATATCCTTTTAAACAGGTTTTGAGGCGATTATAGCAAAACTAGCAGAATCGTAGTGTATAAACTTTACACACTTGACTATCATTTTACACAGTTTTATGTGTACCGGTAAGTGAAAATTTGAATCTATTAAAAAGCAAAAAACCGTCTTAATCTAAAAGAAAAAGACGGTTTAGGAAATTAATATATAACCTTAAAAATTATAAAATATAATCGGTATTAATGAAATTAGATTCTTTGCTGTTTAATAACTCCTGTAAAATTTCATTATTGTAGTCAATATCTTTAGAAGCTACGAACGTACGGATTGAGAATGAACGCAAAGCATCCGGAATACTCAAAGTTCCTACAGCAGAATCTTTTCGTCCTGTAAAAGGGAATGCATCAGGTCCTCTTTGACAAGAACTGTTCAGGTTTACCCTGCATACTAAATTCACTAAAGCATCAATAAGCGGTGCTAACGTTTTAATATCTTTTCCAAACAAACTTACTTGTTGTCCGTAATTTGATTCAGCCATATCATCTAATGGCTCATTAATATCTTTAAAAGAAATAACAGGCACTACAGGCCCAAATTGTTCTTCATGATATACACGCATTTTTTTATTTACCGGGTATAAAACCGCCGGGAAAATATAATTCTCTGTGTGTTTTCCTCCTTTTTCATTAATGATTTTTGCTCCTTTGCTTGTCGCATCATCAATTAATCCCTGAATATAAGCTGGTTTTTCTTCCTCCGGAAGTGGTGTTAAGGAAGCACCTTTTTCCCATGGGTTTCCAAATACCAAAGCATCCACTTTTTCTGAAAAACGTTTGTTAAATTCTTCAGCGATAGATTCATGTACATATAATATTTTCAAAGCTGTACAACGCTGACCGTTAAAAGATAATGATCCTGTAATACATTCCTGAATTGCCAAATCTAAGTCAGCATCCGGTAAAATAATTGCCGGATTTTTAGCCTCTAAACCTAAAATCAAACGCAGTCTGTTTTTGTTTGGATGCTGATCCTGCAAAGCAATCGCAGATTTACTGTTTCCGATCAATGCCAAAACATCAATTTTGCCTGATTTCATGATAGGAGAAGCAACTTCACGTCCTCTTCCATAAACAATATTGATTACACCTTTAGGAAAACTGCTCCTGAAAGCTTCCAACAACGGAGAAATACATAAAACGCCATATTTTGCCGGTTTAAAAATTACCGGATTTCCCATGATCAAAGCCGGAATCAATAAGGAGAAAGTTTCATTTAAAGGATAATTATAAGGTCCAAGACATAAAACAACGCCAAGAGGCCCACGACGAATCATAGCATTCACGCCCTGCACTTTAGAAAAATGCGAACTGCGTCCGTTCAATTCCTTATAGCTATCAATCGTATCCTGAATATATTCTACGGTTCTGTCAAATTCTTTTTGCGAATCCCCAAGGTTTTTTCCAATTTCCCACATCAGAAGTTTAACCACTTCCTCGCGGGTTCCCTTCATTTGCTTCACAAAATTTTCCATACATCTAATACGGTCAACCACTTTCATTGTTGGCCATAAACCCTGTCCTTTGTTGTACGCAGCAGTGGCAGCTTCAACTACTTCCGCAGCTTCTTTTTCGGCCATGAACGGAATTGATCCTAATAAAGTCGGAGCATATTTTTCTGTAGAAGAAATAGTCGAAAATACTGGTGTAGTCTGACCTGTCCATTTTTTCAATTCTCCGTTTACAAGATAAGTATCTTGATTTATAAGGGTTTTAATTTGAAATTCTTCTGGTATAAAACTCATAATATGGTTGTTTAGTTTAGTTATTTAATATCATTTTAAAACAAAAAAGAGGCATTACCGCCTCTTCACTTTTATGGATTTACGGTTTCGCCTTCCCAATCCAGGATTCCACCAAGCAGATTATAGGCATTTTCAAAACCTAATTCATTCATAATCTGACATGCTTTTGCGCTTCTCGCTCCTGAACGGCAATACACGTAATAATTTTTATTTTTGTCTAATTCTTCAATTTCATAAATAAAAGCCTGGCCTTTATTAATATCAATATTCACAGCATTTTCAATATAGCCGTCATTAAATTCGTCGTCAGTTCTTACATCCAGTATAACCGCGTTTTCGTCAGCCTCTAATTGTGCAACCCAATCTTCTTGTGATAAATTCATAGCATTGTCTTTTTTGTAAAATTAAATGTTTTTACTAAATAAAATACGTACAAAATACGATTTCGATTATTATTCTCAGAAAACGTTTTAGAATACGTATTATAATTAGTGAATTACAAATTTACTCACTATTTTTAAAAAATCAGTCTATAAAATCGATAGAAAATAGGATTTTTTCATTTGAGGTTTTCTGTCATAAAAAAAGTTTCTGACAATTAATCCCATTTCAATCTGCTATCTTTGTAAAAATTTATGGCTTTTAAACTTTTTTTGATAAAATTTAACTTGTCAATTACATTACTATTATCTGTCAGTCCGAGCGGAGTCGAGAACTAGTAAAAGCATCTCGACTCCGCTCGATGTGACATAAATCATATCTAAAACATGCAAAATCCATTAAAAAATCTCTTTCCTAATTTCTCCAGTGAGCTTATTGCCGTTATCGAAGAAAATGCGAGTCCGCAAAACTTTGAAGCAGGAACAATTCTAATGCGTACCGGACAATATATAAAAAACACTGTTTTAATCACCAAAGGAAGAATCAAAATTTATCGTGAAGGCGATGATGGAGGAGAATTTTTAATGTATTATCTGCAGCCGGGACAAGCTTGTGCTATTTCGATGATTTGCACTGCCAAAAACGAAAAAAGCCAGATTATGGCCAAAGTTGTCGAAGACGTTTCAGTTATGATGATTCCGCTTCAAATGATGGACAAATGGATGATGGAACATCGAAGCTGGTACGAATTTGTAATCGAAACTTACCGAAACCGTTTTGAAGAAATCCTCGAAGTCGTTGACAACATAGCTTTCCGATCGATGGATGAACGACTGGAATTTTATTTAAAACGTCATTCCGATGCCTGTGGTTGTACTGAAGTAAAATTGTCACATCAGGAAATCGCATCAGAACTCAATACTTCAAGAGAAGTCATTTCGAGGTTACTCAAAAAAATGGAACAACGCGGTCTGGTCAAATTAAACCGAAACCAAATCGAACTATTAAAAAAGATTTGAAAACACGAATTTCACAAATTAACACGAATTTTTTTGTCGCATCGAGCGGAGTCGAGATGCTAACGGGTTTTCGACTCCGCTCGAACTGACAATTGTCTTTATAAATTGATTTAGTGCTAATTCGTGACACGCGCGAAGCGAACTGACGAAGTAAATCTGTGTTTAATTATATCTTATGTGATAAATGTTACTGTAGGTTTCTATTTTACCAGCCACCTTTGCATAAAAAATCAGCAATGGAATATTTTGGTTATTTTGCTTCGATTATTATAGGAATCTCGCTTGGCTTAATTGGCGGAGGCGGATCAATATTGACTATTCCGATTTTAGTCTATTTGTTCAAAGTAAATCCCGACCAGGCAACATCCTATTCTTTATTTATTGTTGGATTAACCGCTTTATTCGGAAGTTACAGCCATTACAAAATGGGAAACCTGAAACTAAAATCAGCTTTGTATTTTGCGATTCCGTCTGTGATTTCGATATTGATTATCCGCGAAGTAATTTTCCCTCAAATTGCCGCAACACTTTTCTCTGTCGCTTCTTATACCGTTTCAAAAGACTTCCTGATTATGATCGTCTTCTCGGTATTGATGATCACAGCGGCAATCTCGATGATCCGAAAAAACCAACCCGAAATAAAAGGAGCCGAAACAAATTACCTGCACTTGAGCATAATAGGTTTTGTAGTCGGAATTGTAACTGGCTTTCTCGGTGCCGGCGGTGGATTTTTAATTATTCCTGCCCTGCTCTTTTTTGCCAATTTACCAATGAAGCAAGCCGTTGGAACTTCGTTATTAATCATCACCATTAATTCGTCAATAGGTTTTGGGGGTGATTTATACATCGGAACACCAATAAATTACCCTTTTTTACTGGGTATTTCTGCAATGGCACTTTTAGGAATGCTCATTGGTAGCCAACTTTCTAAAAAAATCGACGGCGCAAAACTTAAACCTATTTTCGGATGGTTTGTTTTGGTAATGGGATTTTATATTATTACTAAGGAAGTTTTGTTTTAATCTGAAAATTTATTTGGGCGTTCCCTACGGTCGGGCTATCCGCTATATCTTTTGCTTTCTAAAGAAAAAGCAAAAGGATATCGCTCCTATCCCTAACGCAATTTAGGGTAAATAAGAGTTTTTTGGGTTTTGATTTTACTATCATAATTAAGATTCGTTTCCAAAAAATATTCTCATTTTTGAATTGCCTCCTGCTTTAGCAGGAGGTTTACAAGTATAAAAGAGGCTTTAGCCAAAAACACAATTTTGGCTAAAGCCTGAATAAAAAACCTTATCATTTCCTCCAGCTAAAGCAGGAGGCTATTCAAAATCTAATGCTCCCCATACCCAATATCATCCATCTTCCCGCTAAAAACACGGTACTGAATAATAAAATAAACAATCACCAGAAACAAAGCCACAAAAAACCAACTCATTCCGACAGATAATCCGTATTCGCCGGCAGCAGTATTATAAATCGTTAATGAAGGATTCACTTTATTGGTAGAAGGCAAAACATTCGGAAAAATAGAAACAGCTGTCGAAGTAAATCCGCCAACCAAAAATAAAGTAGAAAATATAAAAGCCTGCCCATCTCTTTTGAATGAACGCACTTTGAATAATCCTAAAATCCCAACAAAAGCCATTACAGGAAAAAACCAAAGGATCGGATTTTCGACAAAATTATGAAACGGTCTCGGTTCAATAAAGTGCCAGATTTGTAGTGAAATAAAAACCAAAACCAGCAACACAATATTAAGTTTGAAAACAACATTTTTAAGCTGCGTATTCAATGACGAATTCGTTTTGTAGATAATCCAATTGGCTCCATGAATTGTTAAAGCTACAACACTCACAATTCCCAGAAACAGCGTAAACCAATCGATAATTCCCAGTTCATTTGCCTGCGGGCTAAAAGTCGGATTCCATAAAGGCAAAAAGAAATAATGTGCTTCCTGTGTAGAAACGCCGTTGGTCACCATTCCTAAATTGACACCACGTACAATGTTTCCTAATGCAATTCCGAAGAATAAAGCCAAAAGTAAACTTGCAATTCCGAACGCTTTATCCCAAATGGTTTCCCACATTGGGTGATGAACCTGACCACGCATTTCTAAACCAATCGCACGGAAAATCAGTAACCATAAAATCATAATCAACGGCAGATAAAATCCGCTGAAAGAAGAGGCGTATAAAGTTGGGAAAGCAAAAAACAAAACGCCTCCCGCAGCAATAATCCAAACTTCGTTCGCATCCCAAAACGGACCGATTGAATTGGTAATTGCTTTTTTATCTTTTTCTGTTTTAGCCAAAAACAAATGAATAATTCCTGCTCCAAAATCGTAACCGTCCAAAACAATATAAACGGCCAGGATTCCCATTAAAACTATGTACCAAAAAAATTCCATATTTATATTTTTTCTGTTGAAAGTTCCACATGATGAGGACCTTTATTGATAATTTTTCCAATCAAAAGCAAAAACAACATGCCGAGCAATAGATACAATCCGATAAAACCTAATAATGTAAACAAAGTATTTCCGGAAGAAACTGTTGGCGAAGCACCGGAAGCTGTTCGCATTAAATTATAAACCAGCCACGGCTGTCTTCCTAATTCGGCCGTGTACCAGCCGGTTGTATTGGCGATATACGGAAACGGCATCATAAACATAAGCGACCATAAAATCCACTTAGTTTCAAATAATTTCCCCCGAATAAGCTGAAAAAGTGCACAAACCATCAAACCAATAAATAAAGTCCCAAGCCCTACCATAATATGATACGCATAATAAAGACCAGAAATATTAGTCGGATGCACATCCTCTTCAAACTGATCAAGACCTTTTATTTCTTCATGCCAGCTTCCGTAAGTCAGGAAGCTCAGGATATTTGGAACGGCGATTTTATTGTCCAGTTTTTTATCTTTTACATCGGGCTGACCGATTAGAACAATTTCAGAACCTTCTTTTTCAGTATGGAAAATCCCTTCCATTCCGGCAAAAGTTACAGGTTGATATTTTACTACGTTTTTCGCCAGTAAATCTCCCGTAGGAACAGCAACAATAAGACTTGAAATCAATCCGAAAACAACTCCTGTCTTCAGGAATAATTTCCCAAAAGAAACATTCTTCTGACTTAAGATATAAAAAGCGCCAATTCCTGCCACGACAAACGAACTCGTCACTAAAGACGCTGCCTGATTGTGCAGATAAGAAGGCCACAGCCACGGATTTAAGAATAAAGCCTGGAAATTATTCAATACAAATTTTCCGTTTTCCAGGATTTCATAACCCACCGGATTCTGCATCCACGAATGTGTAGCGATGATTAAAAAGCCGCTTGCCCAGGAACCAATACAAATCAGTAATCCCGTAACAAAATGCCACTTATGCCCGAGGAGTTTTTCTCCAAATAAAAATATCCCTAAAAAGGAAGATTCTAAGAAAAAGGAAAACATGCCTTCCATTGCCAATGTCTGACCGATGATTCCTCCGGTCAATTCGGAAAATTTCGCCCAATTGGTTCCAAATTGAAACTCCATCGGAATTCCGGTTACAACGCCCATTGCAAAATTCAGGGCGAAGATTTTCATCCAAAAATGCGTAGCGTGGTTGTATTGTTCGTTTTGGGTTTTTAAATATTTCCATTTGAAATAAACAATGATCAGCGAAAGACCCATTGTAAGCTGCGGAAAAAGATAATGAAAAGTAATAGTGAAGGCAAATTGCATTCGGTCATAAAAAAGCATTTCTTCCATGAGGGTGTATTATTTATGAAGTTCCACAAATTTACCCATTAAAACTCACTTTTCTATCTGAATAAAAAAGTTTATCTCCTGATATTTGTTAAACTTTTCAACAGTTTAAAACAGTCAATTATTTTTTTAACCATATAAGTGATGTAAGTTCATTTAAGTCAGAGTCTAAATAATGTAAGCTTATATTTTCTTACATCACTTATATGGTTTAAATCTCAATCTTTTAAGTCAAAAACGAATTTCTGTAACATTAGTCACTTACTTTCCAAAAAAACAAGATTACCTTTGTCAGACATTATTTTAGATTCCAAATCATGAAAATTGAACAAATTTACACCGGATGCTTAGCGCAGGGTGCTTATTATATTACTTCAAACGGAGAAGCTGCGATTATTGATCCGCTTAGGGAAATTCAGCCTTATCTGGATCGTTTGGAACGTGATGGAGTAAAACTGAAATATATTTTTGAAACTCATTTTCACGCTGATTTCGTTTCAGGTCATATTGATTTAAGCAAAGAAGCGCAAGCGCCAATTGTCTACGGACCAAATGCTGTCTGCGAATTTGATTGTATTTCTGCAAAAGACGGACAAGAATTTAAAATCGGAAATATTACTATAAAAGCATTGCATACTCCGGGTCACACCATGGAAAGCACCACATATTTATTGATTGATGAAAACGGAAAAGATCACGCTGTTTTTTCCGGAGATACTTTATTTATTGGTGATGTTGGCCGACCGGATTTGGCACAAAAAGCAGCTTCGATGACACAGGAACAATTGGCCGGGATTTTATTTCATTCACTAAGAGATAAAATCATGACTTTGGCTGATGATGTAATCGTTTATCCTGCGCACGGAGCCGGAAGCGCCTGCGGAAAAAATATGAGTAAAGAAACCGTTTCAACCATCGGAAATCAAAAAGCAACCAATTATGCTTTACGGGCCAATATGACAGAAGCTGAATTTATTACGGAAGTTACCGACGGATTATTGCCTCCACCAGCTTATTTCAGCATGAATGTCGCCATGAATAAAAGTGGTTATGAAAGTTTTGAAACTGTTTTGCATAACGGAATGAAATCTATTGCCGTAAAAGATTTTGAGGCTATAGCTGAAGAAACCGGTGCTCTGATTCTGGACACAAGAAATGCAGCTGATTTTAGCAAAGGATTTATTCCGCAATCTATTAATATCGGAATCAATGGTGATTTTGCACCCTGGGTTGGAACTTTAATTGCAAATGTAAAACAGCCCATTATATTGATTACTGAAATTGGTTTGGAAGAAGAAACCGTTACGCGTTTAAGTCGTGTTGGTTTCGACACCATTATTGGTCATCTTGAAGGTGGTTTTGAAGCCTGGCAAAAAGCTGGTTTTGAAGTTGATACTGTTAATCGAATTTCGGCAGAACAATTTGTCAGTGAATTTAAAATTGCAGAAGATAAAGTAATCGATATTCGTAAAGAAACCGAATACGCTGCTGAACATATTGAAGATGCTTACAGTAAACCACTTGCTTATATTAATGGCTGGGTAAAAGATATTAACCCAAATGAGCATTTTTACCTGCATTGTGCCGGAGGATATCGCAGTATGATTGCTGCTTCGATTTTGCAGGCGCGTGGTTTTAGAAACTTCTCAGAAGTTGAAGGTGGTTTTGGAGGTATTTCTAAAACAGAAATTCCAAAATCTGATTTTGTATGCCAGAGTAAAGTTTTATAAAAAGGAACAAAGTTGCAGAGTTACAAAGGAACAAAGGTTTTAGCCTCTGAACCTTTTCTAATCAGAACCTAAAAACAAAAATATGAGTTTATTAGAAATTATAAAAGAACCCTGGCCTTGGTATGTTTCAGGTCCTTTAATCGGTTTAACTGTTCCTGTTTTATTAATTATAGGAAACAAATCATTCGGAATCAGTTCGTCTTTACGACATATTTGTGCAGCCTGCATTCCTGCGAATATTTCTTTCTTTAAATACGATTGGAAAAAAGAAAGCTGGAATCTGTTTTTCGTTTTCGGAATTTTCCTTGGTGGAATCATTGCTGCTTATTTTCTATCAAACCCAAATCCGGTTGAAATTACACCAGAACTTTCATCACAATTAGCATCATATGGAATCACGGATCATTCGGGACTATTACCAAAAGAGCTTTTTTCCTGGGAGAGTTTATTTACACTTCGTGGATTTATTATGATTGTGGTTGGAGGGTTTCTGGTTGGTCTCGGAACCCGTTATGCGGGCGGATGTACAAGCGGCCATGCTATTATGGGAATTTCAAACCTGCAATGGCCATCATTAGTCGCCACAATCTGTTTTATGATTGGTGGTTTTATTATGGCCAATTTGATACTTCCTTATATTCTTTCACTTTAATATTTTAAAAATGATGAATTCAAATTTAGAAAATAAAAATACAGATACAGAAGGAATCAACGGAAGTCAATTAAAAGATTCAGGATTCGCAAACCTGAAATACCTTATCGTTGGAATCTTTTTTGGAATTGTATTCGTAAAAGCAGAAATTATCAGCTGGTATCGTATTCAGGAAATGTTTCAGTTACAATCTTTCTTTATGTATGGTATAATCGGGAGCGCTGTTGTTGTTGGAATTATATCAATCTGGCTGATAAAAAAATTCGATATCAAAACCATTCAGGGCGAAAAAATCGAAATTCAGCCAAAGACTTTTAATAAAGGACAAATTTACGGCGGACTATTATTTGGTTTTGGCTGGGCAATTACCGGAGCTTGTCCCGGCCCTCTTTTTGCACAAATTGGTACGGGAGTGACTGTGATTGTGGTAACTTTAATAAGTGCAATTGCCGGAACCTGGGTTTATGGGTTGATAAAAGCCAAACTTCCTCATTAATTTTACATTAAATATCAATGTCTTACGTTTTAAAAACTGTAAGACATATTTTTATGTTCACCAATAGCACTTCAACTTTAAATAATAGTTAAACATCCATTAATCAGTATTTTACATTACAAAATAAAGTATTTTTATCCTCTTTTTCAGATTCGTTTCAAAAACTAAATTACAACCTAAATCGAATTAAGAAAAGTTTAACAATACATTTGTATATACAACTATTAAAAGTTATACATTTGTATATACAAATTATACACTTACGACTATGACAATTGAAGAGGTTATAAAAAGTACAGTTAAGATGGATAATGCGAAAAAAGTTATTCTGAATATCATGTACACGCAAAATGTAATTCAGGATCATTTCAACGAGCTGATAAAGCCGTATGATTTATCCGGAGAGCAATATAATGTGCTGCGGATATTAAGAGGACAGAAAGGAAATCCTGCCAATATGTGTGTCATACAGGAACGGATGCTGGCCAAAACAAGTAATACTACCCGATTGGTTGATAAATTATTACTGAAAGAATTGGTTACAAGAAATGTCTGCCCGGATAACCGAAGAAAAATAGAAGTGTTAATAACCCAAAAAGGGTTGGATGTTTTAAAAGAACTAGATCCCAAAGTAGATGAGCACGAGCGCTTCTTTGCACGGAATATAAGCCCTGAAGAATTAGAATTATTAAATGAATTATTAGAAAAATACAGAACCCAACAAAATTAATATTAATATGAGTACATTCTTAGAAAATCAAAATTGGAGATACGCAACTAAACAATATGATACAGCAAAAAAAATATCTGCTGCAGATTTAAATACAATAAAAGAAGCTATCAGATTAAGTGCTTCTTCTTACGGATTACAACCTTACAAAGTTGTTATTGTTGAAAATCCCGAATTAAGAGAACAATTAAAAGGGGCTGCTTACGGGCAAACTCAGATTACAGATGCCTCTCATTTATTTATTTTTGCAAATGACGTAAATGTTGGCACAGAATCTGTAAAGGATTACATCAATAACATCAGCGAAACGAGGGGTGTTCCTGCAGATGCATTGGCGGGGTTCAGTGACATGATGAACAATGTAATTTCTGGCTTGGCAACTGAAGCTAAAAATATCTGGACTGCAAAACAAACTTACATCGCTTTGGGCAACTTATTGAGTGCCTCTGCTGAATTAAAAATCGATGCAACTCCAATGGAAGGGTTTAATGCTGCTGCATTTAACGAAATCTTAGGTTTTGATAAACTGGGTTTAAATGCTTCGGTAATTGCAACCGTAGGTTACAGACATGGCGAAGACGAAGCACAACATTATAAAAAAGTCAGAAAATCTCAGGAAGAATTATTTATCACACTATAATTATTAATAACAATCAAATTTAAAAACATGAAAAATTTAAAAACAATTGCAATAGCATTATTCGTAGCAGCAGCTGGTATTTCAGTAAACGCACAAACTAAGACAATCGACGTAAAATCAAGTACTATCAAATGGGTAGGAAAAAAAGTAACAGGAGAGCATACCGGAACTGTAAATTTTAAAGACGGTGCTGTAATTTTCAAAGGAAAAAAATTATCCGGCGGAAGTTTTACAGTTGATATGACTTCTTTAACTTCAACTGACTTAACAGGAGAATACCAAGGAAAATTAAACGGACACTTAAAAGCTGACGATTTTTTCGGAACTGACAAATATCCAACTTCAAAATTAGTTTTCAAAAAAATTGGTACTACTAAAACTGCTAATGTTTATGCGGTAACTGCTGATTTGACTATTAAAGGAATTACTAAACCGGTAACTTTTGATCTTACTGTAAACAAAAACAGCGCTACAACTGCATTTAAAGTTGACAGAACTAAATATGATATTAAATATGGTTCAGGAAATTTCTTTGAAGGTTTAGGAGACAAAACTATCAGTGACGAATTTGAATTAGCAGTTGCTTTAAAATTCTAAATTTCACTTACTAATTTCAGGAAAACCCCAACAATTCAAATTGTTGGGGTTTCTTTTTTTATTTTAGATTATCACTTGAATTTATATAAATACAAAATAGTAACATTCTTAAAGTTGTCGTAACGCTTTCATAATATAACAGAATGTTTTGATTAACATTCGGCTTCTAATTTTGGCTTTATTAAAAAACAATAAAAATCAAAAACCAGAAATCAAAATTATAGTTATGAAAACAAAAATACGAATTGCAATTCTAACAATTCTTAGCAGTTTTTCTCTTCAGGCACAACAAGCAAAAGGCATTACAGGAACATCCAACTGGATGAACAATTGGACAACTTTTAAACCATCCAATATAGACTACAGCGAAGCTACTAACATTATTGCCGGAACCATCGATAAAGATACCAGACTATATAAACGTAATACGTATCAACTTGTTGGCGTAGTGTATGTGACCAATAATGCCGTACTAACCATAGAGCCCGGAACAGTTATTAGAGGGGATGATAAAACCTGTGGAACGTTAGTAATTGCAAATGGTGCAAAAATTATGGCAGAAGGTTTAGAAACAGATCCTATAGTTTTCACCTCTGATAAAGGAACTACAGAAAGAAAACCGGGTGATTGGGGCGGAATTGTTATTCTTGGAAAAGCTCCTATCAATAAATTAGGAGGAATCTCTACTTTACCTTTTGATTTAGACCCAATGCTAAATCATTATGGCGGTCACGATGCAGAAGATAATTCAGGTATTTTAAAATATGTACGAATTGAATATTCAGGCAGAAAATTAAGCGCCTTGAAAGAATTAAACGGACTTTCACTGGCAGGTGTTGGCCGTAAAACGGTTTTAAGCAATATTCAAATTAGTTATTCAAATGATGATTCTTTCGAATGTTATGGTGGTGATCTGAATATGAATAACTTAGTTTCATACCGAACTACGGATGATGATTTTGATTTTACACAGGGAGCACAAATTAACATCAGCAACAGTATTGCCATACGTCATCCTTTTTCATCCGATATTTCAGGATCAAGATGTTTTGAAGCAGATTCGTATGATAAAATTGAGAATACCGATATGACCAAGAAATTGACTAAAATAAATGCGAACAATATTACTTTAATAAATCTGGAAGAAAACAGTCAGGGATTAGTTCGTGAATGCATCCATATAAGAGAAAATACCTTTTTTAATTTAGCAAATAGTGTTATTTCAGGCTTTACCCCTTTTGTCCTTTTGGAAGGAAATATTGGAAGTGGCGATGTCAATTTATCTAAAATCACTTTAAAAAACCTTACTGTTAATAATTGCAATGGCGGAATTTTAAGCGAATCTGAAAGCAATAGTCCGGCAATTCAAAATTGGTACAGTAAACCGGAATTTGGGTTGGAATTTACAAATAACAAAAACAGCGAATTGTTTGAAATGCCTAATATAAAAGGAAATCCGGACTTTAGGATGAAGGTTAACAATACAATAGCAATTGGGAATTAAGGATTTAAAAACACCTTGTTTTTTTGAAATTTAACAAATTTATAAATTAAGAAAAGATTTTTTTGAATTTTTATATCTCGTAATCCAAATTACATTTATATATTTGTAACATCAAAATAAGATATGAAAACAACAATGAATAATACTTGGTGGTGGAAGAATTTACGTCAGACGTCGTGAACAAAGCTTCCTATAGTATTGTAAAACTATAAATATAAAAGGCTTGTCATCACGACAAGTCTTTTTTTTTGGTCAAAATTGAAGTGAAAAAATATTAAAAACTATAAAACTAAATATATTGAAACCTTTTATACTCAACACACATTACAAACAAATCCTGGCGGACACAATTACGCCGGTTAGTGTTTATTTTAAAATAAGAGATAAATTTCCTAATAGCTTATTACTGGAAAGTAGTGATTATCACGGAAATGACAATAGTTTCTCCTACATCTGCTGCAATCCGATTGCAACGATTAAAATCGAAAACGAAATCATCTCAAAAACCTTCCCTGACGGAACATCAGAACAGATTACTATTGATGCTTCAACAAATATTCCGGAAGTAATCCAGGAGTTTTCAAGTCAGTTTAAATCGGAGAAAAACGATTTTAAATTCATTAATAATGGTCTATTTGGATACATTTCTTATGATGCGGTTCGTTATTTCGAGAAAGTTTCGATAGCTAAAAAGGATACAGCAACCCTGATTCCCGATGTTTTTTATGCTGTCTATCAGAATATAATCGCCATTAACCATTTTAAAAATGAAGCCTATATTTTTTGTCATAGTTTAGACGGAAGAAATAATATATCTGAAATCGAGCAATTATTGCAATCAAGAAATATTGCTTCATACAAATTTGCCAAAGAAGGCGAAGGTTTCTCAAACTTAACCGATGAAGAATTCAAACACAATGTGGCTTTAGCTAAAAAACATTGCTTCCGTGGTGATGTCTTTCAATTGGTTTTATCACGTCGTTTTACTCAAGGTTTCAAAGGTGATGAATTCAATGTTTACAGAGCTTTAAGAAGTATCAACCCTTCTCCGTATTTATTCTTTTTTGATTATGGGGATTTTAAAATATTTGGTTCTTCACCCGAAGCACAAATTATCGTAAAAGACAGAAAAGCCGAAATTCACCCAATCGCCGGAACATTCAAAAGAACCGGAAATGATGAGCATGATGCAATTTTAGCCAAGCAGCTTTCAGAAGATAAAAAAGAAAACAGCGAACACGTGATGTTAGTCGATTTGGCCAGAAATGATTTAAGCCGAAATGGTCATGACGTAAACGTAGAAAGATATAGGGAAGTTCAGTTTTTCTCACATGTAATTCACTTAGTTTCAAAAGTTACCGGACATTTACATGAAAAAGCGACTACAATGCAGGTTGTTGCCGACACTTTTCCAGCCGGAACTTTAAGCGGAGCGCCCAAACACAGAGCGATGCAGCTGATTGAGGATTATGAAAAAACAAATCGTAATTTTTATGGTGGTGCCATTGGCTTCATGGATTTCGAAGGGAATTTTAATCACGCAATTATGATTCGGACTTTCCTGAGTAAAAATCATCAATTGCATTGTCAGGCCGGAGCCGGAATTGTAGCCAGTTCAGACGAAGAAAGTGAAATGCAGGAAGTGTACAATAAATTAAGAGCATTGAATACCGCTCTTGAAATGGCGGAGAAAATATAAATTAGGATTCAGTTTCAGCGACGGTTCTCAGTTGTAGAACCTGAATCCTGAAACTTGAAACAAACAAAAAATATCATGAAAAAAATATTAGTTATAGACAATTACGATAGTTTCACTTACAACTTAGTACACTATCTGGAAGATTTAAACTGTGAAGTAACCGTATACAGAAACGACGAATTTGATATAGACGAAATCGCTTCTTTCGATAAAATATTACTTTCGCCGGGACCCGGAATTCCTGATGAAGCCGGTTTGCTAAAAGACGTAATTCGTAAATACGCACCAACAAAGAGTATATTAGGTGTTTGTCTGGGACAACAAGCAATCGGAGAAGTTTTTGGCGGAACACTTTCAAATCTGGATAAAGTATATCACGGTGTAGCCACCTTCGTAAAAAAAGCAGTTACTGACGAATCATTATTTGAAGGTCTTGAAGATGAATTTGAAGTAGGACGATACCATTCATGGGTTGTTGATGCTGATTTACCGGATGTTTTAGAAGCCACTTCGTTTGAAGAACACGGTCAGGTAATGTCTTTACGCCATAGAACTTATGATGTCCGGGGAGTACAATTTCACCCGGAAAGTGTGTTAACTCCAAACGGAAAAAGGATTTTAGAGAACTGGATAAAAGATTAGTTTTTTTAGTTTACAGTCACAGTGTCAGTTTACAGAAAAACTTAGAACCTTAATTTCTCAGCAACTTAGAATCTCTCAACAAATGGAAATAACAATTTTAGAAACTAAGGAAATCAATATTGAAGATATTTTAGTTTTATACAAGGCCAATGAATGGAGTTCGGCCAGTAAACCTAATGAGCTCTACAACGGTCTTTTAAATTCAGAAACTTTGATAACAGCCTGGGAAGGAAAAAAATTGGTTGGACTTGGAAATGCGATTTCTGATGGGCATTTAACGGTTTATTATCCACATTTATTAGTGCTTCCTGAATATCAGGGAAAAGGAATCGGGAAATTGATTATGGATAAAATGCAGGAGAAATACAGCCACTTTCACATGCAAATGCTAACGGCAGATGGAAGATCAGTTGATTTTTACAAGAAAAACGGATTTGAACGTGCCGGAAAAACAGAACCAATGTGGATTTATCAGGGAAATGAACATTAGAAAAGTATATACAGTCTCCGTGTTCGGTCACAGTTTAAAAACTTAGCAACTTAGAGTCTTAGTAACTCAGAACCTTAACAAAATGAAAAACATATTAAATAAATTAATCAACCACGAAGTGCTTTCTAAGGAAGAAGCTAAAAATGTATTGATTAATATTTCAAGCGGTGAATATAATCCGAGTCAGATTTCGGCTTTTTTAACCGTGTTTATGATGCGAAGCATCACAATTGAAGAACTTTCAGGTTTTCGTGAAGCTTTACTGGAATTATGTATCCGTATCGACTTATCAGCTTACAATACCATCGATTTATGCGGAACGGGAGGCGACGGAAAAGATACATTCAATATCTCTACCTTAGCTTCATTTGTAGCGGCAGGAGCCGGAATAAAAGTAGCTAAGCACGGAAATTATGGTGTTTCATCTATTTCCGGATCAAGCAACGTAATGGAAGAAATGGGAATCAAATTTAGTAATGATCCTGAGTTTTTAGAAAAATGTATTGATCAGGCAGGGATTTGTGTCTTACATGCACCGTTATTTCATCCGGCAATGAAAAATGTTGGACCAATCAGAAAAGAACTGGCTGTAAAAACATTCTTTAATATGTTAGGCCCAATGGTAAATCCGTCGTTTCCTAAAAACCAATTGGTGGGTGTTTTTAATTTAGAATTAGCCAGAATGTATGCTTACTTATACCAAAGTACTGATGTGAATTTTACAATTCTTCATTCGCTTGACGGTTATGATGAAATTTCCTTAACCGGACCAACAAAAATTATTACCAGCCACATGGAAGGTATGCTGAAACCGGAAGATTTTGGTGTACGCCTTTTATCGCAAAGCGAAATTGAAGGCGGAAAAACAATCGAAGAATCTGCAGAGATCTTTACCAATATCATTTCAGGAAAAGGTACAGAAGCACAGAATAATGTAGTTTTAGCCAATGCTGCAATGGCTATTTCAACGGTTACAAAATGTTCTCCATTGGAAGGATTTGAATTAGCAAAAGAAAGTTTATTGTCTGGAAAAGGATTAGTAGCTTTGAATAAACTAATTTCCTTATCCAACTAAAAATTCAAAAAGTTATGGGCTACAAAAATGTAAAAGCTGCAATTGATTCTATAAAATCACAGGTTAAAACTTTTGGGGAGCTAACTATTGAACAAAAAAAGAAAATCAATTATAAATTCAGGCTGGAATGGAATTTTAATTCCAACAGCATGGAAGGCAATACGCTTACTATTGAAGAAACACGCAGCGTAATGGTAGGTAATGTTACGGTTAATGACAAACCGCTAAAAGACATTTTTGAAATGCAGGGTCATGACAAAGTGATTACTGAAATTTTAAAAATTGGCAAAGGTGAATTAAGACTTTCCGAAAAAAGAATTAAAGAAATCCATACTGGCATTATGCACGAAGAAAATCCAGAATGGAAAAGCAAAATTGGACAATGGAAAGAGCAAGCTAACGAAATCATCAATTCTAAAGGAGAAAAATATTTATTTGCTACTCCAGAAGAAGTTCCTGATAAAATTCACGCTCTTTTAAACAAAACCAACGCCTCTATTGATGCGATTCATGCAAATAAAAAAAACGCACCACATCCTATAGATATTGCAATGGATTTTCATTTGGATTATTTAGATATCCATCCTTTTTATGATGGAAATGGAAGAACAGCCAGAATACTAACCAATTTAATTCTTATTTCTTTAGGTTATAATCCTTTTTGGATAAATGAAAAAGACCGTACAATTTATTATAACTACATCAGCGATATTCAAGGTTATGGTGGTTCTAAAGAATTATTTTTTGAATACTGTGCGGGATTGATTGAGCGTTCTGAACAAATAGTTCTAAATGCAGTTCAGGATATTGATATTGAAGAGGAAGATGATTTACATAAAGAAATTAGTTTATTAAAACGACAACTGGAAGGGGAAAGCTTCACTAAATCACCAAAAAACATTTATGACATTTTCCAGTTTATAAATTCAGATGTTTGGCAACCATTATCTATTGTTGTGAATCAATTTGATGATTTATTCAGTGAAAGCAAAACAAAACATTTAGTTAATCATCAAAATGAAAAATATCCAACAAAGTCAATATTACCAACTATTATAAATCCATTTGAAAAATCAACTGAACCTAAGGAAATAAAAATATTTGGACATAATCTTTATGAAACTGATATATACAAAATAGAATGGCTTCATACTAAATATGGTCTAAAAAAAGCCAAGAATAATAATATTTATGAAATAAATTTTTCTCTTTCTTTTGAACCAACAAAATACAATATAAAACTTTCTATAAATCATCATGAAGTTTGGGGAAGTAACTATGCCTATAATGAGTTTCCACATAAAGAAAATATCGAAAAAGTAAAAAAAGATTTAGGAAAAAAATTAATTGAGAGTATCAAAAATGATATTCAATAATTGGAAAATTTTAAAACCTCTAAAATAATAAAATGAATATATTAGATAAAATCATAATAGACAAAAAAAGAGAAGTTATCCTCAAAAAATCAATCATTCCGGTTTCACAATTGGAAAGTTCTGTTTTTTTTGGAAGACAAACAATTTCCTTAAGTCAAAAACTGAAAACAAGTTCAAGCGGAATTATAGCAGAACACAAACGTCGTTCGCCTTCAAAATCAGTAATAAATCATAGTTTTACTGTAGAAGAAGTCGTTAAAGGTTATGAAGATGCAGGAGCTTGCGGCATCTCTGTTTTGACTGACGGGAAATATTTTGGCGGTTCATTAGACGATTTGCTCTTGGCAAGAGCATCGGTGAATATTCCGCTTTTGCGAAAAGAATTTATTGTAGATGAATACCAGATTTTAGAAGCCAAAGCTTTTGGAGCCGACTTAATTTTGCTGATTGCAGCAGTTTTAACCCGCGAAGAAATTAAAGCGTTATCAGAGTTTGCGAAAAAGTTAGGTTTGGAAGTTTTACTGGAAGTTCATAATCAGGAAGAACTGGAAAAATCAATTATGCCAACACTTGATATGATTGGCGTAAATAACAGAAACCTAAAAACCTTCGAAGTAAGTTTAGATTTCAGTAAACAACTGGCAGCACAAATTCCGAATGATTTTGTAAAAGTTTCTGAAAGCGGAATCTCATCAATCGAAGCAATTGCAGAATTAAGACCTTATGGTTACAGTGGCTTTTTGATTGGAGAAAACTTCATGAAAACAGATAACGCCGGTCAAGCGGCAACAGAATTTATTAGTAAGCTTTAGGCAATAGGCTATAAGCCGTAAGCTTAAAAACATAATTAATTAGCTTAAAAGCCATAAAAAAATGAAAATCAAAATCTGCGGCATGAAATATCCCGACAATATTCTCGAAACAGGAGCGCTCCTACCCGATTATATGGGATTTATTTTCTGGGAAAAATCAGCACGGTTTTTTGATGGCGAAATTCCGGAATTGCCGGAATCTATTAAAAAAGTTGGCGTTTTTGTAAATGAATCTATTGAAAATATTATCGCAAAAATCAATAAATACGATTTACAGGCAGTTCAGTTACACGGAAAAGAATCAGTTGAATTCTGTCAGGAATTAAAAAATAAAATAGATGCTAAAATCGAAATCATAAAAGTATTTTCTGTTGGAGAAGATTTTAATTTTGATGTATTAAAACCTTTTGAAAATGTATGTGACTATTTTTTATTCGACACAAAAGGAAAATTACCCGGCGGAAACGGAACAACTTTCGACTGGAATATATTCGACAATTACAAATCTGAGAAACCGTTTTTCTTAAGCGGCGGTATCGGAATTGAAGAAATACCAACAATAAAAAACCTTAAATTGCCAATTTACGCCATCGATGTAAACAGCAGATTTGAGATTGAGCCCGGATTAAAAAATAAAAATTTATTATACAGTTTCATTCAGAACCTGAAACTTAAAACATCTAAAATTTAAAAAGAATGAATTTTAACGTCGACGAAAAAGGATATTACGGAGAATTCGGAGGAGCTTACATTCCCGAAATGTTATATCCAAATGTAGAAGAATTACGTCAGCAATATCTAAAAATCATAGCTGAACCTGATTTTAAAAAAGAATTTGATCAATTACTAAAAGATTACGTTGGGCGTCCTAGTCCGCTTTATTTTGCCAAGCGTTTATCCGAAAAATACAATACCAAAATCTATCTCAAAAGAGAAGATTTAAATCATACGGGAGCACACAAAGTCAACAATACAATCGGGCAGATTTTGGTTGCAAAACGTTTGGGCAAAAAACGAATTATAGCAGAAACCGGTGCAGGTCAGCACGGTGTGGCAACAGCAACTGTTTGTGCCTTAATGGGAATGGATTGCATCGTTTACATGGGCGAAATTGACATCGCACGTCAGGCTCCAAACGTTGCCAGAATGAAAATGTTAGGTGCCGAAGTTCGTCCTGCGCTTTCAGGTTCAAGAACTTTAAAAGATGCGACTAACGAAGCTATCAGAGATTGGATCAATAATCCGGTTGATACCCATTACATCATCGGATCTGCCATTGGACCTCATCCTTATCCGGATATGGTAACCCGTTTTCAGAGTATTATTTCAGAAGAAATAAAATGGCAGTTAAAAGAAAAAGAAGGCCGCGAAAATCCGGATTACGTAGTTGCCTGTATCGGTGGCGGCAGTAACGCGGCAGGAACGTATTATCACTTTTTGCACGAACCTGAAGTAGGTATTATAGCCGTCGAAGCAGCCGGAAAAGGTGTCGACAGCGGTCACAGTGCTGCGACCAGCAAATTAGGAAAAGTAGGTGTTATTCACGGTTGCAAAACACTTTTGATGCAGACTCCGGACGGGCAAATTACAGAGCCGTATTCTATCTCTGCAGGTCTGGATTATCCGGGAGTTGGGCCTATGCACGCGCATTTGGCACAAACCGGACGTGGCGAATTCTTTTCGGTTACAGATGATGACGCGATGAATGCAGGTTTACAGCTTACAAAATTAGAAGGGATTATTCCGGCAATCGAAAGTGCACATGCATTTGCAGTTCTGGACCAGAAAAAATTCAAACCAACCGATGTTGTGGTGATCAGCCTTTCGGGCCGTGGTGACAAAGATTTGGACAATTATATCCAATATTTTAAATTATAACAGAAGCATAATTTGGGCGTTCCCCAAGGGTCGGGCTGTTCGCTAAATCTTTTTCATGGCAGAAAAAGCCATAAAAAAGGATACCGCTTCCATCCCTAACGCAGACAAATAACGAGAAAAATAATATTTATGGAACAGATATTCTCCTACGGCACATTACAGTCAAAAGAAATTCAGATGCAGGTTTTTAATAAGGTATTGACTGGTGTACCAGACCAACTGCCAGGCTACAAACTAAAAGATCTGCAAATAGAAGAAGAATTTGGCATGGAAGATTATTTTGTAGCAATGCCAAGCGAAAATCCTTCGGACGAAATAAATGGTATCGTTTTTACTATTTCCGGCGAAGATCTGGACAAAGCAGATCAATTCGAATCTAATGCATATAAAAGAATTCAAATAACACTGAAATCCGGAATCATTGCGTGGGTTTATATTGAGAGTTAGAATTAAGAAAACTTTTTTGATTTAGAAAACCTTGCAGTAATAACAAATAGAAATAAATAAATAATATAATGATCTTAGCAGCAGCACAGACAAAACCAAAACGAGGCAATATCGATTCTAATTTATTAGACCATTATCGTCTTATAGAAATTGCTGCGCAAAAAGGAGCTGATTTAATCGCTTTTCCGGAATTATCAATTACGGGTTACGAAAGAGAAAATGCTGCGGAACTAGCCTTTTCAGAAGACGATTCCAGAATAGGTCATTTAAGAGAATTAGCTGTCGAACATAATATCATTATTATTGCCGGCGCTCCAATTCAAACCGAATCAGAATTGTTTATTGGTGAGTTTATTATTTTTCCGGATAACTCTATTTCCATTTATACCAAACAGTTTTTGCATGAAGGCGAAGATGAGTTTTTTCAATCCTCATTCGATTATAATCCGACAATTACAATCGAAAATCAGAAAATTTCGTTTGCCATTTGCGCTGATATTGACAATCCTTTGCATCCTGAAAATGCTTCTAAAAAAGAAACTTCGATTTATATCGCAAGTATTTTCTTTACTCCAAACGGAATTCCGAATGCATACAGGGATTTACAGAATTATGCCCAGAAACATAAAATGAATGTTTTAATGTCGAATTTCAGTGGCGAATCCTGGGGATATCCTTCCGGAGGAAAAAGTGCTTTCTGGAATAACAAAGGAGAACTTGTGGCTCAAATGAACGATTCAGATTCTGGGCTTTTAGTCTTAGAAAATCAAAATGATAATTGGACTAGTAAAATTGTCAATTAAAAAATCAAACAAACCTAACAGGTTTTAAAAACCTGTTAGGTTTACTTAAAACATAAAAAAAATGAACAGAATAACTCAAAAATTACAAGAAGATAAAAAGATACTTTCTATTTATTTTTCGGCTGGATATCCTAATTTAAATGATGCCGTTCAGATTATTCAGGATTTAGAAAAAAATGGTGTTGACCTAATCGAAATTGGTTTGCCTTTCAGCGATCCTTTGGCCGACGGGCCAACAATTCAGGCGAGTTCAACAAAGGCTTTACATAACGGAATGACAACACAGATTCTTTTTGATCAGTTGAAAAACATCCGCGAAAGCGTAAAAATACCATTGATTATCATGGGATATTTTAATCCGATATTACAATACGGCGTTGAAGAATTCTGTAAAAAATGTGCCGAAATCGGTATTGACGGATTAATTATTCCGGATCTTCCGGTTGATGTATATGCAGAACAATACAAAGTTATTTTCGAAAAATACGGTTTAATAAATGTCTTTTTGATTACCCCGCAAACTTCAGACGAACGCATCCGTTTTATCGACAGCGTTTCAAACGGATTTATTTATATGGTAAGTTCGGCAAGTGTTACGGGTTCTCAGGCAGGATTCGGAAACATTCAGGAAGATTATTTCGAAAGAATTTCAAACATGAATCTGAAAAACCCACAAATCATAGGTTTCGGAATTTCAAATAAAGAGACTTTCAGCCAGGCAACCAAATTTGCAAAAGGAGCTATTATCGGTAGTGCTTTTATCAAACATTTATCTGAAAGCGGAAGCGGAAAAATCAAGGAATTTGTGGAAGGGATTCGATAGATAGTTTTTAGTATAAAATCAAACGGCATCTAAAATTTTAGATGCCGTTTTTTTATGTCCATTTCAAATAAAATAACGCTTCGCATTTATATAAATTTATTGTTACATTTAGCAATATTAAACCAAATAGTAAGATCTAAAAATCGATGACAGAAAAAATAATTTTTACTTTACATGTTATAACTCAGGATTTTTTCACAGCATTCGGGCTATTCACAATTTTATATTTGTTCTTGAGCATTTTCATTAAAAAACAGATTTTACATCAAACTGACGAGGAAGCAAATAAATTTATTTCATTTATTGGAATCCTATATTTAATAATTTGGATCGCTGGAATAATCGTCGAATTTAATATACTTAATGAAGAAGATAAAATTTCTATGCTAAATAGAATCTTTGGAAAGTATTGGTTTGGATTTTGGATACAACCTTTGCTTTGGGTTGCGATTACACAACTTTTAAGATTTAAAAAAATCCGTAAAAACATATTATTGCGGTTATTTTTTAGTGTTTTATTAATGATTTCGATAGAAAAAATGGTCATAATATCTACTTCATTTCACAGAGATTACCTGCCAAGCAGTTGGACAATGTACAATGAATTAGATATTTATCCTTCAAACCTCATCCTCTCGGTGCTAATGAAAATTTGTATGTTTTTAATATTCGTTGGAATATTTCACTTTGTAAATAATCGAATAAAAAGTTTAAAATTCCGCAAAGAATAAAACTAAAATAATTAAGTAATATTTTAAATAATGGCACGAATAAATTATCTGTTTACTACAATACTTTTAATTAGTCTTTTTGCATCTTCAGTTTCAAAAGCATCTGGAATAGAAATTATTAATCTTCGGTCAGAATATACAGAAACCCCTCTGGGAATAGATGTTACAAACCCACGCTTTAGCTGGCAGATGACTTCTGAAAAAGCCGGTTGTTACCAAACAGCCTATCAGATTATCGTAGTTGATGAAAACCACCAGAAAGTATGGGATAGCGGCAAAAAAGAAAGTGACATATCACTTAATATAAAGTATGCCGGAACTCCGTTAAAACCTTCTTTGCGTTATATTTGGCAGGTTTTTGTCTGGGATCAGAATCAAAAAAAGCACGAGGCACAATCATTCTTTGAAACTGGCTTAATGAATTCCGATTCTGCATTATCAGCTTGGGATGGCGCCAAATGGATTGGTACTGAAGATGATGACATGATACTTTATTCAGACTACCTTCCTGTATTTAAAATAAATTATACGTTACGGTTAGATAAAGCTTCCGGCAGTTCAAAAGCAGGTTTTATATTCGGGGCAAACGACAATCGCTTAATGGATAAAAATAAAAATCTTTTTAAGCTCCAAAACCCCAAAGACAGTTCCTATATCTTAATTGAATTAGATGTTGCTTCCCTTACTTCAGAAAAAACTGCCAAACTGAATATTTACCGAAGCGGCTATACACCACAGGACAAAAGGAACATTCCCTTCAAAAGTTTCATTGTTCCCAACTCCATTATAAATAAACAAAACCAATACGAAAATCACAGAGTTCATATATCAACTGTATTAGGAGATACCAAAGTTTATATAGACGGAGAAGGAAAAGAAAATTTTATTGCAGACCTGGACCTCAACCCGCTAGGTAAAGGAGGTGACCACATTGCCTATCCGGTTGTTGCAAATATTGGTTTTAGTGTGGAGAAGAAACAAACTGCTTATTTTTCAGATGTTCAGATATGTAATTACCGTAATCCTTCAAATGTATTGTATTCAGCATATTCAAATCCATATAAAATAGAAGGAAAAGAATCCGGTTTGCAGGTTTTAACAAACCCAACCAGAAACTCAATGCCAATGCTGCGTTCTGCGTTCTCAACAAAAAATTCTAAAATTGCCAAAGCCCGCCTGTATGTCACATCACGAGGAATATATGAAATGTACCTAAACGGGCAACGTGTTGGTAACGATTATTTTAATCCGGGCGCAACACAGTACAACAAAACACTATTATATCAGACATACGATGTTTCAGACTATTTAACTGACGGAAAGAATGTAATTGGTGCAATACTGGGGGAAGGCTGGTGGAGCGGTGGCAGTACGTTTATGGGTGATTTTTGGAACTTTTTTGGTGACAAACAATCTATTCTGGCAAAACTGGTGATTACCTATACAAATGGTGAAAAAGATATAATCACCACCAATCCTTCAACATGGAAATATTTTAATGATGGCCCATTAGTTTATGGTAGTTTTTTTCAGGGAGAAGTATATGATGCAACAAAAGATGTCCTTATAAAAAACTGGAGCATCGCTTCTTATAATGATGCGACATGGAAAAAATGCAAAGAAGTTTCTCTTGAAGAACATATAAACACAGACAAGCCATGGGACAAAATACTCGATGTAAGCGATTTTAGCAACATGCAGCTCATTGGACAATTTGGCACAACAGTACAGAAAATAAAAGAATTAAAGGCTCTTTCCGT
Organism: Flavobacterium sp.; assembly: GCA_039931915.1. Taxonomy (GTDB): domain Bacteria; phylum Bacteroidota; class Bacteroidia; order Flavobacteriales; family Flavobacteriaceae; genus Flavobacterium. Next base: position 25,072 of record JBDTRA010000010.1, on the reverse strand, counting down.
TGAAGAAATCCGTCCGGGAGTATTTGTTTATGACATGGGACAAAACATGGCTGGTGTTCCAAAAATCAATCTGAAAGATATGGAATCCGGCAAAAAGATAATTCTCCGGTTTGCCGAAGTAAAATACTCTGATTTACCCGAATATAAAGACAATACCGGCATGATTATGCTCGAAAATATCCGTGCAGCCATGTCGCAGGATATTTATATTACCAAAGACGGGGACGAAGTAATAAATCCACGGTTTACGTATCATGGTTACAGATATGTTGAAATAACCGGAATAGAAAAGCCTTTGCCTTTAGATGCCGTAAAAGGAGAAGTTTTAAGTTCAATTCACGACCTCTCATCAAAATATGAAACATCAAATCCTAAAGTAAATAAACTGTGGGAAAATATAGTGTGGTCATCCTACGCTAATTTTATGTCTATTCCTACTGACTGTCCGCAACGGAATGAACGCTTGGGCTGGAGCGGAGATATTTCCGTTTTTTCCCGTACGGCAACTTATCTAGCCACTATACCTCAGTTTTTAAGAAGACATATGCGCGCAATGAGAGATATTCAGCGCGAAGACGGTCGTTTTCCGGATGTAGCTCCGCTGGGAGTTGGTTTTGGCGAAACCATGTGGGGCAGCGCAGGTATTACGGTTGCCTGGGAAAGCTATCAGCAATATAATGATATAGATTTACTGTATGAACATTATGATGCCATGAAAAATTATATAGAGTACCTCATCCGCGATATTGACCCAAAAACAGGTGTCTTTAAAGAAAAAGAGAGAGGTGTATGGACTAGCCTTGGCGATTGGTTAAGCCTCGAAGATACCAAAAATGAAAAGTCACTGTTTTGGGAGTCCTATCTTATTTTCGATTTAGATATTATGAATAAAATAGCATTAGTGCTCAATAAAAAAGAGGATGCCGAACAATTTTCAGAGCTAAGTAAGAAAAGAAAAGAATTCTTTAACAAAACATACATCGATAGTCAGACAGGAAAAACAGTATTTCGCGGAAAAATCATTGACACCCAAACATCGTATGTATTGCCATTGGCATTTAATATGTTTAATGAGACGAACAAGACCATTGCGCTGAAAAATTTTGCCCATACAATTACCCGCAGTAATATAACCGACCAGAAAGTGGAATGTCCTCCCTATTCTCTCATGACGGGTTTTATTGGTACTTCATGGATCAGCAAAGCATTGTCTGATAATGGCTATTCTGATCTGTCCTACAACTTGCTTCAGCAAACCTCTTACCCATCGTGGCTGTATCCTATCGATCAGGGCGCAACCACAATTTGGGAACGCTTAAATTCATTTACCCACATTGCCGGATTTGGAGGCAATAATAATATGAACTCATTCAATCATTATTCATTTGGAGCAATTGGAGCGTGGATGTATACGCATTCGCTTGGAATAGCGCGGGATGAGAACTCTCCGGGTTTTAAGCATTTTATTTTACAGCCGGAACCCGATCCAACTGATAAAATGACTTTCGCAAAAGGCTATTACGATTCAATGTATGGACGTATTGAAAGTAGTTGGGAAATAAAGGATAACAAATATGTATACCATTTTGCAGTTCCGGCAAATACAACTGCAACACTTATGCTGAATGCTCCATCGATTACGGATATTAAAGCAAAGGAAAAAACATTATCTTCAATATTCGGAGTGAAATATACCGGGACAAATAACAAAAAATATATTTTTGAATTAGAGTCCGGAATATATGATATTACTGTAAAAAAATAATTTGTACAATCTATACTTGTGATTACTCCGGTATAATATTTTTTTGGATTCTTTCGCTATTTTATATCGAAACCTGAAACAAAAATAATCAAGCTCTTGCAACATTATTGATAACTATGAATAACGTTGCAGGGGCTTTTTTTTAGCTTTTTGGAAACCTTACTTATGAAAAAATATTATCCTGAAGGAAACATCCTTTTTCCTGAAACGCTACCGTACTTATCTGAGAAATATCAAACACCACTTAACACTCATAATTACAGTACTTTAACGAGTTAATCACCCCTTAGACGGGTTTATTTTTTTTATTTCAATTTGCACTATAACTTCGGTCAGATATTCCACTTCTGCTATTAAATTTCCTACAATATTTATGGTAAATTTTTTAATTAATCCATTTAAATATTTAACAAAATGAAAAGATTAATTTTACTAGCAATTGTGGCTCTTACCACACTTGGTTGCAGCGATGAGCCTGCAACCGTTAGTCCTGATGCTCCAATGTCTGCATCTAGTGCTAAATCACCTAATTCTACAAGTCAGTGGGGTGATTACAACGTTTCTGTTACTGTTAGTGCAGATGGAACAATTTGGACGTATACAATAACGCGTCTCAAAGCAAATGCAAAAAATTTAAGCCATTTTATCATCGACTTAAATAACTGTGGAGACCAAAGCGCGACTTTTGGAGATATTATTTGGGCAACTGTAAACGGAAGTCCGGCCAATTTAGTACCCACAGAAGGATCTGGCACAACTTGTAATCCACAAGCTACCACAACTAATTTTGTTAAGTTCAATGACCTTCAGGCAGCAACATCCTGGGTATTGGTATTAAAATTTGATCGGGGGTATAGTATCGCAGATACTGCTGCTGTATGGATTAAAGCCGGTACTTCATGTAATCAGGGAACTCTTTCCGGACCTGGTTGTCCTATTGAAGAATATTGTTCTTTTTCACAAGGGTTTTTCTTCGCGAATGGAGCAGTTAATAATGGGGCAAGCGTCTTTTGGGTAAACGGTCTTACTATTGGTGGAGTAAATTATACTCAGGCCCAGGGTAATACTGCCTGGTTTATTGACCGTGGCCCTGGTGGAGATCAGACTATGAATGGTTTCTTCCAGCTTGGAGCGGTACGTTTAAGCGGTGTTGAAAGTGAAGTTGCTGCAGATGCTGCAATCATAGATGCTTATTTTACAGGAATAGATATCTTTACAATGCTTGTAACAACAACCGGCAATCATCCTTATACTTATTTCAATCTGCCTGCCACATCAAACGGTATTACTAAAAGTCAGGTCACTGCTGCCGGAGGCAGAATAGGTACATATGTTGATGCTAATCATTGTCAATAAGACATAATATCACCAAAAATTTACTAACCTTTATTACCAAAAGCCTTTTTCTAATTATAGGAAAAAGGTTTTTTTGATTACTATAAATTTGCAATTTTTCATAACTTCGTTTATAGCTGACTGAAAAGTCGTACCAAAATCTTTTATGAATTCTGGTGTGGGAACATAAATAAAGTTCGATTTATAAAATATAACAAATTCCATATCGTCTATTAAACCAAAATATTGTCCCATAGTCTACATATTTTTTAATGTTAATATTATGTTAAAACAAAATTAAACAAGTGTTTAAATTAAACGCTTGTTTAATTTTGTATTCGATTAGCAATAAAATTATGTCAACCATTGAATTAAACGATAAAAAAATTCAGATTTTGGAGGTGGCTGAAAAGCTGTTTTCTGAAAAAGGATTTGAAGGCACATCGATACGGGATATCTCAAAAGCGGCAAAAATCAATGTTGCCATGGTTTCGTATTATTTTGGATCCAAAGAAAGATTACTTGAGTCTTTAATTCTCTACAAAACTTCTGACTTAAGATTACTGCTCGAAAATTTATTAATGGAAAATCTGGAACCTCTTGATAAAGTCAATAAATTAATCGAAATTTACATTCAAAGAATCAATTGTAACAGAGGAATTTACAGGGTTTTACACTTTGAACTTACTTTAAAAAAAAGAGAACAGAGCCTGGAGGCTTTCACAGAGCTTAAAAAAGGAAACTTAAAATTGCTTGAAGCCATTATTCAGGAAGGCCAGTCAAAAGGTATTTTTAGAAAAGATGTGATTATTCCGTTGATAACTCCAACAATAATGGGAACTTTTTTCCATTTTCACATGAACAAACCTTTTTTTGAAGAACTCCTGAATTTAAATACTGAAAAGTTATACAACGATTACATTAAAAACAGCCTTACAAAGCACATTCAACAAACTATAAAAGCGCTACTTGTTTATGAAAATTAGTCAATTAATGCTCTTTGGGATTTTCTTTATCGGAATTTCATCAGAAGCACAAGAAAAAACAAGTTTAACCTTAGATGAAGCCGTAAAAATGGCTTGGGAAAAAAGTAACGAAGTTACGCTTGCCAATACTAAGGTAAACTCAAAAAAGTATGAGTTACAGACGGTTAAAAATAACCAATATCCTGATTTAAAAATTTCAGGGCAATACCAGAGATTAACAAGAGCTTCAATTGACATGCATAATGATGAAGCAAGTGCAGAACCAATGGCTTCGCCGGACCGTGCAATGTTTGGTATGGCAAATTTAAGTCTGCCCATTTTTTCGGGGTTTAAAATTCAGAGCAGTATCGAGGCATACGACAATCTTTATGAGGCTGAAAACGCAAACGCTGCTAAAACTAAGGAAGATGTTGCTTTGCACATAATAACCTATTATACTGCACTATACAAAGCACAAAAAACATTAGACCTTTTAAACGAAAATCAAAAACAGGCGCAACAGCGTGTAACTGATTTTACGGAACTGGAAAAAAACGGAATCATCCCAAGAAATGATTTATTGAAAGCACAGTTATTGGTTTCCAAAACGAAGTTATCAATAGATGAAGCAAATAACAATATCAATAACATCAATTTTTATCTGACTACTATATTAAAATTAGATCCGACAGTAAAACTTCAGGTTAACGAAGATGATTTCTTCAATTTAAAAACAAGCAATGCACCAACTTCAGATGCAATAGCGCTTGAAAGCAGAAAAGATTTAGAAGCTATTCGTTTTCAGCAGAAAGCCAGTGAGGCCAATATCAGAATAGCAAAATCAGGTTATTATCCTTCTCTTGCATTACTGGGTGGCTATACAGCTTTAGATCTTAAAGATTTCATTACTGTAAAATATGCAATGAATTTTGGACTTGGTTTAACTTATGACTTATCCGGAATCCTAAAAAACAATGCCCATGTACGTCAAGCTGAAAGTAAAGCATTAGAAGTAAAAAATACTGAAGCCGTAATGACTGACCGTATTAAAATTGAAGTACAGAAATCTATTGAAGATTATAACTTATCGATTAATCAAAGCGTAGTGTATGAGGAAGCTCTTCAACAGGCGGCAGAAAACTACAGGCTTGTAAAAGACAAATTTGATAATGGTTTATCTGACACTAATGATTTAGTTGAAGCAGATGTAGAACAACTTAATGCAAAAATAAACACTGCTTTATCAAAAGCGACTATTATTCAAAAATACTACGAATTACTTTCGGTGTCAGGACAATTATCACAATCATTCAATCTTTCTAAAATATAATCGATAGCTCTCATGGAAAAGAAAAAAACAAATACTAAATTCATCATTATACTAACCGTTTTGGTTTTAGTGGGCGGAACTTACGGAATAACAAAATACATGCATTCATTATCCCACGAAGAAACGGATGATGCTCAAATAGAGAAAAAGATGAATCCGATTATCCCGAGAGTATCCGGATATATTAGCAAGGTGTATGTGAAAGATAATGATTTTGTAAAAAAAGGAGATACTTTGTTTACAATTGACAAAAGAGATTATCAATTAAAAATTGATGAGGCAAATGCTGCTTTGTTAGGTGCCGAAGGTCAATATGAAGCTGCAAAAGCTGATATCGGAAGTGCATATGCAAGTATCTCCGTTTCTGATGCAAATATGAAATCTGCAGGTGGTTCTATCGAAAGTGCAAAAATCAGATTAAGACAACTTACAAACGATTACAACCGTTACAATAATTTGTATAAAACACATACTATTACAAAGCAGCAATTTGAACAGGCTCAGACGGCAAAAGACGAAGCTGAAAATCAGGTACGTGTTCTGGAGCAGCAACAAAGAGCGAGTTCTTTTCAAAAATCAGTAATTCAGTCTAAATCTAAAGTTTCCGACAAACAGACAGAAGTAGCTGCTGCAAACATCAAAAAAGCAAAAACAATGCTGGATGTTGCCAAATTAAATCTTACTTACACAGTTGTAACGGCAGCTATTGATGGTCAGGTATCTAAAGTTGATATCCAGCCGGGACAATTAGTTCAGCCGGGGCAATCTTTATTTTATATCATCAATAATAATGAAGCCTGGGTTGTTGCTAATTTTAAAGAAACTCAATTAAATAAAATGATTGTAGGGCAAAAAGTGAGTTTAAAAGTTGATGCATACCCTAACTATGAATTCAAGGGAATTGTAACTTCATTCTCTCCGGCTACAGGATCACGTTTTTCATTATTACCTCCTGACAACGCAACAGGAAACTTCGTAAAAACAATCCAGAGATTACCTGTAAAAATTAGTTTAGATAAATCAAACGATCCTGAGAAAGTAAAATTATTACGCCCGGGAATGAATGTTGATGTAGACGTACATTTGAAATAAAATGACAGCAGTACAAGGAGAAGACGATTTAGTAGAATACGGTTACAGACGTGTTATTATTACGATTACAGCAGTACTTTGTGCATTGTTGGAAATCGTTGATACCACAATTGTAAACGTAGCGCTCACAGACATGCGAGGAAGTCTTGGAGCTACTTTGACAGATGTGGCCTGGGTTATTACAGCATACGCTATTGCGAATGTTATTGTAATACCGATGACAAGCTGGCTGTCACAGCAATTTGGAAGACGTAATTATTTTGTGGCTTCTATCATAATATTTACAGTCTGTTCCTTTTTATGTGGTAACGCTAATAATATTTGGGAATTGGTTGCATTCAGGTTTGTCCAGGGTATGGGTGGTGGTGCATTGCTTGTAACAGCACAAACCATTATAACAGAAAGTTATCCGGTTGCAAAACGTGGTATGGCACAAGCAATCTACGGAATGGGAGTAATTGTTGGGCCAACTTTAGGTCCGCCTTTGGGAGGTTATTTAGTAGATCATTATTCCTGGCCTTATATATTTTATATCAATATTCCGTTGGGAATTATTGCTACTATTTTAGCCATTACTTTCGTAAGAAGTCCTAAATATGGAGAAAAATTAAAAGCTAATCAGGTCGATTGGTGGGGAATTATACTTTTGGCGACATTCATCGGAGCGTTACAATTCGTTTTAGAACACGGACAACAGGATGATTGGTTTAATGATCCATTAATTACCGGACTAAGTGTTGTTACTATTTTTGGATTAGTATTATTCATTTGGAGAGAGCTTACCTATAAATATCCAATTGTAAATTTAAGCGTGATGAAAGATGGAAACTTAAGAATCGGAACCATAATGTGTTTCATTCTTGGTTTCGGTTTATATGGATCAACATTGATTATTCCGATATATACTCAGGCTATCTTAGGCTGGACAGCCACAGATGCGGGATTATTATTGATTCCGGGATCTATTACAACGGCTATTATGATGCCTTTTGTTGGAAACATGATTCAGAAAGGTGTGCCACAAGGCTATATGGTTGGAATAGGATTTTTAGTTTTCTTCTTCTTTACTTTTATGATGCAAACCCGTATGACACCAGATACCGGCGTTGAACATATGTATTGGCCTTTAATTTTAAGAGGAATTGGTTTAGGGTTACTTTTTGTACCTATTAGCACACTTTCGCTTTCAACATTAAAAGGAAAACATATTGGTGAAGGGGCCGCTTTTACAGGAATGATGCGTCAATTAGGAGGATCATTTGGTATTGCGATTATCACGACTTTTATCACGCGTTTCAGTCAGGAACACAGAGTAAATCTGATTAACAATTTAGACCCTGCCAAATTTGAGGTTCAACAACGTATTTCAGGAATGCAGCACGCCTTTATGGCTAAAGGATATAGTGCAGATATTGCGCTTAAAAAAACATATCAGGCTATGGATTATGCTGTTTTAAAACAAAGTACCGTAATGTCCTACATAGATATTTTTATGTATTTAGGGATTATGTTCTTATGTTGTATTCCGATTATCTTTTTTATTAAAAAAGGGAAAAACAAAATTAATCCTGCAGACGCGATGCATTAATATTTAAAAATTATTTATAATACAAAAAGCCGGGTCATATGGAATTGACTCGGCTTTTTTTTAGTTTTAGTTATTATTTAATCATTTTTCTTCTACAATGATTTTATATCTTTTGTCCTCAATAAATAACTCTTTTGGTGTCATTTTATCTGGAAATTCAAATAGTAGTATCCTGCTAATTTCTTTTTGAGGCTTAATTTTTGTAATACTATTTACAAAATATCCTTGAAATTTATAAAATCTATACAAGCTGTCTTGTTCGGTAGAAATGTAAACATCATCAAAATTGAATATACAATTTATATTTCCTTCATTTGTCATACTAATTTTAAGTTTGACAAATTTCATCCCTTCGTTTGCAGCAATGGGCATAGAACCATAAGGCCCATTTGGAATTCCTGGAATCATGTAATCTTCAGAAACTTTCTTAAATTTTATTGTCAAACCCTCAACATTATTTTCCTGACAATAAGAAAATGAAAGGTAGAAAAAAAGTAAAAAAAAGTAAAAGAATGATTTCATTAAAATTAATATTTTTAAATATATTAGATAAAGCTAACTTTTAGGGAAATATAGCCAATTTTAAAAACTTTTGAACCTTTGCAACTTTGAACCTCAAAAAACCCTATCTCGTAAAAACCAAATGATTCCCTTTTGATAGATTCGCATCAAACTGATAGCCTTCATAATTAAACCCTTTCAAGTCATCAATTGTTTCTGCATTGGAATCGATAATATAACGTACCATCATACCTCTGGCCTTCTTGGCAAAGAAACTGATAATCTTTAGTTTTCCGTCTTTATAATCTTTAAAATCCGGAGTAATCACAGGAACTTTTAATGTTTTTACATCAACAGCAGAAAAATATTCGGTACTGGCTAAATTTACAAACAACTCCCCTTTTGCTAGTTCTTTATTTAAAGCTTTGGTAACCGGTGTTTTCCAAAAATCATGTAGGTTTTTATGGTCTCCAATTGGCAGTTTTGTTCCCATTTCCAAACGATACGCCTGCATTAAATCCAACGGTTTTAAAACTCCGTAAAGCCCTGATAAAATTCGAAGCTTATCCTGCAGGACATCTAATTTCTCTAACGGAATTGTATACGCATCTAAACCCGTATACACATCTCCATCAAAAGTATAAACTGCCGGTCGGGCATTTTCCGGAGTAAAAGGTGTTTTCCATTCCTGATTTCTTTTCCAGTTCAAATCTGCCAGTTTTTCAGAAATCGACATTAATTCAGCTAAATCAGCCGGTTTTTTAGGTTTTAAAACTTTGTGGACCTGACGTGCTTCTTTAAGGAAAGAAGGTTCTGTATGTTGAGTAGTTGGTAATTCTTTTTCAAAATTTAATGACTTCGCAGGCGATATAACAATTTTCATTTGTACATTTTTATGTGATTCAAAAATACAAATTGAATTTCTAAAAATAACCTATCCGAATTGATTTGTTCAATAGCTGTATAAAAGTCCTGAATTTAAACTTACATATTTCTGTTTTGACAAAATTCAATACTAAAAACCAGCATTTTCTTTAAAAAAGTGAGCCTGAGATTATAAAAGGCATTTTCTATGTTGTAAATTTGCCGACGTTGAATTCTCTTGAGGAATAAAACGTAATATTTAAAAATTAGTGAATTCGTGGCTATACAAACAAACTACAAAACAGCTTTACAAGATACAATCTTCGGAGTTATTTCGCAGGCATCTCAGGAACTAAACGTTGACAGTTACGTTATTGGCGGTTTTGTCCGGGATTTACTTTTAAACCGTGGTTCAAAAAAGGATATTGATGTTGTGGCTGTTGGCAGTGGCATCGAATTGGCTTTAAAAGTATCCGAGCTACTTCCTAAAAAACCAAAAGTACAGGTTTTTAAAACCTATGGAACTGCAATGTTACGTTTTGAAGACACTGATATTGAGTTTGTTGGCGCACGAAAAGAATCATATAATTTCGACAGTAGAAATCCGCTTGTCGAAAACGGAACTCTTGAAGATGATCAGAACCGTCGTGATTTTACCATAAATGCTTTGGCGTTATCTTTAAACAAAAAAACTTTTGGAGAGCTTTCTGATCCTTTTGGTGGTTTGGCTGATTTAGAAAATAAAATTATAAAAACGCCTTTAGATCCAAGTATTACGTATTCTGATGATCCGTTGCGAATGCTGCGCGCTATCCGTTTTGCTACTCAGTTGGGTTTTGAGATTGAAAAAAATTCATTGGAAGCAATTACCAAAAATGCCGAAAGAATAAATATTATTTCGGGAGAAAGGATTGTAGATGAATTAAACAAAATCCTTTCGACAGATACACCTTCGATCGGATTTTTACTTTTATATAAAACCGGACTTTTAGACATTATTTTACCTGAATTAACAGCATTGAATCAGGTGGAGGAAATTGAGGGTCATACACATAAAAACAACTTTTATCACACGCTGGAAGTTGTCGATAATATCTGTCCGAACACAGATGATGTTTGGTTACGCTGGTCGGCTTTATTGCATGATATCGGAAAAGCACCAACAAAACGTTTCAACAAAAAACAAGGCTGGACTTTTCACGGACATGAATTTCTGGGCGGAAAAATGGCCAAAAAAATATTTGAACGCCTGCACATGCCATTAAATCACAAAATGAAATTTGTACAAAAAATGGTGATCATGAGTTCCCGCCCAATAGTTTTGGCACAGGATCTTGTAACCGACAGTGCTGTACGCCGTCTGGTATTTGATGCCGGTGAAGATGTCGAAAATTTAATGACTTTGTGCGAAGCAGATATTACTACTAAAAATCCATCGAAGTTTAAAAAATACCATAAGAACTTCGAAATTGTCCGTCAGAAAATTGTTGAAGTTGAGGAACGCGACCATGTGCGTAATTTTCAACCGCCAATCTCCGGTGAAGAAATTATGGAGATATTCAATTTACAACCTTCACGCGAAATTGGAATTTTGAAAGAAGCTGTAAAAGAAGCGATTTTAGAAGGCGAAATCCCAAATGAATATGATGCGGCTTATCAGTTTATAATAAAACGAGCCGAAAAACTAAACTTAATACCAAAAAAATAATGGATGCTTTAGGAGTTGTTTTTTTAGTAATAATCTTAGCAATAATAATATCATATTACATCTTGTTTTTAAAAAAAATAAACAAAATAGAAAAGAAACAATTTAAATACAAATTAATATTTTTTTTAGGCTGTATTATTTCTATTGTAATAGCAATTGTCATTTACTTTTGTTTTGAAAATTTTATTCTAATTGACTTTCTCAAACTAGAAGTTAACGATACTTATGGTGAAAGAATTACAGAATCTATCATAATATTTTCTTTAAACATTATCACAAACTTTTACTTTTTAAAATTTTATTTGAAAAGAATTTTAAACCAAAAAAATGAAATCGAATTAATCGGAACAGAATGAGAAAACATTTCCCTATAATCGCAAAAATAGCATTAGTTTTAGTTTACTTAGTAATTGTCGCAGGAGCATTGGTACGTATGACAGGTTCCGGAATGGGTTGTCCTGATTGGCCAAAATGTTTTGGTTATTACATTCCCCCAACAGATTTAAAAGAACTGACCTGGGCACCAAATCGTATTTTTGAAAAAGGACAGGTAATCATTAAAGATGAAACTTTATTGGTTGCAAAAGACAATTTTACGACTCAAACTGCTTTTGATGTTTCGCATTGGGAAAAATACACTAAACACGATTATGCTTTATTTAATCCACTGCACACCTGGATAGAATACATAAATAGATTAATCGGTGCTTTGGCAGGTATTGGTTGTTTTGTAATGGCAATCGCTTCATTTAGATTCTGGAAACAAAACAAAAAAATCACGCTGCTTTCATGGTTAGTAGTTTTTATGATGGGCTTTCAAGGCTGGTTAGGTGCTAAAGTGGTTTACTCAGTATTGAATCCAATCAAAATTACGGTTCACATGATAATGGCTTTGGTAATTGTGGCTGTGATTTTGTATATTATTCAATTGGCGAGACCAAAATTAGCTGTGGTTAGATATAATTCAACATTCAAAAATGTGCTTGTATTTTCTCTTTTACTGACTTTAATTCAGGTTGCAATTGGAACACAGGTACGTCAATTTGTAGATGAACAGGTAAAAAATGGTTTAACAGCCAGTATTCTTTGGCTACAAGATCCTTCTCTTATATTTTACGTTCATCGGTCCTTTTCAGTTTCAGTATTGTTTGTGAATTTGTATTTATATGTTAGAAACACCAAATTAGGCTTAGGTTTTTCAAAACAAAAATGGGTGCTTTCAATAATTTTAGTTGAAATTATAACCGGAATTGCAATGGCATATTTTGATTTCCCAATAGGAAGTCAGGCGATACATTTGGTTTTAGCTTCTATCCTGTTTGGAATTCAGTTTTATATGATTTTGGAAGCCAAGAAACCTATGCCAGCCAATTCTTAAAATCCTGAACTTTTTCGCGGCTTACAATTACCTCATCTTCTTTGTAAGTTGGTAAAATAACTTTAAGACGGGAATTGGTATACACCTGAATTTCTTTTATCGCCTGAAGCGGAACTATAAATTTTCTGCTTACGCGAAAGAAATCTTTCATATCCAGTTCTTGCTCCAGAATCTCTAAAGTCGAATCGATTAAATAGTTTCTGTTATCGGAAGTATGAATGTATGTTCCTTTATTTTCACTAAAGAAACATTCGATTTCATCAGTGGTGATGACTTTTAAATGCTGTCCGATTTTAACCGTAAATCGTTTTTTATAACTCTTCTCGAAAGGATTAGACAACATTTGACGTATTTGCTCAAAATCAAGCTGAAGATTTTGATTTCCTGCATCTATTTTTGGAATTCGCGTTTTAAATTTAGTAACGGCAATTTCTAAATCATCTTCATCAATAGGCTTTAAAAGATAATCAATACTATTCAGTTTAAATGCTTTTAAAGCATATTCATCGTATGCAGTCGTAAAAATAATAGCACTTTGAATATTTATTTTTTCAAAAATTTCAAACGACAAACCATCTGATAACTGAATATCAAGAAAAATCAAATCCGGATGTTGATTATTTGAAAACCAATCAATTGATTCTTCTACAGAATGCAGCATAGTTTCTACTGCAATATTTAGCTTTACAAGCTTTCGCTGCAACAGTCTCGCTGCCGGCTTTTCGTCTTCGATAATTAATGTGGTCATTTAACAGAGTGCAAAAATTGAAAAAATTAGTTTAAAATTACTGCCATTTATTTGTATTCTGAGCATCTTTATCCATATATTTTTGAATTTTCTTTTGCTCCCAATCCTTATTAAAAAAAACATCAGGAGAAAATACGGTGAATGCATGAATCAGCAACCCAATTCCCCAATATATCGCCGTAGAATAAGTATTCCAATCGGACAATCCATTTACATGAAAGTAATTTCCAACAAAACTGCTGTTTAAATTAGAAACTACAATAATTACATTTACAATAAGATAGATTCTTAAATGCGAGTAAAACCCTTTAATCTTTTTTACCTTATTGTATGCCAGATTATAACTTTCGTCTGTACTGAATTTGTGTGCATGCTCGTCATACATCTGTCTTCTAAATCGTCCCATTTTATTTTGATTTAATTATTGCCATTTATTTTTATACTCTTTTTCTTTTTCCATAATTTCCTTAATTTTTCGTTCCTCCCAGCCTTTTCCTAAAACCGGAAATACTTCAAAAACCTTTAATCCATGAAAAACAACACCTACTCCCCACCACATTAAAGGCCAGTAAAACCACAAGTGATTTGGTGTTGTATATAGATTAATAAAAATCAAAACAATATTTACACCTACAAATGATGTTAAGTTTCCGTAAAACCCTTTAATATTCTCAACTTTCTTTTTGGCCAAGTAATATTTATCCTCTTCATTATAATTAATTTCCATGATTACTCCCATTTTTGTTGATTATTCTCTTTTTCCAAAATCTCATCTATTTTTCTTTTTTCCCATTCCTTATTAAAAAAAGGAAAACGATCAAAGGCTTTCAATCCATGTAAAATAATTGCAACTCCCCAACCCAGTAAAGAATACCAAAAATATAAATAACCCGGTGAAGTCATAAGATTTACTATTATTACAATTGGATTACAAAGAACATATACAGTCAAATGCTCATAAAATTTTCTAATTTCTTTTACTTTTTCCTGAGCCTGATAATAACGTCCTCCTTCAGTATAATTCGGTTCCATAATTATTTCCAGGTTTGTTTATTATTTTCTCTTTCTAAAATTTCTCTAATTTTTCGTTCTTCCCAACCTGAGCTGTAACCAAAAACTTTAAAAGCATGCATTACGACTCCAAATCCCCAGCCTAAAGCAGAAAACCAAAACCATTGAAATCCAGGAGAATATCTCAAATTTATAAAAATTAAGAACGGAATTATACAACAATAAGAAATTACATTTGTGTAAAATCCTTTTAGTTCTTCTACTCTTTTTTTAGCTCTGAAATAGGCTTTATTTTCATCGCTGTATTCTGCATTTGTATCCATAACTGATATTTGTTTAGTTAAAATTGGAATCTTAACTGTAAAATTTTGTTCGTTTTGTTCGATCATAACTTTTCTGTCAGTAACAATTCCGTATCGGTTTACGATGTTTTGCAAACCTACCCCCTGTCGGTCCTGCAGCACTTCTTTCTTCTGGAAATTATTCTGAATAGCAAGACAATCCCCATCAATAAAAATTTTGATATGCAATGGTTTCTGCTCACTTACAACGTTGTGTTTTACCGTATTTTCCAGTAAAAGCTGTAAAGACAACGGAACCACTTTTGCATCCGGATTGATATCTGTCGTTGGCAATTCGTAAAACAAACTATTTTCGAAACGCATTTTCAGCAGATTCATGTACGTTTTTGCAAAAGACAATTCTTCTTCAATAGAAACCAATTCTTTGTCTTTTTGTTCTAAAACATAGCGATAGATTTTAGATAAAGAAGTTGTGAATCTTTGTGCGTTATCAGGATTTTCTTCAATTAACGAACTCAAAACATTTAAACTATTGAAAAGAAAATGCGGGTCTATCTGGTTCTTTAAACTTTCGAATTTTGCATTTGCCGTTCCTGCAATAATCTTCTGTTGAGTCACTTCAAATTTCGATGCCTGTTTCCATTTGACCATAAAACTTCTGGCCTGCATGAAAGTCGAAACACCCAAAGATAAAATGATATAAAAAAGGTGTACCCAAATCATTCTTTCACTAAAAAACTTTTCTAAAGGAAGATCCTGAACTATCACAAAAATAATATAGTTGATTCCTAAAACAGCCGGAACGGTATACAAAACAGTACAAAGAATCCCGTAATACACCCTTAAATTAGTTTGTTGAAGCCAATCCCATTTTTTATCTAAAAGAACATTCAGAAAGCCATTCCCGAAACCAAGTCCGAAGGAATAAAGGCAGCTTAAAAAGAACGTTAGTAACACATTTTTCACCGTTAGATCGGCTCCTAAAAAAGCTGCAAATATTACCGTAAAAACCATAGAAATCTTGAAACACATGATTGTTCCGCTTCTCAAATTTCCAAATGTGTTTTTATATTCCTTCATTTATAATCTAATTTTAATATTATTTTTTGCAATTTTTCTGTGCTTCCAAAGCTCTTTCCAATCCCCATTTTGGCGAAAAAGGGGTTTCCGGTTTAAAAGTAGCAAAAAGTTCGATAGCTTTATCAACCTGGGCACATAATGGTTTTGTGTCAACACCTGTCCATTTTGCTCCTCCTAACTGATAATCAGCTTCACCAAAAACAGCTCTCGGGTTATTAGGATTTAAAGCTTTCGCTTTAGCGTAATTCTCCATTATTTTACTGGAATATTTTTGAGCATTTGTCATCGGATCCTGTACAACCCAGGCAGTATAAAGTAAAGCCTGTAAAACATATAACTCTGAATTATTCTGATCTTTTATGAATTCAACATCAAGTGCATCCTGCGCTTTTGTCAATAACAAATCAACTTTAGATTTATCTTTTTCTGAAAAAGCAGATGTTGTGTTAACCATGGCAACATAATAATTTGGTAACCAGCTTGTTTTATCGGCCGAGGCAATTCTTTCGAACATAGCAGAAGCTTCTGTATTTTTTCCTTCTTTCCAAAGTCCCATGGCTTTTCCCATTCCTTGTTCAAATTGTGTTTGAGCTGAACATATTATTGCTGTAAATAATGCGATTGTAGTAATTATTTTTTTCATTTTAATAGTATTTAATGGTTGTTAATTATTATTTTTAGTTTAATACAATTTCTGTTTTCGAGTCCTTACTAACCGTAAATTTAGCATCTTTATACGAAGGCGGCCCCATAAATCCTTTGGCATTATTGGAACATGCATAGGCTTCAGAAGGAATTCCCATCATGTTTTTATCAAGCTTTCCGTTGCTGTTCTCATCATGGTAAGTTGAAATTCCGTATTCCCCTTTTGGAATACCAACGAAAGTAACTGTGGCCTCATTATTTTTAATTTCAGAAACGATGCTTTTGTAAGTCGTATTAAGAAATGTATCCTCTGAGTTGTACAAACCTACTTTAACAGCTCCTGTATTATTTTTTAAACCTTTGACAGTGACAGTAAGATTTACATTTTGTGCAGACATTAAACTGCAGATGAAAAAAGTGATTATGGCAATAATTTTAGTCATGATTTTTAGTTTTTAAGATTCTAAGATTTTGATATTGATTGAAACTCTTTTAATTTATACTTCAAAAGTATGTCGCTTTTTATCCTTTTAAAATTAAATAATACTGAGTTGTTGAATTTGGTTACTGAATTGTTTTTTTTCTAAGGTTCTGAGATTCTGAGTTACTAAGGGACTAAGTTTTTATCTTAGCGCCTCAGAACCTTCCTAAAGATTCTTCAACTGATTCTCGTTTTTATTCTGACTGATTGTCCAGAAGAAACCAACAAAGAAAAATCGATCTGCAGTTGGCACAACGGCTTGTCTGTTATAAACGCCGTTCACATCCGGTGTTTTTGCATAATCGTATCCGAAAACGTTTTGACTTCCTAAAACATTTGAAACTGAGAAATACAGGATTTTTTGTGTAGTTAATAAATAGGCCCAGTTAAAACTCAAACTATTATATGATTTTGTTTTCCCATTCATGAATTGTGTCTGATTGGGGTCATTATAAGGTCTTCCGGAACTATAACTGTTAGTGAAACCGATTTGTGACTTCCAATCCGTAATGAAATATTTGGTTACGATTGACAAATTATGATTGGCTACGAAACTTGGTGTTGCCATAGTTGGGAAGTTTTTATATTGTCTTTCTGAATCGATATAAGAATAGGAAATCCAATATTCAAAGTTTTTATGTAAATTGCTGTCTCTCCAAAATAAATCCAAACCTTTGGCATAACCGGAACCATTATTATTGAAAACAGAATTATACTGAATATCTCTTGTATCATATTGGACCAAATTGCTGTAATCCTTATAATAAGCCTCGGCTCTAAAGGTCTGACCGGGCTTTGTAAATTGATAATTCAAAATATAATGCCTTGCCTTTTCACTCTCAAACTGATGGTATTTTGAATACTTGATATAGTCAACAACCGGAGTCTGAGAAAAATCCCCGTATGCAAAAGAAAATTGGTTTCCTTTAGAAACTTTGTAAGCTATAGAAGCTCTCGGCGCAAGATTGGTTTCATTTAACAAACTGTTGTTAGAAAGTCTCAAGCCTACTTTTAGAGCCAGGTTTTTCGAAAATAAAACATCTCCCTCCGTGTAAAAAGCGGCAATATTTGAATCATAACCATTTGAAGCCTTAGTTGCTATATTGTCATCAAAGTTTTCATTGTATTTTGTGATGAAATAATCAGCCCCAAAAGACAATTTAAAATAATCAGAAACATTTTTTCTCAATTTTAATTTCAATTGAGCTGCATTTTCATCATTATCAATATCGTTTATGTCAAATTTGATTTTATTTTTACTGTAACCATAACTTATCCCGGATGTAAGCTGCCAGCCTGTTCCAAAAGAACCTTTATAGGACGCATTCAGATAAAAATTATTGTTATTTAAATCAGTTCTGACTTTATCTTCAAAATTGATGTTTTTCTGATTCAGATCGAATTTAGAAGAATCAAAAGCAGCATATAATTTAAAAATTCCATTCGTAAAATGATAACGGTAAACAGTTTCGCCAGACAAAGATTGGTAAGGTTTGTTCCAATCTACATTTTGAGGAATTACTGCCTGATATGGCGCCAGATTAATATAAGATGCATTAACGCTTAATGAGCTTTTTTTCCATTTTTGTGTATTCCCCAACCCTAAACCAACAGTCATTAGAGCAATATCTGTCTTATT
Organism: Flavobacterium sp.; assembly: GCA_039931915.1. Taxonomy (GTDB): domain Bacteria; phylum Bacteroidota; class Bacteroidia; order Flavobacteriales; family Flavobacteriaceae; genus Flavobacterium. The sequence continues at coordinate 6,640 of JBDTRA010000010.1, read as the reverse complement.
CTGATCCGGTTCATCTTGTGTATTCAATAATAAAACACTTGATAGAGCTTCGCCATATTCAGCTGAGTAACCTCCTGTAGAAAAAGCAATTCCACTAAACAAAAAAGGAGAAAATCGACCTCGTGTTGGTAAGTTATTGGTTGTTGCCCCATAAGGTTGCGCTACCCGGATTCCGTCAACAAAAGTCTGTGTTTCGCTGGCTTCTCCCCCACGAACAAAAAGACGCCCGTCTTCACCCACAGTTTGTGTTCCGGGCAAAGTTTGTAATGCTGCAATAATATTTCCGGCAGAACCTGCAGTGGTCACAATATCTAAAGGTTTTAAAACTGAAACCCTTGCTTTATCCCCTGATTCTAATGTTCCGGCCGTAATTACAACTGCATCGAGTGAATTTACATTTTCTCTAAGTTTAATAGTCTGTTCTTTGAAATTAGCAACATCAATTTCTTGTTTGTATGTTTCATAAATTAAAAAACTCACTATTAAAAACTGATTTCCTGTAGCTGTAGTTTCAAAAGAAAACTCCCCTGTTTCAGAACTTGTAGCTCCGTCGTAAGTTCCGTCAATATAAATATTAGCGCCGGGAATTGGTTTTCCTTTTTGATCAACCACTTTTCCTGAAATGGTATTCTGAGCAAAAATAAAAGCCGTTGTAAATAAAAATGCAATTGTAAAAAGTAACTTGGTTTTCATATCATTTGGTTTTGATGAGACAAATATATTTCAACCGTTTTAGTTAAAAAAAATTTAATAACCCAATTGTAGAATTTCGGGGATGAGTTGTAAAATACTTATTTGTATATTAGCTATTCGGTATTAAAAACTAATGATTATGTCTGAAAGTAAAAGAATTTCGAATTTATATCAATCCATTTATAATGGAAATCCGTGGCTTGAAGTCACTTTAGAGCATACTTTAAAAGATGTAAGTGCAAATCAGGCTTACACCAAAACAAACCCTAACTTAAACACTATTTGGGAAATCGTTAATCATCTTATACAATGGAGAAGGAATATTTTAAGACGTGTTCAGGGAGAAACAGTTACGACTCCTGACCATAATTATTTTGTACCCGTTTTAGATCCGTCAGAAGCAGCCTGGGAACAATCACTTCAAAACCTGGCAAAATCACAAGAATCCTGGAATTCCTTTTTCGAGGGTTTTAATGATGCTGATTTAGCAAAAATATACCCAAATAATGATCATACCTATTACGAACATATTCACGGAATCATTCAGCATGATGTTTATCATTTAGGGCAAATTGTGATTTTGAAAAAACTTCTTTAAAATTTTAAAACCATTTTCATGAAAAAAATTATTCTTTCAGCCACATTTTTATGCATTACTGCAATTGGTTTTTCACAGGAAACCGAATCTAAATATGATGAAAAATTGGCAAAATCCCTGAATGCCGATGAACACGGAATGAAGAAATATGTGTTTTGTCTTTTAAAATCCGGAACTAATACAACAGCCTCAAAAGAAGAAACCAATAAATTGTTTGAAGGTCATATGGCCAATATCAATAAATTGGCAAAAGAAGGAAAACTGGTTGTTGCCGGACCTTTTATGAAAAACGACAGAAATTACAGAGGTATTTATGTTTTTAATGTTGAGACAATCGAGGAAGCAAAAGCACTTGTTGCCACTGATCCGGCAATTCAGGCAAACTTGCTTGAAGCCGAATTAACGCCTTGGTACGCTACAGCTGCATTGCAGGAAACTTTGAAAATTCACGAGAAAATTTCGAAGAAAAAAACATAAGCACTTTATATGAAGACAGAAAAAGAGAAAATGATTTCCGGAGATTACTACAATGCCTTTGATCCCATTTTAGTAAAAGAACGCCGAAAAGCAAAAAATCTATTGCATCGTTTGAATGTTACAGAATATCGTGTAACAAAAAAAGCAAAAGAAATTTTAGCAGAATTAATTCCTAATACTGGAACAGGATTTTATATAGAGCCTCCGTTTCATTGCGATTACGGTTATAATATTATCTGTAGCGAAAACGTTTATTTTAATGTGAACTGTGTAGTTTTAGACTGTGCACCTGTAAATATCGGTTCGAATGTATTTATTGCACCTAATGTTCAGATTTATACGGCATCACATCCGCTTAACGCTGAATTACGAAAAACACACGAAAATGCTTTGCCAGTTTCTATTGGAGACGATTGCTGGATTGGCGGCAATTCTGTAATCTGTCCGGGCGTAACAATCGGAAAAGGCTGCGTTATCGGTGCCGGCTCTGTTGTTACAAAAAACATTCCAGACAATTCGCTGGCTGTAGGAAATCCGGCAAAAGTTATCCGAAAATTAAATCAGGAACCTGAATCAAAACTATAAATGCTTACCTTAAATAAAGTTCATCATATTGCTATTTTATGTTCTGATTATCAAAAATCTAAAACTTTTTATACCGAAATTTTAGGTCTTAGTGTAATCAGAGAAATCTATCGCGAAGAACGCCGGTCATACAAACTGGATCTGGCTTTAAACGGAACTTATATTGTAGAATTATTTTCGTTTCCAAATCCGCCTCAACGTCCGTCGAGACCGGAAGCTGTCGGATTACGCCATTTAGCTTTTGAAGTAATCAATCTGGATGAAACTATTGCTTTTTTAAATACAAAAAATATAGATTCAGAGGCTATCCGAATTGATGAAACCACACAAAAAAGATTTACTTTTATTGCTGATCCGGATTTTTTGCCAATTGAATTCTATGAGAAGTAATTCTTAATTTCATAATTTTAACATTTAAAATAACAGTTTTTATTCTGTAGTTATGGATATGATTGCTTAAATTTGCGAATCTTATAAATTTCACGATTTTCTAAAAATCACTCCTGATGAACAAAACGGCGCAAATCAAAAAAAATCATCAATTTATTGTCCTTCAAAAACTAGTTGTTGTTTCTCTGTTAATTGGCTTTCTTTCTGCCTTTTTAGGGATTTCTCTAAAAAAAATCACTGAGTATTACGAAGAAATCTTTTTTCATGAAGTTTCAGTAAACCCGATATATTATGTTGTTTTTCCCGTTTTCGGATTATCTGTAATTTATTTTCTAAGACAATATCTTTTTAAAAAGAAAGAAAACAAAGGAATCAAAGAGGTTTTTGAAAGCACGCAATCAAAATCTAAAAATTTACCAACTTACAAAATACCCTCTCACTTTATAAACGGATTATTAACGGTTATTTTTGGAGGTTCAACAGGGATCGAAGTTTCAACTGTTGTGGCGGCTGCAACAATTGGTTCAGTAGCACAACAAAAAGAAAATGTTTTCCGTCAATACAAAACCGAATTAATTTGTGCCGGTGTTGCAGCCGGAATTACGGCTTTATTCAGTAGTCCCGTTGCCGGAATTTTATTTGCTGTTGAAGTTATTTCCAGAAAAGTAACCCGTGCTTTTATCATCACAAATTTAATTGCTGTTTCAATTGCTTTTGGCTTGATTACCATTTTAAAAGAAGGACCTTTATTTACCGTTTCAATTACAACATGGCACTTAAAAGCGATTCCGTATTTTATTCTTTTAGGAATTTTGGCCGGAATAAATTCAGTTTACCTTACCCGTTGTGTATTGTTTTTCAAATCTCAATTTGGTAAAATCCAAACACATTATTACAAAATCATAATAGGATCTCTTGTTTTGAGCATTTCTTTATTTGTATTTCCGCAATTATACGGAGAAGGTTATCATTCGATAAAAATGATTTTTGGTGATTCAAGTGAGCTTCCGTTAACCATAACTTTATTCTTTACGTTTATTGGTATTATAATTTTAAAACCAATCGTAACTTCAATAACACTCGCTTCAGGAGGTGATGGAGGTGTTTTTGCCCCGAGTCTTTTCATTGGAGCTTTTTTAGGATTATTGCTGGCTTCTATTTTAAATACTTTTTTTAATACACAGGTAATTCCGGTGAATTTTATGATTATCGGGATGGCTGCTGTACTAAGTGCAAGCATCCATGCACCCTTTACAGCTATATTTTTAGTTTGCGGATTAACAAATGATTATACCTTATTCTTCCCTATTTTGGTAGTGTGCCTGATTTCAAAATATACTGCAAAAATGATTTATCCCTACACAGTTTATACGTATTCTCCAAGTTTATTAAAATAAAAACATGCCTGTTCAAAAAATAAAAAGAAGCTATCGCAAAACACGCTATATTCTTTATAGGGAAACTTTAATTGATTATAAAGAACAATTTTGGTCGTTTTTAGGTTCATTTGTAGGTATCGGAATTCTGGCTTATATTCAATCGATACATTTTTCAGGAAATGATGCCGTTTATTTAATTGGTTCTTTTGGAGCGTCAAGTGTATTGGTTTACGGCATTATTCAGAGTCCTTTTTCGCAACCGCGAAACTTAATTGGCGGTCATCTTGTTTCGGCATTTATAGGTGTAACAGTTCATAAACTGGCCCCGGATATTATCTGGATTGCTGCTCCTCTGGCTGTATCACTGGCTATAATTTTAATGCAGATCACAAAAACATTACATCCTCCAGGAGGCGCCACAGCCCTTATTGCTATCATTGGCTCCGACAAAATAAAGGATTTGGGATATATGTATGTAATTTCACCGGTACTCATTGGAGTAATAATATTATTCCTGACGGCGTTAGTTTTTAACAATATGACTTCAAGCAGAACTTACCCGAGTCACAGTACTTATCACAAACACTATCACAAAATCAGAAAAAGACTGACAGGTAAGTAATAGTTTTCTTTAACACAATTGTCACCCTGAGTCCATTCGGCTTCGCTCAGGATAAACTTAGTCGAAGGCTTGGCAATTGGAATGGGCTTCGGTTCGCTCAGCCTGACAAGAAAAATCTTTTCAACAAATCGTAATTCGTAATTCGTAAATCATAATTTATATTTTACCTTTGGCTTTTCAAAAAATACAAAGATTATGGTTTATAAATTTAGAGTAATTCTAGACGCCGAAGAAGACATTTTTAGAGACATTGCAATTCTTGAAGACGATACACTGGAGGATTTACACAATGCTATCTTCAACGCTTTTGGTTTTGACGGAATGGAAGTTGCTTCGTTTTATACCTGTGATGAGACCTGGAATCAGGAAGATGAAATTCCGCTTTTTGACACTGGCGATGTACCAGGAGAGCAAAAAACTATGGGCGACTATCAATTATCTGATATCTTAGATCAACAAAACACCAAAATCATTTACGTATATGATTTTATCAATATGTGGACATTCCTTGTAGAATTAGCTGCTATTGAAGATCAAATTGCAGGAGCAACATACCCTGAAACTTTATTTTCTCATGGAGAAATGCCTGAAGATTCAGGAGAGAAAAGCTTCGAAGCTGATATGCATGACGACATCTACGGCGAATTCGAAGATGATTTGGACGAAGAAGATCTTGATATGTTTGAAGGCGATGACAGCTTTGAGGATTTCGGCTTTGAGGAGAATTGGAATTAAATAGAAGGTACAGAGGTTCAAAGTTACAAAGGTTCAGAGGCTCAGAGGCTTTAATCTTTAATTCTAATCGTAATCTTTTTCTTTGTTTTTTTTATATTTGATCTTAAATATAAAAATATGAACACTTTTAGAGACCTTTTAATTTGGCAAAAATCAATGACTTTGGTAACAGAAATTTACCAGCTTACAAATTTATTCCCAAAAGAAGAAATTTATGGACTAACTTCACAAATTAGAAGAAGTGCAGTATCAATACCCAGTAACATTGCAGAAGGCTACGGGAGAGATGGAAATAATGATTATTTGAGATTTTTAAATATCTCTATTTCATCCTTATTTGAAATGCAGACCCAACTCGAAATTTCATTCAATTTAAAATACATAAACGAGAACCAATTTAATAAAACAAATGGAGAAAGCAGGGAAATAGAACGGATGTTAAGTTCATTTATCAGAAAAATAAAAGACCGAAACTAGACCTTTGTTACTTTGAACCTTTGCAACTCTGAACCTAAATAAATACATGATCAACTTATTCAACACCCACATCGAGTCGCTTTCGATACACCGCGTAGGAAACAAAAGCAGAAACGAAGCGATTTTTTTATCGGAACAGCCTTTTAACTTAAATGACGAAATTGTACCGCTGATAAAAGAGTACTTTTTTAAGCCTTTTAGAGAAAAAGAAGAAAACTATTATCAGTTTGCGCATGAAGTCGATTTGGATTATAACGACATGTTTAAATATGCTACCGAGATTTTTGATAATCCCGGGAATGTACAAGAGATTTCTAAAAAAATCACTACACATTTATTCGAACAGTCAAACCATCCGCACATTAAGAATGGAGAGGTGTATGTAACGTACTTAACAAACTTAAGTATTGATAATAATGTAGTTGATGCTATCGGAATTTTCAAAAGCGAGCTGCAATCAGACTTTTTGCAGTTTGAAGAAAAAGACAGTAATCTGGAGATGATTTTACAGCACGGAATTAATTTAAGCAAATTAGATAAAGGCTGTTTGATTTTTAATTATAAAAAAGAAGAAGGATATAAAATTCTAACAGTAGACAGCAACCGTTATGATGCGCGTTATTGGTTAGAGCACTTTTTATCTGTTGATGCTTTTGAAGACGAAAATTTCATCACAAAAAAATA
>JBDTRA010000009.1:0-77751 GCA_039931915.1 Flavobacterium sp. | reverse complement strand
AAGAACCTTATTACGAAAGAACTTTTTGCCAGGTAAATCGTGTTTTGAAATAATGCTTTTTTTTTAAATTTTCTTTGAAAAACATATGCCTTGTGTTAATGTTAACGGTGGTTATGTGCTGCTTTTCTATTCTTCATCTTCTTCAGGTTTTTGAATAAAAATCAGTTTTCTATTTGTCAAGTCAAAATAATGATAAAAGTCAATAGCATAATCGGTTTCTGGTTTGCTAATAGATCCAAAAAATTCAATTTTATCTTTGTCTAACTTGTTAAACCAATAATTGTGAAAAATTGCAATGTCCATAAATCCTTTATCAGCATATTTTGAAAACTGCTTTTTTGTAAATACAGTGTCTAAAAGTATTTGTGAATTTTGTTTAATTGTCAGCGATATTTCAGCGTCTCTATATTTGTCAATTTGCTTGTTACCATCTTCTTCATATTCATTGATTACGTAACTGTCAAGGTCTGTTCTTTTAATAGTAATTTGTATCTTCTTGTCGGCAATTATTGTGTCAAATTTTTCAATCCTCTTTGTCTCAGGAATAAATTTTTCTAATTTCTTATTTACCAAAGTCACGGCAGAACTGTCGGCAGTCAAAATACTTGTTCCTTTCTTTTCGGTCTGTGAATTACAAGCAAAAAGTAAGAAAGTCAAAATTAAAATTAATATACTTTTTCTCATATGTATCGTCTGTCTTTTAAAGTAACCACAACGTATTACCGTACTACAGCGGATTTGGAACTAAATTAAGCCCATTATTCAGATTTGCCCAGAGCGATAGCGAACAGGCGAAGCAAATCATCCCAAATACAAAACCAACTACCCATTAAGCCAATTGCTCAAATCCGTTGTAGCTGTTGTGCGTTCGTTATTTTTTGTTTATAATGTTCATCCACGTTTCAGTTGCCCAATTAATTTCTTCGTCTTCGTCAAAATATAATGCAATTTGAATTACTTGATTGTCAATGATTGAAAAACCATGAATTACATTATATGTTTTTTTCCCGTCCTCTTCTTTTATCAAATATCCAACTCTTGCAATATAATCATCAGACAAATCAAATCTTTCTAATGTTTTGGCAACTGATTGATTTCTCTTTTCTACAATTTCTTTATGTTCAGCATAAATAATTTCTTTGCTTTTATTTTCTTGATTCCAAATAGCAAGTCTTACTGATTTGTCACCTGTTGTATAAAGTAAATCACCATCTTTCTCGACTGTTCGCTCGAATAAGTTATTGATTTCAATTGTCCAATTTTCAGTCAATTTATGTGTTGTCATAAAGTCGTCCTCTAACTCAAAATCAGTAACTTTATACCAATCAGGGTTTTCTTCTGTTTTTTCATAAACCGAACCTATTCCTTTCAGCAAAATATTTTTAATTGAAGAGTCAATTTTTAAAATTGTTGAAGGATTATAAATCCCTGAATTATTTGGATTATCAGTATATTCTTCTGTTTCCATTCCGGTAAAAATTCTCCATCCACTATCTTCCGGTTTGGTTCTTTTTTCACGATACATAAATCGTGGTTTAATATTTTCGTCAACAACCATTTTTGAAACCATAAGTCCTCCAATTGGTGGAAAATCATCAAAATTATTTTTATTTTTATCTTGTTTCTTTTTGAAAAAGTTCATTCGTGTCGGTTTTTATAATGACGCACAACGTTCCGCGACTTTGCGTAGCGGCGACTCGTTTAATTGTTAGTTGTAAATATATTGAATTTTCCTTTTAGTAATTTCCGGCTTGAAAATAAAACCAGCCGTTACGCAAAACTGCTGTTGGTAAACGTAATTATACTATTTTTAGTTTTAAACACTCAGATATTGGCTCTGGTAAGTTCCTACCATATAGCTTAATCTCAAGATCGATAACATTTTGTCTACAGTTTTTTGCTAAAACTAAACGAAAAGGAACTCTTAAAGCAGTCTGGGAGATTTGATGTTTAATATTTCCAATCTCTTGAAAAATTTTGACATTCTCCATTACAAAACTAACTTCAGGGTAATTTATACTTTTCCATGAGGGTCCACTTCCAGCAATGTTTATTGGTTGTAGTTGGCTAGAACGTTTTTCTGGTTTGGGACAAATCGATTTGCAAACTATAATTTTATCAGATTTTTTTATACAAATTTCTATCGATGCATCTTCAATATATTCGTCGTTATCATTCGTAATAAAGAAGTTTATTTTATGGGAGGTTTCTTCTAGTAAGCAATACTTGTCATCATCTTTATATGTTTCATGCACATTTTCAAGATTTTTTCTTAGAGTTGGTAAATCCCTTTCCTCATAAGTTGAATTTCCAAATGAGGAAGTGATACGAGGCATGTAATATATCATTGAGACAGGTTTATGATTTTCTGCAAATTCTTTTTGAGAAATAATTCTTTTGATTTTTTCTTCAGCTTTTGTTGAAGGTAAAATTATTTCATTTTGCTCAATAATTTTTTCGGCAGAAATTTCAAATTCTTCAAATGAAAATGTGACTTTCCCTTTAAACTTATTTTCTTTCGGTTTATTGGAAGAAATCTTGTCTAAATCACTTCTTGTGAGTTTTTTTTGGTGTGAACCTTTTCTGATGAAACTATCTCCTTGTTTTAATTTTCCAAAATCTTTTTTCATCATATAAGGAGGGTTTGAAATTTCCTTAAGTTGGAAAACACCTAACTTTTTTGATTCAAACTCTAAAGGAAAATATTCAAAAACGATTTCTGGCTCAATATTATTTATAATGATTTGTTGATATGTTGCTTCATCGATGAATTCTTCATTAATTCCTAAGATATCGCGTTCTCCGTTAGCTTTAAATTTAACACCAACAATAATATATTTATCCTCTTTTGTAATTGCATTGGCAAGTGAAATAATATCTTTTATAAAGCTCTCAAATTGTTCTTTCTTATATTGAACTGCCTTGAAATCCAGTGAAGTGTTTTCATTTTCAAACTCAATTATATCAAATAGTTCTTTCATACGTAATATTATGTTTGCTAACTTGTATATATATACGAAACAAACCTTCGCCAATCTACCCAAAAATGAATGTAAACACGAAGATTTGTTTCGTCTTATTCTTTCAAAAATAATAAAAAAGATTTCCAATCGCTAAATAACTTTCTACATAATTGGTAAAAGGGAAATATCGATTGAGGTCTAATTTTAAAATTTCCAAAAAAAGTATATCTTTAACCAACCCAAAAACCAAAAAAGATGCAGGAAGACAACCAGGAAAATTTTAAAAGAGAACTCGGATTACTAGACGGAACCATGCTTGTAGTAGGTTCTATGATTGGTTCCGGAATATTTATAGTGAGTGCTGATATTGCCAGACAAGTAGGTTCTGCCGGATGGCTGACATTGATTTGGCTGATTTCAGGATTAATAACCATTATTGCAGCGGTAAGTTACGGTGAGCTGAGTGCGATGTTTCCAAAGGCGGGTGGACAATATGTGTACCTGAAGGAAGCTTATAATAAACTGATTGCCTTTTTGTACGGCTGGAGTTTTTTTGCAGTAATCCAGACCGGAACGATTGCTGCCGTTGGTGTGGCTTTCTCAAAGTTTGCAGCTTATTTGTATGAACCTCTGAGTGATGAAAATATATTGTTTGAACTGGGGGCTTTTAAACTCAACGCAGCACAGATTGTATCGATTGTGACTATTATTTTACTAACCTATATTAACAGTCGTGGCGTAAAAAATGGCAAGATACTTCAGACCGTTCTTACAATTATTAAGATATTATCATTACTGGGGCTAATAGTTTTTGGATTGACTCTCGCAGCAAAAGCATCGGTTTGGGATGCTAACTGGGCAGATGCCTGGACTCCAAGATCCTATAATGCAGATAATGGTTCATGGCTTCCTATCAGCGGAAAGGCATTGATTACAGGAATTTCGGCAGCGATGGTGGGTTCACTATTTTCGAGTGATGCCTGGGTAGGTGTAACTTTTATTGCAGGAGAGATTAAAAATCCAAAGCGTAACGTGGGTTTAAGTTTGTTTTTAGGGACATTTATCGTTACCATTATTTATGTTTTGACCAATTTGATGTATTTGGCCGTAATTCCGCTGGATGAAATTGCAACTGCAAAATCGGATAGGGTAGCGGTGGTAGCTTCGCAATATATTTTTGGGGATATCGGAACTTTGGTTATCGCTATTATGATTATGGTTTCGACTTTTGCCTGCAACAACGGTTTGATTATGGCAGGAGCAAGAGTATATTATACGATGGCAAACGATGGTTTGTTCTTTAAAAAAGCAGCAGTACTGAATAAGTTTAGTGTACCTGAATGGGCTTTGTGGGCACAGTGTATTTGGGCTTCGGCATTATGTCTGACAGGTAAGTATGGTGATTTGTTAGATTTTGTAATTATTATAGTTTTGATTTTCTACATCTTAACAATCTACGGAATTTTTATCTTACGTAAAAAAATGCCGGACGCCGAAAGGCCTTACAAAGCTTTTGGATATCCATTTTTACCATTGCTGTATATTGTAATTGCTTCGGCGATTTGTATATCACTTCTTTTTACGAAATTCTCTACCTGTGGATGGGGAATCTTGATTATGCTGATTGGAATCCCGGTTTATTATCTCACGAAACCAAAAGAATAAAAGTATATAAAACCCAAAAGCGCCTTACCATAAATAAGGCGTTTTTTTATGGGTTAATTTATTTTCATTTCAAATATTATAATTCTATTAACACCGTAGAATTTAGCTTTTGTTTTAAATGAATTAATTTTGCATACTAGCAAATATTTACATGAAAAACTCAATTTCAATCTCTATATTAGAACTCGCCATTATTACACAGGATAGTAATGCATCGGAAACTTTACAAAAAACAAAAGAAATAGCGCAGTTGGCAGACCGCTTAGGATATAAACGGTTTTGGCTTGCCGAACATCATAATATGGCCCACGTAGCAAGCTCGGCCACTGTGGTTTTGATTGGATATATTGCCAGCCAGACTCAAAATATACGAGTGGGCTCGGGCGGAATTATGTTACCCAATCATTCTCCTTTAATTGTTGCTGAACAATTTGGAACTCTTGAAACTCTTTATCCGGGCAGAATCGATTTAGGTCTGGGAAGAGCTCCGGGAACTGATCAGCCAACAGCAGAAGCTATTCGGAAAGATTTCTTTGAACAGGCACAGCGATTTCCACAAAATGTGGAGAAACTTCAGGATTACTTTTCAGAAGAAAACGCAACTGCAAAAGTCAGGGCTTTTCCTGCTGAAGGAACAAAAGTACCCATTTGGATTTTAGGATCAAGTATGGAAAGTGCCTCTTTGGCTGCTTCTTACGGGTATCCGTATGCTTTCGCAGGACATTTTGCACCTCGCCAGATGTTACAGGCATTTGAATTTTACAGGGATAATTTTCAGGCTTCTGCTGCTGCAGACAAACCAAGAACTATTGCATGTGTAAATATCATTGCTGCAGATACAAATGAAGAAGCCGAAAAATTGTCAACAAGTTTGTATCAAATGTTTCTGAACTTAATCAGGAATGACCGTAAAGGACTGCAGCCACCTGTAGATTCTTTGGATGATATTATGAGTGAAGAAGAGCGTTTTCATGTAAATCAGATGACAGCCTGTTCTTTTGTGGGAAGTAAAGAACAACTCCTGATTGATTTAAAGGAGTTTATTAAATATTCTAAAATTGATGAGCTTATGATAACAAGCCCTATTTTTGATCATCATGCAAAATTAAAAAGTATTCAGATTACAAAAGAAGTAATCGATGAACTAAATAAGAATTAATGTTACTTAAAATAATCAAAAAAAGGAGACTCATTTGAGTCTCCTTTTTTATAAATTTAATTTCCCTTCAACCCCAATATCCGGTTTATTGCCAAATAATGCCGATCCGGCCATTTTAAGCAATGAAATTATTTTTCCGTCTTTTGTATCCCAATAATAAGCGTCAGACGGTGTAACTTTTATAATAGTAACGTTGGGATCTTTTTGTCCTTCTTCAAACCAGGCTTTCGCAATCGGATTCCATAATTCATCTATCTTTTCCTGATCGGTATATATTGTTGCATGACCATAGATAGAAATATATTGTGAACTCGCATTATTAGCAAAAAAAAGCTGAACCTGATCGTCTTTTAGTATTTCGAAATTCTTATTACTTGTCGCAGAACTAATAAACCATAAATTTCCCTGATCATCTACATCTTCAACACTCATTGGTCTCGATTGAATTGGGGTTTTTGTTAATTCAGTGCAAAAAATCCCTACATGTATATCTTTTACCAATTCGATCAGCTTATTGACAGCTTCTTTATTATTTAAATTTTCGTTCATGACATAACCTTTTAAATTAATCCAAATCAATTTTTTCTGCAGTCCAGTCAACGGCCAGTAAATAATCCTCTTTTTTGAATCCTTTAAATTCTCCCGGCATTATTTTATTAAAAACCTTTGTAAAATTGATCATTCTCTGGCAATCAGTTACAATTGCTGCACGTGTCCATTTAGTAATGTTTTTAATGCTCAGTAAAGATTCATGCAGCCAGGCCCCTAAAGTAAAATCGGTCGGAGAATTGTCAAAAAACAGTAAATAATTAAGTTTTTGAGTATCCTCAATTAAAAGTCTTACTTCTGAAGTAACAAAATCAACATCGCCCTTAATAATGTGCCCGGCAGTTTTGAAACCAATCATATTCGGTGGTAATTCTTTAATTTTTTCGATCATGACATTTTCATTTAGGAGGTTAAAAATCATTTTTCACAAAATTATAAGAAAGGTCGTTTTTGAGGTTATTTAAAAAGCTGATAATCTTACATAATTCCAATGTTTACAATTAATTGTTCTTCTTGTTTAAAAAAAAGCTTCAGGATAACTTAAGAATTCTTCTAAAAAAAAACACTAAATTAGCTATGACATTTCATTATTAAATCAAAATTATGCTTAAAAGAATTTTAGCCGCTATCGGGATTGTTGTCGTGATAGTGCTTGCTTTCAAATATTGTGAATTCAAAAAGGATGACGACTCCACAATTGATTATAATACTAATCTGATACAGCAGCAAATTCTGAATGTTGGAAAATTAGTGGTAACAGAAGGACATTTCTCCGAAGTCATAACCTATAAAAATCAACAGAAGTATTTAATGGATATGATTTCTTTCGAAAAGAAGGCACTTATCGTAATGAATGCGAATGTTACGGTAGCGTATGATTTGCATAAAATGAAATATGATATTGACGAAAAAAACAAAACAATAACGATTCTCAATATTCCAAAAGAAGAAATTACGATCAATCCTGATATTCAGTTTTATGATGTGGAACAAAGTAAATTGAATCCGTTTACCGGAGATGATTACAACAAAATAAATAAATCGGTAAAGGCAAATCTGGCGAAGAAAATCGAAAAGTCTTCCCTTAAATCAAATGCCCAAAACCGATTAATCAGTGAGTTATCCAAAATTCTGATCCTGACAAATTCAATGGGCTGGAAATTACAATACAATGGAAAGACTATTGAATCTGATAAAGATTTTAATCAGGATTTGAAGTTGTAAAAATCGGCATAGTTGCCTTGCTTAAAATCAATATAATGTTTGCTTAAGTTTTTATTTTAGAAAAACAGATTGGTCAAACATTCGTTATACATGTAATTAAAAACAATAAGAAAGATGTTTTACAAAACGACTTTAGCACTGTTATTCGGTTTTTTTTCAGTTAACGCGCAAGAAACAGATTCAATACCCAAAACGGATAGTATTAAAACCCAACATCTTAAATTTAATTACAAACAATTAATCATTCCGGGTGTACTGATTGGATATGGTGTAATTGGTATTGAAAGTGATCAGTTGCTTGGCTGGAATTCTGATATAAGAGAAGAGGTTACTGAAGATATTGATGAAAAAATTACGATTGATGATTTCTCTCAATATACGCCTGCTGCTTCGGTATATATTTTGAATGCATTTGGGGTGGAAGGTAAAAATAATATGAGGGACCGTTCAGTAATTTTTGTGACTTCATATGTTATTATGGCTTCAACTATTTTGAGTTTAAAATCGATTGTAAAAGAAGAAAGACCGGATGGGAGTTCTAAAAATTCTTTTCCGTCAGGGCACACGGCAACAGCATTTGCAGGAGCTGAATTTTTATGGCAGGAATACAAAGATAAATCAATCTGGTACGGAATTGCAGGTTATACAATTGCAACAGGAACAGGGCTTTTTAGAATTTACAATAACCGCCATTGGTTAACAGATGTGGCAGCTGGAGCCGGAATAGGGATTTTAAGCACTAAAATTGCTTATTGGATGAACCCATACCTTACAAAAAAGTTATTTAAATCTTCAGAAAACAATTCCACTTCAATGATTGCTCCTTTTTATAATGGACAGCAATATGGCTTAAGTTATGTGAAAACATTTTAAATTAGATTACTTTAAAGAAATCTAAATTTTATAATTAAGATTTCCTTATCAAAAAATCAAATCCAATGGAAAAAAACGATTGAATCTGATAAAGATTTAATCAGGATTTGAAGTTGAAAAAAAATATAAAAACACGAATTCCACAAATTAGCACGAATCGATCGTGCTAATTTGTGGAATTTGCTTTCTTTTACGGTTTACTGAGTACAATAAAGGTACACAGAAAAACATTCACAGAAATAATGCAGTTTGGATAAATATTATTTGTCCAAACTGCATCAATAAATTATTTTAATCCATCCATTAAGGCAGTTAAGGCCTGAGTGTCACCAACTGTATTATTACTTCTTTTAAAGATTCCAAAACCATTATTATCTAAGCTTCCTTCATCCCAATAAAAAGGTACCAAACCGTTGATTTTTGCCTGTTTTACAACATATTTTAAATAGTAAGCTCTGGAAGCCAAGTGTTTTGTCAAATTTGAACCTGTCAATGTAGTACGACGCATTGCGCCAAACTCTCCCATGATAACCGGAATTCCTTTTTCTACAAATTGTGTTTTCATTAATTTAAAATCGTTAGTAACAGCGGTTTCTTCTCCCCAGGTTGCATTTCTTCCTGTATCGGTTGTTGAATGAAAGCCTGAACCCCAATAGTAGAACATTTTTTCCCAGGGCTGGTTTCCGGTTCCGTCTGTAGTCATCCCACAAAATTGCCATGGTGAATAATAATGAACTTCGACCATCATTCGTCCAGCCACTTTATCGGTAGGCAATGATGTCATTAACTGATTTGTTTTCGTGATATCTGTATTTGGTCCCTGAATTATTAATGTTCTGTAAGCATTTTTTCCTCCTGTAGAACGTACGGCATTTATAAAAGTTTGGTGATATGACTTTAAAACTGCCATCTCAGTTGCATCCTTTACATCAGGTTCGTTGGCACTGGCAAAAAGCAAATGTCCGTTAAAATTGCGCAAATGGGTTGCTATTTGTTCCCAGAAAGCTCGTTGCTTTTCGTTGTTTTCAGCTTGTTTAGCCACGGTTATATTCTTTTCTAACCATCCGCCATCCCAGTGGATATTTACTATTACATACATATTATTATCAGCACAGTACTGAACTACTTCTTTTACTCTATTGAGCCATTCCAATTTTATCTTCAGGGTGGCAGTGTTGGCTAAATTGTTACTCCATGAGCAAGGAATACGAATAGCATTAAAACCTTTGCTTTTTACTGCATCAATTAGAGCTTTTGTTACCTTTGGATTTCCCCAGGATGTTTCGCCGCCAGTCGCTTCCAGAGTATTTCCGATATTCCATCCAATTTTTATACTGGATGCAATGGCTTTGGCATTGCTTCCCATTCCGTTGGCATCTGCCGGTAACGGATTGGTATTATAATTAGGGAACTTTGATGTTGAAATCGTTTGAGCTACGATCTCTTGTTCTGCAGCCGCTTCCTGATCTTCAATAAGTGAATCTTTACTGCAAGCAAGATTTCCAAATAATGCTATACATAGAAGAGCAAAAATTTTGTAGTTTTTAAGTGTTCTCATAAAATGATTAAATAATGTGGTTAAGTTTTAATAAGTTAGGTCAGGATGCGAGAGTTTGAAATTACAAATGATACCCGCATTGCTAATGGTTAATTTGACCACAAGAATAACGTATATTTTTTATTTGACAAAAAAAATCATAAAAAAGAAGAAGATTAATAATTAATATAAATTAAAAATAAATAAACATTATGTTTTTAACTTAAATAATAATTTGTAACTAACTTATAGGTAGGAAACTAATAAATTGAAACAAGGAGATGTAGTAAAAAATATAAAATATCATTTACTTTTTATTCAGTATAATTTGTAGTATTGTTTTTACGCAAAAATCAAATCCAATCCGCCGGAAATTAAATGTGCTGTTTCAGGACGTTTTACTTTTAACTGGTCAAGATAAACCAATACTTCCTGTAAAAACTGTGTTTCGTCTGAATCCTTCAAAAGCTCGGCAATTTCTATAGAAAGCAGCCAATCATTAGAATGGCTCCCTTTTAGTTTTTGAAAGACAGTTTTTAACTCTGATTTAGAATCTTTATTTTCTCTGATCATACGCACGGTCTGATATAAAATCTCTAAATCATCTCGTTCGTCAGTATGTTTAGCTTTTATGGTTGTAGTTTTTGGAACCGTATTAATTAAGTCAAAACTATTTACATCGGCCGGGCCGGAAAATGCCGAAACGACTTTTTTTCCAATCGCCATATCGTAATTTCCCCAGTCAGGCTGAAACAAAATTTCCTCACCATGAGTTACCGTACAATTTCTAAAACTGATTAAAATAATTTCTCCATGCAAATTTCTGGAACCCGTAATAATTTCGCCTTCAACAATAATGTTGCCTTCGAATTCCAGTTTTACGGTTTCATTTTCGACAATATTATAGGCTTGTAAATCTTTTGGACTCATGTCTTCAATCGCTAAATTAAAGCCTTTCAGTTTCCCAATCGGGCTTCCGAATCCCTCAGAATGTGTCAGGGTTCCGTGACCGACTAATTCTTTTTCGCGATAGGATAAAGCCGTTTTTCCGGTGGTCTGAATATAAACAGGTTTTCCTTCTTCTTCGATTACTTTCGTAAAAACACCTGAAATCTGTAAACCTGTGCTTAATTCTATTGTACCCAAGGCATTCGAATGAATCAGTTTATTAAGCCCCGAAAGACCTCCTGTGCGCAAGGCCATCTTGTTTGCAAACTCTTCTAAAATCAAACTTAAATAAGAGAAATTTGGCGTTACATATAGTTGAGGCTGTAATTGTGTAATATCAAAATTCTGATTCGCAGCCGAAATATCATAAGGGATTTTCTTTACATTCTCTGTCATACACCAGGCACTTTCTCCTATTGAAGAAAGTAATCCGGCACCATATATTTTAGGGTTTTCGACAGTCCCGATCAGGCCATATTCAACTGTCCACCAATGCAGGTTTCTAATTTGGGCCATTTCAGACAATTCACCCATATTATTTTGTAAATTGGCAACTGCTTTTTCGGCTTCATCAATTTTTTCCTGCGGCGTATCTTCTGCTTCTTTCAAAATCGAAAGTAACCGGATCGCTTCGTACATCTGATAATCTTTGTGGGACGAAATCGCTTTACAGCCAATTTCTCCAAAACGGCGCAGGTATTCTGCATATTCCGGATTTGCAATAATAGGAGCATGGCCAGCACCTTCGTGAATGATATCCGGAGCGGGAGTATATTCGATATGTTCCAATTGTCTGATATCTGATGCAATAACCAAAACATTATAGGCTTGAAATTCCATAAAAGCATTGGGCGGAATAAACCCATCAACAGCAACGGCTGCCCAGCCAATTTCCGTCAGAATTCGGTTCATGCCGTACATGCTCGGAATCGAATCAATTTCGATTCCTGTTTTTCGCAAACCTTCCAAATAGGAATGATGCGCAACTTTCGATAAATAATCAACATTTTTACGCATCACATAACGCCAGACTGCCTGATTAATCGGAGTATAATCACTATAATCCTGCGGTTTTATAAACTGCTTTAAATGTTTTGGCAATCGTTCTAATAACGGATTTGTTTCAATAGTTGAATTCATTTCGAAATCGTTGTAGATTATAATGCGAATTTACGAATTTCAGGAGCTATTTCCTGCTATTCATTACAATCTTTTTATGAAAAATCTTTTTTTCTTGCACTTTTCATGAGCTTCCACTGGTCGCTCCTAAAAGTGAGAAAAAATAGTTTTTCCAAAAAAAGGATTTTCATTACTATCAGGGCTAAAAAACATAGACAGACCAGTCTGTTTTAAGAATAAAAAAATTATATTTGTGAAAATTATAAAATGATGCAGCCCAAAGAAAGAATTTTAGAGCAGGCATTTATTTTGTTTCCTAAACAAGGCTATAATTCAACCGGGATTAATCAAATTATTGAAGAAGCAAAAGTAGCAAAGGCAAGTTTTTATCAGCACTTTAAATCGAAAGAGGATTTAGGTGTAGCTTTTTTAAATAAACGCCATTTATATTGGTTTGAGCAACTTCAAAAATTTACTTTAGATAAAGAAAACCCAAAAGCAAAAATACTCTCCTCGTTTGATTTTTTGATTTTTATGAACAGGGAAGAAAATTTCAGAGGCTGCAGTTTTCTCAATATTCTTTCAGAAATTCCTTCTGATAACGTCAAAATGTTAGAAGTTATTCAAAGTCATAAAAGAGATTTAAGGAATTACTTTTTAAATATTTTAAAAGAAAAAGCACTGGCAGACCATGTTTATTTGCTTTTTGAAAGCTGCATTATCGAGAGCCAGCTTTTTAAATCCAACGAACTCATTGAACAATCAAAAATAATTCTTGAAACCTTAATTTTAGAATAATGGAACAGAAATTACCATTGCCGCCTTTTACTTTAGAAACAGCAATCCACAAGATTCAAATGGCAGAAGACGCCTGGAACAGCAAAGACCCGGAACGTGTTTCAAAAGCTTATACAGTAGATAGTGAGTGGCGAAACCGGGATCAGTTTATAAACGGAAGAGATGCTATTATTTCGTTTTTATCTCAAAAATGGAAAAAGGAATTGCATTATAAACTAAAAAAAGAATACTGGGCTCATACCGAAAATCGTATAGCCGTAAGATTTGAGTACGAATATCAAACGTCTGATGGCAACTGGTTTAGAGCATACGGCAACGAAAATTGGGAATTTGACACTAACGGACTTATGCAAAAAAGATTTGCAAGCATCAATGATATACAGATTAGCGAATCAGACAGGAAATTGTTATAAAGTATTAAAGCTATGAAATTAATGACCGTTTTTAACAGTCATTATTTTCCTCATTTATTTTCTCCATTTTTTTCTCGTAATTTTCAATTTCTTTTTTAGTCATAAGAACTTCCTTCACGTCTATTTTTAGCTGTTTTTTAGTGTCAGGACTTATCCATAACCCACTAAAAGTGTTGCTTTCTTTTTTTAGGACCATTACACCCGTAAATCCATGTTCTACAAATACAAATTTGTTTTCGCTTTTTTTATTTTGAGTAATGTCTAATTGTATCCAGCTCCCTGATTTGTCATTACGATAAATTGCGGTATACATCAAATCAGCTGTGCATGGGTTTTCTTCAGTTTTTATATAAAATGTTACAGGCGTTTTTCCGTCAACAGTACCTTTGTATAAGTTGTTTTTTACAGATTGTGCAGCAGCCAGATTGAAAAAGAGAAGACATAATAAAAAGGACAAAATTGATTTTTTCATATTCAAATGAGATTGTTTGCAGGTTATGGGCTTTTTGTTTGATTTAAAAGTAATCATATTTTGGTAACGAAAGTAAATATTAATTTGGAGCTGATTTTATTTATTTCTCCAAATTCCTAAAATATTCAATTTTATAATTAAACATATACGCCATATTTGCTGCCCTGACTTTTGCTTCTTCAGCTAATTTTCCAACAAATAAAGAATCTACGGTGGAGGTAAAAATTTCCATCCAGCGATCAAAATGAGATTGGTTTACCGGTAATTGTTTGTGCGGAGGAAAAGGACTTCCTGAATAAGTATGTTCTTCTAAAAGAATAGTCTGCCAGAAGCGATACATTTTCTCCAGATGTTCAGGCCAGCGACCCATCATTCTTTCATTAAAAATAGGGCCAATTAAGTCGTCTTTCTGTACTTTATCGTAAAAAGTGTTTACTAAAAGCTTAATGTCTTGTATGTTTGAAATGTCTTGAAGAGCCATTTTTATTAGATTTAAATTCAATTGCAAAAATACGATTTAACTATGTTTACCGTCTGATAATTATCGTCTTAAAGTTTATAATTTTTGGCAATCAACAAACCTAATCCGTTTCAAAAACCTGTTAGGTTTAACCGATTAGCTGCGTAAACAAATCATGATTATCATTTAGATATTGAAATTCAAAACCGTTTTTTGTCATATTCATTTTAATGGCAAGAATGTCTTTTTTGTTTTTTAATTCTAAACCAACTACAACTGAACCCATTTCACGGCTGGTTTTCTTTGCAAACTGAAAATAAGTAATATCATCATCCGGCCCTAAAATATTATTTACGAATTCTTTTAAAGCGCCGGGACGCTGCGGAAACTGAATCATAAAATAATGCATCAGTCCTTCATAAAGTAATGATCGCTCTTTTATTTCGGCTGTTCTCTCGATATCATTATTACTTCCGCTCACAACGCAAACTACATTTTTACCCTTTATTTTGTCTTTGTAAAAATCTAAAGCTGCAATTGTCAAAGCTCCTGCAGGCTCAACAACCATTGCTTCTTCATTATACAATCGTAAAATTGTCGTGCATACTTTTCCTTCGGGAACGAGAATAATATCGTCAAGATTTTCGCGGCAGATTTCAAAAGTTATATCGCCAACTTGTTTTACGGCAGCTCCATCAACAAACTTATCAATGGTTTTTAGTGCTACATTTTTATTTTCCCGGATAGCGTTTTTCATTGATGGTGCGCCTTTAGGTTCTACCCCAATAATTTTGGTATTCGGACTTAAGTGTTTAAAAACTTCGGATAAACCGGAAGCCAGTCCGCCACCGCCAATCGGAACAAAAACATAATCTATAGACTCCTTACAACTGTCTAAAATCTCTAATCCCACGGTTCCCTGACCCGCAATAACTTTTAAATCATCAAAAGGATGAATGAAAATTTTATGATTTTTTATAGCATCTGCCG
Organism: Flavobacterium sp.; assembly: GCA_039931915.1. GTDB lineage: Bacteria > Bacteroidota > Bacteroidia > Flavobacteriales > Flavobacteriaceae > Flavobacterium. The sequence goes on along the minus strand of JBDTRA010000009.1, from coordinate 62,581 downwards.
TGGCCGAAGCATAAGCATCATCAAAAGTATCTCCGATAAGAACAATTTCAACAAATGATTTTCCGAATAATTGTACTTGCTTTACTTTCTGCTTTGGAGTTGTTTTTGGCATATAAATTTTACCTTTTATATGAAGTAAATTGCACGAATAAGCCACGCCCTGCGCATGATTCCCTGCGCTTGCACATACAATTCCTGTTGCTTTTTCATCATCTGTCAACGAAGAAATTTTGTTATAAGCTCCCCTGATTTTATAGGAACGGACAATTTGTAAATCTTCTCTTTTTAATAAAATAGTCGATTTGAATTCGTCTGAAAGATTCAGGTTTTGTGTCAATGGAGTAGCAGCAACTACAGTTTCTAAATGTTTTTTGGCGGCGAGTACTTCGTTGAATAATTCCATAATGTTTGTTTTTTTTTGCCACGAATTGCACGAATTTCCACAAATTATTCTTCTTTTTTTTAAAATAAAATTAGTGTAATTCGTGGCTATTTTAAATAAAAAACCTCCCAGTTTTGGGAGGTTTCATAAATTGTATGTTTACTTATTTATATAACACCTCACCATTATTGTTTAATTACAATAATGCTGACAGCGATAATGTTATTTAAATTCGTCATTGTTACGTGTTTGAAAAACAAATGTATTGATTATTTTTTTACCGGAGGATATTGTGCTAAAATCTTAGCTACAAACTCGTTTACTTTTTCGTCTTTTTTGTCAACGTTTTTAGTCAGCGTTCCAATTCCTTCACCCTGCCAGATCATTTCTTTCTTTTTGGCATCAATCAAATCGATATATAAAGTTCCTTCTGTAGAAGTAGAAACAGAGGTTTGCCCTCCATACATCATGTAAGGATTCCAACCCCAGCCCCAGCCATAACCCCAACCGGCATTAAATTGATTTACATTTACCTGTTCTCTCGATTTGGTAAAAATGTTTATCAATATATCAGGACTTTCGCTTTTGGTAAAACCTTTGGCCTGCATTTGTGTATCTATAGCATGCAGAATACGTCTTTTATCCAAATCAGAAATCTCGACCTTATCAATTCCGGGCTTAAAAAAAGCATACGTTTTATAAGAGGCGAAATCTACATTTTTGTCGTAATCAGAATAAACACTAACGGTACTGCATGAAGTTAGTATTAAAAGCAGAAGAATCGGTATTAATTTGAATGTTTTCATATTTTTAAAATTTATGTTTTGTTTAATATGTTTGTTTTTCGTCAGGCTGAGCAGAATTAAATCCCCATTTTGCTTATTAACCTTCGACTTCGCTCAGGATGACATTAAGTCTTATAAAATCTTTTTTAGAATTTTAACTAAAACAGACTTTCGTCAACGATATTAGGTAAAGTCACTTTTAATAAAGGCTCAACTTCCATAGCTCTTTTTATAGCAAAAATAGCTTCATCATTTCGGGCCCAGCTTCGCCTTGAAATTCCGTTGTTAACATCCCAAAAAAGCATTGATGCTAAACGTTTTGAAGCTTCTTTAGAACCATCAAGAACCATACCAAATCCGCCGTTTATAACCTCTCCCCAGCCCACTCCGCCGCCATTATGAATAGAGACCCAGGTGGCACCTCTAAAGCTGTCGCCAATCACGTTTTGAATCGCCATATCGGCAGTAAATCTGGATCCGTCATAAATATTTGAAGTCTCCCTGTATGGAGAATCGGTTCCGGAAACATCATGATGATCACGGCCTAAAACAACAGTTCCAATTTCGCCTTTTGCAATTGCCTGGTTAAAAGCTTCCGCAATTTTGATACGTCCTTCGGCATCTGCATATAAAATACGTGCCTGAGAACCCACAACCAATTTATTTTCCTGTGCGCCTTTGATCCATTTGATATTATCCTGCATTTGCTGCTGAATTTCATCTGGAGCCGTTTTTGCCATTTCTTCCAAAACCTGACTGGCAATTGTATCGGTTTTTTGTAAATCTTCCGGTTTTCCAGAAGTACAAACCCATCTAAAAGGGCCAAATCCATAATCAAAACACATTGGCCCCATAATATCCTGCACGTAACTCGGGTATCTAAAATCGATATTATTTTCGGCCATTACATCAGCTCCGGCACGGGAAGCTTCCAGTAAAAAAGCATTTCCGTAATCGAAAAAGTAAGTTCCTTTTGCAGTATGTTTGTTGATGGCGGCGGCATGTCGACGTAAGGTTTCCTGAATTTTTTCTTTGAATAATTCAGGATTATTGGACATCATTTCGTTGGCTGCTTCAAAAGAAATTCCAACAGGGTAATAACCACCAGCCCATGGATTATGAAGTGAGGTTTGATCTGAACCTAAATCAATTTTTATATTTTCTTTATCGAAACATTCCCAAACATCAACAACGTTTCCTAAATATCCAATCGAAACCACTTCTTTATTGGCTTTCGCCGAAGTTACTCTCTTAACCAAATCCTCAGTCGAAGTTACAATTTCATTAATCCAGCCTTGCTCATGGCGAATTTTAGTAATTTTAGGATTTACTTCGGCGCAGACCGTAATACAGCCTGCAATATTTCCGGCTTTTGGCTGAGCACCGCTCATTCCGCCCAATCCGGAAGTTACAAATAAACTGCCTTCAGGATTTTGTTTTATTTTCCTGAAACCATTCAAAACTGTAATTGTGGTTCCGTGTACAATTCCCTGCGGGCCAATGTACATATAGCTTCCGGCCGTCATTTGTCCGTATTGTGAAACGCCCAAAGCATTCATTTTTTCCCAATCGTCAGGTTTCGAATAATTCGGGATTACCATTCCGTTCGTAACCACAACTCTGGGTGCTTCTTTATGCGAAGGAAATAACCCCATCGGATGCCCGGAATACATGGTTAAAGTCTGCTCTTCTGTCATTTCAGACAAATATTGCATCGTCAATAAATATTGCGCCCAGTTCTGAAAAACCGCTCCGTTACCGCCATAAGTAATCAATTCATGCGGATGTTGTGCAACAGTATAATCCAGATTATTCTGAATCATGTGCATAATGGCTTTTGCCTGTACTGATTTTCCGGGATATTCGTCAATTGGCCGCGCATACATTTTGTAATCCGGACGCAGGCGATACATATAAATGCGACCGTAAGTTTCTAATTCCTGGGAGAACTCCTGAATTAATTCGGCGTGATGTTTTGGTTCAAAATAGCGCAATGCATTTTTTAAAGCCAGTTTTTTTTCTTCCGCAGAAAGAATATCTTTTCGTTTTGGCGCATGGTTAATTGCCAAATCGTACTCTTTTTTTTGCGGTAATATGGTTGGAATCCCTTGTTGTATTTGTTCTTGAAAAGTCATTTTTTAGATTTTTGGATATTTAGATAATTAGAATATTAGATTTTAAAAATCAATATTCAAGAAGTCAATTTTCTAATTAAATGACAAGCTAGGGATAACGAATATCCGACCTGTGATAGGATTTGTGGATTTTAATCCTAAATTTTCGCAAGAGAATATCCATTTATAATTTTAGATTTTAGATTGATGATTTTAGATTGTTGAATTATCAATTGCCGGATTAACTCATTTCCTGATTTTCCCTGTTCTTTTATCATATCCGTAGGGACAATGACGACAACCGCTTTTACAGCAATAACCACGTTTTAAATGGTACTTTTCGGTAAAGCATTTATAACCTTCGGGTGTATAATAAAAATCTTCGCCTTCGGTTAATTTATTTTCATTACTTTGCTCTTTCATAATCGTGTTTAGTGCAATATTTACTTGTTTTTAAAATCAAATCAAACAATATGGACTGTGATTTAATGAAAAACAAACAATTTTGCCTCTACAAATTTATAAATTTTACAGCTAATGTTTCTGATTGTTGCTAAATATTTAATTCCAAATGGGTATCGTGGAATGGCTGTGTTTCCGTTCATTTTAATGAAATATGATTTTGATAAAGTAAATAAGACTTTTCTAAATCACGAAAAAATTCATTTGCGGCAGCAATTAGAAATGCTTGTTCTTCCTTTTTTTGTTTGTTATTTTTTAGAATATTTGGTGCGTCTGATTCAATATAAAAATGGAGCATTGGCGTATCGGAATATCAGTTTTGAAAGAGAAGCATATTCAAACGAAACCAATTATGATTATTTGAAAAATCGTTCCCTTTTTCAATCCTGGAACTATTTAACTTTAAAACAAAAATAGATTTTGAACCAACAAATTCATATCGATTTTCCTAACGGTATTTCTTTGGCAGTAAAACGCGAAGACTTGATTCATCCGTTTGTTTCCGGGAATAAATTTAGAAAACTAAAATACAATTTACTTCAGGCGAAAGCCGAAAATAAAGAAACGCTATTGACTTTTGGCGGTGCATTTTCAAACCATATTGCAGCAGTGGCGTATGCCGGAAAAGAACAGGGTTTTAAAACAATCGGAGTTATTCGAGGAGAAGAGCTTTTTGATAAAATAGAAGAAAATCCAACTTTAAAATTCGCTCAGGAAAACGGAATGCAATTTGAATTTGTTTCCAGAGTGGATTATCGACTTAAAAATGAAGTTTCTTTTTTAGAAAAGTTAAAAGAGAAATTTGGAAATTTTTATTTAGTGCCCGAAGGCGGAACAAATGAATTGGCTGTAAAAGGCTGCGAAGAGATTTTAACTGCTGAGGATACTGTTTTTAATTATGTTTGCTGTGCTGTAGGAACCGGTGGAACTATTTCCGGATTGATAAATAGTGTGGCTCCAAATCAGAAAATTTTAGGGTTTCTGGCGTTAAAAGGTGATTTTTTAAAGGATGAAATTCGTATTTTTGCAAAAAAAAATAACTGGGATTTAATTTCTGATTATCATTTTGGAGGATATGGCAAGATAAATGTAGAATTAATCGAATTTATAAATGCTTTTTTTGACAAAAATAAAGTGCCTTTAGACCCAATATATACAGGAAAGATGTTTTTTGGCGTTATAGATTTAATCCATAAAAATTATTTTCCTGCAAATTCAAAAATTTTACTCATTCATACTGGCGGATTACAGGGAATTGAGGGAATGAATTTAAAGTTGAAGCAGAAGAAATTACCAATACTAAAAACGAATGTTTAAAAAAATAATGTTACTCTTGGCAATTGCGATCTTCGCAAGTTGTTCTTCCAGTAAGCCTGCTATTGCAACAACAAGAAAGGCTGCAGCGGTTCAGAAACCCAGAGTAGCTTCGACTAAAAAAGGGACGTATTCAAAACCAATTGCTAAAAATCCTACTGCAAATAATACCGAAGTAATTCAATCCACATCAAGAACAGTCGTAACCAGTGATTTAATAAATAATTACGTTTTGCAATTCAAAGATATTGCAATGGGTAATATGCAGAAATACGGGATTCCGGCAAGTATCATTCTGGCGCAGGGAATTTTAGAGTCAGGAGCAGGAAGAGGCGATTTAGCAATAGAAGCAAACAATCATTTCGGAATAAAATGCCATAAAGACTGGTTAGGAGAAAGCGTCCGTCATGATGACGATTCCTCTCAGGAATGCTTTAGAAAATATACACAAGCTTCAGAATCATACAGGGACCATGCTTTGTTTTTAGTCGGAAAAAACAGATATGCTGCTTTATTCGCTTATGAAAAAGACGATTATAAAGCGTGGGCTAAAGGGTTAAGAGCTTGTGGTTATGCTACTGATCCAAACTATCCCGATAAATTAATTAGTTATATCGAACGTTATAATCTGCATCAATACGATTGTCAGATTACCGGAAAAACCTATACTGCAATTAATAAATCAGCTCCAATCAGAAGTTCGTCTTCAAATTCGGGTTCAAACGATCCTAATTTATATGAAGTTCAAAAAGGCGATACCTTATATTCAATTTCAAAAAAATTTAACGTATTGGTTGATGACTTAAAACAAAAAAATAACCTGACCGACAATGCACTTTCAGTCGGACAGAAGCTGAAGGTGAAATAATTATTAATGGTTAATTGAGTTAAATCTAAAATCTAAATTCAGAAATCTAAAATCATAATGATCTATAAAAGAAGTAGTCAGCTTTTTGCTGAAGCAGAAAAAGTAATTCCGGGAGGGGTAAATTCACCAGTACGAGCTTTTAAAGCAGTTGGAGGAACTCCAATTTTTGTAAAAAGTGCCAAAGGTGCTTATTTGTATGATGAAGACGGAAATAAATTAATTGATTACATCAATTCATGGGGTCCAATGATTTTAGGTCATGCGTATCAGCCGGTTGTTGATGCCGTAATTGAAAAAGCAAAACTGGGAACTTCATTCGGAATGCCGACAGAATTAGAAACCGAGATTGCAGCTTTGGCAGTTTCCATGGTTCCGAATATTGATAAAATACGTTTTGTAAATTCGGGGACAGAAGCATGTATGAGTGCGATTCGTCTGGCACGCGGATTTACAAAAAGAGATAAAATTATAAAGTTTGCAGGTTGTTACCACGGACATTCTGATTCATTTTTGATTCAGGCCGGAAGTGGTGCCGTAACTTTTGGATCTCCAAATAGCCCAGGTGTTACAGGAGGAACTGCAAAAGATACTTTACTGGCCAAATACAATGATTTAGAGAATGTAAACACTTTGATCGAAGCCAATAAAAACGAAATTGGTGCCATTATCATCGAACCCGTTGCCGGAAATATGGGATGTATTCCGCCTCAAAAAGGCTTCTTGCAGGGATTGAGAGATTTGTGTACTGCAAACGGAATTTTACTGATTTTTGATGAGGTTATGACAGGTTTTCGTCTGGCTCGTGGCGGAGTTCAGGAATTGTTTAATATCAATGCTGATATTGTAACTTTCGGAAAAGTAATTGGCGGCGGATTGCCGGTTGGTGCTTTTGCTGCCCGTGCAGAAATAATGAATTATCTGGCACCGCTTGGTCCGGTTTATCAGGCCGGAACATTATCAGGAAATCCGTTGGCAATGGCTGCAGGATTGGCGATGCTGCAATCGTTAAATAATGACCGTGAGATTTTTGACCGTTTAAAAGAAAAAACAGCATATTTAGAAGCAGGAATTGACAGGGTTTTAAAAGCAAATAATGTTGTGTTTACAATCAATAGAGTAGGTTCTATGATTTCTGTGCATTTTGATGCAAATCCGGTTACAGATTTTCAAACTGCTGCAAAAGGGGATAATGAAACCTTTAAGAAATTCTTTCACGGATTATTAAATGAAGGTATTTATATTGCACCATCTGCATACGAAACTTGGTTTATTACTGATGCCTTAACTTATGAAGATTTAGATTTTACGATTAATGCGATTGATAAGGTTTCAAAGACATTTTAAATTTAAATATCGGAAATTAAAACTATATGGCTTAACTTTTTAATTAAAGTTGAGCTTTTTTTATGATTTAATTTTTAACAGTTAATTAAAAGTTAAATAAAATATTTTTCGTGAAAGATTAGAGTCAAAATTTATTTTTGTTTATCAAATTACTATTAATCCAATTGAAAAATGAATAAATTTTACATTTTTATTGTAACAGTTTTTTTACTGTTTCCGGCAGGTCAATTTGCGCAATCTAAAAAAGAAAAATCCAAAAAAGACAAAATTCCTGTCCCTCCTTTGGAAAAAAAATCAGAACCTACAATTAAAGAATACAGCAAAGTGATTACCAAAGATGCTGTTTCTGATGATGGACTTTTTACGGTACATAAAGTTGATAAAAAATACTATTTTGAGATTCCGAATAAATATTTAAATAAAGATATGCTTTTGGTAAGCAGATTATCTAAACTGCCTTCTAATTTGGGTGGAGGATATGTAAATGCGGGTTCAGAAACAAATGAACAATTAATTGTCTGGCAGCGTTTTCAGGATAAGATTCTTATAAAATCAAAATCATATAATGCCGTCGCAAATGATACTTTGCCAATAAGTATTTCGGTTAAATCAAATAATTATGAGCCTACATTATTTGCTTTTGATATTGTTGCTTTTAGTAAAGATTCGGCAAATACGGTTATTGATGTAACTAAATTTTATAGTACAGATGTAAAAGCGATTAGCGGAATATCTGCAGAAATGCGGGAAACATACAAAGTAAAAGGACTGGATGATTCCAGAAGTTTTATTAATACAATGAAAAGTTTTCCGATGAATATCGAAGTTACTCAGGATATGACTTACAATGCTTCAAAACCTTCAATGCTGGAAGAAACCGAATCGATAAGTATTCAAATGAATCAATCAATGATTTTATTGCCTGAAATTCCGATGAAACCCAGATTAGCAGATCCAAGAGTAGGTTGGTTTACAATAAGTCAGTATGATTATGGGAGCAATGAATTAAAATCAGATCTTAAAACCTACATCCGTCGTTGGAGATTAGAGCCTAAAGATCCTGAAGCGTATGCCAGAGGAGAGTTGGTTGAACCCATAAAACCAATTGTATATTATTTGGATCCTGCCACTCCTGAAAAATTGAAAAAATATATTAAGCAGGGAATTGAAGAGTGGCAAAAACCATTTGAAACAGCAGGATTTAAAAATGCAATCATTGCAAAAGATGCTCCAACAAAAGAGGAAGACCCTGATTTTAGCCCGGAAGATGTTCGGTATTCTGTAATTCGTTATGTGGCGAGTACAACTAGAAATGCTGTTGGGCCAAGTGTTTCAGATCCCAGAACCGGAGAAATTATAGAAAGTGATGTAATCTGGTACCACAATCATTTGCGTTCGTATAGAAACAGATACTTGTTAGAAACCGGAGCATCAAATCCGTCAGCAAGAACTTTGCAGACAAGTGATGAGGAGATGGGCGAAATGATGCAAATGGTAATTGCGCACGAAGTAGGTCATGCATTAGGTTTTCCACATAATATGGGGGCAAGCTGTGCTTATGATACAGAAAGCTACAGAAATGGAGAATTTACACAGCAAAACGGAATTTCAGCAAGTATAATGGATTATGCCCGTTTTAATTATATTGCACAACCGGGAGATAAAAATATTCGCTTTATCCGTAAAATGGGCGCATACGATCATTATGCATTAAATTGGGGTTACAGAGTGATTCCGAATGTAAAATCAACGGAAGCTGAATTGCCAATATTAGATAAATGGATTCTGGATAAAGCGGGGAATCCAATTTATAAATTTGGGAAGCAAAGCAGTGCTTTTGATCCTTCATCCCAAACAGAAGATATTGGGAATAATTCTATGAAAGCAAGTTCATACGGACTTAAAAATCTGGAATACGTGGCTAATCATTTAAGCGAATGGACAAGTAATGTCAGTAATAATTATGAGGATTTAGATGAATTATATAAAGAATTATTAGAGGTCTGGAGCCGATATGTTGGGCATGTAGTAACAAACGTAGGAGGCGTTTATGAAAATACTAAAAATCCAAATCAGCCTGGAAATGTTTACGAAGTGGTACCAAAAACAAAACAATTAGAAGCAATGAATTGGCTTCAGACGAATGCTTTTGCTTCTCCAACATGGATTGTAAATGTAAATACTTTGAAAAACACAGATTTTTCAGGATATACAGAAGTGTTTAGAAGTCTGCAAGTTAGGCACTTAAATAATTTATTGAGTTTAGGACGTATTGGCAGATTAATGGATAATGAAATACTTGGAGCTGATACGTATAAAGCTTTAGATTTATTTAAAGACACTCGTAAAGGGATTTGGAAAGAAGCGAATACAGCAACAAATGTAACCATTTACAGAAGAAACCTGCAACGTGCTTATATTGATCGGATGGGGTATTTGATGACTGAAGAAATCAAGCCGACAGATAAATCGACAATATATTATAATGTATCTCAGTCAGATCTTAGGGCTTTAGTCCGTGGGGAATTAAATACACTGAAAAAATCACTTTCAACAGCAAAAGCAATGGCTGTAAATACCGAAACAAAATATCATTATGAAGATTGCATCAAAAGAATAGATTTGATACTTAATCCAAACAGAGTATAAAAAAAGAGGCTTTTTAAGCCTCTTTTTTGTGGATAAATTAGTTATTATCGTTTCTGTATTCTTTCATTTTTTCCCTTGCCTTATCTTTGTTTTCTTCCTGAATAGCTTTCCATTTTGTGTATTGGTCTGCTTTTAGGATCGCTTTCATTTTAGCATCGTTAGCTTCTTTTTCAGCCGTCATTTGTTTTTTAAATTCTTCTTTTTGTTCCGCAGTAAGTTTTGTGCCTTTTTCTCTTTGCTCTTTTCTGGCTTCTCTAAATTTATCTGTTTTTGCGCTTTTTTCAGCAAGTAATTGTTTTACTTGTTCTTGTTGTTTAGCATCTAATGTCAACTCTGAAGTTAGTTTTTTCAGTTGTTTTTCATTTCGTTGTTCCGGAGTCAGTCTTTCTCTTTGTTCACGAAGCGGTTTTTGATCCGTATCGGCATCTTGTGCGAAACTTGCTAATCCAACGAACAATAAAGCCACAATAAATAATTTTTTCATGATTTGTTTTTTTTAAAGTTATAGGGATTAGACGTTATAAAATTTATTAGGTTTAATAGAGTGATCATAATTATAATTTATTTAACAGATTGAATGTGAATCTGCTAAGGTTTCATGGCAGATCTTCAGCTGTAATTGCGTAAATTTAGAGAATAAAGAAATTTCAAACTCGCAAAATATCATGAAACCAAACGAAAATAAAATTGCTTTCTTTTCAACGCAGCCTTACGATAGAACTTTTTTTAATCAGTATAATAGCGGTTTTGGTTTCGAACTGCATTTTTTTGAAACTCAACTGAATCCAAAAACTGTAATTTTAATAGAAAATGCTTCAATAGTTTGTGTTTTTGTAAATGATATTGTCAACGAAGCGGTTATTAAACAATTGGCAGAAAAAAATGTAAAAATTATTGCTTTGCGTTGTGCCGGTTTCAATAATGTCGATTTAGAAGCGGCAAAAAAATACAATCTTAAAGTTTGCCGCGTTCCCGCATATTCGCCCCAGGCAGTTGCAGAACATGCAATGGCGATGATTTTGACATTAAACAGAAAAACGCACAAAGCCTACAACAGGGTTCGGGAACAAAACTTCTCCCTAAACGGATTATTGGGTTTTGACTTATTCGGAAAAACAATCGGAATTATCGGAACAGGAAATATCGGGAAAGTGTTCGCTAAAATTGCTTTAGGTTTTGGATGTAAAGTATTGGCGTATGATATTGTAACGAATCTGGAAATGGAGAAAGACGGTGTTGTTTTTACCGATTTAAATACTGTTTTTACAGAAAGTGATATTATTTCGCTGCATTGTCCTTTAAACAATGAAACCAAACATGTAATTAATAAAAAATCAATTGATTTAATGAAAGATCATGTCATGATTATTAATACGAGCAGAGGAGGATTAATCGAAACAGCCTGCGTTATTGAAGGTTTAAAAGAAGAAAAAATTGGTTATTTAGGAATTGATGTTTACGAACAGGAAGAAAAATTGTTTTTCAGGGATCTTTCTGCTGATATTATTCAGGATGATGCAATTCAAAGATTAATGAGTTTTCCGAATGTTTTGGTAACGGCGCATCAGGCCTTTTTTACCAATGAAGCTTTAACGCAGATTGCTTTGATCACTTTTGAGAATATAAAATCATTGTTGACAAAAAATGATATTGAGAATAAAGCAGCTTTGTTGGTTTGAAGAAAATAAGACGAAAAATGCATTTAAATATCAATTAGGATGTATATTTGTAATATATTTACAAATAAAACCCTTAAGTGATGTTGTTAAACTTTAGAGTATCTAATTTTCGTTCTATTAATGAAATGGTTGAATTGTCTATGGTGCCTAGTGATTTTAAAAATCCATTAAATGTAATTAAGAGGATAAATCCAGAAGCTACTAAAAATAAAGATTACTATGCATTAACTTCCGCTGCTATCTATGGGCCAAATGCAAGTGGAAAAAGTAATATCATTAGAGCTCTTCATGAATTTAAAAATTTTGTTAGAGCTTCTACAGATAATAAGCCAAACGAGACTATCAAATTGTTTAACCCATTTAGGTTATGCGAAAAAAATATGTCGGAACCATCCAGTTTTTCAATTGATATTTTAATTGAAAATATTTTGTATACTTATTCTATTGAAGTTTATCAAAAAGAAGTAATAAGTGAATCTCTTTTTTTTTATCCTAAAGGAGGAAAAGTTAAAGTTTTTGAAAGAAGTAGGCAAGAATTTTTTAAAGGAAACGGTTATGAAGGTATTTTCGAAACAATAAAACAGAGAACTACAGAAAACCAATTGTTTTTGAGTAAGGCCGCAATTGAAAATATTGAAATTCCGAAAAACGTTTATCAAAAATTTTCTGCTTTGCTTGTATTTACAACAGACCTTTTTCATTCAGAGAAATTTAATAAAACAGCAAATAAACATCTTTTTACTGGTTTTGAGAATGAAGATTTAATTTTAGGTTTATCAAAGTCTTTAATACAAAAGTTGGATACAAAAGTTGTTGATTTTGAAGAGAGGGATGGAATAATAAAAACTATTCATTTGAATGATAAACATGAAAGGGTTGAGTTCGAGTTTTCTGATGAATCTTCGGGAACACAACGAGCTATTTCTTTTTCTCCTCTAATTTTTATGGCTTTAAAATATGGGTGTGCTATTGTAGCTGATGAATTTGAAAGAAGTTTGCATCCCGAAATTGCACAATATATTTTAGGTTTATTTAATGATCCTGAAGTAAACAAAAATGGAGCCCAATTTATTTTTGCTACTCACGATACAACTTTACTGAGCCCAGAAAATAAATTAAGAAGAGATCAAATTAATTTAGTAGAGAAAAATTCAAAAGGAGAAACTGAACTTTATACTGTTTCTGATATTAAGGGAATTCGAGAAGGGAATTTTGAGAAATGGTACATTGAAGGTAGATTAGGAGCTGTTCCAAATATTGCAAGAGAAACTTTTAGACATGAATTAATTGAATTTATAAATTCATAATCATGGCTAAGAGACCTAAGAATAATTTTAAAATTAGAAATTTCAATTCCAGAGTTTTAATTCTTTGTGAAGGATTAACAGAAGAAAATTATTTTAATGCGTTAAAAGAAGATTTAAATTTACCTAAAACTATTTCTGTTAAAGTATTTCAAAGTAGCAAAGTTGATTGCAAAGGTGTTGTGGAAGAAGCTATAAAGAAAGCTAAACGTGAAGGAATTGAAAAGATATTTGTAGTTTTTGATCACGATAATCAGGCTAAACGGGATGAGGCTTTTAAATTAGCTGATAGTAAAAATATAACGGTAATTTTTTCAAGTATTTGTTTTGAATTATGGTATTTATATCATTTTAGAGAAAAATCTACTAAAGCTTTTACTTCGGAAGAAGCGTTGGAAAAAGAATTAAAAAAATGTATTGGAATGGAAAACTATGAAAAAAATAATTTCAAGCACTATTCTATTTTAAAAGATAAATTAGAAATTGCGAAATCAAATGCAGAGAAAACAAGATTGCTGGTTTTTGAAAACAATTACGGTGTAGAAGTTTTTAATTTAAACCCATATACGAATGTTGATGAGTTAGTCATTTTTTTAGAAAAACAAAAACAATAAAAACAAAAAGAGCTTCAATCGAAGCTCTTTTTGTTTTGCGCGTGAGTAGGGTTTGGCTCCCCAACTTTGAACTATCCATTTGACAAGTTGTAATAAAAATTGTGCTCACGCAGTCAAAGTTTTATACACGCCGTTTTTTATTTTTTCCATAAGTTTTGAGTTATTAAAGTAACAAGTTATACAATCATACAAAATGCCTAAACCCAATTTTACGTACAAATTAATGTCATAACCGGTTATCAATGTAAATATCAAACCAATTAAATGAATATCTTAAATATTTTTACCCCACCAATTCAACCATTTTAAAATCACCTTCAACGGCAACTTTAGTCAAACCGTGTTTAGATAAATTTTTCATAGAGGCATCCCATTTTTTACCGCTTAAATTGGCTTTCATTTTAAGTTGCACTATATCTATTTTATTGTCGTTTCCTTTCAATAAATCAACGATTAATTTCTCTTCATCAGATAATTCAATCTGAGCAAGTTTTTTCTCCGGACGCATTTGCGGGAACAATAAAACTTCCTGAATAGAAACATTATTAGTTAAATACATCATTAAACGGTCCATACCAATTCCCATTCCGGATGTTGGCGGCATTCCGTATTCAAGCGCTCTTAAGAAATCTTCATCAATAATTCCGTTTGCTTCGTCATCACCTTTTTCTGATAAACGCATTTGGTCCTCAAAACGCTCTCTTTGATCAATCGGATCGTTCAATTCAGAATAAGCATTCGCTACTTCTTTACCACAAATCATCAGCTCAAAACGTTCTGTTAATTCAGGATTATCGCGGTGTTCTTTACAAAGCGGAGACATTTCTTTAGGGTAATCCGTAATAAAAGTTGGCTGAATATAATTTCCTTCACATTTTGCGCCAAAAATTTCATCGATCAATTTTCCTTTCCCCATCGTTTTATCAACGTCAATTCCCATTCCTTTCGCAGCATCGTAAAGCTCCTCTTCGGTTTTACCGGAGATATCAAAACCTGTAAAATGTTTGATAGAATCTGTCATGGTAACACGAGCGTAAGGCGCTTTAAAGTTAATGGTGTGTTCTCCAAAAACAGCCGTCGAAGTACCATTTACAGCAATAGCACAATGCTCCAGAAGATCCTCAGCAAAGTTCATCATCCAGATGTAGTCTTTGTAAGCTACATATATTTCCATAGCAGTAAATTCCGGATTATGCGTTCTGTCCATTCCTTCGTTACGGAAGTTTTTAGAAAACTCATAAACACCTTCAAAACCACCAACAATCAATCTTTTTAAATACAATTCGTTTGCAATACGCATGTAAAGCGGAATGTCAAGTGAGTTATGATGCGTAGTAAACGGACGAGCCGCAGCACCACCGGGTATTGGCTGTAAAACCGGAGTTTCAACCTCAAGGTAACCTGCACCGTTAAAAAAGTCACGCATCGCGTTAAACAATTTAGTACGTTTTACGAAAGTATCTTTTACGTTTTGGTTAACCGTCAAATCTACATAACGCATTCTGTAACGCAATTCAGCATCATTAAAAGCATCGTGTATATTACCGTCCTCATCCACTTTAGGTAAAGGAAGCGGACGTAATGTTTTACTCAAAAAAGTAAATCCGTCAACACGAATACATTGCGCACCAACTTTCGTAGTAAACAATTCACCTTCAATACCAATAAAATCTCCCAAATCGGTCAATTTTTTGAAAACAGTATTGTACAAAGTTTTATCATCACCTTCACACAAAACATCACGATTAACGTACAATTGAATACGCCCTTCGCTATCCTGCAATTCAGCAAAACAAGCTTTACCCTGATCTCTCACACTCATCAAACGTCCGGCAACGATCACCTTTTTACCTTCCTCAAAAGACTCCTTAATTTGCTTCGAAGTATGATTTACAGGAAAAAGATTAGCAGGATAAGGATTGATTCCTAAGTTACGTAAGTTTTGAAGTTTTTCTCTTCGGATGATTTCTTGTTCAGATAAGGCCATTATATACTGTTTTTTAAGTGTGCAAAGATAAAGAAAAGAATATAGATTTCAGAATGCAGATTTTAGATTTTTTGAAGCAGTGATTTATCGTATTTTAATGCCCTTTTATCCCGCTATCCGTTATATCTTTTTTGCAGAAAAAGCAAAAAAGGATACCACTTCTATCGGGGCTAAGAGAGAAATTTAGTTTTTAAAAGTCGTTTTAGTTAGGTTGTTACACAATCTTGTCGTTCCTCGGAATGATAATCTTGAGGATGAAAAATATTTCTATAAGAAATTAATTTTAAAAACTCAGTACCTTAGCAACTCAGTACCTCGGTACTTTCAAAAAAACAAATGAAAAAACTAAAAGCCTTTTTATTCTTTATTCTCCTTACAAGCTGTCAAATTACCGAAACGATCTATTTAAATCCGGACGGAAGCGGGAATATAGAAACCATAGCAATTCGGGATGAACACAGTTATATGCAATTGTCCGGCGAAAATTATGCTAAAGAAGAAAAGTTCCGGGATACCACTTATGTTTTTCAGGAATATATCACAAAATATGCTGAAAATTTTGCTAAGCTCCCAGCATCAGAAAAAGCTGTTTTTAATAAATATAAAGATGTAAAAGTGCATCTCAAGGAAAGTTCCTTCGAGAAAGAAGTTAAAAACACTTTCACTCAGAATTTCAATAAAGTAGAAGATATTCCGGATTTATATAAAACTGTAGAATATGCAGATGATCTGAAACATAATTACGCCCTAAGTGCCGAAGAACATTATTATCATGTTAGTTTTACTTTTGACGGTACAACTTTTAAAAGAATTGTAAAAGTTACGGATCCCACAGAATTAAAGAAAAGGCAAGATGAGATTGAGGGATTTAAAAAGAAAACTTCAGGATTTAAATTAGTGCAGACTTTTGCTTTAGAGTACCATTTTCCTCGAAAAATAAAATCAGTTTCTAATGAAAAAGCAATTATCAGCCCTGATAAAAAGTCGTTGCAACTGATTTTGCAGCTTTCAGATTGCCTGCAAAATCCCGAAAGTACAAATCTTGAAGTTTTTTTGGACTGAGAAGGTTTTTGGAGTTTTATCATTTTAACAAACAAATCAACGATTAAATATTTTAAAATAGACTCCGTATCTTTGAGAAAAATAAATTACGATGAAATTATATAAAATACTTGGTTTTTCTTTTTTATTGGCAGCGCTTACAAGTTGTACTTTTACCGAAAATATTTATGTTAGTGATAATGGAACCGGTAAATTTTCTGTAGACATGGACGGTTCTTCCTTAATGGCTATGGCCGGAGATCAAATCGGCAGTCAGTTGGGCGGTGAGGGTAAGAAGGATATTGATTCTACTTTTACCTTCAGGCAGATATTGGAAGAAAAAAAAGACAGTATTGCCAAGCTTTCCCCGGAGACTCAAAAAGAACTTAAAAAACTGGAAAATGTAGTGGTTCATACCAAACTGAATACTGAAAAGAAAGAGTTTCTAATGACATTATCTAACGATTTTAAGAACGTAAACGAATTACAGGATATATTGCAAACATTGAATACTTTTCAAAAATTAGAAAAAGGCGCCGGTGTTGCGACTCCTTTTGGCGGTGATTTTATAAACAATAACAGTAAATTGAGTTATTCTTATGATACAAAGAAATTTACCCGAAAAGTAGTGGCAGACCAACAAAAAATGGCTGAAAAAGCCAAGGATACTGCTGCCGATATGTCTAAGATGATGTTTGCATCATCAAATTATATCCTGAAATATCATTTCCCGAAAAAGATAAAAAAGGTATCTAATCCCAGTGCTTTGTTTAGCGAAGACAGAAAAACAATTACGATTCAATACCCATTCACGGATTATATGGAGAATCCCGACAAGTTCAATTTAGAAGTTGAGTTTGAAAAATAATAAAAATGAATAAAAAAATTCAACTTCAGGATTTAGGTCAAAAAGATTATAAAGCAGCCTGGGAATATCAGGAAGAACTTTTTGCAGCTATTGTTGACTTAAAAATAAAAAACAGAAGAGAAGAACTCGATTTGCCAACTCCAAATTATTTGTTGTTTGTTGAGCATCCGCATGTTTATACTTTGGGCAAAAGCGGTGATCTTGAAAACCTGCTTTTAAACGAAAAACAACTTGAGGCCAAAGGCGCGACCTTTTATAAAATTAATCGTGGTGGTGATATCACTTATCACGGACCCGGACAAATTGTAGGATATCCGATTTTGGACTTAGAAAATTTCTTTACTGACATTCATAAATATTTACGTTTTCTGGAAGAATCTATTATCCTGACTTTGGCTGAATATGGTTTAAAATGCGGTCGAAGTGAAGGGGAAACTGGTGTTTGGTTAGACGTTGGAACTCCATTTGCACGAAAAATTTGCGCACTTGGTGTACGTGCTTCACGCTGGGTAACCATGCACGGGTTTGCCTTAAATGTGAATGTGAATTTGGGCTACTTTGATAATATTATTCCGTGTGGAATTCGCGGAAAAGGGGTCACCTCTTTAAACGTAGAATTAGGGGTAGAAAAAGTAGATGAAGGTGAAGTCAAAGCTAAAATTTTAAAACATCTGACTAATTTATTTGAGGCTGAATTTGTTTAAGTTTATTTTAGAAATAAATTTCAATTTTAGGAAAAAAGAAAGGCTTATCACATTGATAAGTCTTTTTTGTTTAAAAATCTAATTCGAGTTGTTCAGGTAAAAGCCTGAAACTCATTCGATGGTATTTTGTAGTGCCAAATTCCCTGATAGCATCACGATGTTCTTTGGTTGGATAACCTTTGTTTTGTTTCCAGTTGTACATCGGGAATTCTTCATGAATTTGGTTCATATATTCATCCCGATAGGTTTTGGCCAAAACAGAAGCTGCTGCAATGCTTAAGAATTTAGAGTCTCCTTTTATAATACTTTGATTCGGAATTGATTTTAATAATTCTATTTCGGTTATAGAAAATTGTTTTCCAAAAGTATTTTTCATGCCTAATTTGGCATTCAGAGCGCGGTTTCCATCTACAATAATAAATTCGGGAGTCTGGTTTAATTTCAATATGCATTCCTGCATTCCTTTCATCGAAGCATTCAGAATGTTTATTTCGTCAATTTCATTAGGATGCAAATGGGTTACAGCATAACAAACGGCATGTTCTTCTATAATTGGTTTTAAAAATTCCCTGATTTTTTCTGAGAGCAGTTTACTGTCATTTAAGTCAGAATGCTCAAAATGAGCTGGTAAAATTACAGCCGCCGCAGTTACAGGACCGGCTAAACATCCACGTCCGGCTTCATCGGTTCCGGTTTCGAAAACATATCCTGAAAAATTTTTTTGAAGCATTTGATGTAATATACTTTTTTATTGCAAATATTAAAATATTTTTTTAAAAAATATTATTGAATTTGTGATTATTTTACAATATGTAATTTATTCTGTATTTTTAATAAATTTTTAACTATTTATTTGATTTATGAGTGATTTTCGGGTATTTTACGTTAAAAATTGTTAAATAAGGCTATTGCGTAAAAGTTAAAAAAATCTAATTTTTTTATGAATTATATTTTTTTTGATATTTAAATGTTGTAAATTATAATTATGTGTTAAATTATTATTAAAAAAATGTCAATATGATATTAAAGTTTATTTGGTATATTAAGAAATAATTAAGATGTTTGCTCCATACTAATTCAAAATATATTAAAATGAAATTAAAATTACAATGGATTTTTACGCTATTGATAGCGTTTTCTATGCAGTTTTCTTTTGCTCAAGAAGGAATTGTAACTGGTATTGTCTCTGGTGATGCGGGGGTTATTCCTGGTGTTAATGTTGTTGTCAAAGGGACAAAAAATAGCGCCCAGACAGATTTTGATGGAAGTTTTTCTGTTAAAGCTAAACCTGGTGATGTACTGGTTTTTTCTTATGTTGGAATGGATGATGCTATAATAACTGTGGGTCCTTCATCTAAAGTAAATGTGAAAATGGCAGATTCGGGCAAGGCTTTGGAAGAAGTCGTGGTTGTTGCCTATGGTAAAGCTAAAAAAAGCTCTTATACAGGTTCAGCAGTTCAGATTAAAGCGGAACAACTTGAAAATAGACCTCTAACAAATGCATTATCTGTTATTGAAGGGAGTGCTGCAGGTGTTCAGATACAAAGTGCTGCCGGACAACCAGGGTCAGCTCCAAATATAAGAATACGTGGTTTTAGTTCAATAACGTTAGGAAATAGTCCTCTTTATGTTGTTGACGGAGTTCCTTTTTCCGGCGATATCAGTAATTTGAATTCAAATGATATCGAAAGTTTAACTGTTTTAAAAGATGCAGCGTCAACTTCTTTATATGGTTCAAAAGCAGCCAATGGTGTTGTGATTATTACTACAAAAGTAGGTAAGTCTTCAAAAGATAAGTTCACATTGAATGTTAGTCAGGGCTTAACTTCCAGATTAATTAAAGAATATGACAGAGTGGGAGCTTTAGATTATTATCCTTTAGAGTGGGAAGCAATCAGAAATAGCCGCCCTATGGCAAATCAAACTCAAATCGATGCTGCAAATTCATATGCATCAGGAAGAGTTCCGGTTGTTTTGATAACAAATCCTTTTAATGTTCCCGGTAATCAGGTTGTAGGTACTGATGGTAAATTAAATCCAAACGCTCAGTTATTATATCCAAATGATTTAGATTGGACAAGGGAGTTGGAAAGAGCCGGAGTTCGTCAAAATACTGACTTTTCTTATCAGGGTAAAACAGAAAAGTCTAATTATTTTGCCTCGATAGGATACTTAAATGAGGAAGGTTATATTCGTAAATCTGATTATGAAAGAGTTTCAGCCCGTTTGAACCTTAATACTTCTTTAAATGATTGGTTGAAAACCGGAATGAACTTATCAGGAACAACTACCAATTCAGATTTAGCTGTTGATGGGGTAGATAATACAGCTTCTTTTAATAATGCATTCAGAACAATCAGATATATGGGACCAATTTACCCTGTGTACGATCACACAGCAAATGGTGATTATACGCTTGACGGATTAGGTAATAAAGTTTACTCAACAGTTAGAGGTTCCGGAGCTTCAAGCGGTAGAAATATTGTTTATGAAACATTAAATAATACCGATAATCAAAAGGGCCTGGCTTTGTCTGGCAGAACATATTTTGAAATTAAATTTCTAAAAGATTTTAAATTTACAACTAATGCCTCTCTAGATAAAACGTATTATAACAGAACATATACCTATAATACAGAAATTGGAGATGGGGCACCTACAGGATTAATGTCAAAAGAAGACAGGATTTTGACAGGTATAACTTATAACCAATTATTAAATTATACTAAAGAAATTGGAAATCACAATATATCTGCCTTATTTGGTCATGAGAGTTATGATTACGAAAGAAATTGGACTACAGGTACTAAAACAGGACAGGTTTCGCCTGACAACCCGGAGTTTGTTAATTATGCCACTACAACTAATTTAAATTCTTACACGAGAAATTATAGTACAGAATCTTATTTTTCAAGACTAGAATATAGTTATAAAGATAAATATATTACTTCAGCGTCTTTCCGAAGAGATGGTTCTTCAAAATTCGCCAAAGATATTCGTTGGGGTGATTTTTGGTCAGTTGGAGCAGCCTGGGTAATTTCAAGAGAAAGTTTCTTAGAAAATAGTTCATGGATAAATGATTTGAAGTTAAGAGCTTCGGTTGGACAAGTTGGTAACGATGGTAACAATGATAATACAAGTTTACCTTTTTATGTAAGTCAATCTACATTTAGTTTAGGCTTTGATAATGGTAGTGAAGGTGGGGTTATTACGAATGCTGCCGGAGCAGACAAATTGAAATGGGAGGTTAATACACAAACAGATATTGCTGTTGAGTTTGGATTGTTTAAAAACAGACTTAAAGGTAGTGTAGAGTATTATAACAGAGATACTGACGGTTTAATATTTTTAGTACCAAACCCGTTGTCTTCAGGATTAGATAACAGATATGAAAATATCGGTTCTATGTATAACAGAGGATTTGAAGTTTCATTAGACGGGACTATTATAAAAACATCTGATTTCTCATGGGGGCTAAGCCTCAATGCTTCAACAGTTAAAAATGAAATTACCAAGCTGCCACAAAAAGAGATTATCGATGGGACAAAAAAATTAGCTGTTGGACAATCTCGTTATGATTATTGGTTAAGAGATTGGTATGGAGTGGATCCTGCAGATGGTTATGCTTTATATGTTTCAGATCCTAGTTTAATTGTTGCCGGAGATACAACTCAAAGAGTTGTAAATGGTGTAAATGTAACAACTGACCAAAATAAAGCATTATATCATTATTCTGGTTCAGCAATTCCTGATCTATATGGAAGTTTTGGAACTAATGTTGAATACAAAGGTTTAAAATTAGAAGTTTTGTTTGCATATCAGATAGGCGGAAAGATGTATGATACTAATTATGCCGCCCTTATGCATACAGGTAATAATTATGGGTCAGCCTTGAGTACTGATATTTACAACAGATGGCAAAATCCCGGAGATATTACTGATGTTCCAAGATTAGATATTAATAGAAATACGCAATCTTCTGCTGCTTCTGACAGATGGTTGATTGGTGCAGATTATTTGTCTTTCAGACAAATTAACTTATCGTATAAAATGCCATCTAATTTAATTTCAAAATTAAAAATAGATAATGCTACTTTATATGTAAATGGTGAAAATTTAATGTTATTCACTAAACGTCAGGGATCAGATCCAAGTCAAACGTTTAATGGAACTACTCAAAACAGATTTACTCCTTCAAGAGTTATTACATTAGGTTTAAACTTAAACTTTTAAAATTTAATATTATGAAATCAAATTATATAAAACAGGTATTCTTTGCAATATCATTGTTATTGCTTACTTCTTGTTCAGATGATTTTTTAGATCAAAAACCAACTGAATTCGTTGATTATGATGGCGCTACCGCAACAACAGACAATTTAATGACATTGTTAAATGGTATTCACAGGTCATTGTATATCAGGTATGATGATACTCAAAATATGAATGGATTAGGGAGTTTAATGCAGCAGGTAGATATTGCCGGGGATGATATCGTTTTTCCTGTAACAAATGGTTGGTTTTTAGCAAGTTACAACTGGACTGGTGCGGCAAATGAAAATTCTACAGATGTAAGATTTCCATACAGAACTTACTATAGAATAATCAGGAATGCAAATACTATTATCAATGCTGTTGATGCAGCTGTAGGTACGGATGCCGATAAAAAAATTGTAAAAGGTCAAGCATTGCTTTACAGAGCTTTTTCTCACTATCAGTTGGTTCAGTTGTTTGGAAAAAGATATGAAAATGGAGTTACAAATTCTCAACTTGGTGTTCCGGTTATTTTAACTGTTGATAATGAAAAATATCCTCGTTCCACTGTTGAAGAAGTTTATACCCAGATTAACAAAGATTTAGATGAAGCAAATATTTTGTTAGTAGGCTACACTAAACCAAATAATTCACATTTGAATTTAAAAGTTGCTCAAGGGTTAAAAGCCAGAGTTGCTCTAACTCAGGGAAATTGGACTGTCGCAGCGGATTATGCCAATAAAGCCAGAACAGGTCTTAGTTTAATGACTACTACACAATATGCTGCAGGATTTAATGATTATACAAATAGTGAATGGATGTGGGGAAGCCATATTAATGAAGTTCAAACAGATTATTTTGGTAATTTCGGAGCTTATATGTCCAGAAATTATAATTCGACAGTTATTCGCTCTTGCCCTAAAGCGATTAATAGTAAACTTTATAATCTGATTCCGGCAACAGATGTACGTTCAACTATTTTTAGTAAAACCGGAGCACATCCATTGTTAAATCTTCCATCAACTTTTGCTAAGTTTCCTTATACAAGCCAGAAATTTTTAGCTATAAGTACTGGTGACAGTAGATGTGATGTTCCTTATATGCGCGTTGCTGAAATGTACCTTATCGAAGCAGAAGCAAAAGCAAGATTAGGTCTGGCAGACGCAAATACAGTTCTTTTTGGATTAGTTAGTAAAAGAAATCCGGCGTATGTTTTGTCTGTAAACACAGGACAAGCTTTGGTTGATGAAATTTTATTTCAAAGAAGAATTGAATTATGGGGTGAAGGATTTAGATTTTATGATTTAAAAAGAACAAATTCTCCTTTAGACAGATCCGGGGCTAATCATGATTCAGCAATTGTAAATGGAGTTATTAATGTCCCTGCAACAGATAAAAGATGGCAATGGTTGATTCCGAGAGCAGAAATCAATGCTAATCCACTAATTATACAAAATGATCTATAATTCATTTTAATAAATTGTATAAAAACTGCCCATATTTTGGGCAGTTTTTTTATGTCTGTTTTAAAATTATAAATACTATTGATGTGTTTATTTATTTATACATATTTATAATTTACCTTTGTCTGACCAATTTTATTGAAATTATTACACATATATAAAGCGATCAAATGAGAATATTTTTTTTTCTATATCTATTAGTTGTTCCAGCCTTCTTATTCTCTCAGGAAAAAACTGTTCCTAAAAATAATTTAGATATGAAAACACAGTATTCAAGTATTACGGATACTGTAAAGAAGAAGAAAAGCTTAATTGCAAAAATTGATCAATATCAAATTATTACTTTAGAGCATGATACGACTTATGCCGATACTTCATTGACCTTAAAAAGTGCTTATAGACAAAACTACCTCCGAAAGGATAATTTTGGGCTTTTGCCTTTTTCTAATATCGGACAAACGTACAATACCTTACAATATAGCCTGACCGATTTTTCGCCCTATCCCGATATTGGTTTTAAAGGAAAACATTTTAATTTTTTAGAAGCCAATGAAATTAATTATTATCATGTCGCAACACCTTTGACAGAATTGTTCTTTAATACAACAATCAATAAAGGGCAAAATGTCGATTCTTTTATCACTTTGAATACATCAAAAAATCTTAATTTTTTTGCAGGTTACAGAGGATTGCGTTCAGAAGGGAAGTATATTAATCAGATGACAAGTATTGGCAATTTCAAAATCGGAGCCAGTTATTCTACGACTGAGAAGCGTTATCTTTTATATCTCCATTATACCTATCAGGATATTTTGAATGAAGAAAATGGGGGAATTACAACACCGGAAGATTTTGAAAATGGGGATCCAAATTTCGCAAATCGACAACGATTGGAAGTTTATCTGACAGATGCCGAATCATTCTTAAAAGGAAAAAGACTCTTTTTTGATCATACTTTCAGGGTAAATCCTAAACAGGGAAATAACAATTTATATGTTACCCACCAGTTTAATTATGAGAATAAATTTTTCGAATATAAGCAGCCTACAGTTTTGTCAACAGTTGGCGGTACTCTTGTTGAAAGATTTGGGGAATCTTATGTTTCCAGTAATATGAAAGATCAGACCCGTTTCGAAAAATTATACAATAAAGTGGGATTGGCTTATGAAAATTCGCTGCTCGGAAAATTTAATTTCTTTATTGATGATTACAGGTCAAATTACAAATACAAGCGTATTATTTTTCAAGACGACGGAGATATTATCCCGGATAATTTGTTTCAGCAAATTAATAGTTTTGGAGGGCAATACGAATACCAAAAAAACAAATGGAATGGGCGGTTTTTATATTCAAGATCTATTACAAACCAGTCTCTTTCTGATTTAGATGCTAAGCTGAGGTATAATTTTAATGAAAAAATACAATTTGATTTTCGTTACAGAAACATCAACAAATTACCCAATAACAACTATAATTTATACCAGAGCAGTTATGTAGAATACAATTGGGCTAATGATTTTAAAAACGAAAAGATCAACTCAATTAATGCCAATGTTTTTACTCCCTGGTTAAATGCTGAGGTTCAATATTCGGTTTTAAATGATCATTTGTATTTTAAGGACGTTGCTACAGCTGAACAAAAAGAAAATCAGACTCAGATTATAAACCCGGAACAATACGGCAACACCATTAATTATTTATCTGTAAAGGCAAATAAAGAATTTAAATTTGGAGATTTTGGTTTTGATAATACTTTCTTATATCAAAAAGTAACACAATCTGATTTTATTTTAAATGTGCCTGATTTTGTGACCCGAAACACTTTTTATTATTCTACCTATTTCTTTAAAAAAGCACTTTATATTCAGACTGGAATCATTTTTAATTATTTCACAAAATATTATGCAAATGATTATAATCCGGTAGTTGGAGAATTTTTCGTTCAGGAGACTAAAAAAATTGGAGGGTATCCAACTTTTGATTTTTTTCTTAATGGAAGGATTCGCCAGACCCGAATTTACTTAAAAGCAGAACATTTTAATTCTTCTTTTTCACAAAATAATTTTTATTCAGCACCAAATAATCCGTATCGTGATTTCACTGTCCGATTTGGTTTGGTTTGGAATTTCTTTCAATAGAACAAAGCTGTTATATTAAACAAAAAATTAAACTCAAAAGAAATGGATTTTTCAAATAATATTTTAGAAACTATTGGAAATACACCATTAGTAAAACTTAATAAAGTTGTTGCCGGAATTGATGCTTTGGTATTGGCAAAAGTCGAAACTTTTAATCCCGGAAATTCTGTTAAAGACAGAATGGCTGTGAAAATGGTTGAAGATGCTGAGGCTGATGGACGTTTAAAACCCGGTGGAACCATAATTGAAGGAACTTCAGGAAATACCGGAATGGGATTGGCACTTGTAGCTATTATAAAAGGATATAAATTGATTTGTGTGATATCTGACAAACAATCCAAAGAAAAAATGGATATTTTGCGTGCTGTCGGTGCCAAAGTTGTTGTTTGTCCAACAAATGTAGAACCAACAGATCCTCGTTCCTATTATTCAGTTTCAAAACGTCTGGCAGAAGAAACACCTAATTCATGGTATGTAAACCAATACGATAATTTATCGAATACTCAGGCGCATTATGAACAGACAGGTCCCGAAATCTGGAAACAAACAGAAGGTAAAATCACACATTTTGTAGTTGGGGTAGGAACTGGCGGAACTATTTCGGGTGTTGGGAAATATTTAAAAGAAAAAAATCCAAATATTAAAATTTGGGGAATTGATACTTATGGTTCCGTTTTTAAAAAATACCACGAAACTGGAATTTTTGATGAAAATGAAATTTATTCTTATATCACTGAAGGAATTGGAGAAGATATTTTACCTAAAAATGTCGATTTTTCTTTAATTGACGGATTTACAAAAGTAACAGACAAAGATGCAGCGGTTTATACAAGAAAAATTGCATTGGAAGAAGCAATTTTCGTTGGGAACTCAGCAGGGGCCTGTATCAAGGGATTGTTGCAGCTAAAAGAACATTTTAAACCCGAAGATGTTGTTGTTGTTTTATTTCACGATTCCGGAAGCCGCTACGTTGGTAAAATGTTCAATGACGACTGGATGCGTGAACGCGGTTTTCTTGATGAAAATATTACAAAAGCAGAAGATGTTATTAAAGATCACATTGATAAGGAATTGATTGTGGTTCGTACCGAAGAATTGGTTTCGCACGCCATTGAGCGTATGCGTAAATATAAAATATCTCAAATTCCGGTAGTTGATATTAACGGTTTTGTTGGTTCTGTTGATGAAACTGATTTATTCAGAAGTTATGTGGCTGATAAAAATGTAGCCGAAAAACCTATTAAGGAAGTAATGGGGAAACCTTTTCCAATTGTTAAGCCAGGAACTCCAATCGAAGAAGTTTCTAAACTGTTTACTAAAGAAAATGACGCTGTTTTAGTTGACTTAGAAAATGGTCACTATCATATCATTACTAAATATGACATTATTGGAGCTATTAAATAATTAAGTTTAACCAGTTGGGTAATTCAAAATGGGTGTCAGGCAGAGCGGAGTCGAAGCCCTTTCCATATAAAAGCCTTTAACTAAGTTTATTCTGAGCGGAGCCTAATGGACTCAGGAAGACAATGATTTATGGAAGTATAAAGATATTTTACTCATTATACTTTTAATATTTCCTATTGAATTATTTACAAAAAAAAAGGGGAAATAGTATTATCTAAACTATTTCCCCTTTTTGGAATTCTTATTTCAATGTAGATTTAATTACTATGGCAGCTTGTTTGACAGCAGTTTGTATAGCAGGAACATTTGCAATCGGATTTAAAAGTCCGTAATCATGAATTAATCCATTGTATCTTGTTAGTGTTACAGGAACTCCGGCTTCATTCAGTTTTCTTGCATAAGCTTCACCCTCATCTCTCAAAACATCATTTTCTGCAGTTTGTACCAAAGCAGGAGGTAAGTCTTTAAGCTGGTCTAAGCTTGCCTGTAACGGAGAGGCATATATTTTTTTTCTCTTGCTGTTGTCCGGCAGATAATTATCCCAAAACCATTTCATCATGTTTTTAGTTAAGAATCTTCCATTTGCAAAAGTATTATACGATTCAGTTTCAAAATTAGCGTCAGTTACCGGCCATAATAAAACCTGCAATTTAATATGTGGTCCTTTTTTATCTTTCGCCATTAAGGTAATAGCCGCAGTCATATTTCCGCCAACACTATTCCCTGTTACAGCAAGGTTTTTACCGTCAACACCAATTTCTTTTCCGTTTTCGGCTACCCATTGCGTTGCAGCGTATATTTCATTAATTGCTACGGGATATTGTGCTTCTGGAGAAGGTGTGTAATCAGGGAAAACCGCAACAGCACCACTTTCTACAACCAAATCCCTCACTAGTCTTCTGTGAGTCGGATAATCTCCAAGAACCCATCCGCCACCGTGAATGAAGATAAATACGGGAGCATTTGCTTTGACACCTTTTGGTTTTGTAATATGGATTTTTACTTTATATCCGTTTTGTGAAATTATTTTTTCAGACTCTTCAATTCCTGAATAATCTACTTCTACAGATTTTTGAGCGCCAACCAATACGCCACGTGCATCTGCTACGCTTAACTGTTCAAGAGGTTTCCCGTCACCGGAATTTAATGCTTTCAAAAAGCTGCGGACTTCTGTAAAAACCTCTGGGTCATTTTCTCCTTTGTATTGTCTTTCTTGTGCCATAACGATTGTATTTAGCGTTAGGAATGCGATGATAAATAAAGTTTTTTGTATTGATCTTATAGTTTTCATAATGTTATGCTTTTATTGTAATGTTTGATAATTAAGAAATAAGGTTTGCCTGAAGTACAATTTCAAAAGAAAAAGCCTGACTAACCGGACAAGTTTCTTCGGCACCTTTTGCGATTTTCAAAAACTCTTCTTCTGAGATTCCGGGAATTTTGGCATTCAATACTAATAAGGATTGCGTAATTTTTCCGTCGTTTAAAGTAATAGTCGATTGTGTAGTCAATTCGTCTGCAGTAAAACCTGCTGTAGTTAGGTCTAAGCTTAATTTCATGGTGAAACAGCCTGCATGAGCAGCCGCTAACAGTTCTTCGGGATTTGTTCCGATACCGTCAGCGAAGCGGCTGTTGAATGAATATTGAGTTTTGTTTAATACGGTACTGTCTGTAGTTAGAGATCCGTTTCCTGTTTTGATGTCACCGTTCCAAACGGCTTGTGCTTTACGTTTCATATCTTTATTTTTTATCAGTTATAATTTGATAGGACAAAGATATGGCGGTAGTAAGGCTTTAAAAATACACAAAAGTCTATTCTAATTGTACATTTTTCCCTTGAAGGTATTTTCTTCTGAAATTTGACGGAGTGTCGCCCACTTTGTTTGTGAAAAGCCGGTTAAAATAGGCAGGATCTTCATATCCGAGTTGATAGGCAATTTCTTTTATGCTTAAGGAAGAATGTCCTAAAAATCTTTTCGCCTCAAGAATAATTCGGTCTTTAATAATATCGTTAGGCTGGGTTAATTCCAGACGATTAAATTTATTGGATAATGTTTTTGGAGCAACACCAAGTATATCGGCATAATCTGCAACAGTATGTTTGGTCCTGAAATGAATTTCGACCAAACGGCTAAAGTCCCTGAAAAAATCCATTTCTTTTGTAGGTTCATCATTCAGAACGCCTAATTGCTGTATTTTCCAGATTCGGGTTGCTTTTATGATAAGTTGTTTCAAATAAGTCCGGATCATTTCTTCCTGTGAAGAATCAGGAGACTCAAATTCTTCCTGAATCTGGTTGTAAATTCCTTCCACAAATAATATTTCTTTATCGGGTAAGGCTGTCATGGGCATTTCGAAAATATTATTAAACAGCAATCCGTCACAGGCAACTTCGGCATCGTGAATTTGCACACAATAGAAGTCACGATTGTAATACATAAAATAGCCTTGTTTTTTTCCTTCTTTTCCAATTTGCAGATATTGATTGCTGTTGATAAAAAATAAGGAAGGAGTTGTAGTTTTATAATGTTTAAAATCGATTGTTATCGAATAATCTTCGGGTAAGTAAAGTACTTTGATATAAGGTTTGTAATAATCGTTGCTAATCTCATCAATAGAATCCTGATTAAGAACAAGAAAGCCCAGTTTTTTATAATTAGATTCGAAAAATTTATGGTTATTCATTGACAGGGATTTTATCTTAAATTAGTTTTTTGAACTTAGCTGTTCAATATTTTTACTGATGATATTTTTATCAGCTAATGTTTTGGCTAAGCCGAGTGCGGTTTCAAATTGTTGTAAAGCTTTTTTGTAATCAAATCAGTAAAGTATAAATTTAATATTTTATCACATAAATAACAGGTTTATTTATTCAAATTGCCCCACTGTAGTTTCGGGAGTCTTATAGAAAGCAATGTCAAACTGAACTTTCAGAATTGGACAAAAGTTTTAAAATAAAAAACACTTGCAATGTTTTTACAAGTGTTTAATTAAATGTTTTTATTTTTTATAAGTTCCTTACGGCTAATTTTAATGTTTCAAAAATTATTATGAAACAAAAAGCAAACCAACTGTATCTCCTTTACTTAAGCGTTAAAGTCATGTTTGGAACTACAATATCACCGTTACTTCCGCTATAGCGTTGAGCAAATACTTCAATGTAATCATTAGTGGTTAACTCGGCAGTTGCATTTAGCGGAAGCACTACAATATCATTTACAGCTGCTCCTCTACCATAAATTTTGTATTGGCTCAAAGCTGTACCATTTTTATAAATATAAATGATGTAAGTACCTGCTGCCGGAACCTGAAAAGAAATTGAACCGGTTATTAGAAAAATCCTTTTCTTTTTTCCGACATATTTTATTCTGTTAACACTTGGATCAGTTGAAAACCTAAATAAATTAGAATATGTTGTCGAGGGAGTACCGCTACCAACTTTTACTATGTTACTAGGGTTAGAACTGTTAAAGGTTACTCCAAGACCAGAACCAACAGGATAATCCATAGAAAAATCCCCGGTAGCATTTGTGTCGGATTCGGTAGGAATTCCAGTTGATCTAGCCGTCCAGTTGTTCGTGAAACTGTATCCAGTATAAGTTCCTGTGGTGTATGGTTTTACGTATCCGGTAGTATTTGTACCTGTAAAAACAACAGTTTCCAAATCTCCATCAGTTACAGTAAGGCCACTTGTAGAAACATCAAAACCTATGGCGGTACCATTTACGCTGCTAAAACCTCCTTGTTTTTGTACCTGGGTAAAGGTTCCTGTCAGTTTCTCGAAGGTTCCTGTATTATTACCGAACCATGCTAAATTACTAAGCAGTAACGAATCTATGTTGTTATAGGTTAGTCCGTTAGCGTTTCCTGAAAACTGAACAATACTAATAAAGACCAATCCAAAACCCGAAAGTGTGCCCACGGTGTTTGAGTTGGCTATAATAGTGTCCCTTAATAGAAAATTTTGCGCATTAGATGACGCGGTTAGATTAAAAACAAGTCCTGCAGTTGCTATAAGGGTTACATTTTTTATAGTTCCACCTGTTGTTCCTTCAAAAATATTTCCTGTAGTCCTGCGTATTATATCCCCATTTGCATCCAGTCCCTCTACATAAGCATTATTAAGATCTATAGGGAAATTAAAGGTTATCAGACCGTTGATTTCATATACGGTATTTGAGTCTAAAATATATTTAGAACCGCCGCCGGCAGCAAGTTCTGCAGCCAAAACTGTAGCCAGGACATCTGTAGATTTTATACGTTTAAAGTTGAGTCTGCTTGCTGTACTGTTTACAGGTGTCCATGATGTGGTTGTACTTACATAAAAATAAAATGTCTTTAAGTCAGTATCGTAGACCATTAAACCATCGGCAGGAGATGCTATTGCATTTCTTTGCGCAGTTGTCATTCTGGGTGCCAGCATTCCCTGAGTGGTAGAAGAAATATCAAGAATCGAACTTGCATTTGGCGTTACGGTGCCAATTCCGATTTGTGCATTTCCTGTGAATGTTAACAGAAAAAAAAATAGTAATAAAAAAGTCTTATGATTTTTTGGTGTAGGTGTTGTTATCATAATTTCTAATTATTTGGTGGGTTGGTTAGTCGGTGTTTGTTTTAAATCAATATCAGTGGACTGAATTTGAAATAAAAACTTTTTGAGTCAGTTTTTCATTATTTGTGGTTAAGAATTCTGCAATATAAACACCCTGGCTTAAAATGGTAGTTGA
Source organism: Flavobacterium sp. (assembly GCA_039931915.1). Lineage (GTDB taxonomy): Bacteria > Bacteroidota > Bacteroidia > Flavobacteriales > Flavobacteriaceae > Flavobacterium. Next base: position 30,480 of record JBDTRA010000009.1, on the reverse strand, counting down.
AAAAACGTAATTAGGATCAGACCCCAAATCTTTTTTGGATAAAACTACTCTTCCAAGCATATCATATAATCTGAATGATGTTATTGTTAAATGATTAGGGTTTGAAGCTTTTAAATTATTATTGGCGTTATCCTGGCTAATGAAGAAATTGTTTATGCCTGCTTCAGGTGTACCCAATGTCTGGTTTGAGAACGTGATCTTAAATCGATCTGAATATGTTCCGGGCGAAACTGTTACTTCGTATGTTCCGTTTTTTATATCGTGATATGAGGAGTCAAGCCCGTCATATAAATAAATAGTTTCTGAGGAATCAAAATTTACAACTTCAGGAACATAAAATTTGAAGGTAGAATTGCTAGTAACCTTTACTGTTAACGGTATTCTTTTTGAAGGATCAAAAGTAACTCCCTGAATAACGTAATTACCATTTTCAATCGAAAAAGATACATCATTAGGAAGGTCTTCATCAATATTTAAGGCATCAATACCAAAATCTACTCCGTCAGTAGCCTCGGGTAAAAATGCTAACGCCAGTTGTCTGGTAAATTGATTGTTAATTATAGTATTTAATTTAAAGTGTGAAATTTTAACGATTTCGTCATTAGTTTCGGTGCTTTTAGCTGTTATAGCTGTTTTTGCCGGTTTCTCAAATTTTGATAATCCGCTATTTTCCTGATAATATGCCCTGTGGGAATTTTTGAAAGTAAGGGTCCCGCTTGCTGTAGCATTAATTATAAAACCCTGGCCAATTGGAGAGTATTTACGCTCTATTACCAATCCGGATGATGTTCCTGTTGTATTTAAAGCTCCGGTGGATGTATAAGAATTAAAAGTAGCGGGTACATATACACCATTTGAGCCTAAAGTACCAGGTGAATAAGAGCCATAGCCACCTTTGTAAGCGGTAAGGTAATGTGAGTTTACTGTTTTATCCTGTTCCCAAAAGTAAGCTACACCACCTGATGCGCTATTCCCCGCATCTAAAAGAAATGCATTCAGGTGTAATGCTGAAGGATAGGGATTTCCGGTTAGTGTTGAATTATTGATACCCACCGTTACAGTAATATTTCCATCATTTGGTTTTCCTCTAAAATCATATCTTTGGGCACTACCCGGATTATTGGTTATACCTGTGCTCTCAGGATCAACAGAATCACTTCCGTCGGTTCCTTTCATGGTGAAACCTTCTCCCGGTGCAATAGTTGTTGCACTGCCTACAGCAACCCATTGCGAGTAATTATTGGAATTTACTAATTTATAAATCCAGGTTGACGCAATTGAGAGAGGATTTGCATATCCGTCATAAATACCTGCACCCAGAATAGTGGCTGCGGTAGCCGCAGTAGAAGATGTAGGCCTGTTTAACATTGTAATTCCGAAATTTGCATTTCCGGAAGAAGCAGATGCTACTCCAACAGGAGCACACCAATAGTTATATTCAAAACGATCAGAAGTTCCTTCCTGGTAAACGGATAAAGTGCCGGCTCCTGTATTAGTTGAAGTGCTGGTTGTACCCTGAACAAGCTGAGAATTATTTCTTAAATACAGATTTGAATTTGTAGATAAATTTACATCTTGGGTCACATATAGTACTTGATTCTTAACATACATAGATGCGTTTGTACCAAAATAAATTTGAGAAACAGATTTTGAAGAAATCAGTACCAGAAATAGTAGTATTGTTTTTTTTATAATTTCCATTTTGTACTAGTTTTATTTTGTTATTGTCAGACTATAATTGTTTGAATGATTATTTACAAGTATAAAATTATCTTCTTGTTTTGCGAATCCAATATACACCTAAAAAAACGCCTGCCGCGAGTAATATTTCAACTTCCCGGTCTATTGATATGGCTGGAGGCGGGAGGCCCGGAGGCGGGGGGGTCGGCGCAGCATAAGTTGTAAAACCTACAAGAGCTACTAAGATTAAGATTTTTTTCATAGGTTTAATTTTTAGAATTGAGGCAATCTTCACAGAAATTAAATCAGAAATGATGCTGGCATAATTTAAGAACTTGGTAAACTTTTTATTCAGAATAAAGAAGGAGGAAGGTCGATTGTAAAAAATGTAGGTACACAATAGAAAACCATCTTATAATTAATCAGTTAAGAGTATAAAAAAATTTACCATATTATCGGGTATATTCCAAATATACAAATATAAAATCTGATTTGAGCTAGTGAAATCTGTTTTGATTAAAGTTATTTCTTATAAAATGAATTTTAACTAAAAACCTGACTTTTTTTTAATAAAAATTAAAAATGATTCTTTTTAATGTAATTGATTTTTTTAACGAACGACCTTTAGGGAACTTGTATCAGTGTTTTTTAATATAAATACTGTTTTTAGGTATATTTTAGAGGCTATAATGTTGTGTGCTTTTTTGACTTTTGCTGGACCATTTCGCGAAAACTTGCTAAAAATTAATACGGCCCGAATTAACCTTAACTAAAGTAAAATACTTTTTTAATATTTGATTACCCTGCATTGTATTTAGGTTTATTCTTCAAATGAATTATAAAATCCTAAACCTACTGACTTTATTTGTTTGTCAAATATGAAATGTTATAAAAAATAAACCCCGAAACGGAAGTTTCGGGGTTAAAAATATTGTCTGTGAAAATGAATTTCGGATAATTATTTATGAAAAGAGCTGAATAATTAGTTTTCTTCTTCCTCTTTTGGAGTTGGTAAATTTTCCAAATCTTCCTGTTGTTCAATATTTGAGCTCAACATAAGGTCAAGTCTCATTTTTAATATGTTGATTATTTCTTTTTGATGTTCGATTTTTGATAAATTTATTGGTTTAATGTTTTCTAAATCAAGTAAATAGTCTTCTCTGGCTTTTATCTTTTCCTGTAGTTCTATTAATTTTTGACGAAAAATATTTGGATTATGATATTCAGCTGCTGCTTCGTTCAGTGTATTATTGCTTAATAAGCTATGTAATAAATCCATTTTTGACTCTGGTATTACCGCTCCTTTTTCGTAATTTGATATTGTTTTAACAGAGACACCCGCTTTTTTTGCCAGCTGTGCTTGCGTGAGATTTAGTTTTTTCCTTCCTTCTCTAATTTCTAATGCATTCATAATCTGTGTTTTATGCATATTTTCTTATTTTAATAAGAAATATTGTGTTTTAATTGTTTATTTTTATGTAATATTGCATATATTTATTTCTGAATGAACATATATATGTTTTATTATGACAAGCGAAGATACGAAAACTATATCAAAATTGACTATTAGAGAAACGGAGACTATAAATAGGTTTACAACCTTCAATAAATGTTCGGAAATTTTATGTGAATTTTTTATAATGGGTTTTAAATCATTTGGTGCCTTAAAAGCTATTATGCAATTTCATTATCCCGATATTGATTTAATTAAGTTAAAGAGATTTTGGAATTGCCAATTAATGGATCGTGATATTGTCCTTAAAGTGGAGGCTGTTTATGAAAAAATGAAAAAATGAGAGTTTTTAAGTGTTAATAATTTAGATATTTAAAATTAATCCGGTTATAATGCGTTTTAAGGTTGGGAATGTGTTTAAAGAAATAAGGTAAGTCAGTAGAGAGATACTAAATGAGCAGCATATCTACAATTATATCGTAAGAGTAATTATTGATCCCTTCAAGGAAATATACGTAACGATAGTGGGTAAGATGTTATAAATGAATGGATTAAAACTGACTGCCAAAAACTTAAAATTGAAATGATTGAAAAAATATAACTATGTGGGAAATAAATATAAACGCTGTTTTGGACTCTGAAATAACAGTCTGGGTTTTAGGAATTGCCGATTTGGTACTTTTAGTGGTATTTGTAGTAAGTATTGTTCGTAGTGAAAAAGATACTTACAACTTTCAAAAAATGAAATCTAATTTTAAAAATAAATAAAAACCATTGGATCTAATGAGAATCTATCGTCATGAAATTCAGAGGTTAATTCAGTGTAACAATTTGAATTCTGATTCACAATTTAAAGAACGTACAACTTTTAAAAGCCCTGAATGATTTTTTGCTGTATTTGATATGGTTATTGTTTTGATTTTAAACATCATGATGTTGAATTTTAGTATTTTGAACAACACCCCAATCAATGTTTTTTCTTCAAACTAAGTAACCCTAAACAATTTAATAAAATTTTAGTTTTATTAAATTTCTAGTAAGCTCCTTATGTTTTAATAATTTAAGATTTAATTTAATTGCCAAATGCTTTATTAATAAGACCCTTTGTACATAACCGATCCTTTATAAATACGAACGCTGTCTACTTCAACAGGCTCATGGTTTAAAAACAATTCTAGTTTTTTGTTGTCTTTACTTATTTTTACCTCAAATTCCTGTTTGTCTTCTGGTTTAAAGTTTTTGAATTTTTCGAAAATGATTTTTTCATTCAAAAAGATATTGCCACGAAAGCGTTCACGGCCACTTGTTTCCCAATCCATCTCCAGAATTTGTGGTAAAGCCCGATTGTCATAAGGGGTTGCCGGTCTTGGAGGCATAAAAATAATATCTTGTTCTCCGTTGTAATTGGTAAAACAATATTGAAACAAACGCAAATTGGGGTTTTCATTTTGCATCACAACCCTTAAGGTGTAGCGTTTGCGGTACATGTCCCATAGGGCACAGGAAGCATTGGGCATAAAATCCCGGGCCTTTACCTCTTCACGGTTCATAGACCAGTCCCTAAAGAGTTTTTCCTCCAGTTCCTTATCCTCCTTAATTACTTCTGCCTGATAACGCCCCAACTCAATCCTGATAACGCCATATTCTTTCCAGACCACGACCATGCCTTGTGGTGCAAAACCAAAAATTAAGCCTGAAAATTTTTCATAGGTATCATCATAGTACTGATAAGTAGTATCAACTGCCTTTTTCATCTCTTCTACAGGAAAATCGGTTTTAAGATGGTAGAATTTATCTTCGTAACCCGCATAATAAATCACATCGGCACCTATAGGAGTGCCATGCTGTGATGTCCAACTTTTTCCAGAATCTCCCCACCGACCAGAGGAACCTCCAAAGGGCAAAGTGGCAGAAACGCCTTCGAGCGTAATAATATCCCCCCGAACAAATTCTACCCTATATATATTTTCATTTCCATTTATTTTTTCTATTGATGGCTGGCATGTATAACTCTCCCATTCGTATTTGGTTTTTATCAGATGCCTTACATTAAAACCTATTTTTATTAATAAGGCTGCTATTATTAATAGAATTACATTTCTATAAAATTTATCCATGGCAAATTCGTTCCTACTTTTAATCAATGAAAATTTTAAACCGAGCTGTTCTTTCTCAACTAATAAGACCCTTTGTACATAACCGATCCTTTATAAATACGAACGCTGTCTACTTCAACAGGTTCGTTGTTTAAAAACAATTCCAGTTTTTTGTTGTCTTTGCTTATTTTTACCTCAAATTCCTGTTTGTCTTCTGGTTTGAAATTTTTGAATTTTTCGAAAATGATTTTTTCATTCAAAAAGATATTGCCGCGAAAGCGTTCACGCCCGCTTGTTTCCCAATCCAACTCAAAGATTTGCGGCAAAGCCCGATTGTCATAAGAGGTTGCCGGGCGGGAAGGCATAAAAATAATATCTTGTTCTCCGTTGTAATTTGTAAAACAATATTGAAACAAACGCAAATTGGGGTTTTCATTTTGCATCACAACCCTAAAAGTGTAGCGTTTGCGGTACATATCCCACAGGGCACAGGAAGCATTTGGCATAAAATCCCGGGCTTTTACCTCTTCGCGGTTCATCGACCAGTCTTTAAAAAGCTTTGCCTCAAGTTCCTTATCCTCTTTAATGACTTCTGCCTGATAACGCCCCAATTCAATCCTGAAAACACCATATTGTTTCCAGACGACCACCATGCCTTGTGGTGCAAAACCAAAAATTAAGCCTGAAAATTTTTCATAGGTATCATCATAATATTGATAAGTAGTGTCGACTGCTTTTTTCATCTCTTCTACAGGAAAATCGGTCTTAAGATGGTAGAATTTATCTTCGTAACCCGCATAATAAATCACATCGGTACCTATAGGGGTGCCGTGCTGTGAGGTCCAATATGACCCCGTATATCCCCAACGCCCTGAAGACCCGCCAAAAGGCAAAGTGGCTGGAATTCCTTCGAGCGTAATAATATCTCCCCGAACAAATTCTACACAATATACATTTTCATTTCCTTTAACAGATAGTTGGGGCTGGCAGGTAAAACTCTGCCATTCGTATTTATTTTTCATTAGGTGACGTACATTAAAACCTATTACTGTTAATAAGGCTGCTATTATTAATAAAATTACAATTTTATAAAACTTATCCATGGCAAATTCGTTCCTACTTTTAATCAATGAAAATTTTAAACCGAGCTGTTCTTTCTCAACTAATAAGACCCTTTGTACATAACCGATCCTTTATAAATACGAACGCTGTCTACTTCAACAGGTTCGTTGTTTAAAAACAATTCCAGTTTTTTGTTGTCTTTGCTTATTTTTACCTCAAATTCCTGTTTGTCTTCTGGTTTGAAATTTTTGAATTTTTCGAAAATGATTTTTTCATTCAAAAAGATATTGCCGCGAAAGCGTTCATAAAAACCAGTTTCCCAATCCATCTCCAGGATTTGCGGTAAAGCCCGATTGTCATAACTAGTTTCCGGTCTTGGAGGCATAAAAATAATGTCTTTTTCTCCGTTGTAATTGGTAAAACAATATCTAAACAAACGCAAATTGGGGTTTTCATTTTGCATCACAACCCTAAAGGTATAGCGCTTGCGGTACATGTCCCACAAGGCACAGGAAGCATCTGGCATAAAATCCCGGGCCTTTACCTCTTCACGGTTCATAGACCAGTCCCTAAAGAGTTTTTCCTCCAGTTCCTTATCCTCCTTAATTACTTCTGCCTGATAACGCCCCAACTCAATCCTGATAACGCCATATTCTTTCCAGACCACGACCATGCCTTGTGGTGCAAAACCAAAAATTAAGCCTGAAAATTTTTCATAGGTATCATCATAGTACTGATAAGTAGTATCAACTGCCTTTTTCATCTCTTCTACAGGAAAATCGGTTTTAAGATGGTAGAATTTATCTTCGTAACCCGCATAATAAATCACATCGGCACCTATAGGAGTGCCATGCTGTGATGTCCAACTTTTTCCAGAATCTCCCCACCGACCAGAGGAACCTCCAAAGGGCAAAGTGGCAGAAACGCCTTCGAGCGTAATAATATCCCCCTGAACAAATTCTATTCCGTATATATTTTCATTGCCATTTATTTTTTCTATAGATGGCTGGCAGGTATAACTCTCCCATTCGTATTTATTTTTCATTTGGCAACTGGCATTTAAACTTACTATTACTAAAACTATTATTTTATAAAATTTATCCATGATGTATTTCTCTTTTGCGTTTTTCTATAGGGAGGACTTCGCTGAATCTTGGCCCTAAACCAAACTTGTCTGCCTTTGCCGACCAGTGCAGGTACTCGTTACGTAGTCTTTTTAAATCTTCAGGCTTTATATAATCCAAATAACTTATTTTTGCTGACTCTGCAATATATTGCTGTATGTCTTTTTTTTCTGTGATGGAATCATTTCGATGCGCCATAACTGCCCTGCTGTAAAGGGTTAACTGCTCAAAAATATCTGCAATAAACGGATCTGAAATATTTGTTTTTTTCTTTTCTTTGGCCTCATCATATTTTACATCAAACTGTTTCGAAACCATAATCATTTTATTCAGGGGTACTTTATCATACGTGTTTTGTAAAGTGCGGGTACCCACAAGATAGGTTTTCTTTTCTTCATATTTAAATTTAAAAGTAAGTTCCTCTGGCTTGTACCATCCTTCTTCTACTATTATTTTTTTAAAAGCATCCGCTTTTTTAGTATACGCAGTAGTCTCGCGGTCCTCATTGTAGGTTTCGGTGTAGGTTTCGCCATAAACAGCAGAAATTTCCTCTTTTTTTGACAGGTAGGACCCACCAATATCCGAGTGAACACCCGGCAGGGTCAATTCGAGTCCATGCAGGCCGGCACTGCGAATATCGGTTAAATCAAAATTTTCACGATATTCATCCGCTGCCGAAATCTGAAAGACTGTTGCCGCTTTTTTTATTGCATTAAGGCCCAACTCTTTCACATCATTGCCATGGTAGATTCCGTGCGAGGAAACCGTATCGTATAAACCTACAAAATTGAATGCTATTTTTTTTACTTCATATATACCATTGGCAATCAGGCATTGCCCAAAATAGCCATGATTTATCACTAATTCTTTTGGATATGGGGCTTTTGGGTCTTTCTCGTTTTTAGGATGGGTGAGGGGTTTGTTTATCCCCGGAAGATAAAAAGAACCATTAGACAAAATAGTAGCCGTATACGTTTCATTGGTAATATGCAAAAAGTGCCTTGCTGTTGCTGCACCACGGCTAAACCCATATACGTTGATAATCAGTAAATCAACAGGCTTTCCATCGGATGCTTTTTTCACTTTTAAAGCCCCTTTTTCGCAGCCTCTTTTTACTTTGTCTTTTAAGCCCGAATGCCAAAATCCGGCACTTTGTGCAATACCGATAGGCAGGGTATCATCTGAATCCAAATCGTTCGTGCCTACCCCTTCGACATACACCGATTTTTGTGTAGGCTCATTTACAGAAGTGGCATCGTAAGCCCTTGCCACATTGGTAAAATCATTCTCATAACTGTCGTCTTTTTTATTGGATTTTTTTTGATAGGCTGTATCATTTTTTTCCCGGGCTTCCGTATTGGTTTTATTGTTGGTTGTACCGTCAAAAAAGATATTCAGGGTAAGCTCCAGCCTGTTAGACATTTTATCATCAGGGTGCAAAGGTTCATAATCTTTATGAATAATTCCATTTTCTTCTCCATGCCAGTTATTTTGTGTGGCCGCATAAATATTATAATCGTTCTCCGTTGCATGCAAATCCATTACACCTGTGGTGGTATTCTTCATTTCTCCACCAATAATCCTTGTAATACTCATAGTTAAGCGTTTTTGGATTTTTCGCCACTATGCGAGTTTATGTTTTTGGCGCTTTTTATATTTATTGCCGCTTCTGTGCTGTCTAAACTTACCAATTTAGCCATTTCTTTTCTCTCTTTACTTTCGGATTCCCTGTTCCCTTTTATATTTTCGAATAGGCTTTCCTCTACATTTACCAAATAATTTGTGCCAACAGTGAGCAGATGTGCCATATCAACGGTTGTTCTTTTATTGGTTCCTGCACTTTCAGAAATTTCTGTTCCTGCAATTGTAGTAATACTTTTTGTGGCTTCAAATACAATATGTTCGGCTTTAATGGTTATGGTCCCCGGAGAGGTTAGGTTTATATTTTTATTCTCTTCATCCATGTGCAGTTCATTTCCGCTTGGATCTGAGAGCCAGATGCCTGTTTTTTCTATGAATTTAAATAACTGTCCAAATCTTAGTTTCCATCCTTTTATCCTATTATCAGGATCTGAAAATTGTGGTTTTTCCTGTCCGTTATATTGCGCTCCCATAACATACGGGTTCTGTATATTACCGCCTTCAAAACCTATCAGGACTTCTTCGCCAATTTCGGGCCTGAAATAAATTCCTTTGCCTGCTCCCGAGTAGGGCTGTATCATACGCATCCACTCACTTTTACTGCTTCCGCCTGCCCAATAAAATTCCACTTTTACACGTCCTAATCCTTCAGGGTCATTGTTGTCTTTTACCTTTGCCGGCTGGGTTTCGGCTTTGGCAAATGCATGTACATCCGTATAATGCGGTGCTCCTACATCGGCCGGAATTGCCTTGAAATTACAGGAATAATTTCCGTGTACCTGCGAAAGATGCGTTACTTCTATCACAATGAGTTCATGCTCTACGGTTTGGTTTTGTATCGTAAAAACCTGTCCAAGCCCTAACGGAAAATAAGATATTCCGCCATAATACACACTGTTGGCATCACTGCCTGCCGTTTGCAGTCTGACCATTTCTTCAATTTCTTCGCTGTTTTGGGCGTTCATTGTATAAGCGCCAATACCCAGTTCTGACTGTGCAACGGTTCCCTGATTATGACCAACAATTGCCGAGAAACTATCTTTACTGCCTGTGGAAGTTCGGGCAGAAGCGTTCCGAATATTGGCTGCACCATTGTAATCATAACCACCCAGGGAAATTTTATGCGCAGACATATTGGCCTGTATCTTAAAACTATGCAGCGAAGCCCCGTTGATAAGTTTTATATTGCTGGTTTTGGTCTGTCCGAACTGCATCCGCATTCCGTCAAAATAAAACCATTGTCCGTAACGTCTGGCCAGTCGTTTTAAAAAATCAAAACTGGTTTCATTATACTGGGCCATGCATTTGAATTCCTGAAGATAAGTCGATTTTATGGATTCCCTTTGGTAAAACTCTCCCGGTCCTTCGGCTAAAATACCCAGTACGATATCATCCATGCCACGCTGCTGGAAAGTCCTTGATTTCTTCATATCATCCAGAACAATAGTATGGCTTATACCTTTTACGTGCAGACCAACTGCGCTCCCATGCAGGTCCACAGAGGAAAGTTCCGTAATGATGCCCTTGCTCATGAGTTTAATTCCGGTAAGGCTCTTGAAGGTAAAGATAACTTCATCGCCCAGATAAGTTCTTAGGGCTTTTGCCTGGTCTGCCGGGTTTATGATTGCCTTGCCCGTATACTGCCAGACAAAGGAAAAATGATGGTGATCGGCCATCTTTTGCGATAGTTCCAAATCATAATAAACAACGTTTTGGGTAAAACTTCCTATAGTAATATGTACCTGTTCTGAAAAATGTGCCATAAATTAATTTGTATAAATCATTAGTAAGAATTTATTGTAAAAATAGAATTAAAAATCACTTTTACAAATCTTCTATCAATAATTTTCGTGTAATTTTTACTACATGCTAAGCAGTATGATTTTCAAGATTCAGTTTGCAACTAAATCAACTTAGTTTAATACTTTTATATTTTTTCGCTCATAAAAAAGTAACAGAGAGTACTAAAAATGGTCTATGTTTTATATATATTGACTTTTAAGTTTTACATTGTAAATCCTAAATAAATTAATATTGTCATATAGATTATTAATTGTGATATGCTCTGAGCAAGCAACAGCAATTTTAAGTTATAAAGTATTTGGGTTGGTTTTCCAAGTGTTTTTATTTTACATGAATATGCCGGAAATAGTTTTCTGGCATATTTTTTTATTCAAGAAATGATACTATTGGAATTCCTTAATAAAAGCGGTATTCTCTTTTTGGCAGAAATATATTTTATCTTTATTATTTAATCGTGTTATTTTTTATTGATTATATAGTTATTTAGTGAAAACATTGGTTTTAATTAACTTCTTTGCTCTTGGTGTCTGTTTTATTTTCTAATTTTGGTATAATGTCGAAATTTAAATGAAGCGACATATCATATATTTAATTCAGATTAATGAAAAATTCAATACTTATCTGGTTGGCCCTGCTTTCTTTCAATCAACTTAGTTTTGCTCAATATTCTAATTTAAAATTTGAAAATTTCGATACAAGTAATGGCCTTTCAAGCAGTACCAGTGTTGAAATTTTTCAGGATAGTGAGGGATTTCTATGGTTTGGGACAATTGATGGTTTGGATATGTACAATGGTTATGAATTTGAAATTTACAGGCCAATCATTAACAATCCACATTCCATTAGTAATAACAGGATTAATGCCATAACCGAGGATAGTAAAGGATTATTATGGGTGGGTACAAGCAATGGTTTAAATATTTTTGATAAAGAATCACAAAAGTTTTACAGGGCAAATCTTTATAGCAAAAATGTTGAAAAATTAAATTTAAGGGAAGAAATAAATAGTCTGTTATTTGACAAAAAAACAAACCTGCTTTGGGTTGGTACAAAAAATGGATTGTTAAAAATTAATTTAGCTTCTTCAATTACGCCCTCTTTTGATAATTTAGATTTTACCCGCTATGTAAACAATCCAGATAATAAAAAATCTATAGATAATAATAATGTAACGAGTATTGTTCAGGATAAGTATGGGAGTGTTTGGGCAGGTACAAATGGAAATCATTTAAACAGATACAATTCCAGATCAAATTCTTTCGACAGAATTAATATTGTTTTTGAGAAAAACCAGTATTTAGATCATTTACCCAAGCAAATTCTTATTGATAAAAATGGTGATTTTTGGATTGGGAATGATTTAGCCCATCTTTATGTTTTTGATGTTAAGAAGAAGGAAATTAAAAAAATGGCACCGGTAAATTATACTATACCCATATTTGATTTATTTCAGGATAAGAAAGGCTTAGTGTGGGCTTCAACAGATGGCAGCGGAATCTATTTGCTGGATAAAACCAAAGGAGCAATTCAGCATTTGGTACAAAGTCAGGATGATCCGTTTTCACTGCCAAATAACCAGCCTTCAAAAGTTTTAGAGGATAAAGACGGTATCTATTGGATTGCTACTTATAATAAAGGAATCAACAAATTAGCTTTATTTAAATCCTCATTTGGGCATCATTTTTATAAACCTAACAGTGATAAAGGGATAAGTACTAAAATTGCACAATCTGTGACAGAAGACAGTAAAAGGAGGATCTGGATTGGCACGGATGGTGGAGGATTAGATTTATTTGATGATAAAAACGGATCCTTTAAACATTTTAAAACGATTCCCGGAAATTCCAGTTCTTTAAGTTCTAATAAGATTTTATATTTATTAGAAGGGGAAAATAATGTTTTGTGGGTGTGTACCTGGGATAAAGGGCTTAATAAATTTGATACAAATACCGGATTGGTAAAAAGATATGAGAATGATCCGGCGAACCCGTTTTCAATTGGTCAGAACACGGTTTGGTGTGCTGCAAAAGATAATCAAAAACGAATCTGGCTTGGGACGTCAACTGCAGGATTAAATTTATTTGATGCTGATAGTGAAAAGTTTTTTCAATTTAAAAACAGCTCAAATAACCCAAAAAGCCTGATTAGTAATTTTGTTTTTTCACTATTTACAGATTCTAAAAATCGTTTATGGGTAGGAACTTCATTAGGACTTTGTTATGTAAAATTAAATAGTCTGAACAAAAGAATTCCGGCGAATATTAATTTTGAAGAGATAAAGATTAAGAACATCCAGGGGAATCGTATCAATCACATAACGGAAGATTATAAGGGAAATATCTGGGTGGGTACCGATATGGGATTGTATCAATTAGACCGGAATTTAAAATTAAAACATTCTTACTCCTCTAACAATGGACTTCCTAATAATTTAGTTGTAGGGCTTCAGGAAGATAATGATAAAAATATATGGATTAGCACGAAAAGTGGATTATCGCTGCTAAATCCCAAAACTCAAAACATTAAAAATTTTAATGTCCATGATGGATTGCAAGGGGTAGAGTTTCAGAGTAAATCCATTGCAAAAACCTTTGACGGGAAAATTATTGTAGGTGGGATAAATGGATTTAATATTTTTTATCCAAACGATATTTCCCTTAATTCAAATAAAGTTATTCCAATTATTACTGATATTAAGGTGTTTAATAAAAGAGTAAATGCCGGAGATACTATAAATGGAAGGGTGCTTTTTGATAAAGCCATATCAAATCTGGAGGAACTGGAATTAAAGCATAATGAAGGTTATATTTCATTAGGCTTCGTTGCTTTAAATTTTCAAAATCCTGAACGTGTCAAATATGCTTATAAAATGAGCGGTCTGGATAATGATTTTATTAATGTAAATAAAAACAGAATTGCTAATTATTCCAATCTGGCACCAGGCCTCTATAAATTTGAAGTTATAGCTTCAATAGACGGACAATGGAAAAATGCAGGAAAGACAAGTCTTTTAATTAAGGTGCTGCCTCCTTTTTGGAAAACATGGTGGGCTTATTTGTTTTACTTTTTATTACTTATAGGAGGTGTATGGTTTGTATTGAATTTTTATGCTAAAAAAATAAACGAGAAGAAAGAACATGAACTGGATCAGATGAAACTTCGTTTTTTTATCAACGTTTCGCACGAGTTCAGAACACCGCTTACGTTGATATTAAATCCGGTTGAGAAAATATTATCTCAGGTAAATGATGCTGAAGAAGTAAAAAAATCAGCTAATTTAATTCAGAAAAGCAGCAAGCGATTGTTGTATTTGGTGGATCAGCTTTTGGATCTTAGAAAAATTGAATCAGGAAAATCATATTTGGAAGTTACTAGTCTTGATATTGTTAAATTTTCTAAAGATATTTTCTATTTGTTTGAAGATCTGGCAAAGACCAAAGACATTCGGTTTGTTTTTGAGTCTTCTCTAAAAGAATATTATGGTATGTTTGATCCTGATAAAATAGAAAAAATACTGGCTAATTTGTTATCAAATGCTGTCAAATTTACTAACAATAAGGGGGTAATTAAGATTTCTATTTCTGAAGAGGAGCGCTTTAAGAAACAATACAAGTGGTTGTTTTTTAGTCCTGTGACTTCTCAGAAAATGATTCAGATTAAAATTACGGATACAGGAATTGGATTTAAAAAGAAACAATTAAAAGAGGTATTTCAGCGGTTTTTTCATGCTGATTCTTCAAAAACGGGAACAGGAATAGGATTGAATTACACTAAAAGCTTAGTCGAATTGCATCAGGGGCAAATTTCTGTAGAAAGTAAATATAAATCCGGATCTACCTTTACAGTTCAAATTCCAACAGATATAAAAACTGACGGCAAACTTGTCAGAAAAGGTTTTAAGCTAAATATTCTGCCTAATAAGCAAATGAACAGCATAGAGTCAGTTGCCTATGAAATCGCTATTAGTGATGAATCTGATATTTTGCATGATGTGAACAAAGAAGAAGAAAAAGGGAATAAACCGGTAGTGCTGTTAATTGAAGATAACAAGGTGCTTCGCAATCATATTAAAAATGAATTAAGCGATCAGTTCAAAGTTAAGGAAGCAACTAATGGTATTGAAGGATTAGAAAAAATCCGTAAATATTTTCCTGATGTCATAATTAGCGATGTGATGATGCCTAAAATGGATGGATTTGAATTGTGTCATGAGGTTAAAAATGATTTTGAAATAAGTCATATCCCAATTTTGTTATTAACGGCAAGAAATCTGGATGAAGACATCCTTCAGGGTTATCAAACAGGTGCAGATGCCTATCTTTCAAAACCATTTAATATGAATATTTTGAAAGCCAGGGTTGCTAATCTTCTGGAGGCCAGAAAAAGATCCAGGGATCGTTTTTCAGCCATTGGAGGGATTGTTCCTTCGGCAGATATGACCATTAATTCACTGGATGAACAATTTTTAGAAAAATCAACTAAAATTGTAATAGCTAATGTGAGTAATATTGATTTTACTTTAGATGATTTAATTGGAAATCTTGGTATGGGCAGATCGCAATTTTATAGAAAAATTAGTTCACTGACAGGTCAGAATCCAAGTAATTTTATCAGGACCATCCGGTTAAAGTATGCTTCTGAATTATTATTGACAAATAATTATTCTATAAAAGAAGTAGCACATAATTGTGGTTTTAACTCTACGGCCTATTTTACAAAAACCTTTAAGGAAGTTTTTAAAGTTACCCCTACACAGTATATTCAGGATCAAAAAGAGAAAAAGGAGTAAAAAGCAGAATTTCTACAGAAAAACGTTGAACCAATCAGCCTGATTTTAAATTTAAAATCAGGCTTTTTTATGCAGTAATACGAATTGTTCTGTTTTGTTTAGAATGATTTCGTTTTTCTCTTTTTCAATATTCAATCTAAAATAGTACGAAAGTAATGCCCTTTGAATCATGAAATAAGTTATCAGCATAAAAAAAGAATGTTTTTTATGGGAATCGTTGTTTTTCAGTAGTTTATAAGTGGTGTGTTTGCTGGAAATACTGGACTGAATCCTAAAATGGATGATAAGTTATAGTCTTTGAACGGTGAATTATAGTGGTGAAATTCTTTAATATTTAATATTGTAATGTACTAATTGGTGATATAATAATTAAACCAGTTTAAAATTACGAGTATCAAAATTATTAACACAAAAAACCATTAAATGTGAAATTACAAATTACGCAATCATGATTATCATTCTATACTGATATAGAACAAACCAAAAAACAAAACCAAAACAAAATTTAATCAATAACAATAAAAACAATTCATTATGAAAATAAATGTCTTGAAGAAAAAGAACATATGGACCAGATCTAAACCATCCTTGGTTTTGTCTTTTCTTATCTGTTTTTCCTCACAATCGTTTGCCATAAATACAACTATGGCAGATTTTTCAGGGAACGATTTAGAGAATACAGCGCAACAAATAACTGTAACAGGTAAAGTTGTTTCGGCAGAAGATAATATAGGGATTCCCGGAGTAAATGTTGCAATAAAAGGAGTGAAAGGTGGTGTAACTACCGATTTTGACGGGAGCTACAGTATCAATGTGGATTCAGATGCAGTACTTGTTTTTAGTTCTATAGGTCTAAAAACTAAGGAAGTCCGTGTAGCTTCTCAAAAAACTATAAATGTAGCTTTAGCAGTTGATGTTTCATCATTGAATGAGGTTGTGGTTGTAGGTTATGGCAGGCAGAAAAAGTCAACATTAACTGGTGCGGTAGAAGTGGTTAGCAGTAAAGTGTTTGAAGATCGTGCTATCACTAATATAGGACTGGCTCTTCAGGGGCAAACGCCAGGATTGGTGGTAACACGAAGTTCGTCACGACCAGGTAGTGAGGGACTTGCGATTAGTATTAGAGGAGCTTCTTCTGTAAATGGATCTGATCCATTGATCATTGTAGATGGTGTACCTACATTAAATGATGCGTCTTTTCAAAATTTGAACCCTGATGATATAGAAAGCATTTCAATTTTAAAAGATGGTTCAGCCGCTATTTATGGTTCCCGTGCCTCTAATGGAGTTATTTTAGTAACCACTAAAAGAGGAAAAGGAAAATTAAAAATAGATTATAGTGCTAATTTTCGTTTTGTGACTAATGGATTAGTTGGGTATTCTCCTAGTATGCAGGAATATGCAAGTATGTGGTTAGCAGCGAATAAAGAGGAAACGGCTCCTAATTATTGGATTTGGGGGAAAGAAAATCTTGAAAAAATGGCTCAGGGAGTAGAGGGAAAATACGATCTTTTTGGGACAGATTTTTATATATATAATGCAAACCGAATCGATGAAATGTTTGCTACACGTTATTCCTATCAGCATAATTTGAGTGTTTCTAATGGAGGTGATAAATCGAGCTACCGATTATCGTTTGGCTATGCTGATAATCAGGGAAATTTAGCAACTGCCTATGATGGTCAGAAACAATTGAATCTTCGTTTTAATTATGATTATAATTTATCGGAAAAATTAAAACTTGAATCTACTGTTAGTATTATCAATACACATACTAGTCAGCCTTCCAGGGGATTAGGAAACATCCTTTATTCACAAGATATGCCGTTTTACCCAGCCAAAAACCCTTTAGGACAATGGTTGGCGCCTTTCAATGGTATCGATGGCGGGGCAACTAAAAATTCGGCGGCTACGACTTCAGATGCAGGCAGATATGATAAGAAACAGCTTACGGGAAGGATCGACTTAAAAGCCACTTATAAAATATGGGACGGATTATCTTTAGAAGGTCTGGGTTCTGTCCAGAATGAAAGATTTGATTATGAAGCTTATGTAGTGCCTGTACAATTGTATGATTGGTATGGAAACCCGGCAAGAAATGCTTATCTGACCGATGGAGCGAATAATATTTATGGTGCTGCTACCCAATCCAAATATTATTATTATACTCAGGCATTATTGCGTTACGACAAGACCTTTAAAGGGGGACACAATGTTTCGGTTATGGCTGGTGTAAATGGTGAAAAAGAGACGGAACAGGGAATTAGCGCACAACGTCAAGGTTTCAATGATTTAGGAGTATATGACATCAGTGTAGCAGATCTTGCATTACAGACGAATGATGGTTTCAAAGCGGGAAGAGGCCGCTATTCTTATCTGGCAAGATTGAACTATAATTACGATGAGAAATACATTATTGAGATGACAGGAAGAAGAGACGGTAACTCGCGTTTCGATAAAGGGTATAAGTTTCAAAATTTTGGATCGGCTCAGGTTGGCTGGGTATTTTCAAAAGAGGATTCCTTTAGCTCTATTTCTAATATTCTAAATTTTGGTAAATTAAGGAGCAGTGTTGCATCTACAGGTAACGAAGCCCGTAAGGAGCTAAGAGACTTTGAATACATTTCACTTGTTAATACTGGTTCAACGGTTTTAGGACAGCCAGCTTTGCAACAAACTGCTACAAGTTTAGCAAACAATGGTTTGATTAGTAACCAGCGTACCTGGGAGAGAGTTACTCAATATAATATAGGTGTCGATTTAGGTTTCCTTAATAATCGTTTAACCTCTACATTCGATGCTTATGAGAAAGACAATATAGGTATGTTAATTAATGTGACTTATCCTTCTGTTTTAGGTGGATCGGCGCCTAAATCCAATAATGGGCGTTTTAAAACCAAAGGATGGGAATTTGTTGTTGGTTGGAAAGATAAAATAAAAGATTTTAGTTATAATGTATCCGTTAATATGGGAGATTCAAATACCATGGTAAGCGGTGTTGAAGGTGCTGATAATTATAGTGCAGGTAAAAATGGGATGGTAAATGGATATCCATGGAAATCTTATTTTGTATATAAAACGGATGGTTATTTTAAAAACCAAGCCGAGGTCGATGCTTATTACCAAGCCTACGGAGGTAAGGGTGATTTAGTGGGTCTGCCACAAACGAATCAGTCTGTTGCTTTACGTCCCGGGGATACTAAGAGAGTAGATGTTGCAGGGACAGGAACTATCACGGGTATAGGTAATAAGAATAGTTCATTGGTTTACGCGGGTGATGGTACTACACATTATACGTTTGGAATTAACTTGGGAGCATCCTGGAAAGGATTTGATTTTAATACTTTTTTTCAAGGTCATCTGAAGCAAAATATTATGCGTTCGGGATATATGGCTTATCCATTCAGAGCCTTATTTACTAACCAGAATCCTACTTTTTTAGGGAATACCTGGACTGAAGAAAACCCTGATGCAATGTATCCGCGTTTGACAGTCAATCCTACACGTGCGGGATGGAACTATGGCAATAACGATTTTATGGTACAGAACAGTCGTTATATCCGACTAAAAACATTAGTAGTAGGTTATTCACTGCCTCAATCATTAATTGAACGTATGAAATTAAGTAAAGTAAGATTCTATTTCTCAGGTAATGATTTATGGGAAGCTTCAAGTATTAAAGATGGATTTGATCCAGAGGCGGGTGAAAATGCAACAGACGGTGATAATGCCGGCTACCCTTTTGGACGTACATGGTCTTTTGGATTAAATATTGGATTCTAATAACTTAAATGAAAAAACAATGAAAAAAATATTCAATTATATAGTTCTCGGAAGTCTTTTTTTAGGCATTACGGGGTGTCAGGACGATTTTATAGACTTAGATCCTCCCGGACAAAATTCGGAGGCGGTATATTTTAAAAGACCAAGCGATTTTAAAGCTTATGCTGCCAGTTTTTATGGTCAATTACCAGGGTGGAGCTTTGGAAGTATGGATAACAATTCAGATATATCGGCCAATAACAATGGTAATGGTTATGATTTAGGTCACGGAACGATAGTTGCAGGGGGTGGAGACTGGAACTACGGTGGGATTCGCAGCTGTAATATTTTATTGGAAAAAGTAGAAAAATATACTGGTGAAGGAGATGTAAGTCCGTATGCAGGTGAAGCTTATTTCTTTCGTGCATTTGCCTATTTTGGATTATTAAAAACTTATGGAGGTGTACCGTTGGTAACAAAAGTTTTGAGTGTAGATTCTCCGGAGGAGATGTTTATGCCTAGAAATAGCCGATATGAAGTGGTAGGGCAAATTTTAGATGATTTGGATAAAGCAATTTTCAGATTGCCAGAGGAAAAAAATATAGCCGGTACAGACAAAGGCAGAATAAGTAAAGGGGCTGCCATGGCAGTTAAAGCCCAGGTCGAATTATATGAAGCTACCTGGGAACGTTATGTCGGTCAGGAACTGGATGGTGATGGCGTTTCTAAAGGGGCTGGAACAGCAGGATACGACTCAGGGAACATAACTAAGTATCTAACAGATGCCGTAGCTATGTGTAAAGAAGTAATGGATAATGGAGGGTACGAATTGTGGAACAAGAATACCGATACTAAAATGGGTAATTTGAGTTCATGGTACTTATTCAACCTTGAAGATACGGGTTCCAATCCAGGGGGCTACGACAAATCTACTAATAAAGAATTTATTTTATACAGCATATATGATTATGCACTAAAACAATCCAGAATGAATATAACCTGGACATCATGGCAATTGTATCCAAGCCGTAAATTTGTCGATATGGCTGTATGTACAGATGGGCTGCCACCTTCAAAGTCCCCTTTGTTTCAGGGATATCATGGAGCTAGTGACGAGTTTAAGAATCGTGATTTACGATTGTTAAATTATTTATCCGCTTCCAATACTATTACCGGTGTTCCTACTTTAAACTTTGGCAGTTTAGGGTTTGGTGGTTATGGTAACTCTAAATATGCCGTTTACGGTTATGGTGACCGTAGAAAAGACAATACAGAATCGGCCAACTGGTCTATTATTCGATTAGCAGAAGTATATCTAATGTATGCAGAAGCACTTTATGAATTAAACGGGACCATTACCGATGCGCAGTTAGATGCTTCCATCAATAAGTTAAGAGTTCGTGCGGGTGTAGCTCGTTTGACCAATACGCTGGCTTCTGTCAATGGCCTGGATATGAAACAAGAGATAAGAAGAGAAAGAGCGGTAGAATTGTATCGTGAAGGAAAACGTTTTGATGATTTAAAACGTTGGGGTATTTTGGAAGAATCATTAAACCCATCAAGACTTGGAAAAGTAGTAGGTGGAGCTTCTTATACTACTAATTATAGAGATGCCAGCGGTAATGCTACAAGTATTTATGCGACAAAAACATATTTATATGGTGAGGAAGCGGTAGAAACTCCTGCCGGTATTTTAAATTGTGTGGTAATTGACAGTAAATTAAATCATACAATACAACGTAGACATTATTTGTATCCAATACCGGTGAATCAAATTGTCTTGAATGGTAAATTACTTCAAAACCCTGGTTATTAATCAAATTTAAATCATTAATTATGAAAAAATATAAAACATTATATAAAGGAGGGGGATTAACGTTTCTTTTACTTTCTGTAGTTTTTCTCCTATTTTCCTGTAGTGAAGAAGGTCCTAAATTCAGGGAATTTCCTTATCCTGAGCCAGCAGTGACGGGAATTAGTCCAGCTGAAGGATATGCTGCTATTTATGATACTATCAAAGGAAGTAATTTTGGAATATTGCCCAAAGCGGTAAAGGTGTATTATGGTGGTATAAAAGCAGATTCCATAATCTCTTGTGTAGATAATATGATTGTGGTAAAAGTACCAAATAAAGCTCTTTCAGGAAAAGTGTCAATGCAAATATGGACTCATATTCTGGATTCAATAGGTTCTTACCATATTATTCCTTCACCAGAAATTTACTCAGTTGCTTCAAGTAATGCAGGTTTTACTAATGTGGCATTTTCAGGTATTGATATAGTCACCATTAAAGGAATTAATTTTGGAACAGATGTTTCTAAAGTTAAAGTAAAATTTAGTGGTACACCTGCAACTATTATTTCTCTTACAGATAATACTATTACGGTAGCTACACCTGATGGGTATCTTTCAGGATTTATATCTGTTACTATGACTAAAGGAGGATTAAAGTTAATAAGTCCAACCGCTATGATTAATCCAAATGCAGCTGGTGATATAACACCATACTTCCTTAAGAATACTGGTAATACAGCATCGGGAGGACAATTTGTTGCAAATACTGATGCATTGGCTAATAATAGATGGGGTACATTGGGAGCACCATGGATAACTAATGCCGGAGTTAAAAACAAAACTAATGCAGCATCTGTAAAAGTTGGAGGCTGGGCATCTGATAAGAATCCTAATGCAGGAACGCTATGTTTTGAAACCTGGGGTAATACACCTATTGTAGACGGGAAAGTATATCAGCAAACAGCATTAGCTTTACCTATAGGGAATTATACGATTTCATTTAAATATGCTTCAGAAAATAAGCCGACCTCTTCTGTCTATTGTATAGTCGCAGCAGGAAATGGATTACCTTCTTTAGGAGATTTGAATACCTCAATTGCTTATGCTGACACTTGGAATAGTACTCCGGTAGGAACAACATCTCCAAATAGTGGTCCGACAATTAAGTCATTTAATTTTGATATAACTACTCCTCAGAAAGTTTCGATTGGTTTTCTGGTAAATATGACTGGAGCAGTTGATAAAGCAGATTATTTTAATATGCCTTGGATAAAACTGGTTAAGAATTAATTTTTAGTTTTTAAAACAGGGGGATATTTATAATATGTCTCCCCTGTTTTTTATTGATTAATTACGAGATACTAAAAAGAGGTAAAATCAATCTTTTTTAAAAAATTAAATTTTTAATGCCAATATGACTTATATCGGCAAAGGGTAATTGACTCTGGGATTAATTTTTTTATAAAGAAATGTTGTTGGTTATAAACTGTAAACTGCAATTAGTAGTATTAACTATTAAGTGAGAAGAAAATAGTTTAAGAATCGAAATCAAATAATTAGCCGTAGGTGCGATCTTAAGAACTGCATGTCGATAAATTGTTCGTTAAAAAAACAGGAGCAGTTGTATTGAGAATAATTTAGATTTTGAATGTATTATAACATTACCAATCGTGTAGTTGGTATTATTTAATTAACCAAATGAAATGCTTATGTAATAAATAAAAATACTCAATTTGTTATCCTTTCTTCTTATTCTTAATAAGATCAGGATGTATATAGAATATTTACTCAATTCCAATTTATACAACTTACGAGTTATTTAGGAAGAGAAATGTTCTTGTAGCTCTATTCGTTAAAAAAATAGTAATAATTCTGTTTAACAGAAACTCAAATTATAGATTAAATTTTTAATGAATAGGTTTTTAAATTAAAATGATACCACGATTTTAATTAGACTTTTCAGTCCCATTACCACTTTTTATTCGGGACACGAAAAAAAATCAAGACGACTCTTATTTATTTTTTTCAAAAGAAAAACAGTAAATACATAGTCCGAAACTTCACAAATTTTATACTTTTTAAATCAATGAGAAAATTTAATTTAATTTCATTAGTTGGAATTTTGCTGTTTTTTACCCAAATTATTTCAGCGCAAAAGACATTTGTCCATCCGGGTATTCCTTTCACTCAATCCGATCTGAATCAATTGAAAGCAAACATAACCCAGGAACCCTGGCTTTCGGCTTACAATGCATTTAAAAATGACTCAAAATCTAGACTAGACTATTGGATGCGGGGTCCCTTTGCTACGGTAAGCCGTGCGCCAAATTTAAATAATGACCAATGGAAGAGTGATATGCAAGCCATACACAATCTTGCATGGATGTGGTGGTTTACTGGTGATACAGCTTATGCCAAAAAAGCTACTGATATGCTCGATGCTTGGGCAGTAACCAATACTAGCTGGGGCGGCAATGAGAATATGCTGGATATTGGTGACTTTGCTCATTACTGGGCTACAGGTGCCGAAATACTTCGCTATACTTATCCTGGCTGGACTCAAGCAAACACAGAACATGTAGAAAAGTATTTTTCTGAAGTGTTATTCCCAGCTTCCTGGGTACCTTATCCATTACGCGACCAGAACAAAGGAGCTATTCAGCTGAAAATAGCTTTCGGTGCAGCCGTATTTTGTAATGATGTCACCAGATTTAATCAGGCTGTGGAAGTGTACAGAATGGATGCTGGCGGTGGTATGCGTAACTCGCTGCCTAATGGAGAAGTAGGAGATACAGGTCGTGATGACCACTGGCGTGTGCAGGCTGCAGCTTTGGCCTGGGGTGCAGAAGTTGCCTACAAACAGAACGTAGATATGTTTTCCGAGTTGGACAATCGGGTATTGGCTATCGGTGAATTGTATCATAAATATGCTTTTGACGGTGCTACCATGACTTACATCCCTTTTGGAGGCTATGCAACTTATTGGACTGGATGGGGAATTCAGCCTGGAGCAAGGGTTGGAGATATGACTAATCTTATTTACAGTGCTTATAATGTACGTAAGGGAATACCAACCCCTGATACCGACAGAATGCGAGCTGCGTTAGGTGGTGCTGGTGGTGATTTTCTATATCTAAAATCCTCGGATACTTCTACCGCCGTTAGTTTGCCTCCTGTATATTATCCTGCCGATCATGTGCAGCCAGTGAGCAACCTGACCCATATAGACATCGGTAACCCTGGACTGGCAGGCAGTTCTTCATTTAATAATGGGATTTGGACACTTAAAGGTGCTGGAACTTCAACCAGCAATGCCTTCAGCTTCAATTTTAAAAAAGTTAGCGGCGATGCCGGTCTGGTAGTAAAAGTGGACAATGTGTCGCCTCTTAGCGGGGGCTGTGGCGTTATGTTACGCGAATCGCTGGCACCTGGCTCTCCTTTTTGGGATGTTTATCTGGGGGCGAACGGTGGTGTCGGAAGGCATTACCAACCCAAAGCTCCTTGGTGGTTGAAAATTGAACGTGTTGGCACCCGCATATTTACGTATCATTCGCAGGATGGTGTTCACTGGACTAATATTGGTTGTGCTTATTCTGCAACGGGTTTCCCAAATGATTTGTATGCAGGATTTTATACTGTTTCAAATAATTCGTCCGCACAAAATACTGCCATATTCAGTAATGTGGCATATAGTCAAACCGCACCAACTGGGGCTCCAGAGATTAGCAGTGCTACTACAGCTACAGCTACCATTGGTTCGCCTTTTAGTTATAACATCATTGCCAGTGCTAATCCATCTTCTTATAGTGTTAGCGGATTGCCGGCAGGTCTTAGCCTTGATGCAGCTACCGGAATTATTTCTGGTACAGCTACTGAGTTAGGACAAAGCGAAGTTACCATAACAGCAACCAATACCAGTGGAACAGGGACAGCCACTTTAATCCTTAAAGTGATTAATAGTGAAGCCCCTGCTGCTCCGTCGAACTTACTAGCTAGCATTGTTAACTCTACACGAATCAGTCTTTCTTGGACAGCTTCTTCAGGAGCTACCAGTTACACAATAAAACGTTCTCTTTCAGCTGGTGGTCCATATGCCATCGTACAATCAGGCATAACTGGTACATCTTATATAGATACAATGCCCGAGCCGGAAGTCAATAATTATTATATAGTAACAGCATTGACAGGAGAATTGGAAAGTGAAATTTCAAATGAAGTTTTTGCCTCAGTTCCACCAGGAATACCTTCGAAACCTGTTGTTGTTAACAAAGACCAACAAATAGACCTAAGTTGGGAAGCGGCTTCAGGCGCTAAAACCTATAATGTGAAGCGAAGTTCAGCTATGGGAGGACCATATACGACTATTGCCTCTGTTGCGTCAAATAATTACTCAGATCTTAATCTTACTAACGGAAACGCTTATTATTATGTAGTTTCTTCAGTAGGTAATACTAAAGAAAGCGAGAATTCTCCGGAAGCTTTTGGAGTTGCTGGTTCAAATAGCGCTACCTGGAGCCCTGGCCCAATATCTCAAACATGGAATGAGAATGCTAACTGGTTGGAAGGGACAGTACCAACAAGTCCTGCCATTCTAACTTTTAAATCTTCGACAGAAAATACTTTGACCAATGACATGACCGGCTTGGAAGTTTCCAGAATGCTTTTTGATTCTGATGCCAATGCCTATACAATTGGAGGGAACAGTATCACTTTGAAAAGCGACCTTGTCAACAATTCGGCAAGTTTTCAAATGTTAACAATGCCTGTGGTTTTAAACAGCCAGTTGAATGTAAATACCAATACAGAAGGTATCAGACTTACAGGTGGTATGAGCGGTACGGGAAGTTTACTTAAAACCGGAAGCAGGTTGTTTTTTATCTCAGGAGACAATACCTATTCCGGCGATACAACCATCAACGGTACAACCGGTGGCTGGCCTCCACAAAATGGAATTGGTATGGCCGGTCAGGGTACCGGTACTCCTGGAGTGCCAACTTCCGGTCCTTTAGGAACAGGAAAAATTATCATGAATGGAGGTTCTTTATTCTCTGAGTTTGGGGATGCTACTATTTACAATGATATTGAAGTTACATCTGGAAAGAGTAGTTATATGTATGAGACCAGTGCAGCAATGAACTTGAGAGGCAGGCTTATTGGCAGCGGTACATTGGAACACGATGGGAATACCTATGCAGGTTTACATCTTTTTGGAGATAACAGTGAGTTTACCGGAACATTTATATCGAAATTACGTAGTGGTAATCAAAGAGTACGTTTTGAGGTACCGCAATCTGGAAGCGCTAAAGCACATTGGTTGCTGGATGCTAATGGTGTTGACTGTCATAGTATCCAGTTTCAAACGGGTACGCTTCATTTTGGAGGACTTTCAGGAAGAGGTTATTTGCGTAACAACGTAGGAGGTTCTCCAATAATCAGTATCGGTGCCTTAAACACCAATTGCTATTTTTCCGGAACCTTTGCAAATTTTCTTAACGTAGAAAAAGTAGGCACCGGAGACTTGGTTTTTGCTGGAAACCATGCTTACTGGGGTACTACCACGGTTAAAAAAGGAAGATTTCTTTTAGGTAATAATCCAACTTCGGGTACTTTTGGTAGTCCTGTAATTGTAGAAGAAGGGATATTTGGCGGATCTGGAAAAAGTACAGCATCAGCCACTATTGGAACCGGATCGGGACCGGGTGCTATCCTTGAACCCGGATATCTGGGAATAGGTACACTTACTATAGGAGCACTTACCCTGAATGTAGATGCCACTTTTAAGGAAGAAATTAATCTGGAGACCACTATTGGAGATAAAATCAATGTAACTGGCGTGAACTTGCTTAACAGTCCAAAATTAACAGTAAGCAGTATTGGGAATACGTTACCTTCAGGGACATCATATACCCTTATAGATAACACCGGAACTACAGCAGTTAGCGGAACATTTAAGGATTTACCAGAAATGGCTTTACTTAACTTAGGTGGTTATGATTTCCGTATTACTTATAGAGGAGGTACAGGTAATGATGTTCAATTATTGGATGACCGTACCCTGCCTGTTGTTATTACCAGCGCCGCTACAGATACAAATCTGATTAATGGATTATATACTTATACCATTACAGCTATCAAATCACCGAACAGCTTTAATGCTACGGGACTTCCTGCTGGTTTAAGTATCGATACGAACACGGGAGTAATATCCGGGACACTTACAGAATCTGGTGTTTTCAATATTACGTTAACAGCCTCGAATGGGACTACTACCGGAACAGCCTCACTAAAATTAACAGTGCTAAGCAGAACAGTAAGCGGTGTTATGGTTGCATCAGGTGATGCTAAAAATACCATCGAATGGGATGCTATTCAGGATTTCAGCTATAACATTAAACGCGCTGCTACTTCGGGAGGCCCTTTTACGACTATTGGCACGGTAACTACTACAAAATTTACTGATAATACTGTTAGTAATGGAACTATTTATTATTATGTTGTTTCTTCCATTGATACTAATGGGGAAAACCCAAATAGTACTGAAGTGGTGGCAACCCCTAATATTGGGCAAATTAGTTACCTGAAATTTGATGAATTAAGTGGTACACGCGGCATTGATAGTTGGGGTGCAAACCACGGAACATTAGCAGCTACTGCAAGCCGTAGTGAAGGTAGAAACGGTCAGGCACTTAAACTGGATGCAACAGCTACCTCTTATGCCACTCTTCCAACCGATGTAGTGAGTTCTTTATCTGATTTTACCATATCCTCATGGGTAAAAATGGACGCTTTAGCGAACTGGATGCGTGTGTTTGACTTTGGGACAGGAACATTAAAATATATGTTTTTATCCGTACAGACAGGGGTTGCAGGACAAGTACGTTTTGCGGTTAAAAACGGAGGTGCAGAACAGGGAATGACGTATAATTATGCGGTTCCGCTTAACACCTGGACCCACTTTGCAATTACGCAATCAGGAAATACATGCAGTATGTATATTAACGGAGCTTTAGTTGCTACTAATACCGACGTTACTATCAAGCCTTCAACGATTGGCAGTATGAACCAAAATTACCTGGGTAAATCTCAATGGCCTGACCCTATGTTTAAAGGCGCTATTGATGAGTTTAAAATTTACAGCAGGGCTTTAAGTGCGTCTGAGATTTCTGGAAATTATTTAAACCAAACGATCACTCTGAATTCGATAACTCAAAAAGTAATGGGTGACGAAGATTTTGACCCTTCTGCGACAGCTTCTTCAGGTCTTCCGGTAACTTATACCAGTTCGAATGAATCAGTTGCAAGCATTGTAAATGGTAAAGTTCATGTTCTTTCTACCGGAACTTCAACTATTACTGCTTCACAGGCAGGAAATAACGTTTATTGGCCAGCGCAATTACAAACAAAAGTTTTAACGGTTGTTATCACAAACGATACTCAACTCACAACCATGATTGGTAAACCATTTACTTATACCGTTAGTAACAAAGCGCTGACCAATTTTACTGCAACTGGATTGCCGGCTGGTTTAAGCATTAACAGCGTTACGGGGGTAATATCTGGTACTCCTGCTGAATTTGGCATTTTTTCTGTGGCCTTAACCGCTGCCAACGGCAGCACTACAGGTACACAAACGATTTCTTTAATAGTACAGAATATTGTAGTAAGTAACGTTATAGTAGCATCAGCTGATGCTAAAAACATCATAGAATGGGATCCAATTCAGAATTTCAGCTATAATATCAAACGTTCAACTACTTCAGGTGGACCGTATACAACGATTGGAAGCGTTACTGAAACCAAATTTATTGATACTGCTATTAGTAATGGAACTATTTATTACTATGTAGTTTCTGCTGTCGATGGTGTTAAGGAAAACTCTGCCAGCACAGAAGTTGTGGCAACGCCTAATATCGGACAAATTAGTTACCTGAAATTTGATGAACCAAGCGGAACGCGTGGCATTGACAGCTGGGGTGCTAACCATGGAACATTAGCAGCCACTGCAAGCCGGGATACTGGTAAATACAACCAGTCACTTAAACTGGATGGAACAGCCAATGCTTATGCTGCGCTCCCAACAGGAATTGTCAGTACGCTGACAGACTTTACCATTTCAACATGGCTAAGAATGGATGCTAAGACAAACTGGATGCGTGTATTTGACTTTGGAACAGGGACTAGTAAGTATATGTTTTTATCAATCCAGGCAGGAAGTGCTAATGTTATGCGTTATGCAATTAAGAATGGAGGTTCAGAGCAAGTGGTAGGTTATACTTATACCCTGCCTCTTAACACCTGGACACATTTTGCGATAACCCAGTCAGGAAATACATGCAGCATGTATATCAATGGGGCTTTGGTTGCTGCTAATACCGGCGTAACGATTAAGCCATCTGCCATTGGTAGTACGAACCTAAATTATCTGGGTAAAGCGCAATTTAATGATCCTATGTTCAAAGGCTCAATTGATGAGTTTAAAATTTACAGCAGGGCTTTAAGTGCATCTGAGATTGCCGGAAGCATGAAGTCAGCTCAAACGATTACGTTTAATACGCTTGCTCAAAAAGAAATGGGCGATGCTGATTATTCTCCCGCTACAGCAACTTCAGGACTTCCTGTTAGTTATATCAGTTCAAATACCGCGGTGGCAAGTATAGTAGACGGAAAGGTGCATATTGTTGCTCCGGGAACTTCAACTATTACCGCTTCCCAGGCAGGAAATACGGATTACAATGCAGCACAAGCACAAACGCAGGTTTTAACGGTTGTGAAAAAAAATCAGACAATTGCTTTTACTCCAATTGAACCAAAAATTATAGGAGATGCTGATTTTGAGGGAGGAGCTGCAGCGAGTTCAAATTTGACGGTTTCTTATACCAGCTCAAATCCTGATGCAGCTACAATTGTAAATGGTAAAATCCATATTATTGGCGCGGGAACTACAAATATTACAGCTTTGCAAGAAGGGAATACAACGTATTTGCCTGCAATGGAAGTAACACAAAACCTGACCATTTTAAAAAGAAATCAAAGCATTACTTTCGCAAGTACTTCTAATAAAATTTTAGGGGATGCTGATTTTGATGCAGGTGCAACTGTCAGTTCTGATTTGTTAGTATCTTATACCAGTTCAAACCCAGCTGTAGCCACTATCGTTGACGGTAAAATACATTTGATTGCCACAGGAACAAGTATCATCACTGCTTCACAAGCAGGTAATCAGACTTATGACCCGGCAGCAGATGTCAGTCAGACTTTAACAGTTATTGCTACTCT
>JBDTRA010000008.1:0-78939 GCA_039931915.1 Flavobacterium sp. | reverse complement strand
GGATTTCTTTATCACCAATTGAGGCGTGAAGGTTTTTTATTGATAACATTGTTTTACTTTATTTTATATAAATGTCAATTCTATTTTTGTTGTCTGGTCCAGAACATTGGCATTAAAATGCGCATGTCCTAAATATTCCATGCCTAAATAATCGGCTGATTTTTTGAACGGGATGTAAAAACTCTCTTCAATTTCATTATCGTGTGAATTTGATATCACAGCAATTTTCTTTCCTCTGAGTTTTCTTCCGGTTTCTTTTTCAATTCGGATTAAATCCGAAAAACGATCAAAGAAAACCTTCATAATTCCACTCATATTATACCAGTATATAGGTGTCGCAAAAATTAAAGTGTCGTACTTTTCGATTATTCCTTTTATTAAAGGTAAAAAATCGTCTTCTTTGTTTTTGCTTTCATAATCATAATAGGATATATTATAATCACTCAGATCAATTACCTCTATTGCAGTTTCTTTAGAAATTTGATCCACAAGTTTGGTTGTGTTACCGTTTTTTCTCGAAGACCCTAAAATGATGACAGTTTTGTTTTCCATTCTAATTATTATCCTACAGATCCTTCAAGAGAAATCTCTAATAATTTTTGAGCTTCAACAGCAAACTCCATTGGTAATTTGTTCAATACATCTTTACTGAAGCCGTTTACAATTAATGCAATCGCTTTTTCAGTCGGGATCCCTCGTTGGTTGCAATAAAAAACCTGATCTTCTCCAATTTTACTTGTAGTTGCTTCGTGCTCAATTTTAGCCGATGGATTTTTACTTTCTATGTAAGGAAAAGTATGCGCTCCACAATTATTACCCATTAATAATGAGTCACATTGCGAAAAGTTTCTGGCATTTTCTGCTCTTGGACTAATTTGCACTAATCCTCTATAACTGTTTTGTGATTTTCCGGCCGAGATACCTTTAGAAATAATAGTCGATTTAGTATTTTTTCCTAAATGGATCATCTTAGTTCCGGTATCTGCTTGCTGGTGATTATTGGTAACAGCGATTGAATAAAATTCTCCAACCGAATTGTCTCCTTTTAAGATACATGAAGGATATTTCCAGGTTACAGCAGAACCGGTTTCTACCTGTGTCCATGAAATTTTAGCGTTAGTTTCGCATAAACCTCTTTTGGTTACGAAGTTGTAAACCCCGCCTTTTCCTTCTTTGTTTCCAGGAAACCAGTTTTGAACGGTAGAATATTTAATTTCAGCATCATCCAAAGCAATTAACTCCACGACAGCAGCGTGTAATTGGTTTTCATCACGACTTGGAGCCGTACAGCCTTCAAGGTATGAAACGTAACTTCCTGCATCGGCAATAACTAAAGTTCTTTCGAACTGCCCTGTTCCTGCCTGATTGATTCTGAAATATGTTGAAAGTTCCATTGGGCAGCGGACACCTTTTGGAATATAACAGAAACTTCCGTCAGAGAAAACAGCTGAATTTAATGCTGCGTAAAAATTATCTCTCTGAGGTACAACCGTTCCTAAATATTTTTTTACTAATTCAGGATGTTCTTTTATAGCTTCTGAAATCGGACAGAAAATAATTCCTTTTTCTCCTAATGTTTTTTTGAAAGTAGTGGCAACCGAAACAGAATCGACAACAATATCCATAGCGACATTGTTCATCATTTTTTGTTCATCGACAGAAATCCCCAATTTTTTATACATCTCTAAAAGTTCAGGATCTACATCATCCAGAGTTTTATTAGGATCTACTTGTTTTGGAGCAGAATAGTATGAAATTGCCTGAAAATCCGGTTTTACATAATGAACATTTGCCCATTCCGGCTCGATCATTTCTTTCCATGCACGGAAAGCTTCAATACGCCAATCGGTCATCCATTCAGGTTCTCCTTTTTTAAGGGAAATAGCTCTCACGATATCTTCGTTTAAGCCAATAGGAAATGTCTCCGATTCAATATCGGTATAAAATCCGTATTCGTATTCTTTAGTTTCGAGTTCGATTTTTAAATCGTCTTCTGTATATTTTGACATTTTTCAGTTTTTTAAAACGCTTAAGAATTAAAATGTAATTTTTTAAGAGTTTAAATTTTTTTTGATTCTTTAAATTTTAAAGTGAAAAAGATTCACCGCAACCACAAGTTCTGCTTGCATTTGGGTTATTGAAAACAAATCCTTTTCCGTTTAATCCGCCTGAAAATTCTAAAATTGTTCCGGCTAAATATAGAAATGATTTTTTTTCAACTGCAATTGTTATGTCGTTGTCTACAAATATTTTATCGTCGTCGCCTTTGGTTTTGTCAAATTTTAAATCATATGACAAACCAGAGCATCCGCCACTTTTCACGCCTACTCTTACATAGTCGATAGCGGCATCAAAACCATCATCTTTCATCAAGTCGATGATTTTCTTTTTGGCTGTATCAGAAACCTTTATCATTGTTTACGGTATTTGTTTTTTTATCTTTCATTTTTTTAATTTGCTTTTCAAAATAGTTTAATCAAATTAATATATTTTTAAAGCGCTGTATTTCAATGTTGAAATGAAATTATTTGCAAAGATACGACTTAAAAACCTTTTTCCATAACGGTTCACATTATTATAACAAATGTTAAAATAGACAGAAGTTATTTTAATACTTAACTCTTTGTGATTTTATTATCATTATAAGAATGTTTTTGTTAAGTAATTGTTACCAATTTAAAGAAATTAGCTAAAAAACCGTTGTAATACCCGTATTGAATAAGAAAATATTGCTATTTTTGCACAAAATTAAGAGTAATTTATGAAGAAGTATTACAGCAGTTCGTGGAAAATAGTTATTTCTGTACTTTTTGTTTTTGGATTAGGTGCCACATTTTATATTTTTAGTAATGAACTAAAAGAAAACTTTAATGTATCTAAAGCTGTAAACGGATTGAATCAGGAAGAAGCTGTTCAAAAAAACATACAGGAATCATCTGTTCAAAAAAGTATATTAGATTCTTTAAATACTCTAAAATTAGCTTATGATGTGGTGATACTTGAAAAATCAGCCTTGTCGGAAGAATTGGAAATTGAAAAGAAAAATGTTGAAAATTTAATGGCTATCATAAATGCTTCTAAAAACCCATCTTTTTTGCAATTACAGGTTTATCGAAAGCAGCTTTCAGATTTGAAAGTTTCATTTGAAGCAAAACGTGCAGAAATTAAAAAACTTAAATCTCAAAATAAATATTTGCTGACGGAAATTGAAAGTAAAAATACGGCTATGTCTCAGCAAAAGATTAAAAATGATACTTTGGTTTCACATCAACAGGAGCTTGAATCTACTTTAAAAACAGCTTCAACATTAGATTTGAGTAATTTCAATGTCATAGCTCTTCGAAATAAAAATTCAGGAGAGGAATTGGAAACAAACAGAGCTAAAAATACTAATAAGCTTAAAGCAAGTTTTTATATTTCAGGAAATTCTGTAGCCAAAACAGGAAAAAGAGTTTTTTATGTTCAGGTTTTAGATCAGCAAAATACAGTTTTGGGTGCTAATAAACTGATTGAATTTGGTAATAATAAAGCTTTGGTTTACAGTTTTATTGTTGCTATTGATTTTCAGGGAAAGCCCGTAAACGTGTATGGTGTTTTAAATTCTGAGGGATATGAATTTAAAAAAGGAACTTATTTTGTCAATTTCTTCGACAAACAAGAATTAGTAGGAAGCTCATCTATTGTATTAAAATAATTGTTTTTAATTTTTAAATGAATTTTTAGCAATAGAAATTTGGATTTCCTAGCTTTGTTTAATCTTAGAAATTCAAATTCATGAAGCTTTACCCAATAGAATCAGGAAATTTTAAATTAGACGGAGGCGCTATGTTTGGTGTTGTTCCTAAAACAATTTGGAATAAAACCAATCCAGCCGATGCAAATAATTTAATTGATATAGCTGCGCGTTGTCTGCTTATTGAAGATGGAAGCCGTCTGATTTTGATTGACACCGGAATGGGGAACAAACAATCGGATAAGTTTTTTGGGTATTATTCACTTTGGGGATCTCATTCAATAGATAAATCCCTGGCAAAATATGGTTTTCATCGCGATGATATTACCGATGTTTTTATGACCCATCTGCATTTTGATCATTGTGGAGGAAGTGTGCAATGGAATTCGGATAAAACCGGGTATGAACCTGCATTTAAAAATGCCAAATACTGGAGTAATGAAAACCATTGGGAATGGGCAACCAAACCAAATGCCCGTGAAAAAGCTTCTTTTTTATCTGAGAATATTTTGCCAATGCAGGAAAGCGGTCAATTGAATTTTATAAATCGTCCCGAAAGTGATTTTTTATCGCAATCAGAATTAGGTTTCGGAATTTTATTTGTCGATGGCCATACTGAAAAGCAGATGATTCCGCACATTCAGTATCAGGACAAAACAATTGTTTTTTGTGCCGATTTACTGGCAACTGCGGGTCATATTCCGCTTCCGTATGTTATGGGTTACGACACGAGACCTCTATTGACAATGCCTGAAAAATCTAAATTCTTGAATGCTGCTGCAGACCGTAATTATTATTTGTTTTTGGAACATGATGCACACAATCAAATCATAACGGTTGAACATACTGAAAAAGGGGTTAGATTGGCAGCCGTTTTTACCTGCGAAGAGATTCTTTAAAAATATTAAAACATAAAAAAATCCCATTTTCATTACTTTGAAAATGGGATTTTTAGTTTAACTAAAGATAATTATTCTACTATAACTTTCTTAGCTGAAGCTTTATCCTGGTTGATCAGGTATACATAATAAATTCCTTTAGGAAGACCTGATAAACTAATTGTATTATTGGTGTCAGAAGAATTTAAAGTAAAGGATTTTACCAATTGCCCTAACGTGTTATAAACTGTTGCTTTTTCTAATGCAATATTTGTAATAGTAACTTCATCTTTAGTCGGGTTGGGATAGAGTACTACTTTATCAAAAACAGAATCTTCTATTCCTAATGTCGAGCAATTTGTTTTATAAGTTGCAGTAGCATCTTTAGCTGCACTCCAATTTGATGTAGAATAAGCTGCGTCATCAACAGTTATGCAGGAAAGGTCTGGATTATTCATAAAACCTATGCTGAAATAATTAAATGAGGTGTTTTTTCCATTTTTCAGATTTAAACTTTGAAGTTTATTTGACAGACATACCAAATAAGTCAAGGCTTTATTATTGGAAACATTCAAACTTGTTAATTGATTATACTGACAAGTCAGGCCTTTCAAAGCCAAATTTTGCGAAACATCCAAAGCTGTCAATTGATTGGATTCACAGTATAAACCCGTCAATGCTGTGTTTTTGGAAAGTTCTAAAGCTGTTAATTGATTCGATTGACAAGATAGACTCAGTAAAGCGGTGTTTTGGAAGTATTTAAACTGGTTAATTGACTAGAATGACAATCTAGATAAGTCAGGTTTATATTGTTGGAAACATCTAAACCAGTTAATGGATTAAAATTACAATTTAAACTGGTCAAAGACACATTTTGCGAAAGATCTAAACTGGTTAAATTATTGTCCCAGCAATTTAAAGTGGTTAAAGCTAAATTTTGAGAAATATCCAGATTCGTTAGTTGATTATTGCTACATGTTAACTCAGTTAAAGCCGTATTTAGTGAAACATCCAAATTAGTTAATTGATTATATCGACACTCTAATGATTGTATATTTAAATTTTTAGTAACATCCAAATTGGTTAATTTATTACCGTAACAAGATAAATTGGTCAAAGCTATATTTAGGGAAACATCCAAACTGGTTAATTGATTGGATGTGAACTCTAATGATTTTAAATCCAAATTTTTAGATATATCTAATGCTGTTATAGAATTGCCATTACAGATTAATGTTGTTAAAGCGGTGTTTTTGGAAATGTCCAAAGTTGTGAATCTATTAGTACTGCAGTTTAAAGTTTTTAGACTCACAAAACCCTCAATTCCTTTCAGATTGAAAATAGTACTATTCGAAACATCCAGCGAAAGGATTGTGTTAATGTTGCTGTTAAGCACTTTTCCATCCAAAACGCCTGAGTCAATTCCTAAATTAATTAATTTTCTTTCAAAATTAGTATCAGGGATGCTTGTGTATTGGGAATAAATAGAAAAATTAGCTAATAGTAGCAATAAGAGTAGTTTTGTTTTCATAAATTAAATTGAGGATTTAAGTTGCAATGATACAAATTACAAATCATTTTCCTACCTTATAATAAAATTTAATCCAGATATTGCTTAATATCTTCCAAATATTCTAGAAATAA
Source organism: Flavobacterium sp. (assembly GCA_039931915.1). Lineage (GTDB taxonomy): Bacteria > Bacteroidota > Bacteroidia > Flavobacteriales > Flavobacteriaceae > Flavobacterium. Next base: position 72,684 of record JBDTRA010000008.1, on the reverse strand, counting down.
TTCGTACTTGCTTTTACAAGTTGTTTTATTTTGAAAATAAATTCATAATCAAAAATCATAACACAGTGTTAACAGTTAGTTTTTTGTAACAAAAAAGTATAATTTAGTCCAATTATTTTCAACATTATTTATATTATACATGAGCCATATAAAACCTATTAGTTTATCTGCTTTTGCATTTCTTGTTTTAGCAGGTGGTGGTGCTACCTTACAAGCACAAACTTCAGTTTCTAAAGAAGTGATTACAGCACCTTTAGCAATCGTAAAAAAAGCCCCGGTTTCTGAAAATGACTTAAAAAGATGGAGCCATCTTGATTTAGTAAAAGATACCATTCCGGGAATGAGTGTTGATAAGGCTTATGCCGAATTGCTTCAAGGGAAAACAAGTACAAAAGTAATTGTAGGAATTGTAGATTCCGGAGTAGATATAGAACACGAAGATCTAAAAGGAATGATCTGGACAAATCCTAAAGAAATTCCCGGGAACGGAATAGATGATGATAAAAACGGATTTATTGATGATATTCATGGATGGAATTTTCTTGGAGATGCCGTATATGAAAATCTCGAAATGACCCGTATAGTTAAAAAAGGTGATGATGGGTCTGCCGAATACAAAAATGCCTTGGCACAATATGAAGAGAAATCCAAAAAAGTTTTAGAAGATAAACAACAGGTTGACTTTTTATTAGATGTTCATAATACAATCAAAAAAGAACTCAATAAAACAACTTATAAACTGGAAGATTTAAGCAAAATTACTTCGACTGATCCAAAAGTGGCAAGAAGTAAAATGGTTATGACACAAATTTTTGGCAATGCAGGACCAACTTTTGATCCGGAAGCTGAGTTAGAAGATTATAGAGAGCAAGTTTACGACCAGTTCAATTATAATCTAAACAAAGAGTATGACGGAAGAAAAATCGTAGGAGATAATCCGGAAGATATCAAAAACAATCATTATGGAAATAATATCGTTTTTGGTCCTGACAAGGAAAAAGCACTTCACGGAACGCACGTTGCCGGAATTATCGCCCAAGTTCGTGGTAATAATTTAGGGGGTGACGGTATTGCCAATAACGTTGAGATTTTGACAGTTAGAGCCGTTCCTGACGGAGATGAATATGATAAAGATATAGCTTTGGCAATTCGTTATGCTGTTGATAATGGTGCAAAAGTAATTAACGGAAGTTTTGGGAAAAGTTTTTCTCCACACAAACAATGGGTATATGATGCTATAAAATATGCTCAGAAAAAAGATGTTTTAATCGTTCATGCTGCAGGAAACGACGGCTATAATATTGACGAAACAAAAAACATCAATTATCCAAATGATTCTGAAAATAATATCAAAGAGTTTGCCGATAACCTTATCACGATTGGAGCTATTAATAAAGAATATGGAGAAAATGTGGTTGCCGGATTTTCGAATTTCGGAAAAATAAACGTAGATGTTTTTGCTCCGGGTGAAGAAATCTATGCAACGATTCCAAACAACAAATACAAATATTTACAGGGAACTTCGATGGCTTCACCAAATGCAGCCGGGGTCGCAACATTGATTCGTTCGTATTATCCAAAATTAAAAGCTTCACAGGTAAAACACATTTTGATGGATTCAGGGGTTTTACTCCCAACAAATGTAGTTTTAGGAGAAAATAAAGAGGTAAAACCAATATCTGAGACTTCTAAAACGGGCAAAATGGTGAATGCTTACAATGCTTTATTGATGGCTGAAAAAATGTCAAAAAAATAAAAAAATAAATTACTAATCCAATGGAAGAGTGAAAGCTCTTCCATTTTTTTATTTAAATGAAATGCATAAAATTATTCTACTTTCTTTTTTAAGTTTGGGTTTAAGCCCGGTTTTTGCACAAAATGCTCCTTATTGGCAACAACATGCTGATTATAAGATGGAGGTTTTGATGGATGTAAAAAATTATCTGTATAAAGGAAAACAAGAACTGGTTTATACCAATAATTCTCCGGATACTTTACGAAAAGTATTTTATCATCTGTTTACAAATGCTTTTCAGCCGGGAAGCGAAATGGATGCACGTTTGCATTCTATAAAAGATCCGGACGGAAGAATGGTCAACAAAGTAAAAGATGCTGCGGGTAAAGAAACAAAACAAAGCCGGATTGAAACTTTAAAACCAAATGAAATCGGATTTTTGAAAATCACCAATTTCAAACAAGATGGTGAAACAGCCAAAACCCGAACTTCCGGAACTGTTTTGGAAGTGACTTTGGCTAAACCGATTTTACCCAATTCTAAAACTATTTTTACATTAGATTTTGATGGGCAGGTTCCGGTTCAGATTCGTCGTTCAGGAAGAAATAATTCGGAAGGAATCGAATTGTCGATGTCGCAATGGTACCCTAAATTAGCCGAATTTGATTTCGAAGGCTGGCATGCAGATCCGTATATTGCAAGAGAATTTCACGGGGTCTGGGGTAATTTTGATGTAAAAATTACAATCGATAAAGACTATACAATTGGAGGTTCCGGATATTTGCAAAATAACAACGAAATTGGTCATGGTTACGAAGATAATGGTGTAACGGTTATTTATCCTAAAAAAGCAAAAACATTAACCTGGCATTTTATAGCGCCAATGGTACATGATTTTGCCTGGGCGGCTGATAAGGAATATACGCATGATATTGTAAAAGGACCAAATGATGTTGATTTGCATTTCTTTTACAAAAACAATCCGAAAGTTACTGAAAACTGGAAAAAACTGGAGCCATTGATGATGAAAGTAATGGATTATTACAATCATAAAGTGGGTGCTTACCCGTACAAACAATACTCTTTTATTCAGGGCGGAGATGGCGGAATGGAATATGCAATGTGTACTTTAATGCTTGGAAACGGAACTCTTGAAGGAATTTTAGGAACTGCAACACACGAACTGGGACATTCCTGGTTTCAGCATATTTTAGCTTCAAACGAGTCAAAACATCCCTGGATGGATGAAGGTTTTACAACTTATATCGAAGATAGTGCTTTAAATGAAATAGCCGGGGATAAGAAAGTAGTGAATCCTTTCAAAGGAAATTATGCTGCATATTATCAATTAGTTCAATCCGGAAAAGAGCAGCCACAAACAACGCATGGTGACCGATACGATGAAAACAGGCCATACAGTATTTCATCTTATGTAAAAGGCAGTATATTTTTATCACAATTAGCATATGTAATCGGGCAGGAGAATCTGGATGTGACTTTAAAAAGATATTTTAATGACTTCAAATTTAAGCATCCAACTCCAAATGATATCAAAAGATCTGCAGAAAGAGTTTCAGGAGCTGAATTAGACTGGTATTTAATTGACTGGACAGAAACTACAAATACAATTGATTACGGAATCAAAGACGTTGCTGATAATGCAGGTAAAACAACCATTACTTTAGAAAGAATCGGAAGAATGCCAATGCCGATAGATTTGACTGTAGAATATACGGACGGAACTTCTGAAAGTTTCTATATTCCGTTAAGAATGATGAATTTCATTAAACCAAATCCTAATCCAAATATAAAAAGAACTGTTTTGGACGATTGGGCATGGGCAATGTCAAATTATAACTTTACAATCGATAAAAGCAAAACTACAATTAAGAAAATCACAATCGATCCAAGCGGATTAATGGCTGATGTAAAAGCTGCAAATAATGTTTTTGAAGTGAAGTAAATTTAAAAATATATTTATTAGAAAAGCCAAAGCTAGTGTCTCTAACTTTGGCTTTTTTATGTTTTAAAAGGCTATTGTTGGATATAATATTTCTATTAAAAAAGATAATGCTGCATTTTCAGGATCAGGATATCAAACAAATTTTTATTATTCATGTAATCTGGAATTAGATAAAGATACTCTTGTTTTTAAATATTCTAAAACAATAGAGGGAGACACTTATAATGGGAATGTGAATCTTCCATTACTAAAAATGTATTCAAAAGATGGGAACTGGTATGCAAAAAGCAAACTAATTTATTCAAATATTAATGGCAAGCAGGTTAATAATATTTATGTTGAAACTGTAAAAAGACAAGTGAAGTAATAAATTAACATGAGAAAAATAATAATTTTATTTTCAATAGTACTGCTTGTTATATCTTGTAATGATGCAAAAAAGGAGAACAACAAAGTAGTACATCTTCCTAATCCTGAAATGGAAAACATTTCATTTTCAGACAGTTTATTTATTGGGGAGCCATTGGTAAAGGATGCTGAATTTATAAGAAATGTAGAAGCAGGAGGCGATAATTATCGCTATTTTGAACAATTTGGAAATGTTTTAAAGAAGCACAATAAGAAATATGCAAATTATAAAAGCAATGGTTTTATAAAAGCATTGAAAGTGTCTGACAAATTGACTTTAGAACTTAAAAGAAAAAAATACAGTTCAAAAGACAAAAATAGTGACATCCAAATTGTATTATTTACAAAGATCAACGATGCTGTAAAAGATTCTATTATTTTTTATAAGTACCAGTTAGATAAAGATTTTTCTAAAGAACAACGATTCGAAACCCTGGCTTTTTTAGACAATAATTTAGAGCTTTTTAAATTAGAATCTTATAGCGGATTATCTGAATTTGCGTTTCAAGCTGAAAAATGGGAAAAGTTTAAAATAAACAGCTCCAACGGAAAGATTGAATTAATCAGGAAGCTAAGTTACAAAGACTCAGCAAATACAACTACTGAGAGTAAGGAAACTAATACTGAAGTAAGTGCTGTAAGCGCAGTAAGTAACGAGGTATTTCCTTTTGAAGATAGTGCAGTAAAATGGAAGCTTACCTGTGATAATTCCAATCCACAGAAGAATGTTTATTTTGAAAAACACGAAGCTAACTTTGTTTTTTCATATTCTGATGGATTTAGGATTGCATTAATTGTTAAAAAAATAAATGATAAAGAATACGGTTTGTACTACAGTTATCCACCCTTCTTTCCAGCTCCGGAAGATATGGATTTTGAAAATTACGCAACAACAAAACCTTGCGCTACCCTTAATTTGATAAACACTTCAAAAATTGAATTTAATTGGCTGGGTTTTTATAATAATAAAACCAATAAAAGGGAACGCCTAAAAAACCCATTTACTCAAAAAATAGAGACATCGCCAATTATTTTAGAGAAATGTAGTTCGTAATCTTTTCTTCCAATAAAGGCATAAAATACTTCTAATAATAAAGAGGGAATACTTATATAGAAATGTGAATCTTCCATTATTAAAAATGTACTCAAAAGATGGTAAGTGGTATGCGAAAAGTAAACTAATTCATTCAAATATTAACAGGAAACAGGTCAATGATATTTATGTTGAAACTGTAAAAAGACAAGTGAAGAAATAATTCTAAAAAAACGCTAAGAATTGAGTATTTTAAATACTTAAAAGAAAGCCCCTAAAAATTATTTTAGGGGCTTTCTTTTTTTAAATTTATCTGAGATTGTAATTATTATATTGTCCTTGCTTCCGAAATAACAACGGCATTTGGTTTCTTAAAAGGAAACAATTTTCGGTAACTGGCAGATCTCCACAACCATTCGATTGGCCCATAATTGTATTTTGACAGCCACCATTTGCTAATAAATAATTGAAGAATAAACACAAAAGCCGCTAATGAAAAATAAAACCAATATGGCATAGAGTCTCCAATTCCTAAACCAACTCCTGAGAAGATAAAGGCTGCTAAAATGTTTTGAGTTATATAATTGGTTAAGGTCATTTTACCACCAGCACTAAAGTAACTGAAAATGGTTTTGAGTTTTCCGTTGGTGTACAACAACAAAATTCCGGTTGCAATAAAAATCATTGTGCTTAAAACAAGCCAGTAAAGCGGATGGAAAATTTTAAAAATAGCGACTTCATTATAGAAAATGATCAAATTAAAACCGGTACCAATAGTAATAGCTGTAGCTAAACTGATCCAAAGTGTACGTTTTAATAATTTTTTCAGTTCGTTTAAACGATTAAAGAAATCTAATTTTTGAAGTAAAAATCCAAAAAGCATAGAGGAAAACATCACAATATGTGCCGTAATGGCATATCCTGGAATAATGATTTGTTCGTAAAAAGAAGCCAGTAAATTAAACTTAAAAAAGTCAATCCAGTTTCCGGAATGATATAGTTTTAAATATTCCGGATTGGTGGTAATCTCAGGATGTTCAACTTCAAAGCCTTTGACATAAGCCATTACAAATGGAATAGTAAAAACAAGAATGGCAGAAATTATTGCTAACGTTTTTGGAGAGCATTTGTAAAAAAACAACATTACAAGTCCTAAGAAAGCATAATCTTTTAGGATGTCGCCAAGCCAAAAAGAAGAATTGATAAAAGCCAATACAAAAAGTAGAATCATTCTCCAGGCAAAAAAGGTAACCGGATTTTTGCCTTTAGCGGCTACATTATTAATTAAAATAGCGAAACCGTAGCCAAATAAAAGTGTTAAAAGAGTCCAGGATTTTGCGGCAAAAAAATAACGGTTAAATGTCATAAGTATTTCAGATAAAATACTGTGGTTGATTTTGTGTGGCATGCCGATGAATAAAAAATCAGAATAATTGCCAATTGCTACTCCTAAAATAGCCCAGCCCCGAAGAATATCGACAATAGCAGTTCTTTTGATTTGTTCGACAGGATGATAAGAATTTGTCATTGATTAACAGGTTTTTTATGATTTTGATTGATGTTTGGATAAATTTACAATTATTCTAATGCAACCAAAAGTAAGAAAAATATGTAATGATAAATTTTATCTAAAAATATTTTTTATAAAAAAAGCTTATTATTTTAAAGAAATACATCTAAAAATAATAAGCTTTAAAGTCAATGTTTTTTTAATTTACTACAAAATAGCTCCCCAGATTCTCTCGTCTTTTAATAATATTTCTCTCAGAATCTGAATAGGAGGCATTCCGTTATCAAGCATGGCATCATTAAATTTTTGCAAACTATAATTATTGCCTTCTTGTTTTTTATAATCTTCACGAAGTTTCAAAATTTGTAATTTTCCTAAAGTATAGAACAAATAACCCGGATCGTATGTACCGCGCAATGCTTCCTGACGAGAAGGTTTATCGCCCTGATACCAGTTATTCATGAAAAATTTGGTTGCATCATCAACATTCATTCCGTGACAATGGGTATTGATAGAAACGCACAAACGACAAATACGAAGAAGAGCATCTCCGGATTGTGCCAAACGATATTTTGCTGCTTTAATTGGATCACCATCATTACCGTAACCTTCATCAATCATCATTTTTTCGGTATAATGTGCCCACCCTTCCACATAAGCATAACTCATAAAAATCTTCTGGATTTTAGAAGTTTTAGAAGCATTAGAATGCAAAAATTGTGTGTAATGTCCGGGATATGCTTCGTGTATAGAAACAATGTCGGTTGTGTAAAAATTAAATTGTGCCAGCCAGTCTTCCTGTTGTTTTGGAGTCCATTTTGGATCTACAGGAGTAATATAATAAAAAGCCTGAGTTGCTTTTGTTTCAAAAGGGCCGGGAGAATCCATAGACGCAGTGCTTGTTGATCTGGCATAAGCAGGTGTTTCCTGAATTTTAACACGCACTTCAGAAGGCATAGTTACAATTTTATGATCTATTAAATATTGACGGATTGCTTCAATATTCTTTCTTGCATGAGGAATTAGATCCTGAGCCGTTGGATGTTCTTTTTGCATTTCATTATAAACATCAATCGGCTTTTTGTTTGGATTGATGATTTTTGCAGCAGCATTAAAGGATTCCTGTTCTTTTTTTAATTCCTTCAAACCAATAGCTAAAATTTCATCAGGAGATAATTTAATTTCTTCCTGGTAAAGCAGCATCTTTTTATAATTATTAACTCCAATAGCATATTTGTTGTTTGCTTTGGGTAATTTTTCCTTTTCTAAAAAGACAGCAAAATTATTAATTGCGGCTATCGCTTTTTGATTTGCTTCGTTAAAAGATTTCATCAAAGTATCATTTTTAACTCCTTTTAGAGCGACTAAAAGATCTTTTCCTAAAAACGAGGCAGAACCTCTTGCAATATCAATGGCTAATTTAATATGTGGTAATGCAAGTGAATCCTGTAAGTTTGCTTTGGCATTTTTGAAAAAATTTGGTGCCTCTTTTTCAATGGAAATGATCGATTTTATTTGTTGTTCAATGGGAGCAAAATTACGCTGAATGTAAATGTTTACATCAATTGCTCCGGCATACACCATTGGATTTTTAGTGAAGGGTTTTAAATCTTCAAATGAAAACAACTCATTTTTTACATTCGATTTAATGATTTTCCAATCATAATAATTTCTTTTGCTTAATGTGGCCGAATCAATTGCAGAAAAATCCTGATCAAATTTTTTAAGAACAGCAATACGCCTGTCAAGATTTGTTTTGCTGAAATTACCTAATTTACCATCATATTCATGTAATCCTAAAGAGACTCCCGCTTGAGGATTCCATTCCAGGTTTTTTGTAATGTATTCTTCAGATAGTTTAAGAAAAGCTTCATCGCCGGATCCCGAAGCAGTATCGCTATTTTCTTGTTTTTTATTGCAACTGATTAGTGTGAAAACTAAAACAATGGGAAGAATGAAGATTTTTTTCATATAGGTTTTGGTTTGAAAATTAATTGATATTCACTAAAATAACAATATCAAAAATAACAAATTTTCAAACCAAAAAAGGAAGTATACTATTTTTAACTCAAATGTTCCAGCATATCTTTGGTCATGGTTTCAAGATCAAAAGTATGTTTCCAGTTCCAGTCTTCTCTCGCAGATGTATCATCAATACTTGCAGGCCAGCTGTCAGCAATTTTCTGACGGAAATCAGGATTATACGTTATTTCAAAATCAGGAATATGTTTTTTGATTTCAGCAGCAATTTCAGTTGGCGTAAAACTCATTGCTGCCAAATTGTACGAAGAATGTATTTTGATTTGCTCAACCGGTGCTTCCATGATATTGATGGTAGCGTTAATTGCATCATCCATATACATCATCGGCATTTTGGTTTCTGCTGATAAAAAGCATTCGTATTTTTTATCCGCAATAGCTTTATAAAAAATATCAACAGCATAATCTGTAGTGCCGCCACCCGGAGGTGTCGACCAGCTGATTAAACCGGGATAACGGATGCTGCGAACATCAACTCCATAAATGTTATGGTAATACTCGCACCATCTTTCGCCGGCTTGTTTACTGATTCCGTAAACCGTCGATGGCTCCATAATAGTATATTGAGGCGTGTTTTCTTTTGGGGTTGTTGGCCCAAAAACGGCAATGCTCGATGGCCAGAATATTTTTTTTATTTTTTTTGCTTTCGCCAGATTTAAAACATGAAAAAGCGAATTCATATTTAAATCCCAGGCAAATGCAGGGTTTTTTTCAGCTGTAGCTGATAAAAGAGCCGCCATCAAATAAATATCGGTAATATGATGCACTTCTACAAGATGTTCAATTTGGTTAAAATCCAAAGCATTTATTACTTCAAATGGACCAGAATTTACAACGGCATTGTTTAATTTTCGAATATCAGAAGCAATCACATTTTCTGTTCCGTATAACTTACGCAGTTTTTGAGTCAGTTCTGTTCCAATTTGACCGCAAGCGCCAATAATTAATATTTTTGGATTCATTTGAATAGATTTAAAGACAAATATAAGGTTTTCGTAAATAAATACTATTTAAAGAAGGTTAAATTACAATATTAATAACAAACAATATTATTTTTTATGTTATTCGTTATATGGAAGTGTTTCGAATACAAAATAAAGTTATTATAATCCATTTTATTTTATCATAAAATCAAAATTCATAATTGTAAATTTACTTGTAACTTTGCAGTTTAATGTTTTATCAAAATGAAATACAAAATATCTCTTTTTCTTCTCTTAATTTTTGTACTGAATTCATGTCAGGATGAAAATGAAAAACGTATCGCTGAAAATAAAAAGGAAGCGAAAAAGAAAGAAGTCATTTTTAATAATATAAACAAGGGCTGGTCGTTTATTGATGAACCTATTAATGAAGTTTCAGAAAAAAATGTAAACGATTGGAAGGAATGGCGTGAGTTTTTAAAAGAGTTAGGGGGAAAACCCAAAAAAACAATTGGGGCTTTTCAGAAAAAATCGGCCTCAATTGCTAAAAAAGCAATGGAATTAAACAATAATATTCCGACACAATTTAATCAGCCTCAGATAAGAAGCCGGATTTCTATTTTGATTACCAAAATAAAAATGATGGATTTGTTTATTCATTTGGATAAAATCCCGGATGAAAAAGTGGCCTTTTTGATTGGAGAAATCAATAAAGAATTGGTTTCATTAGAAAGACAGATGGATAAAATTGTAGAAAAAAGCAAAATTCCACAAGAAGAAGGAGAATCGGATTTCTTACGAATGTTAGATACAACCCGTGCTATTCCGAATACTATTGTCGATCCAAATTTACCTAAAGTTGAGTAAAAACGTCTTATATACTACGTATGACAATTTGCCTAAAACGCAGCAGATTGCCACACAATTACTGGAGCAGAATCAAGTAAAATTACATCTTAGCGGATTGTTAGGATCTGCAGTTTCATTTGTGATTCGAAGTGTTTTTAAGAAAACGGAATTGCCTTTTTTGATTGTTTTGGACAATAAAGAAGAAGCTGCGTATTATCTGAATGATCTGGAACAAATGATCGGAGAGCAGGATGTGTTGTTTTATCCCGCATCTTTCCGTCGTCCGTATCAGGTTGATGAAACTGATAATGCCAATGTTTTACTCCGTGCTGAGGTTTTAAACCGAATTAATTCCCGTAAAAAACCAGCGATAATTGTCACTTATCCCGAAGCACTATTTGAAAAAGTAGTTACGAGAAGGGAACTCGATAAAAATACGTTGAAAGTAGCTTTGAATGATAAGATTTCTATTGATTTTATTAATGAAGTTTTGTTTGAATACGAATTCAAAAGAGTCGATTTTATTACAGAACCAGGCGAATTTTCAGTTCGTGGAGGAATTGTCGATGTTTTCTCTTTTTCAAACGATCATCCGTATCGAATTGAGTTTTTTGGAAATGAAGTAGACAGTATCAGAAGCTTTGATGTTGAGACGCAATTATCGGTAGAAACCCATAAAAAAATTGCGATAATCCCAAATGTCGAGAATAAGGCCTTTCAGGAAAACCGCGAAAGTTTCTTAGATTATATTGCTGAAAAAACAGTAATCTTCATCCAAAATACAGATGGACTTTTTAGTCAGTTGGACAAACAATTTGCAAGGGCGGAAGAAGCTTTTGAGAAATTATCAAAAGAAATAAAACACGCCACTCCGGAACAATTGTTTTTAAATCAGTCAGAATTTATAAAGCGGGCATTAGACTTTTCGATTGTCGAATTGGCTTCAAAACCAATTTTCAAAACGACCAAAAAGTTTGAATTCCATATTCGGCCACAACCGTCCTTCAATAAACAATTTGATTTGCTGTTGAATAATCTGAGTGACAATCATTTTAACGGATATAAAAATTATTTATTTTGTTCGAATGAAGCGCAGGCAAAACGTTTTCATGATATTTTTGAAACTCTGGATGAAGCCAATTCTGAAAATATCAGAAAACAATATCATACGATTGTATTGCCTCTATATCAGGGATTTATTGACGAAGAAAATCAGATTACGGCGTATACCGATCATCAGATTTTTGAACGTTATCATAAATTTAATATCAAAAATGGTTATTCTAAAAAGCAGAATATTACGCTTAAAGAATTGACTGCTCTTTCTGTTGGAGATTATGTAACGCACATTGATCACGGAATCGGGAAGTTTGGCGGTCTCCAGAAAATCCAGGTGGAAGGCAAAACACAGGAAGCCATAAAATTGGTTTATGCTGATAATGATATTGTGTATGTGAGCATTCACTCGCTTCATAAAATTTCGAAATACAACGGAAAAGACGGAACACCACCGAAAATTTATAAATTAGGATCGAACGCCTGGAAAATTTTAAAACAAAAAACCAAAGCGCGTGTCAAACATATTGCATTCAATTTGATTCAGCTGTATGCGAAAAGACGTTTGGAAAAAGGTTTTCGATTTGCGCCGGACAGTTATTTACAAAACGAATTAGAAAGTTCCTTTATTTATGAAGATACGCCCGATCAGACCAAATCAACGCAGGAAGTAAAAGCCGACATGGAAAGTGATCGCCCGATGGATCGTTTGGTTTGTGGAGATGTAGGTTTCGGAAAAACGGAAGTTGCCATTCGCGCTGCTTTTAAAGCCGTTGATAACAGCAAACAAGTAGCAGTTTTGGTTCCGACAACCATTTTGGCCTACCAGCACTACAGAACTTTTACGGAAAGATTAAAAGATATGCCTGTTTCTGTTGGTTATTTAAACCGATTTAGAACCGCCAAACAAAAAAATCAAACCTTAAAAGATTTAGCTGAAGGAAAACTTGATATCGTAATAGGAACGCATCAATTAGTAAATAAAAATGTGGTTTTTAAGGATCTTGGTTTATTGATTGTTGATGAAGAACAGAAGTTTGGAGTAAACGTAAAAGACAAATTAAAAACGATTGCTGCAAATGTTGATACACTGACATTAACGGCAACGCCAATTCCGAGAACGCTTCAGTTTTCATTAATGGCAGCTAGGGATTTATCGGTAATTACAACACCTCCGCCAAATCGTTATCCGATTGAAACAAATGTAGTTGGGTTTAATGAAGAGATTATTCGTGACGCGATTTCGTATGAAATTCAGCGAAACGGACAGGTTTTCTTTATCAATAACCGAATTGAAAATATAAAAGAAGTGGCCGGAATGATTCAGCGTTTGGTGCCAAACGCAAGAGTCGGAATTGGTCACGGACAAATGGAAGGCGCGAAACTCGAGGAATTAATGTTAGCTTTCATGAACGGAGATTTTGATGTTTTGGTGGCCACAACAATTATCGAAAGCGGATTGGATGTACCAAATGCGAATACAATCTTCATCAACAATGCCAATAATTTTGGATTGTCAGATTTGCATCAAATGCGGGGCCGAGTAGGACGAAGCAATAAAAAAGCATTTTGTTATTTTATCTGTCCGCCGTATTCGTCAATGACAGAAGATGCGCGTAAACGTATTCAGGCCTTAGAGCAGTTTAGTGAATTGGGTAGTGGTTTTAATATCGCGATGAAGGATCTTGAAATTCGTGGTGCCGGAGATTTATTGGGCGGTGAGCAAAGTGGTTTTATCAATGAAATTGGTTTTGATACATACCAAAAAATCATGAACGAAGCCATCGAAGAATTAAAAGAAAACGAATTCAAAGATTTATATCCGGAAGAAAATAATATCGATACCAAAGAATACGTAAAAGACATTCAAATCGATGCTGATTTCGAATTGTTATTCCCGGATGAATACATCAATAATGTTTCGGAGAGATTGGTTTTATACAACGAATTAGGTGCGATAAAAGACGAAGCGGGCCTTCAGGAATTCGAAAGAAAGCTAATTGACCGTTTCGGGCCTTTACCGAAACAAGCAATCTCGTTATTAAACAGTATCCGAATCAAATGGATTGCAACGAGTGTCGGAATCGAGAAACTGGTTTTAAAACAAGGCAAAATGATTGGCTATTTTGTTTCCGATCAACAATCTGATTATTATCAATCTTCTAAATTTAGAAACGTTTTGCAATTTGTTCAAAAACAAAGTAGTCTTTGTAAAATGAAAGAAAAGCAAACTGTAAACGGATTACGTTTATTATTGACTTTTGATAATGTAAAATCAATAAAACGCGCGTTGGAGTTGATGGAGTTGTTTGAGCAGTAAGAGATTAAAGTTTGGATATGATAAGTTAAAGTCATGCTAGAACATTAGTTGCTATTCCTGTAAGTTTTGTAAATGGCGTAGAGTTTAGATTTTTTTTTAAGATTTTTTATTCGGATTTTCATACTTATTTTAAAAGCAATTTTTCTAATAGTCAGATAATTATAATAAGTGATTCTATATTTCCCCCGCTTATTATTCTCATATTCCCTAATTATTCTGGAGTAAGTGTTTTCTAATTGGGTCACTATCGAGAGTAAATCGGCTTCTTTCCGAATAAAATTTGAGACTTTTAAAATGTTTTCACAATCATATTTCTTGATTTCATTAACAATTAAGTCTGTTTGTATTTTGCGGGTCATCAGTTTCATTCCAAAATTATATTTTCTGTAATGCAACATGTTTTCCGGCGTTACAATCCCTGCCAATCCTCTATAATCACATACAATTACAGCTGCACCTGTAGCCATGGATTCTATTGCTGCTTTTGCTTTTCCAAAGACAATATCATATTGTCCAAGAATATGTTCAGGAGTCATAGTAGCATTATGATTACCGCTGCCTATTAATTCTATTTCTATGCCTTGAGATAAACAGGCTTCTTTTATAGATGGAAAAATATTTGTTTGTGACATGTAATTAGAGAATGCCAAAGCTTTTTTTGGTATAGCTGAAATAGCTTTTCGCTGTTTAAAACGTAATAGGTTTGCCCAATTATAAATTACTTCAACATCCTCATCTTCAAACCCGTTTTCAAGACAGTAACGTTCTTTACAATTATAATCTACAGCTGCATATTGTAAAATGTTAGGGTGTCTAAAAGGATAATCCATGACATTTGTTCTGTCATGGACAAAAAATAGAATAGGTGTCTTTTTAAAAAAGCGTGCAACTTTTATGGCTGTTATATTATGATGGGCATGTATACAATCAGGTTTCTTTTTTATTTTTTTTAAATCTGTACAAACGTGTATTCCCTGTTTTAATAGAGTTCCTGCCAAATCACCCATTATATAAGTAAATATTTCAATATGATGTCCGCGTTTATACAATTCTATTGCTAAATCGTGTACATATGTTTCTGTACCTGAGGGTTTATTTAAAACAAAATTTGTAATTAAAATATTCATTTACTTAATTAAATGTTATGCATCAAACAAATCTCAGCAATGGGTTTAATGTGTTTCTCAAACTCAATACAATTTTTATATGCACCGGATGCCACTCTTTTCCTTCCTACTTCTTCATAATAAGGATAATCAGTTTCCCAATTAGCAATTTGTTTCAAATTTGTAATTTTAGTGTAAGATTCCCAAGCAAAAGCAGAAACTCCAAAACGTTCAATAGCCATCTCTATTTCTGTTTTTAATTCCGGATAATTTAAACCAGCCTTTATTTTCATTTCCAGTTCAAGCTGAGAAAGTTCAAAAGATAAGTTATGTTCGTGTTCTTTTTGGGATAACATTTCTGGTGCTTTGTCCAGTACAAAATCATAATTTAGAACTGATTTTGATGGATTGATTTTTTCCAATTCAGCAACAATTCCATTAATCATATATCTGCAAATATCATGTGTTGGATTAAAACCCTCTAAAGCGTCACCATATATTTCATCATAATTGCTTTCTTTTATCAAAATTAAAAGCTGATCTTTTATTTGTTTAATTTTATCCAGGTCACCGGATAAGATAATGTTATATAGTTGTTTATCAGTAAAAGGGGTGAACGTATTTTTATAAGTTGCGCCTAATGATTCTATTAATTTTATAGATTGATACAATCTCGATTCATTGTTTTGTCCGGAACCATCTGTTAAAATATATACATCAGGTTTTGAATCTTTTAAAAATTTGAATGCTCTTAATTCATGACCCGGATGTCCAATTATCAACGCTGATTTAGTTCTCATGTTCTACGGATATTTTTTATAAAAAAAATTTAAATAACAATATTAATGAATTTATGATATAAAACAAGTAAAATTATTGATTTATAAAACTTACAAATTACGTATCAGTACTATTGCAGAATTATTTCTAAGTTTCAAAGGTCAGTTTTCCACTTAAACGATTGTATATCATTTACATTTTTTTATTTACTATGATTTTTTAGATTTAAATTTGTAACATGTCAGATTCACCAATTTATCGAAA
Organism: Flavobacterium sp.; assembly: GCA_039931915.1. Classification (GTDB taxonomy): domain Bacteria; phylum Bacteroidota; class Bacteroidia; order Flavobacteriales; family Flavobacteriaceae; genus Flavobacterium. The sequence continues at coordinate 56,697 of JBDTRA010000008.1, read as the reverse complement.
AATAATCCATATCGATATGGACGCTTTTTATGCTTCGGTAGAGCAAATGGATAATCCTGCGTTGCGCGGAAAGGCTATTGCAGTTGGTGGTTCAGAAAACCGTGGAGTTGTTTCGGCAGCAAGTTATGAAGCCCGGAAGTTTGGAGTTCGAAGTGCCATAAGTGGTGTGTTGGCCAAAAAATATTGTCCCGAAATTATATTTGTTCGTCCACGTTTTGACAGATATAAGGAGATTTCATCACAAGTTCATAAAATCTTTTATGAGTATACTGATATGGTTGAACCGCTTTCGCTTGATGAAGCTTATCTGGATGTTACCCAGAATAAAAAGGGAAATCCAAGTGCATCATTATTAGCTCAGGAAATCAGGTTGCGAATTTTAAATGAAGTTGGTATTACAGCTTCAGCAGGAATTTCAGTAAATAAATTTGTGGCCAAGATAGCGAGTGATTTTAACAAACCCAATGGTCAAAAAACGGTTAATCCTGATGAGGTAATTCCTTTTCTGGAAGAACTGCCAATTCGTAAATTTTATGGAGTTGGAAAAGTTACTACCGAAAAAATGTATCAGTTAGGCATTTTTACGGGAGCTGATTTAAAAACTAAATCGGTAGAGTTTTTGGAGAAACATTTTGGAAAATCCGGAAAATTTTATTTTCATGTAGTCAGAGGTGTTCATAACAGCGAAGTAAAACCTTCCCGAAACACGAAATCCGTTGCATCTGAACATACTTTTGACGTTAATCTTACATCGGAAATTTTCATGTTGGAACAACTTGAAAAAATTGCAGTTTCATTAGAAAGAAGATTAAAAAAGCACAACATATCAGGGAAGACAGTCACACTTAAAATTAAATACAGCGATTTCACACAACAAACAAGAAGTAAGACCCTTCCTTATTTTATTTCAGATAAAAGTTTGATTTTGGAGACTGTTGAAGAGCTGTTGTATCAGGAACGGATGAAAGATTCAGTTCGATTATTGGGGATTTCTTTGAATAACCTAAATACAGAGCAAAAGAAAGCAGTTGTTGTGCAGTTAAAATTTGATTTTTGAAAAAACCAAACAATTATTAAAAGCTGCAAACGTTATGTATTGTAAAGTAATTTCTATCTAACTTTGGGCAAAAGTATTTTTATGGATCCTGTAAATTATTATGGTGAGTCTTTTAATGAATCTGATACAAATTTAAATTGTAACTCAGTTCCGATACTTTGTTGGGATTTTCATTATGAATCCATAAATGATTTGAAAAAGCTTTCTTTGGATATAAAAAAAATCAAAAATATTTCGAATAAATTTAAATGGAATGAAGGAGATTTAGATATAAATGAACGCTTGAAGGATGAGGTTGTTTTAATAACAGATTTGAAACAAAAAATAATTTTTGCATCCGAAGGAATTTGTAAAATGACTGGTTATACTGAAAAAGAAGTTATTGGAAAATTACCAAAAATTTTTCAGGGAGTGGAGACTTCTGCTTTAGTTCTAAAAGAAATTAGCATAGCAATTCAAAAACAAATTTCTTTTAAAAAAACGGTTTTAAATTATAAAAAAAATGGGGAAACCTATAATTGTAATATTCATGGCTTTCCTGTTTTTAACCTTAAAGGAGAACTGTCACATTTTATAGCTTTTGAAAAAGCTGCATAAAAAAAGCCTTTTTGAATTTCAAAAAGGCTTTCGTTTTTATAAAGGGCACTAATTAAATAAATTAATTTTTGCTTGATAATTTTGATAATAATCTTAAGAATTCGATATACAGCCAAACTAATGTAATCACTAGTCCCATTGCACCGTACCATTCCATAAATTTTGGCATTTTTTGCTCTACGCCTTTTTCTATTTGATCGAAATCTAAGAATAAGTTTAGAGCAGCAATTATGATTACGAAAACACTGATTCCAATACTCATCATAGAGTTTCCATGATGTATAGGTGTAAAACTTGTAAACATTGAAACAACCCATGAAATTAAGTAATAAGTTGCAATTGCTAAAGTAGAAGCAATTACTACAGATTTGAATTGTTCTGTAACTTTTACAATTTTAAATTTGTATAAACCTAAACAAACTAAAAAAGTAACAAGTGTTGCTCCAACAGCATTAATTACTATTCCAGGATACATAGCTTCAAAAATTGCAGAAATACCTCCAATGAAGAGACCTTCAAATAACGCATAACCCGGAGCTAAATATGGAGAAGCTTGTGGTTTGAATGCAGAAATCACAACTAAAATAAGTCCAACGATAGCACCACCAATTGCCGGCAGCATTATATTGATTCCGTTAAAAGCCATCCACCACGTTACCATGGCTGATCCGCATAAAATTAAAAATAAAATGGCTGTTTTATTGATAGTACCCGATAAAGTCATTTCCTGATTATAATCAATAATTTGAGCGTGGTGTACTTCTTCAGCTTTAGAAACAGCATTTGATGAAAAACGCTTGTCGCTTAAAAATGGATTTTTTGAATTGAAGTTCATATTTCTAATACTTTTAATTGTACTCAAATATATGGAGTTTTTTTGATGTGAGGTTATTTCTCGAATTTTTTTAACATGATTTTTTCTTCTGAATAAATTCCTCTTAAAATAAAAAATCCATCAGCATTCACTGATGGATTTCTATATATTGGGTTTGAAATTTTATTTCAATAAATCTAAAACTAAAGATGGAAATAATCCTAAAGCAATATTTAAAATAATAGAAACTACTGCAACTGCATAAATGAGGAAAGGTTTTCCTGTACGTTCTTCATTAGCTTCTTTTGAGTACATTGCCAAAATTAGTTTGAAATAATATCCAACACTAATAATTGAGTTTATTACCGCTACAATTACTAAAGCAATATAACCTGCCTGAATAGTTTGGTTGAATAAGAACAACTTGGCAAAAAATCCTGAAAAAATCGGAATACCGGCCATGGATAATAATGAACCTGTAAGTATAGCTGCTAATAACGGATTTGTTTTTCCTAAACCATGAAAGTTCGTAATGTCTTCATTGTGCTTATTTTTACAAACATATAAAATAACGCTGAATGCAGCAATTCCGGCTAATGCATATGCAGCAGTATAGTATAATAAAACACCTGCAGATGTTGCAACACTTAATAAGGTCATTAACATAAAACCTGCATGTGAAATTCCTGAAAATGCCAGCATACGTTTCACATTTACCTGACGCAATGCCATAATGTTACCAACTGTCATAGAAGCTATTGATACAATTACTACAATTGTTTCGAAAGTTGCTAAAAGGCCTTGGTTTTCAAGTGATGCAATTAAATTTAACCCGCTGATTAATTTATATAATGTAGCAATTGCAATAACTTTTGCCAAAGTACTCATTAAAGCCGTTGTCAATGCAGGAGAACCTTCGTAAACATCCGGAGCCCAGAAATGAAATGGCACAGCAGCAACTTTAAATAACATTCCGATTACCATTAAAATCATTCCGATTGGAAACCAGATTGGTAATTCTGCAGATAAAGAGCTTTCGTGAATTTCAGCAACATCAAAACTTCCCATTGCTCCGTAGATCAGGCAAATTCCAAATAAGATAATTCCTGATGCAAATGAACCCATTAGGAAATATTTCATACCGGCTTCGTTACTTTTTAGATTTAAACGCTCACTTGCAGCAAGTATATATAATGCAATTGATAAAATTTCAATTCCTAAGAAAAACATAGCTAAGTTTCCAAAAGATACCATCGCTACACCTCCGGCTAATAAAAATATTTTTATAGCTATGAAATCTGAAATTTTAGTGGGATGATTTTCGTAAAAATTATGACTTAAGGCTATTAAAAAAATAGTCAGAATAATAAACAATGATGTAAATGCAGTAGAAAATTTACTTACTGTAATCATATTGTTATAATAACTTTCTGTCGACCCAAATTCAGAAAAATTAAGTGCCAAAACAGCCAAAAGCCCAATAATGGTAAAAGGAACAATGGCCTTCCTTAAATTAAGAATTTCAAATAGTAGGCAGAAAATACCCAATCCCGTTATAGCTATTAATGTATTCATTTTTGTTTTTTTGATTTAGGAAATCTAAAACTAATGACGCCCTAATTTATTTTTATTTAAAATATTAATTCTTGTTGATAACGTTTAGAATAATTTCTAAACTTGGTGTAATCAAATCTGTAATTGGTTTTGGATAGAATCCGAAGAAAACTAAAACAGCAATAATAACTCCCAAGGAAATTCCTTCATTTACAGTAACGTCAGCAAATGTTTTCGAATTTGTTTCTCCCAACATTACATTTTGAAACATCTTAAGCATATAATAAGCTCCTAAAATAATAGTTGTTCCACCTAAAACTGCAAACCAAATGTTAATTTGTGAAAGACTATATAAAACGGTGAATTCCCCAACAAAGTTAAAAGTGCTTGGTAATGCTACAGATGCTAAAACTAAAATTAAAAACAGCGAAGTGAATTTTGGAGATTGTATACGAATACCGCCTAATTGAGCAATTTCCCTGGTTTCAAATCTTCTGAAAATAATTTCAGCAGCAAAGAATAATCCAACAACAACAAAACCGTGAGCAATCATTTGTAAAACCGCACCGCGTAAACCATCAATGGTTAATGTGTAAGTTCCTGCAGCGATTAATCCAACGTGTGCTAATGATGAATAAGCCAATAATTTTTTTAAATCTTTTTGTCTTAAAGCAACTATAGAACCATAAATAACACCGGCAATTCCTAAAGCGATAAAAATATTCATGAATTCTTTTGCTGCAAGCGGTGCAATTGGCAATTGCCAGCGAATAACACTATAAAGTCCCATTTTTAGCATGATTCCGGATAAAAGCATTGTTCCAACAGTTGGTGCTTTTTGGTATACGTTTGCCTGCCACGTGTGAAAAGGAATAATCGGAATTTTAATTGCATATGCTAAAAAGAAAGCCAGAAATATCCAAAGTTGTTCAGTAGCGGATAAATCTAATTTATATAAATCTTCAATTAAGAAGCTTCCTGCTTTTTGATATAAATAAATAAAAGCAACCAACATAAACAGAGAACCGGCAAGTGTGTAAATAAAGAATTTAACCACCGCTTTTCTGCGTTCTTCAGCATCTCCATTACCCCAAATAAGAGCAATAAAGTAAATTGGAATAAGAGCTAACTCCCAGAAAATGTAATATAAAAGGCCATCACCCGCAAGAAAAGTTCCTGTCATGGCAAAAGCCATAAACAAAATTAAAGCATAAAAACCTTTCGCATTTTTATACTCATTCCCGAAAGAAGAAAATATAATAATCGGTGTTAAAGCAACAGTCAGCAAAAGCATCGCAATTGCTAATCCGTCAGCGTTTAAAACGAATGAAATTTTAGGTTGAGTAATCCAGGTATTGATCAGGCTGATATTTTTACCTGCGTTAAAATGACTTAACAATACCAAAGAACAGCCCAAAGCTGCTAAACTAAAGAACAAGGCTACTTTTGAAGCTAGTTTATCACCAACAAAATAAGTGACAAATGCACCAATTAAAAGTATAATTAATATAAGAGAAACGTTCATAGTTATAAAATTATTGAGCTAAAAATATATAGGAAACAATCGCGCAAAGGCCTAAAACAAAAACAAAAAGATATAATCCGATACTTCCGGTTTGTAATTTCTTTCCTTGAAAAGCTAGTTCATTAGTGACTTTTCCTAATCCGAAAACAACAGCAGACAGACTAGTTTCGATATGATCCCTAAAGAATTTTGATAATGCATTTATAGTACGAACAAATACAGCATCGTAAATTTCATCTACATAATATTTGTTGTATAAAACTTTAGTTAAACCTGTAATATTTTCATCAGATTCAGGAACATTATCTTGTTTGAAGTATTTGATGTAAGCGATCAAAATACCTAATAGACCTCCTAAGACTGCTATTCCCATTAGTGTATATTCTGTAGCGCCTAAATGATGTTCTTCGCCAGCTGCTTTTGTAAATAAAGGTGCTAAATATTCATTTAACCAACTGTTTCCCGGTAAACTGATTACTCCGCCAAATGTAGCCAAAAGAGCTAAAATTATTAAAGGGAAAGTAATTAAACCATTACTTTCATGTAAATGATGTTTTTGTTCTTCACTTCCTCTAAAATCTTTAAAGAAAGTTAAGAACATTAGCCTGAACATATAGAAAGCAGTCATGATTGAAGCAATAGATCCAACAACATATAATGCTTTACTATGATGAAAAGCGGTCATTAAAATTTCATCCTTAGAGAAGAAACCTGAGAAAAACGGAACTCCTGAAATGGCTAATGATGAAACTAACATAGTCCAGAACGTGATTGGCATCGCTTTACGCAAACCACCCATTTTACGCATATCCTGTTCTCCATGTAAACCGTGAATTACAGATCCTGAACCTAAGAATAAACAAGCTTTAAAGAAAGCATGTGTGATTACGTGAAAAACAGCTACTTCATAAGCACCAAATCCCAAGGCCAAAAACATTAATCCTAGTTGAGAAACTGTAGAGTAAGCCAATACTTTTTTAATATCTGTCTGAACCAAACCAATTGTTGCAGCAACTAATGAAGTTACAGCTCCAATAACTGCAATTACAGTTTGAACGTCCGGGGCTAAATCAAAAACGAAATTTAATCTGGTTACCATAAAAATACCAGCTGTAACCATCGTTGCAGCGTGAATCAATGCTGAAACCGGAGTTGGACCGGCCATCGCATCAGGCAACCACGTATATAATGGAATCTGTGCAGATTTACCACAAGCTCCAATAAATAAACACAAAGCAGCTAATGATAGCAATGGAATATTTAAATCAGTTGCTCCGGCAATTGCTGTTTTTAAAGTTGCATAATCAAGAGTCGAGAACATTGAACCAATAATGAATATTCCGATCAAAAGACCTAAATCTCCAATTCTGTTCATGATGAAAGCTTTTTTCGCAGCATCATTGTAATCCTGATTTTTATACCAAAACCCAATTAATAAGTACGAACAAAGTCCAACACCTTCCCAACCAATAAATAAAACTAATAAGTTGCTTCCAATTACAAGTGTAATCATAAAGAATACGAACAGATTTAAATATGCAAAAAATTTGTGCATATTTTCATCATCATGCATGTAACTGATAGAATATAAATGTATCAATGATCCAATACCGGTTACAAAAAGCAACCAAAGCAGAGACAACTGATCTAATAAAAATCCAAGATTAATATGAAGATTACTGATTTGAATCCAATCAAATAAAGTAATTTGAATGGCTTGTTTTGTTTGTGTAATTTGAGAGAAAAAGAAAAGCGTAACGGCAAACGAAACTACAACAGAAGCTGTTCCGATAATACCGGAAACTGTTTTGCCTAAGCTTTTTCCAAAGAAAACATTGATTAAAAATCCTAAAAAAGGAGCTAATACTAAAACTAAAGCTAAATTGGTATCCATTTCCATTTATCCTTTTAAATTTTTTAAATTATCGATACTAATCGAACCTAAATTTCTAAAGATCGAAACTAAAATAGCCAATCCAACTGCAACTTCTGCTGCAGCAACTGCCATCGAGAAGAATACAAAAACTTGTCCTTGCGCGTCTTGATGATAAGTTGAAAAAGCAACAAATAAAAGGTTAACAGCATTCAGCATGATTTCGATAGACATGAAAACGATAATAGCATTTCGTCTGTACAATACACCAAAAATACCAATACAGAAAAGTACAACACTTAAAAAGATGTAGTTTTCAATACCTATTTGATTTAATATATTACCCATTATTTATTTAATTTTTCTTTTTTAGACAATAATACAGTTCCAATCATCGCTACCAAAAGCAAGATTGATGCAAATTCAAACGGAACCATATATTCGTTCAATAATATTTTACCTAATACTTTTATCGATTGAAAATCCTCACCAGTTGAATCGTATGCACCAACAATTGGTTTCGAGTTAATGAAGATTGCAATCAATACAATACATATCAAACAAAAAGATACGATAGCACCTAAACGTGTGATTCTTGGCCTGTGGACCTCTTTTTGTTCATTCAGATTCATCAACATGATTGTAAACAGGAACAAAATCATAATTGCTCCCGAATAGACTATAATATGTACGATAGCCAAAAATTGAGAGTTTAATAATAAATAATGACCGGCAATGGAGAAGAAACAAATTACCAAATAAATGGCACTATGAATCGGGTTTCTGCTGAAAATGGTCAGGAATGCGGTAATTACTGTGATAAACGCCAGGAAACAAAATATAACTTGTACAGTTGTTGCATGTGCAAAATCAGGAATATGTATCATTAGTTAGCGTTTTTAAGTTGAGCGTTTTTCATAGCCATATCTAAAGGCATCACTAATTTGTCTTTTCCAAAAATGAAATCTTCTCTTTCATAACTGGAAGGAACCAATACTTTCGAAGTAGTCAGATAAATGGCATCTTTTGGACAGGCTTCTTCACATAACCCACAAAAAATACAACGAAGCATATTTATTTCATAAATCGAAGCATATTTCTCTTCTCTGTACAAATGTTTTTCATCGGCTTTGCGTTCTGCAGCCTTCATTGTAATTGCTTCAGCAGGACATGATAAAGCGCATAATCCGCAGGCAGTACAGTTTTCACGGCCTTGTTCATCACGTTTCAACTGGTGCTGACCACGATAAACAGGACTCATTTCACGTACTTGCTCCGGATAATGAATCGTAACTTTTTTTCTGAATAAATGTTTAACTGTAATAAACAATCCTTTCACAATCGCCACAAGATACAATCGCTCCCAAAAAGTCATCTCTTTGTTAGAGACCAACTTTTTTCTACCCGATAATGATATAGTTTCTATTGACATTTTCTTAATTTTTATTTTGAAGCTTAATCCTGCTATTCGCTTGTATCTTTTTTGGCAGAAAAAGCCAAAAAAGGATATCGCTTCTATCAGGGCTAGGCATTTTGGTATTAATGATATTTATTTTTTATAACCAATTTTAGTTCTTTCAATAGTATTCTCTTTTTTCTCAATCAACTCGTCTAAATAACTGAAGACCAATTCGATATTTTTGTCATGATTAATTAGTTTTTTCTTAATCATATCAACTTCCATTTTTAAATTCAAATTATCAGTCAGGAAATCTCTTAAACTTACAAAAACTTCAATAATCTTGATACTCATTTGAGTAGCTCTTTCACTTTTTAAAACATTTGCCAATTGTAGAACTCCGTGTTCTGTAAAAACATAAGGTAATGAACCTCCAAGGCTTTGTTTAGAAGGTATCGCATTTTGCGACACCAACAGTTCAACTTCTATTTTATCTAATCTAAACATAAAATGTTCAGGAAATTTTGTGCTATTTCTTTTAACTTGTTGTCTTAAAGCTCTCGGGTCTACATGGAATAATTCTGCTAAATCTTTATCTAGCATCACCTTTTGATTTCTAATAAAATAAATTTTATTACTTATTATTTCATTAGGAATAATAACTTTATCCATATAGTTAAATTTATTTTGTCAAGGTGTAACATTTTGTTACACCTGAATATTGTTTAGAACCCTAAATATGCTGCGATATCATGTCTTAAAATAACAACTCCCGTTATCATAATATTGATGATCGAAAGCGGAATCAATATTCTCCATCCTAAATTCATCAATTGGTCATATCTAAATCTTGGAATGGTCCAGCGAACCCACATGTAGAAAAATATGAAGAAGCATATTTTGGCAAACAATACCACCATTCCTAATATATTAGCCGGATTCACTCCTGCATTTTCTACCATCCATTGCATTCCCGGATAGTTGTAACCTCCAAAAAACAATATTGATATAATGGTAGCTGAGATAAACATATTTGCATATTCAGCAAATAAATAGAATCCCATTTTCATCGATGAATATTCTGTATGATATCCGCCAATTAATTCTGATTCGCATTCTGCTAAGTCAAAAGGAGTTCTGTTGGTTTCTGCAAAAGCACAGATTAGAAAAATAAGGAAAGACAGGGGTTGGTAAAAAACATTCCAATTCATTCCTGCCTGTTGTTCAGAGATTTCTTTTAAGCTTAAAGTTCCGGTCATCATTAACAAAGCAATCATTGATAATCCCATGGCAACTTCATAAGAAACCATTTGCGAAGCTGCACGAACAGCTCCCATCAAGGAGAATTTATTATTAGAAGCCCACCCACCAATCATGATACCATAAACCCCAACTGAAATTACTCCAAAAACATATAATAAAGCAATATTGATATCCGTAGCCTGCAAAAGAACGTCTCTTCCAAAAACATGTAATCTGTCTCCCCACGGAATGACAGCACTGGTCATTAGGGCCGTACTCATAGCAATTGCCGGACCTACAATAAATAAAAATCTGTTTGGGGTATTTGGGAAAAATTCTTCTTTCGAAAATAATTTTAAACCATCGGCAAGAGGTTGTAATAGGCCTCCCCAACCCGCACGGTTAGGCCCTACACGGTCTTGAAGAAAAGCCGCAACTTTACGTTCAGCCCAGGTAGAATACATTGCCATAATCATCGTTACAGCAAAAACGACTACAATTACAACACTCTTTTCTATAATAAAGGCACTGTCCATATTTAAGAATTTTGGTTGTTAGTGTTTAATGGAATTTCAGCCATACTGATTTTTTTACGGTCTTCATCTCTGCCTAAAAGAATGTTCTTTTCTGTAGCTATTTCTACTTTCTCTAATTTTTGAGTATAGTTATTTTGATTGATAACAGAATCTTTTTCAAATTCTCTTGGTCCTTCGATAACCCAGTCATTTACATCTTTGTGGTCAAAACGACAGCTGTTACAGATAAATTCTTCCACTTCATGATATTCATCTTTACGACCTGTTACACGTTGAATTTCTCCACCAAACATCCAAACGGTTGTTTTTCCGCAACATCCGGGAGTTGTACATTCCCTGTGTGCATTGTAAGGTTTGTTGAACCAGACTCTCGATTTGAAACGGAAAGTTTTATCAGTCAAAGCTCCAACAGGACAAACATCGATCATGTTTCCGGAGAACTCATTGTCGATTGCTTTTGAGATACAGGTAGAAATATTAGCGTGATCACCACGATCTAATACGCCGTGTACCCTGTTGTCTGTCAATTGATCTGCAACTTGTACACATCTTTGGCATAAGATACAACGGTTCATATGTAATTGAATATTCGGACCAATATCTTCCGGTTCAAATGTTCTTTTTTCTTCGATAAAACGTGATTTTGGATTCCCGTGTTCGAAACTTAAATTTTGTAAATCACATTCTCCTGCCTGATCACAAACCGGACAATCTAATGGGTGATTAATCAATAAAAATTCAGTCACGGATTTGCGTGCTTCGGTAACTCTGTCAGAAGACTTGCTGTTTACTTCCATTCCGTCCATACAGCCTGTTACGCAAGACGCCATTAATTTTGGCATTGGTCTTGGATCGGCTTCACTTCCTTTAGAAACTTCAACTAAACAACAACGGCATTTTCCGCCACTCCCTTTTAATTTTGAGTAATAACACATGGCTGGCGGAACAAGATCTCCCCCAATCATACGTGCAGCCTGCAGGATGGTAGTTCCTGGTTCTACGTCAATACTTTGACCGTCTATGGTTACTTTCATCTCTCTTAATGATTTGAACGTCGAAAGCTTAGATATTCAAAAGATTTGCTGTCCTTTTAATACTATATAACTTTGTAAGTTTCTTTTATAATTTATTTATACGATTACTTTACCGCCAACCAGATGTTTCACTTGTGAAAATGGTTCAGCTGTAAAATGATCTCTATGTTTTATTTTTTCTGGGAAACGAACGTGGTATTCAAATTCTTCTCTGAAATGACGAATAGCTGCTGCTACCGGCCACGAAGCCGCATCGCCAAGCGGACAAATCGTGTTTCCTTCGATTTTACTTTGAATACTCCATAATAATTCGATATCCTCTTCACGGCCGTGACCGTTTTCAATACGATGTAATATTTTTTCTAACCATCCGGTCCCTTCACGGCATGGTGTACATTGTCCGCAAGATTCGTGGTGATAAAAACGAGCAAAATTCCACGTATTTCTCACGATACAGGATGTGTCGTTATATACGATAAAACCTCCGGAACCTAACATTGATCCGGTAGCAAAACCACCATCACTTAAAGATTCGTAAGACATTAATCTGTCTTCGCCATTGGCTGTTTTAAAAATTAATTCAGCTGGTAAAATAGGCACTGAAGATCCTCCCGGAACCAAAGCTTTTAAAGGTCTGTTTGAAGACATTCCACCTAAATATTCATCAGAATTCATGAATTCATCTACTGACAATCCTAATTCAATTTCATAAACCCCAGGGTTTTTAATGTGCCCTGAAGCCGAAATTAATTTGGTTCCCGTAGAACGACCAATTCCAATCTTAGCATACTCATCACCGGAATTATTGATAATCCACGGTACTGCAGCAATCGTTTCGACATTGTTTACTACTGTTGGATTTGCCCAAAGTCCGGAGACAGCAGGAAAAGGTGGTTTAATACGAGGATTTCCTCTTTTTCCTTCCAGTGATTCAATAAGTGCAGTTTCTTCTCCACAAATATAAGCACCAGCTCCACAGTGAACATATAAATCTAAATCGTAACCTGTACCTAATATATTTTTTCCTAACCAACCGGCAGCCTTAGCTTCGGCAATGGCCTTTTCTAAAATTTTATAAACCCACATATATTCTCCACGAATGTAGATATAAGAAAGGTTAGCACCCAAAGCAAAACTGGAAGTAATCATTCCTTCAATCAATAAGTGAGGAATAAATTCCATCAAGTAACGATCTTTGAAAGTTCCTGGTTCTGATTCATCGGCATTGCAAACTAAATGTCTTGGTTTTCCTGATTTTTTATCAATAAAACTCCATTTCATTCCTGCTGGGAAACCAGCTCCACCACGACCACGGATACCTGATTTTTTTACTTCTTCAACAACTTCATCAGGTGTAAGTGTTTTTAAGGCTTTTTCCACAGATGCATAACCACCGTTTTGGCGATACACTTCGTAGGTTTTAATACCCGGAATATTGATTTTGTCTAATAATATTTTTTTTGACATCTTATTTATCGTGTAATATTATTTTATCATCTCTGCAATCAGCAATTAACTGATCGATTTTATCTTCTGTCAATTTTTCTTTGTAGAAATCACCTAACTGCAGCATCGGAGCATATCCGCAGGCACCTAAACATTCTACTCCGGCAATCGTAAACATTCCGTCTGGAGTTGTTTCTCCCATTTTAATGCCTAATTTTTCAGAAGTATAATCCATTAAATTTTCGGCACCATTTAAACAACAACAAGAAGTCTGGCAGAATTCGAACATGTATTTTCCAATCGGTTTTTGGTTGTACATGGTATAAAAGGTAACCACTTCGTAAACTTCAATTGGTTTGATGTGCAAAATTTCGGCAACTTTATCCTGCAATTCGATACTCAACCAGTTATCATGAGCATCCTGCACTTCGTGCAAAACAGGTAACAAAGCTGATTTTCTCTTGTCTTCAGGATAATGACTAATCAATTCATTGATGCGGTTCATCAATGCTTCAGTCATGTTTATTTCTTGTTTGTAATGTTTACGTTCCATTTTTATTTTGGATTTTAGATTTTAGATTTTAGATCTTTCAATCTGAATCTATAATCGGCATTCTGTAATCTTTAATTTAATTTTAGATTTCTGATTTTCAATTTTTTAATCTTCAATCTACATTCTAAAATCGACAATCTTTTTAAGCGTCTAATTCTCCGGCAATTACATTTAAACTTGATAAAATTACAATTGCATCTGATAATAAAGCCCCTTTGATCATTTCCGGGTAGGCTTGGTAATAAATAAAACAAGGTCTTCTGAAATGTAATCTGTATGGAGTTCTGCTTCCGTCTGTGACTAAATAAAATCCTAGTTCTCCGTTTCCGCCTTCAACCGGATGATAAATTTCTGCGACCGGTACAGGAACTTCTCCCATTACAATCTTAAAGTGATAAATTAAAGATTCCATAGAAGTATACACATCTTCTTTTGGAGGAAGGTAATAATCAGGAACTTCGGCATGGTATTCGTTTCCTGCCGGCATTTTATCTAATGCCTGACGAATAATGCTTAAGCTTTCCCAAACTTCGGCATTACGAACGCAGAAACGATCGTATGTATCACCTGATTTTCCAACAGGAACAATAAAATCAAAATCTTCGTAAGACGAATAGGGTTGTGCAACACGTACATCATAATCAACTCCTGCAGCACGTAAGTTTGGACCTGTAAATCCGTAAGCCATTGCTTGTTCAGCAGTAATTGCGCCAACGTCTACAGTTCTGTCAAGGAAAATTCTGTTTCTTTCGAATAAATTTTCGAATTCTTTCCAGGCAGCTGGAAATTCTTCAAGGAAAGTATCCAGTTTTTTGAAAGCGGCTGGCGTCCAGTCTCTTTCAAAACCACCAATTCTTCCCATATTAGTTGTTAAACGGGCACCACAAATTTCTTCGTAGATTTCGTAAATTTTTTCTCTAAACTGAAAAACATATAAGAAACCGGTATAAGCACCAGTATCAACTCCTAAAATCGAGTTACAGATTAAGTGGTCTGTAATACGGGCAAGTTCCATTACGATAACTCTTAAATATTGCGCTCTTTTAGGAACTTCAATATTTAATAGTTTTTCTAAAGTCATCCACCATCCCATATTGTTGATAGGCGAGGAGCAATAGTTCATACGGTCTGTAAGTGGTGTAATCTGATAAAATGGACGATTTTCGGCAATTTTTTCGAAAGCTCTGTGGATATAACCAATAGTTGGTTCAGCTTCAAGAATTCTTTCACCATCCATCAACAGGATATTCTGAAAAATACCGTGAGTAGCCGGATGTGTAGGCCCTAAATTCAGTACTGAAAGTTCGCTTCCGTCTTCGTTTAGTTTTTCCTTAATTATTTTAGCATAACGATGCTCTGGTGGTAATAATAGTTCTGACATTTATAATGTTGAATTATTTTTTAGCAATTTGTTGTTGTTCTTCCAAAGAATCTGTCATCTTTATCTGTTCTTCCGCTGTCTTCCATTGGAAACTCTTTTCGCATTGGGAAAGATATCATTTCATCCATATTTAAAATACGTTTTAATTGCGGGTGTCCAATAAAGTTCACGCCAAAAAAATCGTATGTTTCTCTTTCCATCCAATTGGAGCTTAAGAAAATATTTGAAATTGTTTTTATCTCAGGTTTTTCTCCGTTAAGGTATACTTTGATCTTAATTCGTTTGTTTTCGTACCAGTTGTGCAAATGATATACAATTGCAAACTGACGATTTGTTTCGTTATCCGGATAATGAATACCGCATAAATCAGTTAAAAAGTGAAAACGTAAGTCTGAATCGTTTTTCAGGAAAAGAATTAATGCAGTGATTTTATCCGCTGTAGTTTCTAAAGAAAAAATATCTCTTTCCTGTTGAAAGTTAAAAACACTTGAGTCAAATGTTTCTGTAAGTTTATCTTGAATAAGGGTGTTTTCTAAAGCCATCTTATGAAATATTATATGAAGCCAGTAATTCCTGGTATTCCGGAGAGCTTCTGCGTCTCACAGACTCGCTTCTTACCAATTCCTGCAGTTTCATTACGCCATCAACAATTTGTTCCGGTCTTGGAGGGCATCCTGGCACATAAACGTCAACCGGAATTACTTTGTCAATTCCCTGTAAAACTGAGTATGTATCGAAAATACCACCTGATGAAGCACATGCTCCAACTGCAATTACCCAACGAGGTTCAGACATTTGTTCGTAAACCTGTCTTAAGATTGGAGCCATTTTTTTAGAAATTGTTCCCATAACCATTAACATATCTGCCTGACGAGGAGAGAAACTCACACGCTCAGACCCAAAACGCGCTAAATCATAATGAGAAGCCATTGTTGCCATAAATTCAATTCCGCAACAAGAAGTTGCAAAAGGCAAAGGCCAAAGAGAATTCGCGCGTGCCATCCCTACAACATCATTTAGTTTTGTGGCGAAAAAACCTTCACCAACAACACCTTCAGGAGGGGCAACCATATTTACATTTGAATCGCTCATTTTATTTTAGATTTTAGATTTTAGATTTCAGATTTGGATAAATCGTAAAAAATTAAAATCAATTTTAATATCATTAAATCTTTGCATTTGAGAAATCTAAAATCTGAAATCTCAAATCATAAATTGTTATTCCCAGTCTAATGCTTTCTTTTTGATGATATAGAAAAAACCAACTAAAAGTAAAGCCATAAAAACAATCATTTTTAGCATTCCTTCAACGCCAAGTTCTTTAAAGTTTACAGCCCAAGGATAAAGGAAAATTACTTCTACATCAAACAATACAAATAAAATGGCTACCAGGAAGTATTTTACCGAAAATGGAATACGGGCATTACCAACAGATTCGATACCGCACTCGAAGTTTTTGTCTTTAACTTCAGAGTTTCTTTTTGGTCCTAATTTTCCGGAAATAATGATAGTACCAACCACAAAACCAACTGCTAAAATCAGCTGCATTAAGATAGGGAGATAACTGTATTGATCAGATTGCATAAACTTAGGTTTTTTACTTAAAAAATAAGCCACAAAGATAGCTTTCAACTCTGTAAATCACAAGCTAAAAAATGATTTAAGTTTAATGTGAAATGATGTTTAAGTGTAATTTTTAATGATTATAAATAAAAGGTCAGACTTTTACATTTATTTAACAAGAAAGCAAAAAAAAAACGTTTCGAAATAAATCGAAACGTTTTAAACCATTCAGAGGCAAAAAAAATAAATTGCTATATTTTTCTTAGATAACTGCTACTTTAGCAGCAACTTTCCCTTTTCTTCCTTCTTCTTCTTCGTAGCTTACTCGGTCACCTTCGCGTAATTCTTCCGCGTTAATTCCTGAAGCGTGAACGAAGATGTCTTTTCCTGTTTCTTCGTCTGTAATAAATCCATAACCTTTAGATTCATTGAAAAATTTTACTGTACCTGTACGCATTGTAATTGTAATAATAATTTATAATAAAGCAAATGTAATATATAAATTCATACGAAAGACAATAAGATGTTAATTTTTTGTAAAAATTATTGATTTACAGTGTTTTCTGTATTTATATTATATCTAATTTCATATGAATATCTTTAATTTAAGATTCATTTCTTAAGGATAAAGCAATTTCTACAGTTATTTATTGTAATAAATGGACTACTTATTAAAATTTGATTTTTTTGAATTCTTGTAATAAATTTTAAAAAAAACCAAAAAAGAGCAACAAAATTAAATTGTTACTCTTTTGTATTATTGAAAATTTTATAGAATCTATTTCAAATCCAGTTTAATTGATAATTCTTTCAGTTGTGAATCATCAATCGCAGCCGGAGCATCAATCATGACATCACGTCCTGAATTATTTTTTGGGAATGCAATAAAGTCTCTAATCGTTTCCTGACCACCTAAAATAGCAACCAAACGGTCTAAACCAAATGCTAATCCACCGTGAGGCGGTGCTCCAAACTGAAAAGCATCCATCAGGAATCCAAATTGTGCTTTTGCTTCTTCTTCGCTGAAACCTAAATATTTGAACATTAATTGCTGAGTTGCCTTATCGTGAATACGAATCGATCCTCCGCCAATTTCATTTCCATTCAAAACCATATCGTAGGCATTTGCACGAACTTTTCCCGGCTGTGTTTCTAATAAATGCCTATCTTCCGGTTTTGGAGATGTAAACGGGTGGTGCATAGCATGATAACGACCGCTTTCTTCATCTAATTCCAATAATGGGAAATCAACAACCCATAATGGAGCAAATTCTTCCGGTTTACGCAATCCTAAACGAGTTGCCAATTCCATACGAAGAGCCGAAAGCTGTCCTCGTGTTTTATCAGCAGGTCCGGAAAGTACAAAAATCATATCTCCGGGTTTTGCTCCTGTAATTTTTGCCCATTGCCCTAAATTCTCCTGATCGTAAAACTTATCTACAGATGATTTAAAAGTTCCGTCGTCATTGCATTTTGCATACACCATTCCTGATGCACCAACCTGCGGACGTTTTACCCAGTCAATCAAACTGTCGATTTCTTTACGGGTATAATTTCCTGCTCCCGGAACTGCAATTCCCACAACTAATTCCGCAGCATTGAATACCGGAAAATCTTTGTGTTTTGCAAATTCATTTAATTCACCGAACTTCATTCCGAAACGAATGTCCGGTTTGTCATTTCCATATGTTTTCATGGCATAATCGTAGGTAATTCTCGGGAATTTATCTACTTCAATGCCTTTAATTTCTTTCAATAAATGTCTTGTCAGTCCTTCAAAAACATTCAGAATGTCTTCTTGCTCTACAAAAGCCATTTCGCAGTCGATTTGTGTAAATTCAGGCTGACGGTCTGCACGTAAATCTTCATCACGGAAACATTTCACAATCTGAAAATATTTATCCATTCCACCCACCATCAATAATTGTTTGAAAGTTTGAGGCGATTGTGGCAATGCATAAAATTGTCCTTCGTTCATACGGCTCGGAACAACGAAATCTCTTGCACCTTCGGGAGTCGATTTGATTAAGTATGGCGTTTCAACTTCGCAGAAATCCAAATCAGATAAATATTTACGAACTTCCATTGCCACTTTGTGACGGAATAACAAACTGTTTTTTACAGGATTACGGCGAATATCCAAATAGCGATATTTCATTCGGATATCTTCTCCGCCATCTGTCTCATCTTCGATTGTAAACGGAGGTGTTAAAGCAGCATTTAAAATAGTTAATTCAGAAACTAAAATTTCGATATCACCAGTCAGAATGTTTTTGTTTTTGGCTTCACGCTCAATAACAGTTCCTTTTACCTGAATTACAAATTCTCTACCAAGAGTTTTGGCCAATTCGAAAACAGTTTTATCAGTACGGCTTTCGTCGAAAATAAGCTGTATAATTCCGTATCGGTCACGTAAATCAACCCAATTCATAAATCCTTTATCGCGTGATTTTTGAACCCAACCCGCTAGTGTAACTTCAGTATTAATGTTTGAGGCGTTTAATTCGCCGCAATTATGACTTCTATACATTGATCAAAATTTTAGACTGCAAAAGTAAACACAAAATTCAAATTAATATAGTAAAGTAGGCAACTTGATGAGTATTAAAATAAAATATTTTGTTAACGGGTAAATTTCTCACATATAAATTCTTTAGATTTGAAGTATTCAAAACAAAATAATGTCAATTATGAAAAATATTTTTCTTTTTGGTTTGGCTGTTTTCAGCACTTTTAGTGGCATTTCCCAAACTAAGAATCAAATAAAATTTACGGCTAAAATTGCTAATAGGAATAGTGATACTTTGGTTATTAGAGGGGCTAATAATTTTACTCAGGTAATTCCAATTAATAAAAAAGAAGTTTTTGTTGCTGCTTTTGAAGCTCCAAAAGGGTTTTATCAATTTTCTGATGGAAAAGAAGTTTCCAGCCTGTATTTGAAACCAGATTCTGAAGTTAATTTAACAATGGATGCGAAAGAATTTGATGAAACAATTGTTTATAAAGGTAAAGGTGTAGCCGAAAGTAATTTTCTGGCACAATATTCATTAAAAGAAGAAAAATTTCAAAAGGAAGCTTTTACAAAAGAGCCAACGGTGTTTAATACATTATTAGAAGCAAAGAAAAAATCGGATGTAGAAAGTATTGAAAAAGGAAATTATGATCCTGAATTCAAAAAGGCTTTATTAAGTTCGTTTGAACAGTCTCATCAATATGCTTTGCAAGCTTATGAAAGTACTGCAAAAGCAAATAAACTTAACGGAAAACCTTCTCCGGATTTTGATTATGAAAATCATAAAGGTGGCAAAACGAAACTTTCGGACTTAAAAGGTAAATATGTTTATATTGATCTTTGGGCAACCTGGTGTGGACCATGCAGAGGTGAAATTCCTTTTTTGCAAAAGATAGAAGAGAAGTACCACGGAAAAAACATTGAGTTTGTAAGTATTTCAATAGATACTGCAAAGGATAATGAAAAATGGAAAAAATTTGTAGCGGATAAAAATTTAGGGGGTGTTCAGTTATTTGCTGATAAGGACTGGCAATCTGATTTTGTTACGAGTTATGGTGTTACCGGAATTCCAAGATTTATATTAATAGATCCAAAAGGAAATATTATAGATTCAGATGCGGACAGACCGTCTTCGGCTGAATTACAGGAAAAATTAGACACTTTATTAAAGTAATTGATTAAATTTATAACGTTATAGTGATTTGTAATGTTTCTAAAATTCCAGTAAAACCAATGCTTTAGCGTTGGTTTTTTTGTTTTGGTTAAATTCCCAATGTTAAGCTTTTACTCAATGTTATCAAATTGTTAAGTAAAAGTTTTTTTAATGTAAACATTTTTTTATATTTGATAAAGATTTGATAACATTAATACCTAAAGATATGAAAAAGTGTGTAATTTTAGTTGCAATATTGTTCTCTGGAATTTTAGTTGCACAGGAGACAAAACCTCAATTGGAAGCTGTTGGAAATAAAGTAAGAGCTACTTACTATTATGAAAATGGCAAAGTACAACAAGAAGGTTTTTTTAAAGAAGGAAAATTGGATGGAGTTTGGGTATCGTATGACGTAAATGGAAATAAAAAGGCCATTGCTGAATATTCAGACGGATTGAAAACCGGAAAATGGATTTTCTTTAATGAAAATAATATTTGTCAGGTAGATTATTCAAAAAGCAAAATTAATTCGGTTAAGAGCTTAGAAGAAAAGGTTTTAGCAAATAAATAAAAATTAATATACACTTAGTTTTAAAAAAAGGGAGCAAAATTTTACTAAAATTTGCTTCTTTTTTTGTTATAGACTATTACTTTTTTATTTGTTGTTTTCTTTCGGTTTTAATGAAAAAGCTACATAGAATGTGATTGAAGCTAAGACAATCCAAAAAACATCAATAAATAAAATCTGAACCTGATCTTTTGCAAAAGTTTTCCAAAACCAGTTTCCTGTACAGATACCATTCGCAATCGGAATCATGAATCCTAAAATTAAACACCATTTATTTGTGAAGTTAATATCTCTCTTTAAAAGGAAAATATAATTAACACCAGCCAACTTATAAAATAGACGTTATAAATATTTGACTGACTTAATGGATAAAATACTTTATTAGCAATAAATAACAAGGCAGTAACCGGATACATACTTAAACAAACAGCCAAATATATTCGAACAACCGAGTTGTTAAAACGACGTTTTTTCTCCGGCATGTTTTTCTTATCCCTGGAAATTAACCAAATCATAACTCCGGATATGATTACAAAGCAAGTATAATGCCAAGCACAAAACTGATGATTTTTAATGCATAGCCGCCATAATCACCAAAGTGAATCCGGTATAAAACATTTTTGACTCTATCCAAATATTTGTTCTGGGTTATCGGATCTTTTTTAGCAACAATTTTTACTATCGGCAATTTTATAAATTATTTTACCAACAGCAGTGAATTTCTTGTTATGAGGCATTTCACCTTCAACAACAACATGCATGTTAGCATCGCCGTAATTCTGAATTTGGACACTGGAGATTTCAAAGTCTTTCCAGGTGTTTTTTGTTTTTACCACAAATTCATTAATACTGAAAGGATTGGTTATTTTTTATTCATTCCAAATAAAGTGTTGTAAATAAAAAAAACCTGCTCAAATGAATGAACAGGTTTGAATTCTAATTGAATGATATTATTTAGTGTGTATGTTTCGGATTAAAACCGTCTTCACTTAATTCGGTATGCTCATAATCAGCAACCATTTCAGCTTCGTAATCGATTTTTTCTCCTTTAGAGAATTTATGAATGATTTTTTCCATAATGTTATAAATTACCGGAACAACAATCAATGTTAAGAACAATGAACTAATTAATCCCCCGATAATAACCCAGGCTAATCCGTTTTTCCACTCAGCTCCTGCCCCTGATGCCAATGCGATTGGGAACATACCAAACACCATCGCAATTGTCGTCATCAAAATCGGACGTAAACGGGCGTGGTTTGCCTGTATTAATGCTGTTCTGATTGATTCACCGGCAGCTCTTCGCTGGTTGGTATAATCGACAAGCATGATCGCATTTTTACACACCAGACCAATCAACATGATAATACCTAAAATCGTAAAGATATTTAATGAATTATTTGTTAAAGCCAAAGCTAACATCGCTCCAATAAACGAAAGCGGGATTGCAAACAATACCACAAATGGGTGAACGAAACTATCATAAAGTCCAACCATTACAAGGTAAACTAAAATAATAGCGGCTAATAAAGCGATACCTAAAGTACCAAAACCTTCACTTTGGTTTTCTTGTTGACCACCCCAAATATAATTTACACCTGCAGGTTTTTTTATTTTTTCTAATTTAGGTTCCCATAGTGTAACTACTGTTCCAGCCGGAACTCCAACATTTTGTCCCTGAACAGTAACCGAGGCTGATTTATCTCTACGCTCTAACTGGCTAGGTCCGGAACCTTCAGTAATAGCTGCAAATTGAGATAACTTAATTTGTTGACCAGCGCTATTAATGAAAATCAAATTACTAACATCGGTAATACTTTTTCTATCGAAAGCATTGTATCTGATATCGATATCATATTCATATTCTCCAGCTCTGTATTTACCATCAGTATTTCCACTAAAAGCAGTTTGCATGGTTAAACCAACTGTTTGTAAAGTCAATCCTAAAGCAGCCATTTTATCACGGTCTACCTTAACGTTAATTTCAGGATTTCCGTCTTCAACTGTTAATTTTATCTCTGTTGTCCCAGGGATTGTACGTAATTGAGCTTCAGCTTGTTTAGCAAAAGCCATAGCCGCTTCAGTAGAAGGACCTGTCACAACTAAAGCTATAGGAGCCTCTTCTGCTGTTCCTAAAATACCAACCGGAACTGTTTTAACTTTTGCTCCAACTAATACTTTTTCTAATTTAAGCTTGATTTTTGCTGCATAAACAGAAGCATCATCAGTACGGTCTTTTTGTTCGATCATTTTAACATCAATCTCAGCTTTATATGCTGTAGCTTGTGTTCCGCTAAAACCTTCACTGGTTTGTCCTACTGTTGTAATTTGACTATGAACATACTCTTGTGTATTCAGGAAAGCTTCTGCTTTTTGAGTCATAAAGTTGGTTTGTTCTAACGAAGCATCTTTCGGCATTTCGATTTGAACTAAAAACTCTCCACTATCAGAAGAAGCGAAAAACTCTCCACCAATGAAACCTCCACCCATTAATCCTATTGTTGATCCAAAGAACAATACCAATACAACTAAAATGGTTTTAATATAATGATCTAAACACCAGGTTAACAATTCAGAAACCCAGTTTGTAAAACGAGTTAAATAACTTTCAAAACCAAGAATGATTCTTCCAAATAAATTTTTACCTTCAATATGTTCCAGTTTACCATAACGGGATGACAACCAAGGAATAATTGTAAATGAAGCTAAAAGTGATAATAAAGTTGAAATAATTACAGTAACACAAAATTGTGTAATAATATTAGATACTAAACCGGAACTCATTGCAATTGGAAGGAATACCACGACAATTACCAAAGTAATCGAAGTTACCGTTCCGCCAATTTCGGCAGTTCCATCGTATGATGCACGAATTCGGCTCTTACCCATCTCCATGTGCCTGTAAATATTCTCCAAAACCACAATCGCATCATCGACCAGAATACCTACCACCAGTGATAATCCTAATAAACTCATTAAGTTTAAGGTATATCCCATCAAATAAATACCAATAAATGTAGCAATCAAAGATGCCGGAATCGAAACCATTACAATCAATGAGTTTCTGATACTGTGTAAGAAGAACAACATTACTAGGGCCACCAAAATTACTGCAATCAATAAATCGTGCACTACAGAATCTGCTGCTTCCAAAGTAAATATTGTACTGTCTTTTGCAACTTCTAATTTTAATTTATTCTTTTCATAATCTTTTTCAAGTATCGCAACTGTTTTTAATAATTGTTCACTTACCGCTACTGCATTTGCATCAGATTGCTTAATAATTTGTAAAACAATTGCACTTTTTTGATCTACACGGGATATTTTTTCCGCTACTTTTTGAGTATCCTGAACATCAGCAATATCTTTTAAACGAATTTGAATTCCGTTTTTAGAAGAAACAACTAAGTTTCTTAATTCTTCAACATTTTTATATTTACCCGCTAAACGAATTAATATTTTTTGATTACGGGTTTGGATATTTCCTGTTGGGAAATCTAAATTCGATGTCAAAATGTTTTGTTGTACTTCCGGAATCGAAAGTCCGTAACCCTGCATTTTTAATGCATCAAGATTTACCTGAATTTCACGTTCTTCACCACCAATAATATTTACCTGAGCTACTCCTTGAACACGAGATAAAATAGGTGCTATTTTTTTATCGATCAAATCATAAAAAGCAGCTTCATCCATTTTTCCGTTGGCACCAATTGTCATAATTGGTAAATCACTCAGCGAGAATTTGGTTAAGGCTGGCGTTTTAGCATCGTCCGGCAAATCACTTATGATCGCATTGATTTTTCGCTGAGCATCATTCATAGAGAAATCAACTTTCGCATTTGAAGTCAAAGTAATTGAAACAATAGACAAACTCTCGTAAGATTTAGAGTCAATTTTCTTGATATTTTCTAAGGACGCAATCGCATCTTCAATTTTCTTGGTTACAGTATTCTCTACCTCACTTGGAGAGGCTCCCGGGTAAATTGTAGAAATTGTAATAACATTTTGCTCAAATTTTGGGATCAGCTCATAGCCTAACTGGCTGTAGCTGAACAATCCACCAAGAGTCAGAATTGTAAACAATACAATTACCAACGACGGACGTTTTATGGATATTTCGGCTAATTTCATCTTTTTTGCTTTAGGCTTTAGGCTTTAGGCAATAAGCTTAATGCTTATGGCGTATAGCTTAATGCTTTAAATTATTTAATAATTTCTATTTTATTTCCGTCTTGTAAGTTAATTTGACCAGTAACAATTACTGTTTCCCCGTCTGATAATCCGTTGATAATTTCTACTTTATCTCCCAAAATTCTTCCTGCAGTTACTTTTCTTAATTTTGCAATACCATTTTCAGCTACAAAAATCTCGTTACTGCTTACACTTCCTACAAATGCATTTCTGGGTACAACCATAAGGTTTTGTTTTTGTCGGTTTGATGCAAAATTTGCTGTTCCGTACATACCTGCTTTCAGATCATTACTTGTGTTGTTTGCAATTTCAATTTCAACAGGAAAGCTTAAAGTTTCATCTGCTTTTGAAGCTATAAAAGTAATTTTTCCGGAAAAAGTTTGATCAGGATAAACACTTGCTGTTACATTTACAGGGTTTCCTAATTTTAAACTCGCTACCTGATTTTCGTTTACCGTAACCTTTAATTTTAATTTAGAAACATTTACAATGTCAAACAATGCAGTTGCCGGCGTAGCTGCTAATATAGATCCCGGTTCAACATATTTTTTATTGATGAATCCGTTTATTGGCGCTTTTACTCTCGTATCTCCTACATTAATTTTAGCTTGTGTATAGCTGGATTGAGCATTTGTTAAAGCTAATTTTGCCTGATCTAATTGTTGTTTTGTAACTCCACCTGTTTTAAATGCATTTTCGTATCTGGTGTAATCAGATTTTGCATTTAGATATGCTGCTTCTGCTGCCTGAGCACTCACATTAATTACATCTCCCCTTACTGTTAATAAAGTTTGGCCTACTCTTACATAGTCCCCTTCTTTTACTAAAACACTAATTACTTTTCCGGATTTTTCTGCAGAAAAAGTTAATTCCTGAATAGGCTGGAAATTTCCGTTAGCAACGAAATCTAATGAAACTTCTTCTGTTTTTACAGGTGCTACTTTTACTGAAACTGCTGCGTTTTTTTCTGCAACAATATCTGTTTTAGCTTTATTCTCTTTTTTATTATTGCTTAATACAAATCCAATCAGAGCCAATGCTCCAACTATGACTACAACCGTTATAATAATTTTTTTCATTTTGTTATTTATTTAATAAGTGTTTTTAGTTCTCCTTTTGATTTGATCAGTGATACTTCAGCTAATTTGTAATCTAATATTGCTGATGTATAATTGTTTTGTGCTTCAATAGATGCATTTTCGGCATCCAATAAGTCAGTTAATGAAGCCAGTCCTTGTAAATAATTATTTTTTGTGTTACTCAGAATTTCTGCTGCCAGTATCATATTAGCTTTTTGATTTTCGATTGTAATCAAACTATTCTGAATTTGAGTCGCTGCGTTTTTGTATTCTAAATCAAGTGAAAGCTGGGTGTCCTTGATATCTTCCTGAAGCGATCTGATTTTTACATCTGCTTGTCTTACTTTTGCACGGGTACCAAATCCGGTAAAAATCGGTACTTTTAAATTTAATCCAATTGATGAGTAATCTGACCAATACACTCCATCTGCCGGTTTTGCAAACCAAGGTACTTCAGGGCCCTGTCCTATATAATTAAATCCTGCTGACAAAGAAAGCGTAGGATAGTATTCTGCTTCAACCGATTTTTTTTGAAACATCAATAATTCTTCCTGTTTTTTCAAAAGCAAATATTCTGTTCTGTTTGCAGTATTAGGAGCCTCACTTAAAGCAGCCGGCGTCACTTCAAATTCAGATTGCGGAATTTCAATTTGAGTTTCCATAGGCATTCCGATGTAAAATTTCAAGGCATTTTCCTGTAACTGTACGGCATTCAAAATTTGTTGACGTTGTGTACTGATGTTTGAAGCTTTTACATTTACTCTGTCCAAATCAATTTTCTTTGCCAGTCCGTTATCAAATTGACCTTTAATAATGTCACGAACTTTAGTAGTATTGACATAATTACTGTCTAATAAAATTAATTTCTGACGTTGTACGTAGACTTGATAATAATTATTGGCAACCCTTTCGATTACTTGCTCTTCTGTTAGCTGATCATTAATCTGATAAAATTGACGAGTTGATTTTGCTGCTTTCAGACCTGTAAAAACCGATAGGTCAAATAAAGCCTGAGTTAGCGATAATCCCGCAACAGAAGTCCATTTTTGACCAAAAGTTGCCTGAATTGTAGTTCCAGGCTGTCCAAAAGATTCTCCATCAATAACGTTGGTTTGCAAAATTGGATTATAAGTCAAACTTCCATTAGCTGAAATTTGAGGTAATGCTCTCGAACGAATTTCCTGAATTTGATATTCGCTGTTTTCGACTTCTAATTTTGCTTTTTTTGCGTCGGCTTTATTTTGCAACGCATATGTAACAGCATCTTTTAGCGTTAAAGTTGTGACTTGTGCATTGGCTGACAGGCCAATTGTACACAAAAATATAAGAATTATTTTTTTCATAGATTGATGAATAATTAAAGAGTAATTTTTTTAAGTTGTTTTTCTAATTCTATTATGCCTTCTGGTGTTGCCATTGCTCTGGTATGATATTCCAAAGCTTCTAATTCCATTTTTTGGGCTTCCTTTTCAGAGACTGTATTTTCGTTAATATGAAAAATCAAAGTGTAATAAAATTTTACATATACCTCTTTATTTAAATCTTCGCGGTATAGTTTTTCACGAATTCCTTTTTCGATATTCTCCCTAAACCATTGACTGCACAGATCAATTTCCTGATTCATTATATTATGGTAAATTTCCGGATAATGCTTTTTTAACTGATAAATAGGAGAAGAATCAATATTGTTTTTAAACATGTCACAAAACATTTCTCTGATTTCAAAATTTTCCTGAATCGCATTATGGTTTTTAGCTACTATTGTATCAATAATTTCGTGCACCTGCTTATGAACCATCGAAGTGCTTTCTACAATTAAAACCTCTTTATTACAGAAATATTTGTAAATCGTTTTTTTCGAAATACACATTTCGCCTGCAATATCATCCATGGTGACACTCTTAAAACCAAGTTTTAAGAACAATTCACTTGCTTTGGCTATTATTTTATCTTTCATTTTAATTTTCAAATGACTTACAAATATAAGGAGACAACTTTTCTTTTAAA
This sequence comes from Flavobacterium sp., assembly GCA_039931915.1. GTDB lineage: Bacteria > Bacteroidota > Bacteroidia > Flavobacteriales > Flavobacteriaceae > Flavobacterium. The sequence continues at coordinate 28,613 of JBDTRA010000008.1, read as the reverse complement.
AATAGTTTCCGCTATTTTGTAATAATTTTACATTAATTTATCCTTCTAAACTTAGGATTTATATGCTAAATTCTAAATTAGCAATTAGCTTGATATCTTTCCCCAGCGCTAATCCTCCATTATGATTATATGAATTATAATCAAGCCCAAAGTCTTGACGTTTAATATCCGCTTTAATTTCAAATGCCACTTTTTTCTCACCATTGTAAGTGTTAACTCCAATAAATTCAGCATCTAATTCAACCACTCTTGTAATATCTTTTATGGTTAAATCGCCTTTGAAAAAATTAATGTTATTGTTTACTTTTTGAAAAGAAGTAGATTTAAAACTTATGATTGGGTAATCGTTCACATTAAACAGATCGTTGAGCTGCAAATGCGTATCAATTTGTTGAAAACTGTCTTTCTTATTGTTTATGTCCAAAGAGAATTCAACAGAAGCATCTTCAATTTCGTTGTTTTCAATATTTACATAACCGCCAAATTGGTTTGTAGTTCCTCCCATATAGGCAATAATCGAATGTCTCATTTTTATCAAAACATCTGATTGGCTAGAATCTATGGTCCATGTAGTTTTCATAAATATTTGGTTTTGTTAGTTTATAAATTATCTAAACCTTTCCTTGGAAACTTTTATAGTGTTTTAAGTTTCCAATTGAGAATGCAAATATAAACAGGAAACTTTAAACACCAAGAAAGTTTCCAAGTTTTTTTAAATAATTTTGAAAAGGCTTTCTTGAAAGTAATTTTTAAATTAAGATCCCTTTATAATTATTAAAGTAATAATTCATATATGAATTGTATCTTTGAGCCTCGCAAACCAGATTTCATTTATGCATACTATTAGCCAATACCAGGATTTTTTTATCAGTTATTTAAAAAACCAAAACATACATAAAGAACCCAAAAATCTCTATGAACCTATTGAATATATCTTAGGACTTGGCGGCAAACGTATGCGTCCCGTGTTGACTTTGATGGCTGCTGAAGTTTTTGATGCTGATTATAAAATAGCGCTTCCGGCAGCTATGGCAGTAGAGGTTTTTCATAATTTCTCCCTTGTACATGATGATATTATGGATGATGCGCCTTTGCGAAGAGGAGAAGAAACTGTTCATGAAAAATGGAATATCAATACCGGAATTCTTTCCGGAGATGCGATGCTTATTCTGGCATATCAATATTTTGAACAATACGACCCGAATGTTTTTGTTGCTTTAGCTAAATTATTCAGTAAAACGGCACTTGAAGTTTGTGAAGGACAGCAATGGGATGTCGATTTTGAAACCCGCAAAGACGTTACAATCCCGGAATATCTGAAAATGATCGAATATAAAACAGCAGTTTTAGTAGCGGCAGCCATGAAAATGGGAGCTATTGTCGCTAAAACTCCTGAAAAAGAAGCTGATTTAATCTATGATTTTGGATTGAATTTAGGTCTTGCGTTTCAGCTTCAGGACGATTATTTAGATGCTTTTGGCGATCCAGAAACCTTCGGAAAACAGGTAGGTGGTGATATTATCGAAAATAAAAAAACCTATTTATATCTTAAAGCAATTGAATTTGCTGATTTAAGCGATAAACAAAAATTATTAGAATTGTCTGAAACTGTCATAGAGGATAATTCAGTTAAAATTGAGCAGGCCAAATCGATTTTCATTGCTTCGGGAGCAGATAGAATCACTCAAGAAGCTATAGAGGAGTATACACTAAAAGCTTTCAGTACTCTGGATAAAATGAATATCGATAGCGATAAAAAAGAAATTTTAAGAAGTTTTGGTCAAAATTTAATGGAAAGGATAGCCTAGTTTTTAAGCTTAAAGATTACGCTTTTCAATATAAATACCTGATGAATAAAATAGAAACGGGTTTTTTAAATTCTGAAACAAATAATGCAAAGCTGCAATTCATTTTTGCATTATGTTTTCCGTTTTTTACAGTTTTGGCATTAGGAATCGATTCTGTTTTTTTTACAGAACACTATTTTGATGCGAGACAGCTTACAAATCTGTTAAGCATTCTTTATTTTGCAGGTTTCTTTTTTGCATCAAAGCATCAGTTAAGAAAACTGATGCTCATTATGGTTGGGCTTTCTTATATTGGAGAATTGATTTTCTGTAAATTATTAGGAATGTATGAGTATAGAACTCCAATGATTCCTTTGTATGTGCCTTTTGGACATGCTATTGTTTATGCCTCAGGTTATGTTTATGCAAATGCCAACTGGTCAATTAATAAAGAGTTTTCTTTAAGAAAATATTTCCTTTGTTTTTTTGCTGTTCTGTTTTTAAGTGTCGGAGTATTTTTAAAAGATTATTTTTCGTTATTTTTTGGAATCCTGTTTTTTTTGCTTTTAAAGAGAAAAAGCTGGCAGAACCTTTATTGTTTTATTGCGCTTTGTGTTATATTTATTGAGTTGGCAGGGACTTATTTTAAGTGTTGGGCCTGGAATCCGGATGTGTTTGGGTTTATTCCCACATCAAACCCTCCGATGGGGGCTGTTTTTTTCTATGCCGGCGGAGATGTATTACTGGTGAAAATTGTAGGTATCTGGGAAAATAAAAAGAAAACAAAATGAATTTCATTGCTCCAAAATCAACTGAATTATTGCTTCAGGAAGCCGAAAATGAGGCCTTATATCTTAAATTAATTGAACAAATTAATAAGGATTTTAATCTGGCTAATGAAGGAATAGATTTTCCGTTAAGTATTAGTCCTGATGAATTAAAAATCCAGCTGCACGAAAAAATATACCGAATGATTCAATATAAATTTGCCGAATATTTGAATCTCCTTTATATAATAGACGTTTCGGAAATCGAAATAAAACAACTCGACGGCTCTGATTTAGTGATTTTAGCCGAGCAGGTTTCTTTTTTAATCTTAAAAAGAGAATGGCAGAAAGTTTGGTTTAGGAATTATTATAAGTAGGTTTAAAAACTCAAAGGTTCATAGTAAGTTTCTGCAATTTTTGTTCCTTAAAAATAAACCCTCACAAAAGGCATAAAAGCAGATCCGTAAAGGCTTCTTTTTTCATCAAATAAAACGTCATAACGACCGCCGATCGTTACATTTCCGGTTCTGTAACCCGCTCCCAGAAACAAAGCTGTATTCCAATAATTATCAGAAAAAGCGGGTCTATTATTATTTGCTTTATAATCTGTATTCACTCTGACTTGTTCCAATTCGGCTGATAATTGAATTTCAGGAATTGGACTAACCAATGTAATTACACTTCCTCCGTAAACATATGAGTTGTAATAATTTTTGGATGATAAATAGCCAAATTGCAATCCCATACCAACCGCAACAATTTCATTGATATTATAAATAGCACTCGGCATTACAGAAATATCAGTATAACCGGAGCCAATTCCAAGGCCTAGCCCCCCTCCAAACTGAACTTTATCCCAAAATTGATTCGTGTTATCGATTACATTGTTTTGGTCCTGAGCAATTATAAGATTTGTAAACAGACTGACCATAATCACAAAAAATGATTTGAAAATGATTGAAAGATGAATTTTTCTCATAGTTAGATCAATTTTTAACAAATTTTTACGTAAAAGTACGTAAAAAAACGATTTAAATAATATCGATTGTTGTACTTTTGCCATTCTATTTAACAAAAAGTATATTCAAACATATTATGGATAGGTTTTCATTTTTAAATGCAGCGCATACAGAGTTTTTCGCACAATTATATGATCAGTATTTAGTAAATCCAGACAGCGTTGAGCCAAGCTGGAGAAGTTTTTTTCAAGGTTTCGACTTTGGAATGACTACTTATAATGACGAAAATCCGGTTCAGCAAATCGTTGAATACGTGACTAACGACAACGCTGATTACAGTAAGGTTTCTGAAAAGTTACAAAAAGAATTCAACGTACTAAAATTAATTGATGGCTACCGTTCCAGAGGTCATTTATTCACTAAAACAAACCCGGTTCGTGATCGCAGAACGTCATCACCAACTTTGGATATAGAAAATTTCGGATTAACAACAACTGATCTTTCTACTGTTTTTGATGCTGCTCAGGTTATCGGAGTTCCACCTTGTACATTGCAGGATATCATTACTCGTCTTAAAGCAATTTATTGTCAGCATATTGGTATTGAATATATGTACATCAGAAACCCTGGTGTTGTAAAATGGATTCAGGATAAATTAGCTGTAAATGTTAATCAGCCTAATTTCTCTACAGAAGAAAAACAAACTATTCTTAATAAATTAAATCAGGCAGTTTCTTTCGAGAACTTTTTACATACTAAATATGTAGGGCAAAAACGTTTTTCATTAGAAGGTGGTGAAACAATTATTCCTGCTTTGGATGCTTTGATTGAAAAAGCTGCTGAAAAAGGAGTGGAACAATTTGTAATGGGAATGGCTCACCGTGGTCGTCTGAATGTTTTGGCAAATATATTCGGAAAGTCTACTCAGGATATCTTTAGCGAATTTGACGGTAAAGATTATGATCAGGAATATTTTGATGGTGACGTAAAATACCACTTAGGACTTACAGCCGACAAAAAAACAAGAACAGGAAAAAGCATCAATATCAATTTAGCACCAAACCCTTCGCACTTAGAAACGGTTGGAGCAGTAATTGAAGGAATCACAAGAGCAAAACAAGATAAATATTATGCTGATGATTTCTCAAAAGTATTACCTATCGCCGTTCACGGAGATGCTGCAATTGCAGGTCAGGGTATTTTGTATGAAATTATTCAAATGGCACAATTAGACGGTTACAAAACCGGAGGTACCATTCATATTGTGATCAACAATCAGGTTGGATTTACGACAAACTATTTAGATGCCCGTTCATCAACTTATTGTACAGATGTTGCCAAAGTAACGCTTTCACCAGTATTACACGTAAATGCTGATGATGCAGAAGCGGTTGTACATGCAGTATCTTTTGCATTAGATTACAGAATGGAATTTGGACGTGATGTATTTATCGATTTATTAGGATACAGAAAATATGGTCATAACGAAGGTGATGAGCCTCGTTTTACACAACCCGTTTTATATAAGATTATTGCAAAACATCAAAACCCAAGAGATATTTATGCGGAGAAATTATTATCAGAAGGAGTTATTGATGGTAATTTTGTAAACGGATTAGAAAAGGAATACAAAGCAGATCTGGAACAAAATTTAGAAGCATCCCGTAAAAAGACTTTGACTATTATAACACCTTTCATGCAAAATGAATGGAGTGGATTTCAGCAGGTTTCTGATGATGTGATGTTGAAAAAGGTAGACACAACTTTCGCTAAAAAAGGATTGGATTCTATTATAAATACAATATCAACTTTACCATCAGATAAAAAATTCATCAACAAGATTACCAAAATTGTATCCGACAGAAAAACAGGATATGATAATAACACCTTAGATTGGGGAACTGCAGAAGCATTAGCTTACGGTTCACTTTTAACAGAAGGATTTGATGTTAGAATTTCAGGTCAGGATGTTGAGCGTGGTACATTCTCACATCGTCATGCTGTAGTAAAAGTAGAAGATTCTGAAGAAGAAGTAATCTTATTGGACAAAATCGAAAACAAAAAAGGAAAATTCGGAGTCTTCAATTCCCTTTTATCAGAATACGGAGTTCTGGGATTTGATTACGGTTATGCTTTAGCAAACCCAAACACCTTAACTATTTGGGAAGCGCAATTTGGTGATTTCAGTAATGGGGCACAAATTATGATTGACCAGTATATTTCTTGTGGTGAAGACAAATGGAACAACCAAAACGGTATTGTTTTATTATTGCCTCATGGATACGAAGGTCAGGGAGCAGAACACTCCTCTGCCAGAATGGAGCGTTACCTGCAGCTTTGTGCAAGACACAATATGTATGTTGCAGATTGTACAACGCCAGCCAACTTCTTCCACTTGTTAAGAAGACAAATGAAAACGAATTTCCGTAAACCTTTAGTTGTTTTCTCTCCAAAAAGTTTATTGCGTGATCCAAGATGTGTGTCTTCAGTTGAAGAATTGGTAAAAGGAAGTTTCCAGGAAACTATCGATGACAATACAGTAAACAAAAAAGACGTGAAAACATTGGTTTTCTGTACCGGTAAATTCTATTATGATATTGTTGCCGAAAGAGAAAATAACGGAAGAAAAGATGTTGCCGTAGTTCGTATCGAGCAATTATTTCCTTTCCCTGCTGATCAAATCAAAGAAATTATCGCACAATATCCAAAAGCTGATGATTACGTTTGGGCACAGGAAGAACCTAAAAACATGGGAGCTTACAGCTTTATGTTAATGAACTTTGATCTTGTAAAATGGAGATTAGCTTCATTAAAAGCTTACGCTGCTCCGGCTGCAGGAAGTTACACACGTGCAAAACGCCGTCATGCAGATGCAATCAGAATGGTTTTTGATAAAGATTTATTCAGATAGTCATTGCGAGGAACGAAGACACTCGAGCGAAGCGAACAGAGCGTTAGCTAATCACACTAATGAATGTTTTTAGGAGTTAATTCCTGCTGTCCGCTAAATCTTTTCCCGGTCTCGTTCTAAAAACGAGACCGGAAAAAGGATATCGCTGCCATCAGGGCTAAAAAACAGAATAAAAAAGTTCTTCACAGAACATTAAAAATATAAAATTCATAATTTAAAATAACAGAACATGATTTTAGAAATGAAAGTCCCATCACCAGGGGAATCAATAAAAGAAGTAGAAATTGCAACTTGGTTAGTAAAAGACGGAGATTATGTAGAAAAAGATCAGGCTATTGCCGAAGTTGATTCAGACAAAGCTACTCTTGAATTACCAGCTGAAATGAGCGGAATCATTACGCTAAAAGCAGAAGAAGGTGACGCGGTTGCAGTAGGAGCCGTAGTTTGTTTAATTGATACTGATGGTGCAAAACCTGCAGGAGATGCTCCGGCAGCACCAGCAGCTGAAGCTCCAAAAGCAGAAGCACCAAAAGCAGAAGTTAAAACTGAAGCTCCAAAAGTAGCACCAGTTCAGGCTCCGGCAGCAACAAGTTATGCAACAGGAACTCCATCTCCGGCAGCAAGAAAAATATTAGATGAAAAAAATATAGCACCGGCAACTGTTTCAGGAACTGGTAAAGGCGGAAGAATTACTAAAGACGATGCTGTAAATGCAGTACCTTCAATGGGAACTCCAACTGGAGGAAACCGTGGTTCTGAGCGTACAAAATTATCAATGTTACGTCGTAAAGTGGCTGAAAGACTAGTAGCTGCTAAAAACGAAACAGCGATGTTGACTACTTTCAACGAAGTAAACATGACGCCAATCAACCTGATTCGTAATGAGTACAAAGATGCTTTCAAAGCGAAACACGGTGGATTAGGTTTAGGATACATGTCTTTCTTTACGAAAGCGGTTACAAGAGCTTTAGAATTATATCCGGATGTAAACTCTATGATGGATGGTGATTATAAAATAGCGTACGATTTTGCAGATATTTCAATCGCGGTTTCAGGACCAAAAGGATTGATGGTTCCTGTAGTTCGTAATGCTGAAAACTTAACTTTCCGTGGAGTAGAAGCAGAAATCAAAAGATTGGCATTGAGAGCACGTGACGGACAAATTACTGTTGACGATATGACTGGTGGAACTTTTACAATTACAAATGGTGGCGTATTCGGAAGTATGTTATCTACGCCAATCATCAACCCTCCACAATCAGGAATCTTAGGAATGCACAACATTATTGAGCGTCCGATTGCTGTAAACGGTAAAGTTGAAATTCACCCAATGATGTACGTAGCACTTTCTTACGATCACAGAATTATCGACGGACGTGAGTCTGTTGGTTTCTTAGTAGCGGTTAAAGAAGCTTTAGAAAACCCTGTAGAATTATTGATGAACGGAGATGCTAAAAGAGCATTGGAACTATAGTTTTAAATAATTTATAATATTAAAATCCCAAATTCCATTTTTAAGGAGTTTGGGATTTTTATTGAGTTTAAGTTTGGAATTTGGAATTTCAGCATTGGAATTTAAATCCTTTATTCTTTTATAATTTTGATACTTTTGATTACTCCTTCTGATTTTACTTTTAGGAAATATATCCCTGTTGAAACACCTGATAAATCAATTTCAGAATGTGTATTGTTTGTTTTTTTAGTTAAAACAGATTTACCTGCATAGAAAATATTTCTATCTCATCAATGACAGCTGTATTGTTTACTGACAATGTGCTTTTTACAGGATTAGGATAAAATTTGAAATTTGGTAAAACAAAATCATCGTTGGATAATGATCCATTTGATTTTGCAGTTACGGCAAGACGTTCTTTACTTTCGATTCCGTTTATGGTTTGCGAAGCATAATACGCGTTACTCCATCAACTAATACGGTTGTAAGAGACAAAATGGTTTCAGTAATTTTACTTGTTTTACTGGTTGAAGAATTTGGATTAGTGTACCATTTAATATCCTGACCATCAACAACAATATCTCCTAAGGTTTGTCCTGGAGTAAATTTTACCGTTAATGTGTTTTTACCGTTTATCAATGGTGATTGGGGGCTTACGGTAATATACACAGACATTACACATCCATTTTGATCTCTTACAGATACATCATGATCGCCAAAACTGACATTTGTAAAAATATTACTCACCTGATAGGTAAAATCCTCTAATGAGTAATCATATGTTCCATTTCCACCAGTAGCATTCATTGTTATAGTTTGATTATTTATAGAAACTGTTGCTAATAAAATAGTTGGCTCGGTTATGGTTACCGTATATGTCATAAAACACCCATTAGCATCTTTTATAGCTATGTTATATATTCCAGCGGCAAAATTTGTAAAAACATTAGAAGAGACATATGTTATTCCTCCGTCAAGAGAGTAAACATAAGGAGATGTTCCACCTGTAGCATTAATAGAAATTGATCCATCGATACTTCCATTACAACTTCCATTTGTCATTACGTAGGTTGCTTCTAATGGTGTATAAGATCCTATAACAACGGATATAGATGCTTTACAACCTAATGTATCTTTTGTGTTTATCAGATGTGTTCCTGCAACTAAATCAGTAAATACATTGCTGGAAGAATATGTTCCTCCATTAATTGAGTAAATATATGGGCCTTTACCACCAGTACCCTGAACTGTGATTTTTCCTTTTTCATTCTGACACGAAATTTGTTCAATGAGTACCGTTGAAGTTAAATAGGTGTTTATAATCAAATTAAAATAATTAGTAGTAAAACCGTTCCCAAATTATCAATTCGGGCATAAATAGTTTTAGAAGCTGACTGCTGACATAATTAGTTGGATTTGCAATTGCATTTACATTATTTGTAGCATCCGCAAGAGTTAAATGATAACTAACGTTTGTTTCTGCAGGATTTAAATTTCCAATTAAAAGTGTTTTTTTGGAAGTCAAGTCAAAAGAAGTATTCCCTCCACAATGTTCAATATCACTGACTTGAGCATAAAAGAGATTGGTAAATAAAAAAAGTAAAAAGAGTAAAGTTTTTTTCATAATATATTTGTTAAATAAGTATGGTAAATATAGATAAAAAACTTACTTTTTACTTCAAATACAAATAATGGTTATAATAATCAATAATACCTTTACCTTCCATTAAAACATCAGCGCCAATAATACCATGAACAGGTTTTGCTTTGTATTGTGTTAAGGCTTCATTAACGTGTGAAAGGTCAAAAATGACGATACCAAAATCAGTGTTTTTCCAGGAGCCGATTTGAAGGAAATTATGCTTTGAAATTTGTGTTTTCATTCCGGTCCCGCCTGCTCCGGCAGCTTTGGTCTTTGAATTTTTTGTAGTTAAGGCAAATCGTTCAATACTTTCAAAACCCACACAGGAATTGGAAGCCCCGGTATCTAAAATGAAATTCCCCAAAACATCATTTATTTTTACTTTAATCAATAAATGCTGTGTTTTGATGATTTTAAATTTTATTTTTCTGTATTTTTCTTTTTTGAGAACTTTCTGAAGATCTTCCATTTTTGATAATGATTGAAAATCAAAAATAAACCAATTGCAGCCAATAAACTAATGATGTATGCGATATAATTCGAAGATTTTTCAGGATTAGAAATAGTTCCGTAATACACAAAAGCACTCCAATAATAAGGCGATTTTTTGGCATTTGAAATATTTGGATCATTCAGGAAATCGCGTTTTGCATTGGCATTTGCCTCAAAATAGGATTGTTTGTTTTTGATGTTTTGATAAAAATCAGCCATAAAAACAGAAGTGGTATAATCGTTTACCTTCCATAAAGAAAACAATAAGTTCTGCGCACCCGCAAACTGAAAACCTCTCGCAATACTCATCGCACCCTCGGCTTTATACAATTTTCCTATTCCCGTTTCGCAGGCACTCAAAACTACCAAATCCGGATTTAAATTAAGGTTATACAACTCCGAATACAAAATTTCCTGATCGTAGAATTTAATACTCGCAGGCGTTTCTGTATCGCCGGAAGAAGCATGTGTGCTTAAATGTAAAATAGAATAATTGGCAGCATTATCCCTGAAGTTAGAAAACGTTGCATTATTGTTTTCGAAAAACTGACCTTTAAAATTCTTCTTTATAGATTGTAATTCATTCTTGGAAAAAGTCAAAGCAAAATTAGTTTTTTCGAATACCGGAAAAATTCCCAAAACTGTTTTTTTAGTATTTGAAAACGGAATCGAGTTCAGATAAAATAAAGCCGAATTGTTATACCCAACATTAAAATCATTTAACAAATAATGCATTTTTGCAAAATTTGTAGTTTTGGATTCTTTCGTAATCAAAGCTTCAAAAGGCAAAAAACTCAAGACTCCATCTGGGATAATGATCAGGTTTTTATGCTTTTTATAAGCTGGTATTCTTAGCATTCTGTATATACTCTCTCCAATCCGATTATATTTTTGAGGATTATCTGCTATCGCATTTGGATCATTAAAAAAGCGGATAAATTCCATCAGACTTGTAAAACCGGTATCTTCCAGGGAAATGTAATGAAGTGTTATTTTTTTGTTTTCGATAGTAAAATTATAAATGCAATTGGCGCCAAAAAAATATTCAACCATTGTAGTCTTGTCTTGCTCTAATTTGGAATATAATTTTTGTAAATCAAACTCGCTATTGGTTTCTTTAGCAGTTTTGTTTTGGTTTTTTTTAAGAAGCAGCATCAATTCGTTTTGTTTTTTGATGGCTTCGTTAATTTTAGAGATATCGGCCAATTCCAGTTTTTGCTGTTCTTTTACAATAAGAGTATTCCAGTTTTGGAGTTGTTGTAAAATGATTTTCTCTTCTCTCGAAAGGGTTTGATGATTATTGTGACGGTTTTTTAAAACGACAGATTTGGTTTGTTCCGAAAGTAAAAATGCATTTTCGATATAAATCATTTTTTTCTCCTTTTCATAAAGAGAATAATAAATAGCAATACACTTTTCAGTTCGGTTTCGGTTTCTGATTTGTGTTACAATTTTAGAATTTTCATATACCAAAAGGGACTGAAACAAATCTTCGATATAAAATGAAAGTCCATAACTCTTTAAAGCATTTTTAGATTGGTTTTGTGCCAGATAAATTTCAGCCTGTAAATCTAAAGCATCTAGTAAAACAGTTTCTGCATACAGCGAGTTTTGATTAGGCAAAACACTTTTTATCGTCGAATAATTTGGAAGGAGCGTTTTAAAAACAGCTGTAATGTTCTGGTTCGCGTCCGTTATTTTTCTTTGTTTGAAAGAAATAAAAGCAGCTTCATAATAAAACTGCGCTATTTTTCGGGGTTCCTGATTTGGGATTTTGTTGAATTCAATTTTGGCTTTTTCAAAATATTCCGAGGCTTTATTCAAATCATTGCGTTCCAGGTTTAGTTTGGCTAAATTCCGGTAAGAATTGGATAAAGTTTCCGTTTGTGATTTGTCGTTTTTTAATAATGAAATGGCTTTCAGAAATGAATTTTCAGCCTTATCAAAAGCATTTGTTTTGATTAAAAAACCTTTGGTTGTCAGGGAGTAATTAGTTCCTAAATTGTTTAATAAAATACCTTTTTGAGTTGGGGTTAATCTTTCGGTTTGAATGGTTTTTTCGATTAAATCAATTGCTTTGTAAACATTTCCTGTGTTTTGATATACGTTTGATAAATTAAGGATTGCAGCCACTTTCTGTGGTTCGTTTTTCTCCAGATTTGCAATAAAATAGTATTGTTTAATGGTGTTTTCGGCATTGTCATAATCACCCAGAATGGTATATAAATTACCTAAAGGTTTCAGGCAATATTCGATAATATCGTAATTCCTGAATTTGTTTTTCTGATAAATCTGCCAGGCTTTTTCGTAGCTTTTTATGGCATTTTCCGATTGTCCAAATTGGTTTTCGTAATAGGCTTTATTGCAGTTTAAAACCACAATCGCCAATAATTCATCTTTAGATTTTGGTTTTGAGTTTTTCCGAAAATTAGTTTCTGTATTCGTTAGATTTTGCAAATCTTTTGCAGATGGATTTGCTACAAAAACATCAATTGCATTATATATTTTATCTTCCTGATATTGTCCCCAAACTGTTAGGGTTAGGAAAAGAAAAATTAAAATATATAAGTTATTTAAGTTCATATTATAGTTAGAATAGTTGTGAAGTGTCTGTCTGAGCGGAGTCGAAGACCTTTTCAATTATGAAGCCTTCGACTCCGCTCAGGAGTGACATTTGAATTTTAAAACTTCCAAATCCCATAAAACTGGAAATAATTAAAATTCTGTTCAAAATTAATTACATAACGCGCCCCCAGACTTGGTCCAATTCTGGCAAATCCGGCTGTTAAATCGAATAAAAGTCCTGTTTTTAAATTTGTCAATGAGTTTTTAACTGAGTTTGATTCTGTTCTTGTGCTAATTATGAGTTTATCCGAATCACCCTCAAAAATATCTATTCGTTTACTCTGATTCTGTTCTTGCGAAACATTTATGTTGGTTTGAAAACCGGCGCCAACTCCTATATAGTTATTAATGTTGTAGCGAATAAGAACGGGGACTTCCCAATTGACACTTTTGTTTTCGGTACTTGTTGTCGTACGCTGTCTTTGTTTTACACCGTTTGCGTTGGTAATTGTTTCATCAACTACATTAATTGCACTATCATATTTATTTAAGCTATTTACCCATTCTGCCTGCCAGTAAAAGCGGTACGATTTGAAAGGTGAAATAGTTGCGCCAACAAAATAACTGGTCGAATTATCCAAATCAGAATAGAAATTGTATCCGGCTTTAACACCAATCGATATCCCCGGTAAAAATCGGGTAGTGGCGTAGTTAGTAATAATAGGTTCATTTTTGTCGAAAATGATCGCGGTTCGGCTTCTGGTTTTTACTTTATGAAAGTCTTCGTTGAATTTCATTGAATACCGGACAAAACCTTTTGTACTGTCTTTTTCATGTACATTCTTTTGCTCGCTTCCGGGTAAATAAATGTTTTTGAAGGTAAAAAATATCTGTTTTTGTTTGATGATGGTATCTAAACAGCTTACAGTTGGTTCCTCGCCTTTTGGGCAAATAGGACATTCAGGATACATGCTTTCTATTTGAAATGTTTTTTTATCGAACATATCGGGAATATCGGTTTCTAAGCGTATCATTCTTGCGGGACCTTCGCCGTTATTTTGAAAACGTGTTTTAAATTTTACCCTTTTAAAACGTACCAGACGATAGTTAATCAAACTTCCGTTAGATCCCATCTTATTAGGATCATGAGAGGTCACGATTTCCATTTCGAGGTTTTTTATTTTATGGTTTTTAAAACTTCTGTTCGGAACAAATATTCCCCGCATGGTTACTGTTGCGCTGGTATCCTTAATCATTTCGGGAGTAGTTTTAAAAGTATAAAAAACATTATGGGTTTCACCGGGATTAACATCGTCAAATTCTAAAACAGAAACATTATGATAGGTTTTATTTGCATCTGTTAAGGATGCATCGAGATCTTCTTCGGTAGTTGTGTTTCGGTATTTTTTTATTTTTAAAGTTTGATCGGCTGAAGCCAGATAATTTTTGGTGTCGTCAAGGTCGTTAACAGCTGCGACAGTATTTTCTTTTACTTCACGTTCGTTTGCATATGTTCTAAAATCGACTAATTCGAAGTTATTGCTTTTAAATTGTTTTTCATTATAAAAAAGATAAAGCTTACCGCTGGAAACATAATTCTCTAAATTTTGATATCCCACTACAACAACCATTTCCTGATCCGGAATTGGGTCGCAGTTTTTAAGGATTTCGAATCCGTTTTGATCGGCAATCGATGCAATGTCTTTGTAATCAGTATCGGTTATGTCATTTACAGCCACTTTTTTCGGGCGTGTTGCGGGAGGTTTTCCGTTGTCGTAATTGTTGGTTACGGCAAGTCGGGTGGTATAAGTTCCTTTGTTTTTATAAACATGTTTCGGTTCAGCTTCTTTACTGAAATGGCCGTCGCCAAGTTCCCATAAATACGAATAACTTGGTTTTGGAGCACCTGCAATTGGAATTAAGGGTGGTGTTTCGGGTTTAAAAGTAACCTGATTTCCGTTTTGGTTGTAAATGATATTGGCTCTTCGGGTTATGGTGTCTTTTACTTTGATTTGCGAGAAGGAGACAATTGAAAACAGAGCAAATAAAACAGATAGTAGTGGTGGTTTCATAACTAGAGAGGTTTTTAGCCCTGATGGAAGTGGCATCCTTTTGTGCCGGAGTTCGGCATAAAAGATACAACGGACAGCAGGATTAGCTTCTGAAAATCATCAGAATCAATTTAAAACAGGTTTAAATGTAAAAAAAAGTGATGAGCAAATCACCACTTTTTCTTAAAAAAGTATTTGTAAGTTACTGAATAGCATTGATTGCAGCTACCAGTTGAGCTTCGCTGCCGACTGTTGTTTCGGCAAGTGTGAAGGTATAAATATCGCCGGCAGCTATAGTAACCGCTTTGATTGCATAACGCCATTGACCATTATCTTCTGTCGCAAAAATGATGTGACAAGCCAATCCAACCGGGATTTGTCCGTAGTGCTCGCTAAATAATCCTGCTGCTGTATAAGTATCTAACTTCGCCAAAGCATTTTGCCCTTCACCATCGTATGATAAATAAATCGCACAATTATCGTTGTCGTAACCTTCCGGAGCATCAACAAGAATAGTAGTTTTAGGTCTTGGATCACTGTAGAATTTATCAACATTTGTCCATCCAAAATTTCCAAATGTTACATAATAATTGTTTCCTTCGCCCTGAACACCGCCTTTTCCTCCGGTACCGTCAGCACCATCTTTGGCTTCTCTCCAAACTAAATCGTCTGCATCCTCAGTGTTTCCAAACCATAGCGTCATGGTATTGTCTAAGCCTCCTGTTAAATTTGTAGGGACTATCAGATTGATACTGCATGAAGTAGCTAATGCTTGTCCGCCTTGTGTTGCTTTGATGAAAAATTCACCGCCAGAGATTAATAAATTTTTGTTTCCGTCAGCCATTAAACCCATAGTTGGTTTGTTGGTTACAAGCATGTTACCTTTGTCAAAAAGCTCTACATATTCAATATCGATTGCTCCGGTTGCAGCATTTCCTGCTTTAGTAAGACAATCTCCGTTGATATTGATTTTAACTCCTTTTGCAGATGTAAGCGTAATTACCCCTGCTCCTGCAGTTGCAGTAAAATGTTGTGTTTTTCCTGCCAAAGCTTCATCTCTTACAGCAGCAAATTCTGTTGCGGATGGTGGTGTAACTGTGTTTTCGTCATTATTGTCATCGCAGCTTACAAATGAGGCGATCGCTAAAAATAAAAGTCCGATTTTTTTAAAATTTGTGTTCATGATTTCTAATTTTTATAAATCTGAGCTGATTGCTATCAGTTGGTTTTCAGATTCCGGTTGTTAATTTAATTTTTATATTCTTATATCAATTCGGGTTTGATATTGTTACCCTTTGTTTTGAAATTTATTTTTAATTCTTTTTATATGGTTATATCAATTGGCTTTTTAAATTGTTACCCCTGTTTTTAATTTTTTTTTGAAATTTATTTTGAGAGGCATTTTTCTTCAAAAACATTTCCGTCTTCATCAAGTGCAACAAGTATTTCTTTTTTTCCTGAAAGTTTAATCAGTAAATAAAACCAGACGATTGACCAAAGTCCCAGAGTTGCAAAAACCAAAGCCAGATGAAATGAAGGGTCCATTTGTTTTCTTGATTTACTTAAAACAACATATGGGAGTTTATCATTACGTTCTATTATGACAAAACCGTTACGGATTTTGGTAGAAAGTATTTCCTGAAATTTGGCAAAATCTTTCTCGGTAGTAAATTGATAACTTTTCATTTTGATGTGATTTTGATTCTTAAAAAACATTTGTTATGCTATATCAATTTGTTTTTATAATTGTTACCCCTCTCCTTTAATTTTTTTTCAGATTCTTTTTTTTACTTTAGCTGATAATTTTTAATATGGAAAAACAGACAATTCATCCCGACCAAATGTATATCGAAGGATTGGCGAATAATAATTCGGCAGTAATTCAGTCTATTTATAAAAAGTTTGTTCCGAAAGTTGTTTACTTTATAAAGAACAACTCCGGAGATGAAGATCAGGCGCAGGATGTTGTTCAGGAGGTCATGATTGTACTTTTTAATCAGGCAAAAGCCAATACGCTGCAACTTACTTGTCCGTTTGATGCCTATTTCTTTCTGTTGTGTAAAAGGAAATGGTTGAATGAATTGAAAAAAACATCAAATAGAGGGGTAACAATCAATGAGGATTTGGCATCTATAAAAGAATCAACTCAGGAAATGGTTTTGCAAACCGAAGCTTTCGATGAAAAACAGCAGCTTTTTGATATGATGTTTCAAAAGTTAGGGGACAAATGCAAAGAACTTTTACAATGGAGTTTTACGCTTAAGACCATGGAAGAAGTAGCCGAAAAGCTCAATGTAACCTATGGTTATGTCCGTAAAAAGAAATCGTTGTGCGTAGGACAGTTAACACAGTGGATTCAGGAAGCCAATTCTATAAATCGTTAAAAAGAACCCCATCATGAACGAAGAAAAATACATATTGTTTGATCAGTATCTTCAAAATGAAATGACAATTGAAGACAAAAAAAATTTTGAACGCCAGTTAGCGGAAGATAAATCGTTTGCTTCTTCGTTTGAAACTTTTAGGGAAATGCATTCTCAATTGGCAAACAGATTTGGGATTGAAGAAGAGCGTGAAGCTTTTAAATCTAATCTTAAAACTATTTCCAAAGCACATTTCAAATCGTCTGAAGCAAAAGTAATTAAACTTAAACCATGGTATGTGGCTGTTGCTGCATCGGTTGCTGTTTTAATGGGGATTTTCTTTTTGAATCAGAATTCAAATCCAAATTTTGAAGATTTCAATCAGCAGGAACAGGCTTATTTTGCCGAAAGAGGTGATGTCAATACAGCTTTAAAACAAGCAGAAACAGCTTTTAATGCTAAAGATTATAAAAAGGCAATTCCGTTTTTTGAAACCATTTTGAAGGACAATAAATCTGCTGAAATTCAATATTTCTATGGAATTTCCTTATTGGAAACAAATCAGTTTTCGAAAGCAGAAGCTGTTTTTAATCAATTAAAATCGGGGACTTCACTCTATAAAGATAAAGCAGCCTGGAGCCTGGCTTTATCTAAATTAAAACAAAAAGACTACAAAGCCTGTAAAGAAATTTTATTAATGATTCCTTCTGATTTTGAGAACTATGATGATGTAAAGAAGTTGTTAAAAGAGTTGGATTAAAGTATTTTACTATAAAAGAAGAAGAAAAAACTGCAAAAAGGGACAAATTCATATTGTCTCTTTTTTTTTGTGCAAAAAAAATTCAGTAAGGCAAAGATGAGGTTTTAGAAAGAGTTTTGGTGTTTATCGAAACTGGGAAATAGTTTTATTTGTCATTTCGACGAAAGGAGAAATCCCACTCGTTAATCGACAAAGATTAGCTGATTTCTTTGTGGAGTTTCTTGTGTGATTTCTCCTTTCGTCGAAATAACAAGAAGAAATAAAATCCGTTTTTATCCGCGTTTTCAAGAATTGAATCCGTTAAATCCGCGTCTCAATCACATGCAATTGTTATTCTTTTAATATTGTCGTAATTTTGACAACTTTAAAAAATAAGCCAATTGAATTCAACACAAATTATTACCGATACACACACCCATTTATATTCAGAAGAATTTGATCAGGATCGCGATCAGATGATTCAGAGGGCTATAAATGCTGGCGTTACCCGTTTTTTTATTCCGGCAATTGATGCGGCGGCAACTCAGTCGATGTATGATCTGGAGCGTAATTATCCGGAACATGTTTTCCTGATGATGGGTTTGCATCCCACTTACGTGAAAGATAATTATCAGGACGAGTTAAAACATGTGGAACAGGAATTATCTAAAAGAAAATTTTATGCCGTTGGAGAAATCGGAATTGATTTGTATTGGGATAAAACGCATCTCAAAGAACAGCAAATCGCGTTCAGAAGACAAATTCAGCTTGCGAAACAATATAAATTGCCTATCGTAATTCATTGCCGTGAAGCTTTCGATGAAATTTTCGGGATTTTGGAAGAAGAAAAATCAGAAGATTTGTTTGGAATTTTTCATTGTTTTACCGGAAACTATGAGCAGGCACTTCAGGCAATTTCGTATAATATGAAGTTGGGAATAGGAGGAGTGGTGACTTTTAAAAACGGAAAAATTGACCAATTTTTAAATCAAATCGATTTGAAACACATTGTCTTAGAAACCGATTCACCTTATCTGGCACCAATTCCATACAGGGGGAAAAGAAATGAAAGCAGTTATTTAGTAAATGTAATTGCAAAATTGGCTGAAATTTACGACCTTTCAGATACTGAAATTGCAGAAGCAACAACACAAAACTCTAAAGCCGTTTTTGGGATTTAATATCCGGATTACAATACTTTGATTTTTTTTTTGTTCTTTTGCCCACCTAAATCGATATTTATAATGCAGAAATTTGATGCCATTCGACCATTTTATGATTCAGAAGTAAATGAAGCCCTCCATGGTGTTGTTAATCATCCGATGATGAAAACCATGATGAATTTTACTTTTCCGGAATTAGAAGATCAGGTTTGGAAAGAACAACTTAAGAAAACACATTCTATTCGTGATTTTCAATGCAATTTTATCTATCAGACGATTCAAAAAGTACTCGAAAAAAGTTCTGAGGGACTTACGACTTCGGGTTTTGAAAAGTTAGAAAAAAACACTTCCTATTTATTTATTTCCAATCACAGGGATATTCTTTTAGATACCACTTTACTGAATGTATGTTTGTTTGAGCATGGCTTGGTCATGACAGCATCGGCCATTGGGGATAATCTGGTAAAAAAAGCGTTTTTGAGTACACTGGCGAAACTAAACCGAAATTTTTTGGTTTTAAGAGGCCTGTCTCCAAGAGAAATGCTGCAAAGCTCTAAGCTATTGGCTGAATATATGGGGCAGTTGCTGCTTCGCGAAAATCGTTCGGTTTGGATAGCGCAAAGAGAAGGTCGTACCAAAGACGGAAATGACGAAACCAATCCGGGAGTTTTAAAAATGATCGGAATGGGTTCTGACGAAGCTAATCTGATGGATTATTTCAAGAAATTAAAAATAGTTCCGGTTTCTATTTCATACGAATATGATCCGACTGATGTTTTAAAAATGCCGCAATTAATGGCAGAAGCAAATAATGAGGTTTACATCAAAGAAAAAAATGAAGATTTCATGACCATTTTAAGTGGTATCATGGGAACTAAAAAAAGAATACATATTTCTGTTGGAGATGTTTTAGACACTGAAATTGATCAGATTGTTGCTGAAAACGATAATTCGAACAAACAAATTCAGGCTTTGGCACAAGTAATCGATGATTCTATTTTGCAGAATTATCAATTATGGCCAACCAATTTTATTGCGTATGATATCTTAAACGAAACCGATAAATATTCTCATTTATATAAAGAAAACGAGAAAATGCTTTTCGAACGTCGTTTAGAAAAACGAATCGGATGTGATAACGGTGTTGCCAGACAAGGATTTTTAGCTATGTATGCAAATCCTGTTGTGAGTAAATTAAAATACCAGGATGTCATCTAAAGCCAAAATACTCTTAATTTATACCGGTGGAACGATTGGTATGAGCAAAGATTTTGAAACAGGAGCACTCAAGGCTTTTGATTTTGGCAAGTTGCTGAAAAATATCCCCGAAATAAAACAATTAGATTGCGAGATCGAAACAGTTTCTTTTGAGAATCCGATAGATTCCTCAAATATGAATCCTGAAATGTGGACAAAAATTGCCACTATTATCGAGGAAAACTACACGACTTTTGACGGATTTGTTGTTTTACACGGTTCAGATACCATGTCATATTCGGCATCAGCATTGAGTTTTATGCTCGAGAATCTGACTAAACCGGTTGTATTTACAGGATCGCAATTGCCAATTGGGGATTTGCGTACCGATGCCAAAGAAAACCTGATAACGGCTATTCAGATTGCTTCTCTTCAGGAAAATGGAAAACCTGTAATTAACGAAGTTTGTCTGTATTTCGAATATAAGTTGTACCGCGGAAACCGGACTTCAAAAGTAAATGCAGAACATTTCAGGGCTTTTACAGCACCAAATTATCCTGAACTGGTAGAATCCGGAGTGCATCTTAAATTGAACAGGCATTTGTTTCTTCCGGTAAAAACCGATGCAAAATTGATCGTTCACAAAAACCTGGACAATCACGTAGCGATTATTAAAATGTTTCCCGGAATGAGCGAAACGGTTTTGGGATCTATATTAGCAATCAAAGATTTAAAAGGAATTGTTCTGGAAACCTACGGAGCCGGAAATGCCCCAACCGAAGACTGGTTTTTAAACCTGATAAAGAAGGCGATCCAAAATGGGTTACATATTGTGAATGTTACTCAATGCTCAGGCGGAAGCGTCAACATGGGACAATATGAAACCAGTACTGTTTTAAAATCTTTAGGTGTAATTTCCGGTAAAGATATTACTACCGAAGCGGCTATAACCAAATTGATGTATTTGTTGGGACATAATATTCCAAAAACTGAATTTAAAACAATTTTTGAAACAGCGCTTAGGGGCGAAATTTCGCTTTAGGCAAGTTTTTTTTATAATATCGCATAAAGTGTGAAAGGATTCTTTAAAATAGTTTTTCTAACTCATTTTTTTTCATGTTATTTGCAAACCAAAATAGAGAGGTGTCCGAGTGGTTGAAGGAGCTAGCCTGGAAAGCTAGTATATGGGTAACTGTATCGTGGGTTCGAATCCCATCCTCTCTGCGATAAAATCCCGCAATTTCATTTATTGAGATTGCGGGATTTTTGTTTTCGAAAAAATAGGTGTTTGTACATACAGAATATTGCAAAGTAAGCAGTGAAGTACAAACACTGCGTTGTGTTTTTATTGTAAACCCATATTTAGCGTGTGTTTTTAATGAAATGCGTTTGTTTTTTGTAAAAAATTATAACATGATTTTAATTTGACGATTCTGAATATTGACTAACTGATTAAATATGTACAAATATTATTTCCGCCCGGGTTATCAATCACAAGATCTTTTGATTGACATTTTTGATGGAGCTGAGAGTGAAACTTTTAATGCTGATTTCCTAAATGCAATTGCTGAAGTAAATCCCAGAATGATAGATATCGTTGATCTGTGGATGAATGATGAGGTATTGATGACTTTTGATTCTGAAGCAGGACAATTTACAATTTCAAAAGATATCTGGGGATTTGCCTTTTATAATGGCCGAAAATAACCAGGATGGTTTAGTTCGAATTAATTCGATTTTAGAAAACGCACAAATGTTTGAAAAAGTTGAGGTTGATTTTGAAAATTATAAATAAAGACAAGCTGTAATATATTTATTTTCCTAAAAACGGAATGTAAATATTGAACGTTGCGCCTTTATTGATTTCGCTGGTTGTAGTAATGATTCCGTTATGGTTTTCTATAATTTTTTTTACGATCGCAAGTCCAATTCCTGTTCCTTCATAATCCGAACTGTTGTGGAGACATTGGAAAATCTCAAAAATTCGGTCCTTAAACTGCAGATCAAACCCTATTCCGTTGTCGCTTATGCTAATGTGTTTGTAGTCGCTTTCTAAAGGGAAATTTTTAGCTTTTGATCTCGCGTACGGAATATGATTATTTATTGTTATATGGGGAGGTACATCAGGCTTGGCAAATTTAATGGCATTGCTGATAAGATTTTTTAAAAGCTGTTTGAACTGAACCGGAATTATATTGGCATTTCCTAAATTTGAAATTTGAATAATAGCTTGTTTTTCTTCGATTTCATTTTTCAAATCTTCAATTACTTCCTGCGCGATGATATCGAGATTGGTATCTACAAATTTTCTTTCGTATGAATTGGTTCTGGAATAGGTAAGTAAATCGTTTATAAGTGTCTGTAGATGTGCAGCAGCATATTCACTGCGTTTGAAATAATGTTGGCCTTTCTCAGATAAATTCTGATGTTCCTCCATAAGAATACGATTCGAGAAAAGCTGAATTTTCCTCAGAGGTTCCTGTAAATGGTGCGTAGAGATATAAGTAAAAGATTCGAGTGCTTTGTTGGCAATGAGTAATTCTGAAGCGCGTTTTTCTTTTTCCTTGTTCTGAAAGTCCAGTTCAAAGTTAGCAATGGCGAGTTCGGCTGAGCGTTGTTCTTTTTCGTTATTTTGATAAGTAAGCTCTATGTTGGCAATTAAAAGTTCAGTGGCTCTTTTTTCTTTTTCTTTGTTTTGAAAAGCTAATTCGGAATTAGCAATTATTAATTCGGCAGCACGTTTCTCTTTTTCCTGATTCTGAAAAGCAAGTTCCGTATTGGCAACAACCAATTCTGCAGCGCGTTTTTCTTTCTCTTTATTTTGGTAAGCAAGTTCCGTATTAGCAATGACCAATTCGGCAGCTCGTTTTTCCTTTTCTTCGTTTTGATAGGTAAGCTCGATATTGGCGATTAATAATTCGGCGGCACGTTTCTCTTTTTCTTTGTTTTGAAAAGCAAGTTCGGTATTGGCAATAATTAATTCTGCAGCCCGTTTTTCTTTTTCCTGATTCTGAAAAGCCAGCTCAGTATTGGCAATGACAAGCTCGGCAGCACGTTTTTCTTTTTCTCTGTTTTGGTAAGCAAGTTCAGTATTGGCTATAACAAGTTCGGCAGCACGTTTGCTGCGGTGTTCTATTTGTTGTGCCAGTTTTTTATTGGCACGAATTAATTCTGCGGGAAGACTGATTTTTTCTTCGGTTAAGTGTGCAAGATCAGAAAGGGTAATACTTGGTTCTGTTGGTTTCATAGTTTTGTCCTGCAATTACCAAAGATACCATAAATAAGTTTAGCTATTGGGTTTTAAAATCAGATCTAAGTTATTGTTAGAATGGTTTTTAAAAACCCAAAAATATCCGGTATAGCCCAGATAGAAGCGACATCCTCTTGTGGCGGGGTTCGCGATAAGAGATAAAGCGGATAGCTGGAGTAAATGTATTTTGAAAACTTGAATTCTGCTCCCGAAAATCTTAATTCTGAAGCGCTTTTTTTACTTCGGCCATCATTCTTTGAACAAATAATTTATAAGCGTATTCTGAGGGATGCAGGCCATCTGAGGCAACTAAGGCAGGATCGTTCAGTCCCTGGCGGGTAATATCTGTGATTGAGATATATGTTACGGCTTTTGTTTTGCAATAAGTTTCTGCAAACATATTATATTGGTCAATTTCTGCAGAAATTTTTGCTCTTGCAGTTTCTCCATAACTTTTTCCAAAAGAGGTATAGGCATAATCCGGTATCGAAAGTACGATGACATTTTTGTAATCGCCTTTTGCAAGTGCAATCGCTTTGTTTAATAGTTCAGGGAATTCTTTTTCGTATAATGAAAAGTCCATATGCTGAAACTGGTTATTAACACCAATTAAAAGCGTAACCAAATCGTAATTGGATGCTAAGTTTTCATCTTTTATTGCTGTAATCAAATTAGAAGTTGTCCAGCCGGTTCTGGCGATTACTTTTAATGTAAAATCAGTTCCGGGAATAGCAATTTTTAAACTCGATTTGAGCTGTTCGGGATATCTGCAGGTTTCACAAACGCTCTGACCAATAGTGTAACTGTCACCTAATGCCAAATAATTTATTGAACTTGCATTAGGTGTTGTTGGTATTGTTGGAGTTGTGGTCGGAGGGATGACAGGCGGTATCGGTGTTGGGGCAATACTAAATTCTGAAGCCGTTTCTTCAGAGCTGCAGCTAAAAAGGAATATTGATAATAAAATCGTAACTATTTGTTTGGCTTTCGGTTTCATAATTAAATAAAATTAAGTTCTTCATCTAAACAAATAGTTACGTTAAAAATGCGGTTTTGGTTTTAAACCATTTCGGTTTTCATTAAAATTTCTTCTTCGATCGCATTCCAAAGACCGATTCTTTTTTCCAGCGCTAAAATAGAAACTTCTTCAACATCTTTCCATTTTTGTACATCATCCTGGCAGAGATCAGTAATCATTTGCATTGCCATTGGCCCGTGTTCATCTGCATCAAGTTCTATATGTCTTTCAAAATAGTAAAGCAATTTGCTTAAATCAGTTTCAGGCAGGTTTTTTTGAAAATTTTTCAGGATCTCTGTAAACATTCCCGGAATAAGATCTTCTCTCCCGAAAGTAAATGCTGCCGCAATTTCATGTGGTTTTCCTTGTTCGATTACCCTGAATGTAAAATCTAAAAAAGCTTTTATTTCAGGATGTAGTGTACTTTGTTTTATAGCAACAAAAATATTATGCAGCGAATTTACTTCAGATAAAAATTTGTTGATTCCTGTGGTATCTGCACCGCAATCTTCCATTGCCTCAAGATACATTTCGTAATGACTTTGTCTCCTTCCGTCAATAGTCAGATCAGTTTCTTCAGCAAGAACAATTTCGTTGATTAAATATCTGGTTTCAGGATTTTTTGTAGCAAACCAAGGGGTAGTTGTGCAGGTAAGCTTAGCCTGTAAAGCCTTCAATAATGACATGAAGTCCCAAACTGCAAAAACATGACTTTCTAAAAAACGATGTAAGTCATCAATACTTTGAATTTTATTGTACAGAGAATGCTGTAAAAGCATCTCCTTTTGAGGCTGAATGCTTTTGTTGATGGTTTCAATATTCATATATGTGGTATTTTTTGTAAATATAAAAAAGCTTCCCGGTTAGAGGAAGCTTTTTGTATTGATTTTCAATATATTTTAATAGAGCGTTATTATTTGAATGCTGATATTCCTGTTACATCCATTCCGGTTATCAATAAATGAATATCGTGTGTGCCTTCATAGGTAATCACACTTTCGAGGTTCATCATGTGACGCATAATGGAGTATTCTCCTGTAATTCCCATTCCGCCTAACATTTGTCTGGCCTCACGGGCAATATGAATCGCCATGTCAACATTATTTCGTTTTGCCATCGAGATTTGTGCGGTTGTTGCTTTTCCTTCGTTTCTTAAAACGCCTAAACGCCAGGTTAATAATTGCGCTTTGGTGATTTCGGTAATCATTTCAGCTAATTTCTTCTGTTGCAATTGTGTTCCTCCAATTGGTTTTCCAAACTGAATTCTTTCTTTGGCATAACGTAAAGCAGTGTCGTAACAATCCATTGCTGCACCAATTGCTCCCCATGCGATTCCGTATCTGGCCGAATCTAAACACCCAAGGGGTGCTCCTAATCCGGATTTATTAGGTAATAAATTTTCTTTAGGAACTTTTACATTATCAAAAATTAATTCACCGGTAGATGATGCACGAAGTGACCATTTATTATGTGTTTCCGGTGTAGAAAATCCTTCCATACCGCGCTCTACAATTAATCCGTGAATTCTTCCGGTTTCATCTTTGGCCCAGACTACTGCAATATCTGCAAAAGGGGCATTCGAAATCCACATTTTTGCACCGTTTAAAAGATAATGGTCGCCCTTATCCTTAAAATTGGTAATCATACTGCCCGGGTCTGAACCATGATCCGGTTCTGTTAAACCAAAACAGCCCATAAATTCACCTGTTGCCAGTTTTGGTAGGTATTTCATTCTTTGCTCTTCGTTTCCATATTTCCAAATCGGATACATTACTAAGGACGACTGAACAGATGAAGTCGATCTTACTCCTGAATCACCACGTTCAATTTCCTGCATAATTAAGCCATAAGAGATTTGGTCTAAGCCTGCACCGCCATATTCAACCGGAATATAAGGTCCGAAACCGCCAATTTCTCCAAGCCCTTTTATAATTTGTTTTGGGAATTCTGCTTTTTGAGCAAATTCTTCAATAATAGGAGAAACTTCTCTTTTTACCCATGCACGTGCCGATTCGCGAACCAGTTTATGTTCATCGGTCAATAAATCGTCAAGGTTGTAATAATCGGGAGCTTGAAATAGGTCTGGTTTCATTTTTGTTGTTTTACAAAACAAATTTACGTAATAAAAATATAACAAAACAAAACATAATTGTTATATTTTTTTAACCTGTAGCTTTGTGCTAAAAAACAAATTTTAGTTGATGAATGAATTAGTAACCAGTCCTGTCTGGAAATAATGGAAGATTACATTTTCAAATAAAAATTCTTGGTCAATTCTATGTATTCAGGAGTATAAACATGTCTGTCGATTTCGATGGTTAATTCGTCAATTTCGATTTCAGCATTTTCTTTTCGGCTAAAAGCTAACAGAGTACGTTTAATTGGTGAGAATGGATTTCCTTTTACCCGTGTAATTTTTAAAGGATATAACTCAGCTTCTTTTGCCAGAGCAATAAAATTTTCTTCTTCTTTGAATGGAAGAATGACGGCAAATATTCCATTTTCAGAAACCATTAAATCTACAGCTTCAATTAATTCTTCAAAAGGCATAGCATCCTGAAAACGGGCTAAATCACGTTGTTCATTTTCTGTTTTATAGTCTTCGGAATAAAATGGAGGATTAGAAACTATCAGATCATATTCGTCTTCGGGTTCTTCAATGAATTCGTCCAGACCTGCATGAAAGCAAAATAACCGATCTCCCCAAGGTGAATTTTCAAAGTTTTCAACGGTTTGTTCGTAAGCTTCTTCGTCAATTTCCAAAGCATCAATTTGTTCTGCATGGGTTCGTTGAGCGAGCATTAAGGCAATAATTCCAGTTCCGGCACCAATATCCAAAATACTAAACGGATTATGGTTTACAGGAGCCCAGGCGCCAAGTAAAACGCCATCGGTTCCTACTTTCATAGCGGTTTTGTCTTGTTGAACAGAAAATTGCTTGAATGAAAACATAGAAATGAAATTCCAATTTTTTAAATTCCAAATTCCAACTTAAAAAGAATGAATCCCAAAAAAGAAATTCCAAATACTAAGAAGAAATATAGATTTTGATAATAATAGTATGTTGCAAAAGTAAGATTAAAATCCCGATTTAATGTTGTGAAGTTTTAGTGATTATTGTAGATAGAATTTTTCTTAATTCTTCTGCTTCGAATAATAAAAGATCTTAAAGTAGCTTTTGTTCAGGATTTAATTCCTGTAGTAATCGTAGCCAATATTTTGATTCTTTAGCTTCTTTGCGAGATATTTTTAGTCTAAATAATAATCCTTATCTCCAAGTTTTTCGTTTGCTTCAATGTAGTTGGCCCCTACAGAACCAGATGATCTAATTAATTGTTTTCCGTCTTCAATGTTAGAAGCTGTTTGAGGTAGAGTTTTGATATAAATTCTACATTCTTTTGCAAACAAGAAAGTTCTTTCTTCTAAATCGTATGGTTTACTCATAATTAAATTCGAAATTTTAATAAAGACAGAACAATGCTTAAAACATAGGTTTTTTTCTTTCCAAATAAATTATAGAAATAAAATTTTATCGGAATTTCTCTTTTTAAGTTGGAATTTGGAATTTAAAAAATTGGAATTTCTCTTTTAAAGGTACATTTCGACTAAACCTTCCGGCAGGTTCATGATCACTTTTTTGTTTTCACGATCAATTTTTACCAGGAAATGGTCGATCATCGGAATCAACATTTCGATTTCGCCATTTAATACTTCAAAAAGAGGCTGGGCGGTAGTGTCGTTAACGGCAACAATTTTTCCGAAAACGCCTAAACGCTGATCTTCGATTTCGAAACCAATAACTTCGTGGAAATAAAATTTGTTGCCTGAGAGTTTTGGCAACATATTTAAAGGAAGGTATATTGCATTACCCATTATGGCATCTGCATCTTCTTCTGTATTCATGTCTTCAAAACGGATTCTTAGGAAATCGTTTTTGTGCAATGAACTTTTTTCAATAAAAAAAGGAACCAGGTGTTTATTGCATTCAATAAACACTGATTCCAGATTTTCGTATAACTCAGGTTCGTCTGTGTCTAAATAAGCCAGAACTTCACCCTTGAAACTAAATTTTTTAGCGATTTTACCTAAATAAAAACATTCTTCTTTACGCATTATCGCTAACTAAAATTATGCTTCAGTTGTTTCGTTATTTTCTTCAGCAGCAGGAGCTTCTTCAGTAGCAGCTTCCGCTTCAACTTCAGCAACTTCTTCTTCTTCAACTGCAGGAGTTGCAGCAGCGATAGCATCAGCTTCAG
>JBDTRA010000007.1:0-79526 GCA_039931915.1 Flavobacterium sp. | reverse complement strand
ATTTTTCTTTTACAATATTAATGGACAGCGGAATTACAATAAAAAATATTGCAAAGAGTGTCCAGGCAGGAACATTATGCTGTACCGAATTTGGAAGTATTTCCTTGTTGTTGATTTTTGGAATTATTTCTTTGAAAATAATAAAACTCTTTTGTTCGAATTTTGTGTTTTCTTCACCTAACTGATTCTGAAAAGTAGTGTAAATTGATTTGGTTTCGATCTGCGAAATCATTTTATCAATTGAACTCATCACCGCATTTTTGAAACTCATCTGAACTGCAGGGTCAAAATATAATCTAACTTCTTTTTCTTTTATTATTTTAGAAGGTTTCTTTATTGCCGAGCTGTCGGTTAAACCCATTTTACTCACAATGTTTTCTACATTCTGATCAATTTTGGTTTGTAAATCGATACTTAAATCTTGCGGAATTATAATCGCCAACTGAAACTTTCCTTTGAAAACAGCTTCTTTTGCAACTTCTTCGGTAATAGGTTTATTGTCAATTTGAGTAACAACACTAAACAAATTACTTTTTTCTAAATTATCAAAAACGTTTTTAGAAACAGAACCTTTATCATTATCAACTAATAAAATCTGAATTTTAGTATTGCTGACCGTTTTAAAAGTACTGTCTTGTATTAAAGTTACCGTGATTACCAGCACCAATGGCATAATAAATAAAATAATCAAACCACCTAAATCCCGTTTAAGCAGTAAAAATTCTTTTACGACTGACATCCAAATTTTATACATCATCTCTAAAGTCTTTACCGGTTAATGAAATAAAAACTTCTTCAAGATTTCTTGCTTCAGGAGTTGAATGAATCAATCCTGACGGAGATCCTTGCGCATAAATTCTGCCTCGGTCTAAAATAGCGATGTTAGTGCAAAAATCTTCAGCTTCCGCTAAATGATGCGAAGTATAAATAATAGTAGTCCCGTTTTGATTCAGGAATTTTAAATAATCTATAATGGCATTTTTCGACTGAACGTCAACTCCGACTGTTGGTTCATCCAAAAACAAAACTTTCGGATTGTGCAGAATTCCCGCAATCAGATTGACCCTGCGTTTCATTCCTCCCGAAAACGTTTCTATACGTTTATCCGCAAATTTTAAAAGGCCTAAAAGATCTAAAGTTTCAATAACCTTATCTTTTAAAACGGAACCTTTTAAACCATACATGCTTCCAAAATAATGCAGATTTTCTCTGGCGGTTAATGTTGGATATAAAGCATATTCCTGAGGAACAACGCCAATAATTTTTTTGATTTTTAAGGAATGATTTGCATAGTTCAGATCATTAATAGTGAAGTGGCCTGAAGTTGGTTTTACCAATCCGCAAAGCATGGAAATTAAAGTTGTTTTTCCGGCGCCATTCGGACCTAACAAACCAAAAATCTGACCGTCGTATATGTTCAGCGAAAAATCATTCAAAGAATACATTTCTGCATTTTTGTACTTTTTCGAAAGGGATTCTATTTTTATAATGGGTTGCAAAATATTTAGCTGATTGCTTTTTTTAATTTTTTGAAAAATGCTTCTTCTCTGTTGGCAATATCCAAAAGGTCATCTGCAATGGCGTTGTAAACATCTTCTTTGGCGCTTCTGTTTTTGTAAATTCGGGAAGCTTCAACTGCAAAATCACGCCATGAATCTCCAATTTGAGTCATTTCTTTAGAAAGCACTTTTAATTCTTCATTATTTAAAATAACTGAAGCTTCCTGTAAAAAGGCAGCATAAATAAAACGGAAACCACCGCCTCCGGTACCAATTTCTTCCTGCATTCTTACCATTTGCGCCAGATAATGATTGGCTTTTCTTACACCATGTTTTGCCGGCCATTTTCTGATTCGTCCTGATACAAATTTAATTCCGCGCACACCAACAATTGGCATCGGAGCCAACATATCACGGCATGTATTTTTAATTCCTTTAACGATGGCGCTTTTCAAATCAACAGCTGCTGGGATATTGATTGGATAATACATTTGCCCTCTGGGAGCAAATGCACCTTTGGCAAAACGTACTTTGTCTAATTCGTCATGTGTTAATGTGGTAACGGTTTCCATCACGGGATCGCTGATTAAATAATCGGTTTCGGTTTTGCCGTAAACCACTAAATTATGAGCGTTAAAATGAAAGCGGTATTCATCAGGAAAATAACTCAGGTTGTAAACACCCACTTGTAATCCGGTTGGAATATTGTTTTTTAAATTTTCATCTAATGCTGCATTTGCATTTTCAACAGATGAGAATTTTTGTCTTTTTATTTTTAAATTTAAACGGCTTGCCAATTTATTAAAAATCTGTCCCGGCAAAGTCCTGTAACTAATTGCGGGAGCGTGATTTACTTTTATAAAAGGGAGATACACAAAAAAAAGCCCGGAGCCAATACCAAAAACCATCGGTTCGCTGATATTCAGTCCGTTGTTTTTTAACAAATTCGAAGCCACTCCATTTTCACAGTGAGCAGATTGATGATGTGTAAAATTAGTTTGCATTAGTTTGTTTTGATATTTTTTAATTCGGCTATTGAAATTTCAAAAGCGTCTGCATATTTCTGTAAAATTTTATCGTTTAATTTGGCAAAAACGGCTGGTTTAAAATGTCTTTTTACACGCCATTTCCACATTTCCACATAGCCTGCGAGTATTGTAAGATCCATTTTGTTAAGTTCCATATAATAACAAATTGGACTTATTTCTCCATTCTGAACTTTTAACCGTGCTTCTTCTGCTCTTTCTTTTATGTCATCGATAGCATTAGAAAGTGCAATTGCTTTAGGCTCCCAGCCTGTGCTCAGTGCTGTAGTATAATTGCCATTTTCATCGGTGGCATACACCAGTTCTTTTAAGTTTTTCTTGCTTAAATTACTATCGTGCTGTGGTACATTTTCTTTTTCCATGACCGTTTTCTTTTCGAGAATTTATGTTATCGCCGAAATTTTTTTTTGAATGAACAAATTAATTTCGCATTCTAAAAGCATTTTGTCGCCGAGTAAGCTCTCGCAACTCATCGTACATAAAGTATAATCATCACCAACAAATTTTGAAATCAAACTTGCTTTGGTTCTGATAGTATCATTAATTTTCGGCAATGAATGTATCTTCAGGTTTTTTAAAGCGCTGATAAAACCAATGACATTTACGCTTTCATTTTCTGTTCCGTTTTCGTCAAGAAAATATTTTTTACCAACAATCGAAGAACAGGTTTGTGCCGTATTTTCGATTAAACCGGCTTCAATAAAAATGCCGTTATCAACAAAAATATTGTCTTCTTTTATCAAAAATATCGTTTCTACAAAGTCGGCTTCCAAATTCAAAATTAAATCCACCATTAGCATTGGAGCCCGGTGCGGTAAGTAATTTTGAATATCTATTGCAGTTTTCATTCCATTGTATTATTTAGCCAAAACGGTTTTCATTTGCCCCTTAGCAATTTCCTCATCATTCAGGGTAGTTACAATATTCACTAAAGTGATTCCTGCAAATTCCTGCAAAATAGTTACGGTTGATTGAATATTATTGCTTACCTGAGGTAATTTTTTAATTTCAATTTCTTTGATAGAACCAATATAACCTGTTGGGGCTTTTTCATTTTTTAAAAAAAACTGATATCCTGTATGCAATGCTACGGATTGTGCCATATGCTCAATTAAACCTGCTTCTAAAAAAGTATCATTATCAATAAAAATATTATCTTTTTGAATATCTAAACCTGAGATTAATGAAGTTTCGGTAAACGTATACATGCTGTCTACCATGACAAAAGGAAATTTTTGTGGTAATAAATTCTCAACGGCATTTTTTTCTAAAAGTAAAGTTGTTTCCATTAGCAAACTGTTAAATACGCATAGGCAAACGAAAACCTTCCGCTTTCCGGAACCGATAATAAAATATGATCGCCTTTTTTTAATTTTCCCGAATTCATCAATTCTTCAAGAGCGATGTAAATAGAGGCTGAACCAACATTACCAACTCTCAGAAGATTCATAAACCATTTTTCATCTAAAATTACAATTCCTTTTTCGTCCAGTCCTTTTTTTAATCCTTCTACAAAGAAATTGGAAGAAACGTGTGGTAAAAAATAATCAATCTGTTCTGCTGTAATATTATTTTTTGCCATCGCATCGCTCATACTTTCAACACCTTTTGGTAAAATAAATTCGTCTAACAATTTCACATCCTGTTTAACAGCAAATACAGATTCGTTCAACCATTGTTCAGGTGTAAAGTCACTCCACGGTTTTATTTCTCCATTTTCTAATTTATCACCACCGGCATACATGCATGTTTCCAGTTCGAATGCGTACGAATAGGATTCCATCCATTCAATTTTCAATGAAATTGTGCCTTCTCTGGGTTTGTTTTCTAATAAAAAGGCACCTGCTCCATCAGATAACATCCAGCGTAAAAAATCTTTTTTGAAAGCAATAATAGGCTGTTCTTCAAGATTTTTTAAGTTGATTACTTCGTGATTGTATTTTTGGGCTGAAAGCCATGTTGAAACTTTTTCAGATCCTGTGCAGACAGCATTTTTTGAATTTCCCGATTTTATCGAAAGAAAGCCGTATTTTAATGCATTCATGCCGGAACAGCAAATACCGGTAGAAGAATTTAACTCAACCGATTTGTTTTTTAGCAACCCATGGACCATAGCGGCATGCGAAGGTGCAAGAACATCAGGTGATGATGTGCCGCAGGAAAGTACTTCTAAATCCTGAGGTGTAAAATTTTCATCAAATAATTGTACAACAGCATTTCGGGTTAACTCCGTATTATTGTGTGTACTTTTTCCATTTTTGTCAAGAGCATAATAACGGCTCGCGATTTTATTATTGCGTAAAATAATACGTCTTGCTTTTGAAGCAGTATCATTTATCAGTCCTAGATAATTTTCCATTTCATCATTCGAAACGGCTTCATTTGGCAAATATTTTGCAGCTTTTGTAATATATACTTCAAACATAATTTAATTAGTATTCTGAACTCCTTGATAATATTGAGTTTCTCTTTTTATGGTTTTTAGTTTAAAGGGGTAGGTAATAATGTGCAATATATATACTATTGGTGAGATTAACCATATTGCCAAGAATAAATAAATATAAAATATTTTAAGAAGTTGTTTTCTGTTTTTTTGATTTTTATAAATGAATTTGGACCATTTATTAAAAATTTTATTTGCAGTTTTATCAACTGTAATTAAATAAGGACTAATTCTGACACCACCAAGAGTTACCAATTTCGGTTGTAAATTGGTTAGATTATTTTGGTTGAAATCTGAAAGTATCGCATCTCCAAATTTTGTTGATTCCTGAATGTCTTTTTCAGAAACTCCGGGTAATGGAAAGAAACCTAAATACTTTTTCTTTACCCCTGAAAACATCCATTCAACAATGGTAATTACACTAATTAAGTTTCCAACACGATCTGTCAGGGCTACATTTCCTACCAATTGAGCATTTGCCTGTAGCAATAAAACCTTAATTTTTTCCTGAGCCATAATCCACATATTCCGGGAACCGTTAATGGTAATTACCGGAGTGTTATCTAAGATTTTTTTGGCTTCATTACTTTGTAAAAAAGAATTGATGGGAATTGAAGGTGATAAATACCAGACCTGATAATGCAAAAGCACCAAATCAAATTTTGTATTTAATACTTCTTCAGGAATAGGCTTGAGCGCTGTTGGAATTTGCATAAACGATTCCGGAAAAGCATCAAAAAAAGAAGTTTTATCCCACGGAAACGGGAATGGTTTTTCTAATTGTATTTCATGAAAAGTAACCTTTATTTCTTCGGAATTTAAAAATGGCTTTGCAATGTTTTGTGCAATAGATTTTAATTGTCCGGATTGGGAGTAATAAATAACAAGAACATTTTTCATTGGGTTAATTGGTTTGGTAGATGGCAAAAGTAAGTATTTTTTTTAAACGAATTTTCGTATTTTATCAGTTCGTTTGGTGTGAACCCAATCTGGCCAGGTAGATTTGTCTTCGGCATCATAAATACGTATTTTTTGGCTGGCATCTTCAATCAATAAATCATCCGAAGAACAGTTCAAAATAGAGGCTGCCGCCGAAATCCCGGAATAAGTCGCGCCTGTAACGCCGTGTGACAATGTACATGCCCCACAAAGGTGTAAATTCTCTATTTCGGATTTGTTTTTAAATGAGAATGGGCCAACCTGATTTAAGGTTTTTTCTGTACCATAAACATTTCCATTGGTCGAATTAATATAGAATTCATTTGTTTTTGGAGTTCCTAATTCAGCCTGAACAATATGTTTTTTTGCATCAGGGATGATTTTCTCTACATTATTCATTAATTTTTCAACTACTTTTTCTTTAAATGCAATATACTCCTCGTTGTGATAGTCTCCGGTATCCGAAAAATTAGGGATATGCTCGTAATTGACATAGGTTACAATTTCAAAATTATGATAGCGCCCGTTAAAACTCGGCGGGTCTTTAAGCGTTGTACAACTCATAAACAAGGCAGGGAAAGAATCTCCGTCAGCAATAGTATCGCTCATTAAATCATCAAAATTAGCATCATCATTTTCATCTTTCATCATCCATATATTTCCGGAATCAATTCCGTAGAGAGTTACATCCATATCCAAGGTCAAAAATAAAATAAGGGAAGTAACTGAATATTTTGTTTTTTGAAGTTTTTTGAGAAGTGAACTACTCAGATACTCTTTGCCAATCAAGTTGAGATAGGTAATCGACGGATCCGCATTTGAAACAATGTTTTTAGCAAAAATCTGATGTCCGTTTTCTAATTGTACACCAATTGCCTTATTATTTTCGACTATTATTTTCTGGACATTTTGCTTTATCCTCACTTCACCGCCATGTTTTTTTATTCCGTTTGTCATGGCCTTTACGATTCCGCCACCGCCGCCCATCGGATAAAATCCACCATCAAAATAATGGCTCATTACGGAACAATGTACAGGAAAGCAGGCTCTGTTTGGAGAAAGCCCATGATCGCCACACTGAATATTAAGAACCGCTTTTAACATAGGATCTTTAACATGCCAGGCCACGACTTTTTTTAAGGGAAATAAAGCAAACTTTCCAAAATGTTTAGTCCGAAAAGGAACTGTTATTTTCTGCCACCAGCCTTTTAACTTCGGAATTAACTGAAGTTCATAATTTACTCTTTCAACCAATGTAAGATATTCGTTGATGTTTTTTTCTTCAGATGGGAAATGTGCGGAAAGTGTTTCTTTAAGGTTATTAATTCCTGCAGGCAAATCAAAAGTTTCATCACCAATCAGACAATGCTCGAAAGCATTTTTATTCATCCTGAAAAATACCATATCATTGGCAATTCCCAGACCACGGTAAAGTTTGTTTGTTGCTTGTCCTTCATCAAGGAGACCAACATAATGGACCCCTGGACTAAAACGCTGACCGTTTAAGGTAAAACTATGACTCCATCCGCCAGGAACATAATGCTGTTCGAGAACTAAAACTTTTTGTCCTGCCCTTGCCAGACAAATTGCAGTTGCTAAACCACCAACACCAGAACCAATGATAACCGAGTCAAATTCTTCCATACGCTATTTTGAGTTTACTAAAGTATGAAAAAACGATAGCTGTTTAATTTTTAATTAAGTATTATTCTTCCAGAAATCGAAATAATTAAACCATTGCAGGGGATATTTTTGCAATATATTCTCAACACTTTCAATATAAGCTTTTAACAGTCCTTTTTCATCACGATGTTTTACGGTCGCTTCTCTTGCATATAGATGATAATGCAGGTTTGGTTCTTTCATTACATATACAAAAACTACGGGAACTTTTAATCGTGAAGCAATTAAAAAAGGACCTGCAGGAAAGTTTGCCTCCTGGCCCAGAATATTTTCAGAAAGTGATTTCGTACCTTCAAAATAGCGATCGCCTGTAAAACAAACCAGTTCATTGTTTGCCAAAGCAGCATTGATCTCAAAAATATGAGATAAATCGTCTTTGATGATGATAAACTTAACGGTTGGTTTTTGCGTAACAGTTTCCAGATATTTTTTAATATCTGAATGTTCTAAATCCGTAGTAACTAAATTAATTTGAAAATCAACATCAATGTCACCTAAAAAATGTTCGGCAATTTCAAAATTTCCAACATGGGCACTAATAAGAACTCCTCCTTTTTTCTCGGCCAATAGATTTTTTAGAATTTCAATTCCGTCAAATTCATAGGTAAATTTATTTCGCATTCCTGCCGAAATGGAAATTTTATCAATAATGGTCTGACCAAAAGTGTAATAACTTCTGAAAACCATTTTTTTTGATTTGAAATTGGAATACCCTAATCTTTGATTGAAATAATAATAAATCGCTTTATTGCTTTTCTTTAGAAATAAAAAATAATAAGAGGCAACAAAATAAAGCAGTACATAAGCGGCTTTAATACCTGCCTTTTGTATTAAAAAAACGAATATCCTATAGCCTAAAACAGTTCCTTTTGATTTGCCGTCCCATTGACTCATTAAGCAGCTTTAGCTTTTAGTTTAGTTTCGATAAGATCATAAAAATTCTCGAAAGTGGCTATTCCCACAAAATCTACTTCAACCAGTTTTACACCAAAATTAGCTTCAATAGAGACTACTAAGTCTACATAATCCAGACTGTCAAGTCCTAATGTATCTTTTAAATTGGCATCTGGTTGGATTTCATCATTGTCAACTTCAAATTCATCAACTAAAAAACCATTAATTTTTTTTATAATCTCTTCTTTGTTCATCACTTCATTTAAACTTTTTAACTACCAACGCAGAGTTGGTTCCTCCAAACCCGAAGGAATTGGACAAAAATATATCAAATTTTTTATTTAACGTAGTTTTAACTAAATTTAATTTCGCAGAATCGGCATCCGGATTTTCTAAATTGATGTTTGGCGCGATAAAATCATGCTGCATCATTATAATAGAATAGATTATCTCGCTTGCTCCCGCCATCCAACATTCATGACCCGTCATTGATTTTGTTGAACTTACATACGGATTTTTCTCACCAAAAACTTCGAAAATTGCTTTGGCTTCATTTTCGTCACCAACCGGGGTTGAAGTTGCATGAGCGTTTATATAATCAATATCACTAGCTTTTAATTGTGCGTCATCAAGAGCTCTTTGCATGGCAGTTGATGGCCCTTCTACATTTGGGGTCGAAATATGACCACCGTTTGATGAAAACCCGTAACCTGCAACTTCGGCAATAATAGTAGCTCCACGTGCTATAGCAGACTCATAACTTTCTAAAATTAAAGTTGCACCTCCGCCACTCGGAATTAAACCATCACGCGCAGCATCAAAAGGCCTTGAAGCTTTTGTGGGTTCATTTTCCCTTGATGCAAAAACGCCTAAACCATCAAAACTGCTCATTGCATATTTGTTGATTTCCTGTGCACCACCGCAAATAATAATATCCTGAAAGCCGCTTTTTATTAAAAAATAAGCTAATCCAATAGAATGTGAACCGCTCGCACAAGCAGCACTTATGGTAAGATTGATTCCTCTAAGTTTGAATATGGTAGATAAATTCATTGTTACCGTAGAATTCATCGATTTAAAAATTGCTCCTGAACCAATTAAAGCAGTATCTTTTTTCTCCCTAACAATATCGGTTGCATCAATAATAGCTTTTGAAACACTATCATTTCCGTACATAATCCCAACTTCGCGGGCATCAAAAAAAGAATCGTCAATATTGGCGTTTTTTAAGGCTTCGATAGTTGCCATATAGGCATACTCCGTTTCTTCACCAATACTCATTCGTTGTCTGCGGGTCAGGCAATTTTTTAAATCAGGTTTCGGAACCATTCCTGTTAAGGCAGACTGGAAACCAAATTCTTTTCGTTCGGCATCAAACTGAATACCGGATTTTCCGTTATACAAAGATTCCTTTACTTCATCTAAAGAAGTTCCGATACAAGAATAAATCCCCATTCCAGTAATTACAACTCTCTTATTCATCGTTTTCAAAGTAATTTTTTATCCGTTAAGTATAATTTTTTTAACACATAGATTCATGGTTTTTGTAAACTCAAAAAAGTGTTTCACTTATTTGAAATAAACATAGCTAACTATGTGAAAGAAATATATTTCTTTTAGTTCTCTTTTTGCACATAAAATCTATGTTTCTATGTGTAAATGTTTTTAAGAATATATTCCTCCGTTTATGTTAATAATTTCTCCTGTAATGTAGCTTGCTTTTTTCGAAATTAAAAAGCTAACTAAATCTGCTACTTCTTCGGCTTCGCCAAAACGATTTACCGGAATTAGTTTTAGTAATTCTTTTTCGTCTAATTGGCTTGTCATATCGGTTCTTATAAAACCTGGTGCAACTGCATTTACAGTTATATTACGTTTCGCAACTTCCTGCGCCAATGCTTTTGTTGCAGCAACAATAGCACCTTTTGCAGCTGAATAATTAGTCTGGCCTGCTGTTCCTTTCACACCTGATACAGAAACTATATTTACAATTCGGCCATATTTATTGCGAAGCATTTTTTGAATAAAAAACTGCGTCACATTAAAGAAGCCATTCACACTTGTGTTGACAACTCCGTTCCAGTCTTCGGGAGTCATCCACATAAAAAGACCATCTTTTGTAATTCCGGCGTTGTTGACAATAGCTTCAACAATGGCTTCAGGATTTGCTTCCTGCCATTGGGTTAACGTTTTTTGTACTTCTTCAAAATTCGAAACATCAAATCCTAAAATTTCCCCGGTTGCGCCTAATTTTATTATTTCCTGAAGTGTTTCTTCGGCAGCTGTTTTATTTGAATGATAATTAATCAGAATATGATAATTGGCCTCAACGGCTAATTTTTTACAAATAGCGCTTCCAATTCCTCTTGAACCGCCGGTTACTAATACACATTTCATACCTTAACTATTTATCAAATAATCTTTTACTTTTTGAACAAAAGGATACATTACCTGATCTTCCTTAAATTCAGGAATTATGTTTCGAACATCGTCATACCATTTTTTGGTTACCGACGAAATTTTATTTTTTTGCCCTAAATAATCAATTGCCTGAACAATTGTAATCATTTCGATGCTCAAAACTTCAAATGCATTTTCGATTACTTTTGAGGTAATCACCGCAGCATTTGTACCCATACTTACAATATCCTGATTGTCATTGTTATTCGGGATGCTGTGAACGTACATTGGATTTGACAACATCTGACTTTCGGCAGTTGTTGAGGTTGCTGTAAATTG
Source organism: Flavobacterium sp. (assembly GCA_039931915.1). Classification (GTDB taxonomy): domain Bacteria; phylum Bacteroidota; class Bacteroidia; order Flavobacteriales; family Flavobacteriaceae; genus Flavobacterium. Next base: position 68,283 of record JBDTRA010000007.1, on the reverse strand, counting down.
AACACCCTGCATTCCGAAATTAAATCCAAGCGTTCCTAGATTGACAAACGGAGGAAGGATTTCGTTGAGTTTTGAATTTAATAGATAATTCAACTGACGTTCTGCCAACATGGTTAATTTAGTAATAACGATTTTTAATTTATCCATTTCAAGGGAAATATAATCGCCATGAAAATTACCTCCGTGATAAACGTGTTTGTTTTTTACATCGATAATCGGGTTGTCGTTTGCCGAGTTAAATTCGTCTTCTAAAATGGAAGCTACATTATTTATAGTTTCTAAAACCGGACCTAAAATTTGAGGTACACATCTTAATGAATAATATTCCTGAACTTTTTCCTTGAAAATTTCCTCAGTATTCTCTCCTGAATATAAATGGTCTTCCCTTTTACGGATCAAAGTACTGTCCGAAAGATTTTGTCTCATTCTCGCAGCCACTTCCTGTTGCCCTTTATGACGTTTGGTTTGGTTTAACTCTTCAGAGAAATGATCATCATATGCCTGAACCAATTCGTTTATGGCGCAAGAACATTTTAAAGACCAATCTAATAATTTATTGGCATGATGCACATTTACCACTCCAATTCCGGTCATTACCGAAGTTCCGTTAATCAAGGCCAGACCTTCTCTGATTTCTACCTGAATTGGTTTTAGGCCTTCGATTTCGAAAACTTCCTGAGTTGGTCTTCTGTCTCCTTTATAAAAAACTTCACCTTCACCAATTAAGACTAAGGCTAAATGTGATAATTGTACTAAATCCCCACTTGCACCAACACCCCCATGTTCAAAAATCAATGGTGTAATATCTCTATTAATAAGTTCTGCCATTAAATGGATTACAGAGGAGTGAACACCTGAATTTCCTAATGAAAGCGTATTTAATCGAGCTAATATTGAAGCTTTAGCGCAAACAGGGCTCAAAGGCTTTCCCGTTCCCGAAGAGTGGCTTCTGATTAGATTATATTGCAATTGAATCTGGTCAGATTCCTTAATACGATATTGAGCCATTGGACCAAAGCCTGTATTTACTCCGTAAATCACTTTGTTCCCTGAAAATTCTTTTAGGAAATTAAAGCTTTCGTCTATTCTTTTTAAAACAATATCGCTGATAACAACTTTATTATTCCCAAAAATAATAGACTCAAATTCTGCTAAACTTAAATATTCATTAATTGTATTCATTAAACCGGTTTTGATTGTGCTAATTTAATTTTATTTATCAAAATAAATGTGGTTATTTTGATGAAGGCAAATGTAGGTTAATAATTGATAACATTTTTAATATGATAAAGGAGTTTGTTGATGTTTTAATAATAGGTGCAGGACCTTCCGGATGTGTTTCGGCATCTTATCTTCACAAGAATAATGTTAAGATAAAAGTGGTAGAAAAAACAAAGTTTCCCAGACTTGTGGTTGGTGAGAGCCTTATCCCACGTGTTATGGATCATTTTGCAGAAGCTGAGCTTTTTGAAAGTCTGGACGCAATGAATTTTGAAAAAAAATTAGGCGCACGTTTTATAAGAGGAGAAGAAATTTGCGTTTTCGACTTTAGTAAAAAATTTGGTGAAGGCTGGGATTGGACCTGGCAGGTGCCCCGGGCAGATTTTGATAATACGATGGCGCAGGAAGTGATCAGAAAAGGAATTGACCTGGAATTTGAATCGGAAGTTTTGGAAGTTTCCTTTGAAGGGAAAAATTCTAAAACTATCGTAAAGGATAAGGATGGAAACTTAAAAGAAATCCATGCTAAATTCATTATTGATTCCAGTGGATACGGACGTGTATTGCCAAGGCTTTTAGATCTTGATACCCCATCGAAATTAGACCCCCATTCATCGATATTTACACATGTAAAAGATATCAACAGGCCGGAAGGCGAGGAGGGAACTATGATTTCTTTTGATATTTTAGAAACGGAAGTCTGGTTATGGGTAATTCCTTTTTCAAATGGAAATACAAGTTTGGGAGTTGTGGGTCCAACAGATTTTATTAACTCACTTTCAGAAAATAAAGATAATGCAGAGGCTTTAAAAAATGCTATTCAGCTTTCAGATTATTATATAAAAAGATTTCAGGGAACTGAATTTTTATTCGACCCTGTAAAATTGGAAAATTATTCAAGAGCTGTAAAGAGAATGTACGGAGATGGTTTTGCGTTGACAGGAAACAGTTCAGAATTTTTGGATCCTGTTTTTTCATCCGGAGTTGCTTTTGCTACAGAATCAGGAATGCTGGCATCAAAATTATATCTTAAAGAATCAAAAGGAATTGAAGTTGACTGGGAGGTGGAATTTACAGGATATATGAAACGCGGAATTGCTGTTTTTACCACTTACGTAAAAGAATGGTACACCGGAAACTTGCAGACATTATTTTTTCATCAGCCTGAAAACCTGGACGTAAAAGAAAAAATATGCTCAGTTTTAGCAGGATATGTGTGGAATGAAGAAAATCCCTTTGTAAAAAAACATGACAATGTGATTAAAAACATGGCATATTTGATAGAAATGGAAAACAAAAAATAAAAAAAAGCCCTAAATTAATTTAGGGCTTTTTGCTTAATTATAATTATATTATTTGTATGCTTTTTTCAGAAGTAATTTAGCCAGTGACTTTGCAGTTTTGGCATAACCTTCTCCAATTCTGGATTCGTTACTAAAATTATTCCCCCATTGATCTCCTGGAGCTTCTTCACTTGAAACTTCTAATAACACATTTGATTTGTTAGCTGTTTCAACAAACTTTAAATTTGTAGTAACTTTAGCAGGCTGTTTCATCATTGCTATATCCCAACCCGGATATAACCAAACCGTTTTTACTATCAAAGTATAAGGAGTTGTTAATCCTTCCTGAAAACTAACATCTTTCTTTTCTTTAACCATAATAACGTTCATTAATTCTAAAAACTTTGGTGTCCAGATTAATTCTTTAGAAGATTCCCATTTCTTTTTCCAAATATTTCCGTTTCCTTTTGATTTTTCATTTAATTCGGCAGTTCTCTCTTCAACATACTGAGCTTCTGTCTTTTTTTCTTTCATCATAGTAAAATTACTATAATCAAATTCTACGTTGATTTCCTTTTGGTTTTTTAAAAAATCAAAGCTTCCACTTACGACATTAATGTCTTGGGCAAATGTAACTCCGGTAAAGAATAATAATGCAAATACTGTTTTTTTCATAAAGAATAGGTTTAAGTTAAAATTCAAAAGTAAGTTTTTTATTTAATTTTAAGGATTAAATTTTATTTCAATTTGCTTATTTTTAGTATTTATTGAGGCAGTTCGAAAATCTTATCCATTAAAATCCATTTTTCGCCAGCTTTTGCCCAAGGCAAAGCTTTTTGAAATTGCCACATCAAAGTCTCCCATTCCTGTACCTTTGAATTATTTTCATCCAATGCAGATTTTTTTTCAAATGTAAAATCTGCATCGGCTTCTATGATCATAAACAATCTGTTTCCTGTACAATAAATATCCAATACAGTAATTCCTGATTTTTTGATGCTGTCAATTATTTCTGGCCATACTTTTTGGTGCATCTTTTTATATTCCTGAATTAAGGTTTCGTCTTCTTTTAAGTCTAAAGCGAGACAGAATTTTTTTTTAATCATTTTTTCGAAAATTAGTGGATGATTTTTAATATTGCAGGCTTCAGTTTTTAAGCAGGAATTGGTATTACTAATAAATAACAGCCTTGCGAGTATTGATTAAAAGTAAAAATAATTTTTATATGAAGAATATTTAGTGCTTAAAATTTAACTTTCATTTCCAGAAGTATATTGCACTAATCTGTAATTTTGCAATATGTATGCTTTAGTCGATTGTAATAATTTTTATGCTTCCTGTGAACGTGTTTTTCAACCGAAATTCAACGGAAAACCTGTTGCGATATTATCTAACAATGATGGCTGTGTGATTTCCAGAAGTAATGAAGCAAAGGAAGCCGGCGTTCTAATGGGTGTTCCGGCATTTAAGATTAGGGAATTGGTAAAAGAGAAAAATGTCAAATTGTTTTCATCCAATTATCCGTTGTATGGGGATTTGAGCAATCGGGTAATGGGGATTTTAGGTCAATTTACTCCTAATGTAGAAATTTACAGCATAGATGAAGCCTTTCTGAATTTTGATGGTTTAAATGTCTTGGATTATCAGGATTATGGATTTCAAATGAAATCCCGTATTCAAAAATGGGTTGGACTTCCGGTTTGCATTGGTTTTGCCCCAACGAAAGCATTATCAAAAGTGGCCAATAAAATTGCAAAAGAATTTCAATACAGAACCAATGGTGTCTATGTAATTGATACAGAAGAAAAACGTATCAAAGCTCTAAAATGGACAAAAATTGAAGATGTTTGGGGCATAGGTTATCGAACCAAAAAAAAGGCTAAACTTCGAAATATTATTACGGCGCTCGATTTTACAGCACCGCAGCACGAAGCCTGGATTAAAAAAGAAATGGGTGTTATTGGTCTTCGACTGAAATGTGAATTGGAAGGCAAATCGGTTTTGGATTTAGAGCCTTTGCCGGATCAAAAAAAGAGTATTGCGACCACAAGAAGTTTTCCAAAACAAATTTCTGATTTTGATTTACTGCGAGAGCGTATTGCCACTTTTGCAGCTGTTTGTGCTGAAAAACTTCGCAAACAAAATTCCTGCTGTCATACTATTATTGTAATGCTGGTAGTAGATAAACATTCAGTTAAAACATCTAAATATTATTTTAATATGGCAGTAACGCTTTCGTATGCAAGCAATTCTACTTTGACTATTTCGAATGCAGCTATAGATATGCTAAAGAAATTACACAAAGGGAATGAGGGAATTAGGTTCAAGAAAGCGGGTATTGTCCTAACGGAATTAATTGATGAGGATAAAAAGCAATTTCAATTGTTTGAAGAGGAAAATCCAAAACATTTGACTTTGATGAAAGTAATGGATCAACTGAACCAAAAAATTGGTAATACAAAAGTAAAACTGGCTACACAAAATCTTAAGCTGACCTGGAATATGAACCAAAATCATTTGTCGCCTAAATACACCACTAAATTCAATGAAATCCTGGAAGTCCAATGTCTGTAAAAAAAGAACAAAAACTTACTTTTTTTCTTCCTGATTTTGAAAGTGAAATGAGGGTTCCTTTCGTAAAAGAAGGAGTTTCGGCTGGTTTTCCATCTCCGGCTGCTGATTTTATGGAGACGACTATTGATTTGAATAAGGAATTAAGCGAAAATCCCCTGGCTACTTTTTACATCAGGGTCAAAGGGAATTCTATGATTGATGCAGGTATAAATGACAAAGATGTATTGGTTGTGGACAGAAGCCTGGAACCACAAAACAATAAAATTGCAATTTGTTTTATTGATGGAGAATTTACCGTAAAACGTATTCAGGTAGAAAAAGACTGCCTGTATCTGATGCCTGAAAATCCAGATTATAACCCCATAAAAGTTACCGAAGAAAACCAATTAATTATTTGGGGAATGGTAACGTATGTCATAAAAAAAGTCTAATTTCTATATTTGATTATTATAATTAATTTGGGAAATAACTTTTAAAAATTTCTAACACATCAAAAGCATTAGGATTTTCTTCCAGTAATTTTTTTATGTTTTCTGGGTTATTGTCTGGAGAAGGGATCATTTTCAAACCTTTTTTGAGAATTGTTATATCAGTTGAAACAAATTTTTCCTCAGGATCATTGTAAAGTTCTGTTTGTTGGTTAATATAGATTACCTGATTATTTTTTTTATCATCCCATAAATAACTCGATTGAACATGATTATCTTTATTATAGATGTTTTCTAATAAAGGTTTTCCTAATTTAGTTTTAATATAGTTTAATAAAATTTCCCCCTCACTTTCATTTTCAAGTTCAATTTTTATCCCGGATACATTATTAGATTTAAAATCGTCAACGTAAATAGATAAATTGCTAATATATTTAATTAAACTATTTTTGGTATTATCATTAATTGTCAGGTTTGAAAAATTTACATTTCCATATCTAAAATTCTCCACATCTTCAGTTACATAAGCAACAAGACCAAAGTCAATATTTTTGTCTTTTTCAAATTTTGTATCCTCGATTGTTGATGAAATATTTGTGCCAAATTTTAATGTTTCTAAATCTGTTTGAGAGTTGCACGAAATAATTATTAAACCAATCAGTAACAATATTGTTTTTTTCATTTTAAATATTTATTTAGAAAAAGATCATTTTCTGGGTGTTGATAACCTGCGATGATTTTATCTTTGAGGGCTTTTTTTGATATAATTGTAAGACTGCTTTCTATTGAGTTTCCAGAGGGATTAAGCTCTAATTTATAGAAGACATCACCTTTTATCCATCTCAATCTTTCTGGGTAAGAAAAATAACCGTTTTCTTTGTCAACTTTAGTTTCGTTCGGTAATTTTTCAAGAAATAATTTTTGCATTGGTAAATCAATATCTGCGAGATTAACTTCATTGTTAATTATTTCGGCAGGTTTTCCTAGTTTACTTTTAAGTAAATCAAATAATTTAAATTTACTTTGAAAGTCAACAGTTAAATCTATGTATACAACCTTATTATCATACACGCTTAATGAGACTCCAATATTGGGATTTACCATTAGTCCACTGTAATTAAGTTGTTTTGTGGTTGATTCATCCATAAAAATATAATTGGTGACTCTTTCACCATCATCTTTTAATTCTAGAGAAACTCCTTCTTTTTCATGTTTGACTTCAAAATGCCCTTTTTGTTCTTCTGTTCTGGAAGTTTTCAGATTTTGTAAGGGATAAGATTTTGAAGGTTTATCAAAATCAATTACTGATAAATCTAAGGATTGGCTGTTACAACTCACGAGAATGATTGATAATAAAAAATATATAAAAGCTTTTTGCATTTTTCTTTTGTCTAAAATTATGTACAAATCCGTATTATATAATTTCAAGTTCTGTTTTTCCTTTCGGGATATAAAACATTTGATCTATCATAAGTTCTTCTTGTGTTTCTTTATTGTATAGATAGAGAGCGGGTTCTCCATTTAATTTTTTGAATGTTGCTAATTTACCATAACCATAGAATCTTAAAATGGTGTCTTGTGGAAAAGGCATTACTATAAAACCATTTTTTGCATCTTCAATTAAACTGTTAATCCTGGCATTAGATTCTGAACTGCTTAAATACATTGATGTAGCCATGTTTTTTTCTCTAATCCTAATTTTTTCTACAAATTCACTATATTTTTCATCTTTAAGAAGATCTGCCAATCCGTTGTATGCCTTAATAAGTTTTTCTTTGAAATCATCTATATCATTTAAGTTTTCGCCGTCATTCCACTTAGTTAAGGAATAAGGGATTTCAGCTAAAAATTCTGTAGAATTTGTCAAAAAAGGTTTTTGATTTTTTTCAATTCTTGGGAGTTCTACTGCTGGAAAATCTTTTATAAATTTAAATTCATTACTCGCTACGTCAAATAATTTAATATTAAATTTTAATGATGCCTCAGGGTGTAAGCTTTCTTGTCCTGAAATAGGTTTAATAGTAGCTTTTACAAACTGTTCTCCAGAATTATAAATAGCATAATTAATTGGGATATTAGAAGAAATTTGTCCCTCAGCTTCCATCGTTATTACAGGAACATCGTTAATCAAAATTTCAAAATTGCAGGCTGCGACTGAAAAATCTATGGTGTAATATGGTTCGTATATCATCTTATTAATTTATGGTTTTCTATAATCTTCTATGTAATAATTATTTCCTTCCTTAGTTTTGTAATCAACGAAGTTTTTATAACTAAATGCGTGTGTTTTTAGGTTGTTTTTTTCTAAATAATCTAAATAGTCACCATAATATTGAAAACTACCTGACATCAATTTTTCTCGAATTGTCTTGTTTTCTTTATTAAAAACTACAAAATCAATCTGATTTTGAGTTGCACCGGTAATTAAATAAAAACTGGTTTTATCTTCCCACAATAAGGCATCTGGTAAAGTATCATTACTGTCAAACATTGAAATATAGGAAGGCTTTCCTATTTTATTATTTAATACATTTATTAAGTTACTTGTTTTTTTATTTGTAAATAATTGCACCGAATAATATTGCAGGATTTTATTTTTTTTAGAAAATTCAAAACTAACATGATTCTTCCCAAATTCTCCTTTTTTATCACGATATCCACTTAAATCAACCTCGCTAAAATAAAGTGCTTTTTCAGATTCTGTATCGTAAACATCATACAGATTATAATCTATCATGGAATGATTTTCTTTATAGTCATTAGGAATATCACCAAAAAAAGTATCGTACTTTTCAGTAAAAGTGATCTGAGATAAATCTTTTTTGTGTGAGTTGCATGATTGTAGAAAGAGTAATAAAACTATATATAAAGTTATTGATCTCATTTCTCTAAACATTTTTCAGTATGTTGATAACCTAATCCACTAATGAATCCAATCCATTCCGAATTATTTTTATTGAAAACAAAAAGAGATAGAGAGTTTTGTAATTGATCTTTATCGATAGATGAATTTTTCTTAAAACAATAGTAGACTAAATTCTTATTTTTCCAGATGAAAGTATTTTCTTTAAACTTTTCTTTTGTTTCTATTAAAGTATTATCTTTTATATCGGATACATTTCCATTTCTCTCCTTTTCAAAAACCTCTTTTCCTAATATTAAATTTAAATTTTTCAATAGATTTTGTATTTCATTCTCAGAGTAAAGATTGATTTGATACATCCCTACAATATTGTTTTTTTCGTTACTAAGCACTCCAATTTCCGGATCAATTTTACCGTAATGTAATATTACACTATTTGTACCGAGGTTGTTTTTATTAGCAAGTTTAATTTTATTAAAAGTCAATAATTTTTCTGAATCAAAGACAAGTCTTTCATTGCCTATTAAAGTTACTTCATTATTTTTTATTGTATCTTTTTGTGAAAGATTAACAGATGATAAAATATCATTTATATCTTCATTTAAGGTTAAATTTGCTAAATCAAATGGTTTTGATATTGTTGATTTTTTCATTTCTTTTTCTTTTTTCGTAGTTTGTGAATTACATGATTGTAATATAATCAATACTAAAAAGATTAATAATAATTTTGTTTTTTTCATTTGCTTTAATTTATAATAATTGTACTTTAGAACTTATTCCTGTAACTTTTTCAAATTCTTCTATAACATTAAAAGGATCAAAAAGGTTTTCGTCATATTTGTAGTCAACTAAATTTTTGTCATGATCCCCTTTAAAAATACCTTTTTTTATTAATAGACCAACTTTGGCTTTTATAACTCCTGTGACTTTTAATCCATCAAAATTTAATTGTGGCTGATAATAAATATGTGTTGCAGTACTGTTTTTTTCGTATAATAATTGATGTCCAAACGTTACAGAGCCAACAGCTTTACCAGATACTTCAGCATTTACATAAGCTTCACCAATGATGATAACTACGTGGGCTTTTAATTCTATACCTGCTTTTAATTCTACTTTTAGAACCGTTTCTAATTTAGCATCTGCATCATTTTTATCAGATGCAGTATTTAATTTTAATTTAGAAAACCCGTTTATTGTGCTGGTTATTTCTAAATCAATGTACATTTTAACGCTTACATTATGATCTTCATTGCCTAACCAATCTTTGACTTCATTGTATATTTTCATTGCGGCTAGGTTACCTGCACCAGCTGTTGTTGCAGCAACAGCCAACTGAACCAATCCTCCTAATAAATCAATATTTAGAGCTAAAGCAATTAATGGCTCTGCCTTAAAATAGAACTCAACTGCGGTACCTATTTCATTAGTTTCTTTTTCTTTAGCTATTCCTCTTTCTAGATTCCATCCTGCTCCAAGGCAGAAATTTGGAGGGTCCATATATATTTCAAATGGAAGATTTTTTCCTAATCTCGTTTTGGTTACTGTTCCTTTTGTTTTCTCAGTTACTCCTTTGGAAAATTCTTTTAAAGAGCCGAAAACAGAATAAAATTGTTTGATTTTTTTTTCATATTTTAAAGTAGCATCATAATGTCCTTTATATTTATCAGCTTCAATTTTATCCCATTTAGCATCAAGAGCTACTCCAAAATCAATTTCTGTTTGTTTCCATCTTTTCTCTGCTCCAATTTTTCCTGCTTTGCTTTGCATTTCTTTATGCTTTTCAGGAGATAGTTTTTGCCATTTTACACTTAGTTTATTACTAAGATTTAAAAAGAAGTGAAAATCCCACTTAATATCAGGATAAGCTTTTACAAGAACAGTAGTATTGGCATCATTTGAAAAATAACGGCAGGAATGAACATCTATATTATATTCGTTAGCAAAAACTTTAGGCCAGATATACTGTATAGGTGCAGGATTCCATGTTTCTAAATTAGATTTTACAGGAAAATCTAATTTATTTGTCATCTTATCTATTGCTATGCTATATTCCGTCGAGTTAATTTTGATGTTTTTTTTGTGTTTGCTTTTTTCCCTAAAACAAGCTTTGTTTTGATATTCGGTAACATCAATGGTAACATTTTGATCATGGCTTGGCACAATAGTTTCATAAACGATAGTTTGTGCATCGTGTCCAAAAGAGTCAAATGAAATGTCTACACGACGATTTTCAATATATTCTTTTTCGTCTTTGTGTTTTATATTGTCACGATCTTGTTTGTCATCGGTAGGGTTTACTTCACCCCGGCCTGTAGATATTATACGGCGGGCATCCAAACGGCCATCAACAAAAATTTTTTTTACGGCATCACTTCGTTGCTGAGATAATTTTTGGTTGTACTGTTCTTTACCAATAACGCAGGCATGACCATCAATTTTGATTGTTGAGTGCTGCGATCCTAATAAATACTGTAAAATATTGTTGAGTGTTGTTTTGGCCTCAGGAGTTATTTCATATTTTTCAAAATCAAATAAAATGGTTTTATTAATTGGTGTTTTTGGGTTTGATACCTTACTTAGTTTTTCGCCATTATTAAAGAGGAGTATTGGTGTCTTTTTGTTTTCTGTAATGCTAATGGTTTCAAACTTACATAATTCATGTCGTTCTTTATTTGTGTCAGGCTCACCAGTTTTTAAAGGAGATAAATTTTTTGGAGGTTTTACTTCGTGAGAAACAATTTTTTTATTAATCCTTAAAAAGGTTGCATGATCTTTAAGGTTTTTTTCATCAGTAATATAAAGTTTTGCTATCGGGTCATAAATTTTCACGTAAAATTCTTCTGTTTCCTTTATTCCTTTTATTGTTGAAAACCAGGAGTACGTGTTTTTTATTTCCAGATTTATTTCACCATCAATAACTTCTACCCCAGCTACTGTACGAATTATTGGGTCAGTCTGGAAATCCAGATGCCTGAAAATTTCAATTTTTATATTTTTATGTCCGTTTAGTCCTTCGGTTTTTAGATTAAGATATACTGTTTCTCCATAAGAGAAAAAGTATTTTTTACGAATGTCCTCGCCGTCATAGGTTTTAGACCATTTACTGCTTAATAATTTTGCAGGTGAAGAGCCGCTTATAAGCAAGCCGGTTACATTGTGAAAATCTTTTTTTCCGGAAAGACTGGCTTCAAGATAATATTCAAACGGTCCACATAAATGTTTTGGAATGTTTATCTCAAAAGGAGTATTGGCCGCTAAAGTTAATTGTCTAACTATTGTTTGTTTTTTTTGTTCCTGAAATATCCAGGTCATGCCCTTTTTTTTCTCTTCTTCGGTTGTACCATCATACCATAAATCAACTTCAAAACTTACAACCTGATTAGGATGAATGACTACTTTTTTATTTGGTATAGATAAGTTTGAAATTACTTTTCCACTTCCGGTCCATTTTATTCTTTTAACACCTTTTGCCATTTAATCAAAAAATTAATTGTTAAAAACTATTCCATCATTCTTCGCTTCCTTTGCATACATATCCCTTACATCAACCATTGGATTTATAAGGTTATGTACCATTGGCTCGGTATTCTTAAAGTTTTGTTCGCCGGGTTCTGCTGTTTGTCCGTGATTTGTAATTTCAATACAATCGGGTGCTCCCATGGGGCAGGTTGCTTTGCTGTTTTCGAGCAGTATTTTGCCATGGTTACTAAGCGTCACTTTTTTATAAAAACCGCTCCATTTTGTTATGACGGCCTGGCAGAGCATAAAACTATTGCCTGCAGGTTGGTTTTTACATTTACCAAAGGTGTTTTTTTCTAAAGTCTGCCCAATGTCTTTGGTGGTAGCAATTAGTTTTTTGGATCCGTCTTTATCATTACCAAAATGTTTGGTTTGTGATTTGACTTTAATTTTATCCGTTTTCGAAGTGTCTTCGCTAAACTTGCATTTACAAACAGCTCCCTGGACTACAAAATGTTTTTCGCTCATAATTTTGGTTGTTTAAAATTGCCACCACTTTTTTTGAGGTTTGGTTTCTTCAATAAATAATTCCTGTTTTGGCGTTGCGCTGATTTCTTTTTTATCATTTAAATTAGATATCGAAACCGAGTATTTTTGCAGGGTATCGAGTTCTAAATTGCAGGTTATAAAAATGTTCTCGGGTATATAATTTTGAGGATTTAAAAAATATTTTGCCCTGTAGCTGCCAGTTGCTTTTTGATCTGAATATTCTTTTACAGGTAAATTTAACTCGTTTTGAAAATCAGTTATATTTCGCTCATCATCGAGTTTGCCATTGATGTCAATTACTAAAAAGTTATCAATATCAAGATGATCGTCTAATTTTTGATCAACGAGATAATTTATATTTTCAGTTTTGGCAATAAAAGGAAAATCGATATTTTTTTGAATTGATAAAGAGGAAGGATATTGGGTATGGATTCCGTTAAAAAAGGCATTTAAAAACCAGTCTTTAGAAAGTGAAATATATAAAGTATCACTGTCTTCTAAATTTCTATCGTAAATAGAGAAATATTTTTCGACCTGACCTCCTTTATAATATTTTCGTAATTGTTTTTTAGTTTCCTGCCAGCGTTCTTCAATTTGATCAAAGTTATTAATGTAGACCCATTCTCCTTTTTCATCAACAATAACTAATAAGGGATATAAGGCAGAGGAAGCTTTTTCGGCAATTTCCTCAGCCATAGTGCTGGCTGCTTCATCGTTAATGTAAATATTTCCGGTTCGGTTTACTTCAAAAAAATAAAACCATTTTCGCTTTTTGCTTTCCAGCTGACATTGATTTCCTGTTTGATTGTATGTATTTCTTCGCCATTCTCTATCGTATACATTACGCCGTAAGAATTGTTTATTTGTGCATAATCGAAAGAAATAGTAAAAGGAGCGTTGTTAAAAACTACTTTTTTGCGTTGTTTTTCTTTTTCGTCATCAGAAAGTTCGATTTTTTCAGGTGCTAAAATGAGGAATTCAAGCTGGTATGGAAACTCAGCTTCTATTAAATCTTTTAAAGGGCAAAATTTATTGTGATAGGTTCTAAGAACATAAGGATCAATACCTAACTCCTGGGCGACACTTATTAATGTATCGTCTTTTTTTATTTTATGCGTTAAATAATCCTTATAGGAAGGCTCGGGAATATAGGACATATATTTTTTAATATTTGGGAAATCAAATATATGTTTTTTCTTTCAAAATAATTGGCATAATGTAAAAAAAAGACTGCCTTTGCAGACAGTCTTTCTTAAAATTATATGATAGAAATTATACTACCAGAATTTAATATATAAAGCGGCTATAATCAATAATGTGATTACAATTAAAACCATTGTTTGTGGTTTTACTTTAAACATTTCAGTATCCAATTCGAATGCTTTAGGATTTACTTTTGGTCCTGCGAAACTTATACCAATCATAAGAAGCATAGTAAACACAAATGATAATCCCATACAAATATGGAACGGAATTTCGAAACCACCTTTTCCATTAGGCCAGGCAGTGTACAATAAAGTTTCGTTTCCGAATAAAGCCGGTGCAAATTCGTTGAATAAAACCGATAATAAGAAACCTGCGATTACACCTACGATTGCAGCTGTACCCGTTGTTCTTTTCCAGAACATACCAAGGAAGAACATTGCAAATACTCCCGGACTAATAAATCCTGTATATTTTTGAATGTAAGTAAAACCACCTACACCACCAATTCCTAATACGTCATTCCAGGTAAATAAAACAGCTAAAAGCATTGCTGCGAAAACAGCATATCTTCCGATGTTTACCTGATGTCTGTCGCTGGCATTTTTTTGAATGTATTTTTTGTGAACGTCTAAAGTATAAATAGTAGAGATACTGTTTACTTTACCCGCTAATGATGCTACGATAGCTGCAGTTAAAGCGGCTACTGATAATCCTTTTAAACCTGTTGGCAAGAATGTTAACATAGCAGAATAAGCGCCATCTTTTCCTCCAACTAATTGTGGTAAATGTCCGTTTTTGTATAAAACAAATGCTGCAATTCCAGGTAACATTACGATTAATGGCATTACTAATTTTAGCATACCTGCAAACAAAATACCTGTACGGGCTGTTTGTAAATCAGCACCCAGGGCTCTTTGTGTAATATACTGATTACAACCCCAGTAGTTAAGATTGATAATCCAGATACCTGCCAAGTAAGACATTAATCCCGGGAAAGTAAGGTATTTGTCAATTTCCAATTGAGAAGATGTTGCTGTAGGTCTGTCGATTATCATTCTGAAATGCTCCGGTGCTTTTTCCATTAATACATTGAAACCAGCGATAGCATCCTGACCAAAACCAAAATACTGTCCTACTGTTGTCAAAGCAATATAAGAAGTAACTAAACCTCCAATAATTAAAACCGCTACCTGAATTACGTCAGTATAAGCTACTACTTTCATTCCCCCTAAAGAGATTATTAAGGCAAAAACAGCCAAAGCAACCATGATTGCATGCAGATATTCTCCTCCGGCTAAACCATTAATAGCAACAGCTCCTAAATATAAAATAGAAGTAAGGTTTACGAAAACATATAAAAACAACCAGAAAACCGCCATGATTAAGGCAGTAGATTCGTTATAACGTGTTTTTAAGAATTGTGGCATCGTGTAAATCTTATTTTTAAGATAAACAGGAATAAACCAAACGGCAACAATAATCAAAGCAATAGCAGCAAGCCATTCATAAGCAGCAACAGCGATTCCTAAAAAGAAACCTTCGCCACTCATTCCGATAAATTGTTCAGCCGATATATTAGAAGCAATTAATGAAGCTCCAATAGCCCACCAGGTAAGTGTTCCTTCTGCAAGGAAATAGGCCTTTGCATCGTGTTCGTTTTTTTCGCGTTTGCGATAAATCGTATATCCGTAAATGGATACTACGAGAAAATAGATAATAAATACTGCATAATCTGCAAAAGCAAGTTTCTGGCTCATTTGTTAATAATATTAAATTAAATTATAAAGTGTTTTTTGTGGTTTTATTAGCTGCGAAACTAGGTAATTTATTTTTTTAATCCGAAAAAAATATGATATGTATTTTAATTTTGTTATTTTTCTACCAAATCGAAAATCAAAAGTAAAGTAAAAATAGTTTACGGACAATACAAATAAATGTCTTTTTTACATTTATAACAAAAAATAGGATTAAATAGCAAAAAAAGATATAATTCTATTTGTTTTTATTCAGGCTTTTTTTACTGTCTGATTTTTTGTTCCCATTTCCAGGCACTTGCAATTGCTTCCTCCAGCGTTAATTGTGTTTTCCAGCCTAAGATTGTATTGGCTTTGTCAGTGTTGGCATAAGCTTCAGTAATATCCCCTTCTCTTCTGTCAACAATTTTATAAGGCAATTTCTGACCGCTTGCTTTTTCAAAAGCGTGAATAACTTCAAGCACAGAACTTCCTTTTCCTGTTCCTAAATTAAAAATCTCTAATTTGTCGGAATTTTTTTTGTTCACTAACCTTTGCATTGCAATTACGTGTGCTTTTGCCAGATCTACAACGTGTATATAATCACGAATACAAGTCCCGTCAATAGTGGGGTAATCATTCCCGTAAACAGATAATTCTTTTCGTAATCCGGCACCTGTCTGAGTAATAAAAGGAACCAGATTTTGTGGAACTCCAAGAGGTAATTCGCCAATTTCGTTTGATGGATGTGCGCCTATAGGGTTAAAATAACGCAATAAAACAGCATTCAGATTACTTATTTTTGTAACATCGGCAATAATTTCCTCGCCGATTTGTTTGGTGTTTCCATAAGGGGACATTGCAGGCTGTACAGGTGTTGATTCAGCAATAGGCATTACTTCGGCCTGACCGTAAACGGTACAGGAAGAACTGAATATAAAATTAGCTTCCGGTTTTTCTTGTAATTCCTGTAAAAGATATACAAGTGAGCTAATGTTATTTTCATAATACAATAAAGGATTCTGAACACTTTCGCCCACTGCTTTTGAAGCGGCAAAATGAATTACCCCTGACACATCAGAATATTTTTTAAAAAATCCCTGAACGGCCGTTTTATCCCTTAAATCTATTTGTTCGAAAAGAGGTCTTTTTCCTGTAATTTTTTCGATTCCGTCCAGAACTTCAATCGAAGAATTAGAAAGATTGTCAATTACGATTACTTCGAAATTTTCGTTTTGTAATTCTACAACGGTGTGTGAGCCTATAAAACCTAACCCACCAGTAACTACTATTTTCATCGGTCTATTTTTTTTTATAGTGTATATCTGATTGTTCCCTTAAAATGGCAGCACTTTTTTCCGGGGTAATATCACGTTGTGATTCGCCTAACATTTCGTATCCTACCATGAATTTTTTAACACTGGCAGAACGCAATAATGGTGGGTAAAAGTGCATATGAAATTGCCATTCTTCATGTTTTTCCCCATCTGTAGGAGCCTGATGGATTCCTGAAGAATACGGGAATGAAGTACTGAAAAGATTATCGTATTTCGTAGTCAGCTGTTTCAAAATGACGGCATAAGCTGTTATTTCATCAGAGGTGAAATCGGTAATTTTGTTGACATGCCTCTTACTGATAATCATGGTTTCATATGGCCAAATTGCCCAAAACGGAACCAATGCTACAAAATGCTCGTTTTCTATTACAATACGCTCCTCTTTATTTAATTCGGCTTTAAGATAATCCTGTAAAAGATTGGAATTGTTTTTAGCGAAATATAATTTTAGGTTTTTCTGGGTTTTTTCAACCTGGGTCGGTAATGATGACTGAGCCCAGATTTGACCATGCGGATGTGGATTGCTGCATCCCATGACACTTCCTTTATTTTCGAAAATCTGAACGTGATTGATGTATTCGATATTGCCTAAATCAGTATATTCTTTCTGCCAGGTACGAATTATATTTTCGATACCCTTAACTTCCATTTCCGGCAAAGTAAGATCATGTCTTGGCGAAAAGCAAACGACTCTGGAAATTCCTCTTTCGGGCTGTGCCTTAAAAAAAGTCTGTCTGATATCGTCTTCATAAATTATTTCATCCTGCTTCATGGCGGCAAAATCATTTTCAAAAACAAATGAATTTCCATAGGTTGGATTATTCATACCGTTTGCACGAACATTTCCCGGACATAAATAACAGGTTGGGTCATATTGAGGCAGTTTTTCTGTTGAAATAGCTTCGTTCTGGCCTTGCCATGGACGTTTTGCACGATGAGGTGAAACTAAAACCCATTCGTTTATTAATGGATTATAACGTCTGTGCGGATCTTCGTTAATATCAAAATTTCTCATTAATTCTTTGTCGTATAAAGTGTTGTTCCGTTTGAGATTTTTACATCGTAGATTTTTAAATCAATTCCAAATGTATCAAAATAAAGGCTAGTAAATTTTTCTTTTATATTCTTTTCGTTTCCTTTTTTGATTAAAGTGATGGCGCATCCTCCAAAACCACCACCCATTAAGCGGGATCCGATTACAGTTTCTTCTTTTTTAGCCTGTTCCACTATAAAATCCAACTCAGGACAACTTACCTCATATTCTTTTGATAATCCGTCATGGGTATCAAAAAGCAACTGTCCTAAAAGTTCAATATTTCCGTTATCCAAAGCCTCACAAGCCTGAGTAACACGCTTAATTTCTTTTACAACAAAATGAACTCTTTTAAAAACAGTTTCATTCATTTTGTCCTGAATGCTCAAAAGCTGTTCTTCTGTACAATCCCTAAAACTTTTTATTTCAGGAAAATGATTTTTAATGATAGAAAGTCCTTCTTCACATTCCAGTCTTCGGTTATTATATTCAGATGTAAAAAGCGAATGTTTTACATTACTATCAAACAAAACCAAAGAGTAATCTTTGAAATCAGCATTATGATATTCAAAATCTAAAGTGTTGCAGTCTAATTTTATTACCTTATTTTCAAGACCATGAACGCTTGAAAACTGATCCATAATGCCACAATTGATGCCTACCCAATGTTCTGCTTTTTGACCTAATAATGCAATATCCACTTTTTCAATTTTTAAATCGAAAAGTTCCCTGATACCGAAAATCATTCCGCATTCTAACGCTGCCGAAGAAGATAAGCCTGAACCTACCGGAATATTACTGCTGAAAACACAATTGAAGCCTTCAAAAGAAAGACCACTATCCTGCAATTGTTTGATAACGCCAAGAATATAATTGGTCCAAACAATTTCGCTTAACTGAATTTTCTGAGTCAAATCAATTTCAAACTCTTCATTTAAATCGATGGCGATAATTTTGGATTTTTGAGAGTTGTTTTTCTCAAAAGCAAAACAGATTATTTTATCAATTGCCGCCGGTAAAACGTAACCGTCGTTATAATCGATATGTTCGCCAATAATATTAATTCTTCCCGGAGAAAGGACAATTTTTTGAGGAGTTGTCCCAAAAGACTTCTCAAAAAAAGCAGTGGTGTTTTGTATTAGAATCTCATTCATGATTTTGTAATTGTAATAGTATTGTTTTGTAATTTTTCTGATGTTGCTTTAAGCGTTATTTTCTTTTTTAAATTTTTAGTTTTAAGGATAATAGTTGCAATTCCGGCCTCAGCTTTTATTGGGTTCTGGCCAATTAATTCTGCATTTCCTTCGCTTACGGCAAAAGTTACTTCGTTTGTTGCTGTTAGAATAATTGTTCCGTTGGCATCAGTAATTTTGGCATAAACAAAAACCATGTCAGGAAATTCCGGATTTATGGCTTTAGAAGAAATATCATAGCTAAGGTTTATTTTAGAAGCTGTTTCAGGTGTTTTTACCACAGCTGATGCCACTTTTTTTCCATCAATAAAACCTTCTGCACGTAAAGTACCAACTTTAAATTCATTAATTTTAAAAATAAAAGGGGCATGTTCTAATTTATCGTTATTACTATCAATTATCGCTTTTTGCTTTGCTGTTAAAACATCATTCAGGTACAAAGCTACTTCATCACAATTGCTGTAAACCGTTACATTCAAAGGAGATTCTGCTGTCCAGTTATTGGCAATACTGACTACAGGTCCTGAGAATAGTTTTTTATCCAGTACAACATTGGCATCACGCTGACTTTGGTAAAAGAAATAAGCAAATTTTGGAATTCTGAAAATATCACTAATTCCTGAACTTTCTAAATCCGGGCTGTAACCGCGATTATAGTCAAACATTACCCAATTGGCTTCTCCAATTGTTTGCGCTCCTTTTCGGTTTGAGTTTGATGCTTCCTGAAAATTGTATGCTTGTTGTAATAATCGTTTTTCACCATCGCCGCGTAATTGTCTTGATGTTCTTTCGTTTTCTTTCAAATTCGCAAATTGGGTCTGATTGAAACCTGCATTTTGTGCATAATATTCCCAATCACCATATTCGGCTATGAAAATTTTACGATTTCCTTTGTTGTATTTTGTCCAGTAATCAGGTGCTTTTGCATGCTGACGCGCCGGAATAAACAAATCATAATTTCCATTATCAATCCAGCTTGCACTATAATTATGATCAAAAGGTAATTCTTCTTTTAATGTTTTTGTTGCCTCTTTCATGAACTCCTTGCTCATGTCGGTTTCGTTCAGTGAAGCTTCCCAAAAAATAATGCTTGGATGATTCCTGTCTCTTCTTGCCATATCACGGATATCCTGATACGCATTTTTCTGAAAAGTTTCGTTGCCAAAAAACTGCCAGCCTGTTAAACTGTTCATAACCAAAATTCCTAATTCGTCGCAGGCATTTAAAAAAGCTTCAGAGTGTGGATAATGTGATAACCGGACAAAATCGAAACCTGCATTTTTAATTTTTACGGCATCCCGATACTGGGCTTCATCAGAAATGGCATATCCTAAATAAGGATATTCCTGATGCTCATTTGTTCCTGTAATGTATAATTTTTCATCATTCAGATAATAACCATCTGCTTTTAGTTCTGATTTTCTGATTCCGATTTTTTCAGAATACGAATCAATAATTTTTTTATCTGAAATTATCCGAACTTCCAATCGGTATAAATTTGGGTTATAAATGGACCATAATTTTGGATTTTTAACCAAAATTTTTTGAGTAAGAGCCAAATCAGAATTAGATTTTATATTGAAATTTTCTGACTTGAATTCCAATTTCACTCCTTTATTATCCGTTAAAATATACTTTAAAAAACCAGTTTTGTCTGCTGGGAATTCATTTTTAAAATGCACCTGAACTGTTCCCGAAGCTTCATTTTTGTTTATGTTTTCGAAATTTACATAAACACCTCCACTGGCAATTTTGTTGGCATTTACAGCATCAGTAATATATAATTTTGAAGTTCTAATTAAATATACATTTCTGTAAATCCCCCCATAATAATTAAAATCTAAATCCTTTAAAGGTTTTCCCGGTAAAAAATCAGCATTGTCTTCATTATTGACTTTTACCTTAATTGTATTTTCTTTATTTGAATTTAAATATGGAGTGACATCAACAGTAAAAGGCAAATATCCGCCTTTGTGATTGCTTACTTTTTTATCATTTATCCAAGCATCAGCTTCCTGCATAACACCTTCAAAATACAGAAATGTTTTTTGGTCTTTCGAATTGTCAACTTTGAAGTTTTTTTGATACCAGGAAGTTCCCTGAAATTGTTTGATGACTACCAAAGATTCAATTCTGTTCGTATGCGGAATCGTTACTTTCTCCCAATTTGAAGGTTCTTTTTCTTCTCGTTTAAATTCCCAATCAGCACCAAAATTCACTTTTGTACGCGATTGTGCCTGAACTTTTCCAAAAGAAAAAGTCATTAGGAATAGGAAGAATATTGATTTAAAAATTAATTTCATTTTATTACCATCTCAGTGTCTGCACAATAAATTTATATATTTTTTCTAATCAAAATTATAATGATTGAAATTTATAAGTTGTTTTTTGAATATATTCATCTCCTTTTTTCAAAACTGAATTCGGAAAATGTTGGTGATTGGGAGCATCCGGGAAATTTTGGGTTTCAAAGCAAATTCCACTGGACGAATGATAATTTGTATTTTCTTTTCCTTTCAGAATATTAAAACAATTTCCCCCAACATAAACATGAACACTAGGCTGATCCGTATAAACAATCATTTCTAAATTATTTTTCTGACTGAGTAATTTTGCAGCCACTGCATTTTTTGATTCAACAACAAAAGAATTATCAATAACAGAAGGGCAATTTTTAAATGTTCTGAAATCAAAATCATGGTTCGTTAAACTTGTGAATTCCCCTGTTGGAATACCTTCAGTAGTAGTTTCCAGAATTTTATCAGAATTAATATACATAACCTGATCTAAAACATCAGAGTCGTGGCCATTAAGGTTAAAATAACTGTGGTGTGTAAGATTTATAATGGTGTCTTCGGTCGTTGTTGCTTTGTATTCCAGTTTCAACTCATTTTCTTCGGTAAGTATATAAGTTAAAGTTACCTGCAATTCTCCCGGAAAATTTTCTTCTGAATCTTTACTCAAAAGGGATAATGTTATCGAAGGATTTTCATCGGCTGTTATATTTGTAACGGTCCATATTTTTTTTCCAAAACCAACAAAACCACCATGTAAGGTATTGCCGTTGTTATTTTGGTTTAACTGAAATGTTTTATTATTCAAACTAAAAATACCTTTGTGTATTCTTCCTGCATAGCGGCCAACGGTTGTTCCAAAATAGGGGGCACTGGGTAAATCATACGATTTTATATAAGAATCTAAATCATCAAAACCCAAAACAACATCTATCAGTTTTCCGTTTTTAACAGGGACTTTTAAACTTTTAATGGTTGCTCCGTATGTAATGATCTCAACCTGCATTCCGTTTTTATTCTTCAGAAGATGAGAATGTACAGCAATATCATTCATTTTGCCAAATAATTGTAAAGCCAATTCGTTTTGAAATTCTGTACCTGATTCTGTTTTCATTAAATTTTTATTAAAATGTAGGAGGCCAAAAATATAAACATTTTGAAATAAAACATACCAGTACCTACCAGTTTTTGTATATTGCATATAAATCATTGTCATATGAATATCATTTCTATCCAAAATAATCTTGGTTTGCCTAAGTACAAACAGATTATTCTTTCGATTGAAAAGGCAATCGAAGAAGAAAAATTGATAAAAGGGGATAGACTTCCCTCAGTAAATAAGGTCTGTCTGGCTTCCTCATTATCTCGTGACACTGTTTTGCAAGGGTATGATGAGCTTAAAAAAAGAGGTATTATTTATGCTATTCCCGGCAAAGGTTATTATGTTAAAAGTGTAGAAGTTACTATAAAACAGAAGATATTTTTATTGTTTGATGAATTGAATATTTTTAAAGAAGACATTTATAATTCTTTTTTGAAAAATATTGGAAAAAACGTTCAGGTCGATATTTTTTTTCATCATTTTAATGTTCCGGTTTTCAAAAAACTGATAAATGACAGCAATGGAAACTATACCAAATATATAATTATGCCGACTAACTTAATCGATATAGTTGACAGTATAAAAACCCTACCAGTAAATGAAGTGATTATATTGGATCAGACTAATCCGGACTTAAAATTATATCCTGCCATTTATCAAAACCATAAAAAGGATATTTTTGAAGGGCTGTATAAAGGAAAATCAAGATTGAGTAAATACGAAAAGCTTATTTTGATTTTCCCCGGATTCAGAGAGCCTCTTGGGATGAAAATAGGATTCGAAAATTTTTGTACCGAATATAATTTTGAATATGAAATTATAACAGAATTTAAAGACAGAGAGATTATAACAGGAGATTTATATGTTATTCCTAATGATAGGGATCTTGTTCTGGTAATCGAAAATGCCAGAAACCATAATTTAAAATTGGGATTGGATTTTGGAATCATTTCCTATAATGAAACACCATTAAAAAAAGTTGTAGCACAAGGAATTACAACAATCTCAACACATTTTGAAGCCATGGGGAAAATCCTGGCCGAAATGGTGCTTAAAAGCAAAAATGAACAAATCGAAAATAAATCATCCTTGATTATGCGTAACTCTCTTTAAGTTATTTTCCCCTCTAATTGTTTTTATGGCACTTAATTTTGTATCTGCTTATTAAATCATCAAGATATTAATAAAAAAAATAAGGAAATAATTTTTTGTTTTTGTGGAATTATTTTGCATACATTTGTAAATGTAAATTTTACACTTATTATTTAATTTGATTTTACTTCAGAATAGAAAATATTTTCTGTTCAAAATTCAGTTGAAACAAGTTATTAAACCACTATAAACAAAACCACTTAGTTTTTAAATTACAATTAGAAATGAACACAAAAATAGACCAATTAGCCGCAGATAATATAAGGGCTTTAGCCATTTCGATGGTAGAAAAGGCAAACTCAGGGCATCCGGGAGGATCAATGGGAGGAGCAGATTTCATGCATATTTTATATTCTGAATATTTAAAATACGATCCAACAGATATGCATTGGATTTTCAGAGACCGCTTTTTTATGGATGCGGGTCATCTTTCTGCTTTAATGTATGCACAATATCATTTGTTGGGAAATTATGAAAAATCAGATCTTCAAAATTTCAGACAATGGGGTTCTGTAACACCGGGACATCCTGAAATTGATGTAAAACGTGGTGTCGAAAATACTTCAGGACCATTGGGACAAGGACACGCAATGGGGGTTGGAGCTGCAATTGCCGCCAAATTTTTATCGGCAAGATTTGATAATTTATTTGATCATAAAATCTATGGCTTTATAACAGACGGTGGTGTTCAGGAAGAAATTTCGCAAGGGGCCGGACGTATAGCAGGTCATTTAGGATTGAATAACTTTATTATGTTTTACGATTCAAATGATGTGCAATTGTCTTCAATGACAGATGAGGTTACGACTGAAAATACAGCAATGAAATATGAATCATGGGGATGGAAAGTCATTACAATTGACGGGCATGACCATACCCAAATTCGAAGCGCCTTAACGGATGCACATAACGAATCGGAAAAACCAACTTTGATTATTGGAAGAACCATAATGGGTAAAGGTTGTGTTACTGCTGATGGAACAATGTATGAAGGACAGTGCGAATTACACGGAAAACCAATTGGTGCCACAAAAGCTGATTTTGATAAAACATTATTGAATTTAGGTGCAAAAACAGAAGATTCATTTGCTGTTTACGAAGAAGTTGCGGCTTATTATAAAACTATTTTAGCACAAAAAACAAAAGAAGCTGCTGATAGAAAAACAAAAATTGCAGAGTGGGAAAATCAAAATTCTGCCTTAGCCCTAAAAATCAAGCAATTTTTCTCAGGAGAGTTGCCAGCTTTAGATTTTAGCAGTATAACTCAAAAGGCAAATGCTGCAACCCGTGATGCTTCTGCAGCAGTTTTAGGATATCTGGCTGAAAATGTAGAAAATATGATCGTATCTTCTGCAGATTTATCCAATAGTGATAAGACCGATGGATTTTTGAAAAAATCATCGGTTTTGCAAAAAAATAATTTCAATGGAGGGTTTTTACAAGCCGGAGTTGCTGAATTGACGATGGCTGCAATTGCCAACGGAATTGCACTTCATGGTGGAGTAATTCCGGTAGTGGCAACATTTTTCGTTTTTTCTGATTATATGAAACCGGCTATCCGTTTGGCTGCCATTCAGGAATTACCGGTAAAATATGTCTGGACGCATGACTCTTTCCGCGTAGGCGAAGATGGACCTACACACCAGCCAATTGAGCAGGAAGCACAAATACGATTATTAGAAAAGATTAAAAACCATTCAGGAGACCAAAGTTTATTGGCTTTGCGTCCTGCTGATGCTGTTGAAACTTCTGTTGCCTGGCAAATGGCTCTTGAAAACAAGAAAACACCAACAGGTTTGATTCTTTCAAGACAAGATATAAAAGATATTCCAACTATTGGAAGCACAAGATTTGAGGATGCTTCTCAGGCAAAAAAAGGTGGTTATCTGGTAAAATCAACTCAAAATCCTGATATTACCTTAATAGCAAATGGTTCGGAAGTAGCAACTCTTATTGAAGCTGCTGCTGAACTTGAAAAAACATTAAATATCAAAATAAATGTTGCTTCCATAATTTCTGAAGGACTGTTCAGATCACAATCTGCAGCATATCAGGAAAGTGTGATTCCAAAAGGAGCACTGGTCTTTGGACTTACTGCCGGACTTCCGGTAAATCTGGAAAGTTTGGTTGGCAGTAACGGAAAAGTATTTGGACTGGACCATTTTGGATATTCTGCTCCGGCATCTGTTTTAGATCAGAAATTTGGTTTTACCAGTAAAAATGCTGCTGAGGAAATCAGTAAATATTTAAAAGAAAACAATTTTTAATTCATCAAAAAATAAAAGAAAAAACCATGAAATTTTTTATAGACACAGCAAATTTAAAAGATATTAAAGAAGCCAATGATTTGGGAGTATTAGATGGTGTTACGACCAACCCGTCATTAATGGCAAAAGAAGGGATTACCGGAGCACAAAATATTTTGGACCATTATATAAAAATCTGTGAATTGGTTGAAGGCGATGTAAGTGCCGAAGTTATCTCAACAGATTTTGAAGGAATGATTGCCGAGGGTGAAAAATTAGCAGCTTTACATCCGCAAATTGTGGTTAAGATCCCAATGATAAAAGATGGGGTAAAAGCCATTAAGTATTTTTCGAATAAAGGAATTAAGACAAATTGTACTTTGGTATTTTCTTCAGGACAAGCATTGCTTGCGGCAAAAGCAGGTGCAACTTATGTGTCACCGTTTATTGGCCGTTTAGATGATATTTCGACAGATGGTATGAATTTGATTGAAGAAATAAGATTGATTTATGACAATTATGGTTTCGAAACTCAGATATTGGCCGCTTCAGTTAGAAACGTAATGCATATTATTAATTGTGCAAAAACCGGATCGGATGTTATTACCGGACCATTAAGTGCTATCGAAGGTTTGCTGAAACATCCTTTAACGGATATTGGTTTAGCTACTTTTTTGGCAGATTATCAAAAAGGAAATAGTTAAAAATAACGAAAAATAATAGTTTAGTTTAGTAATAGTTTATTGTAGAAAACCCCTGAAAGTTTAATGCTTCAGGGGTTTGTTTTTTTGTCAAAGCTCAAATGAAATTGATTTTCAATGATTAATTTTAGCTTCTTATTGTTTTGTTGAGGAATTATAAATTCAATACAAAATCGTTAAGTAATTTCTCTTCGTATTTTTCCTTGTTGAAAGTATACAGATACGATCCTTTTCTGGAGGATTGCATGTCTTTTTCGTCCAGTTTATTTAAAATCTCCAAAGAGTTAATTTTACTGATAAAGTTTCGTTTGTCTAATTCTTTACTCAAAATAGCTTCATATAATTCTAATAATTGACGCATGGTAAATTTTTCAGGCAATAATTCAAACCCGATTGGTTTTATCGAAGTCCTGTAACGTAACCTTCTAATGGCATGTTTTACCATTTCGTTATGGTCAAATATAAGATTGGGAGCATCAGTAATACTAAACCACTGAGCATGATAGTTTTTAATTAATTCGGCATTATGGTTTTCAATATTAATTAAGGCGTAATAAGAAACGGAAATGGTTCTGTCTACAGGATCACGATCTATTTCGCTGTAAGAATGTAACTGCTCCATATATATATCGTGTAACCCGGTATAAGTATTCAAAATCCTGATCGCAGCATTGTCTAATATCTCATCGCGTTTCAAAAATCCACCAATTAAAGACCATTTTCCCTTTTCAGGTTCAAAGTCCCTTTTGATTAAAAGTATCTTTAGTCCCTGATGGTCGAACCCAAAAATGATACAATCTACTGCTAATAAAACCTTGTCGGCAGCGCTATAACTGTTTAGCATAATCAATTTTTTATCGGTAAATATATAAACTTCCTAATAGCTTTCATAATTTTATTAATGTGTATTTAACACTTAACTAAAATTTATCATAATATAAACTTAATAAGTAAATTTTACTAACTCAGGCGTCATACCGTTAATAATTGCTTCTCTGGCTTAACTAGTTAATTCATTAAATAATTTAATTAAAAATGAACTTTTATAAAGAGGATTTTAAGTACAAAAAGTATTATTTTTTCATCTTACTATTACTCAAAGAACAGTTTATTTGTTAATCGGCTTTTTTGATTTATAAATTGCTTTTCAATTAAAAGCTTAAATTTTACACAAATAATTTGCTTAAAGTGCCAGCTTTTTAAAAATAACACTAAATTTTAAATGTAGATTTAACATTTAAATTACGGGATATATTTTTTTATTGATCTTTTTTACGATATAATTTGTTTTTCAACCTATTTTTTACTTAAATTTACAAATGTAAAATCAACACTTATGACCAACAACTTAAAAAACTAGTATGATAAAAAACCACAAATTCTTTATTGGAATTTTTTATTACCAAAAAAAGAATGACCTAAGTATTAGTAATACTTTTATTTTCTGTTAATCAAATGTCAGTTCAAGGCAAAGAGATTAAGGGAGTTATTAATTCGGCACAGGATAAATTGACTCTGCTTGGGACAACGGAATCCAAAACTAGAAATTGTTTATTTGCATAGTCATCAGGATAACCAACACTTTCTTATTAAAAAAATTAATATACAGAGGAAAGTTTTTATTAATTTTCCTCTTTATAACTTATAATAACATGAAAAAAACGCTTTTAATTTTATTTGTTTTTACATTTTGTAATCAAATAACTTTCGCTCAAAAAGAAACCACAGTTGTAACATTAAAAAATGACGACAAGGCTCCAACTATTAATAAAAATATCTACGGTCATTTTGCGGAGCATCTGGGACGTTCAATTTACGGAGGTTTTTTTGTTGGAGATACCTCAAAAATTCCAAATACAAACGGAGTTAGAAATGACATTGTTAAAGCTTTAAAAGAATTAAAAATTCCAAATTTAAGATGGCCGGGCGGATGTTTTGCGGATACTTATCATTGGAAAGATGGTATTGGCCCAAAAGAACAGAGGCCGACTATCGT
This sequence comes from Flavobacterium sp., assembly GCA_039931915.1. Taxonomy (GTDB): domain Bacteria; phylum Bacteroidota; class Bacteroidia; order Flavobacteriales; family Flavobacteriaceae; genus Flavobacterium. Next base: position 39,910 of record JBDTRA010000007.1, on the reverse strand, counting down.
AAATAAATGGTGGGGCGGTGTAACTGAAGATAATAGTTTCGGGACACATGATTTTTTGAATATGTGTGAATTACTTGGAGCAGAACCATATTTATCAGGAAATGTAGGCAGCGGAACCGTTCAGGAATTATCTGATTGGGTACAGTATGCCAACTTTAGCGGTAAAAGCCCAATGAGTGATTTGCGTAAAAAAAATGGAAGAACACAACCGTGGAAAGTTAAATTCTGGGGTATTGGAAATGAAGCCTGGGGATGTGGAGGAAATATGACAGCCGAATATTACGCTGATGAATATAGAAAATTTGCCACATTTATGTCAGATTGGGAAAATACAGGTGGAATTACCCGTATTGCTTCCGGATCAAATAGTGCAGATTATCATTGGACAGAAGTATTAATGAAAAATATTCCTCTAAATATGTTAGGCGGAGTCGGGGTTCACCATTATGCTGTAATCAATTGGGATAAAAAAGGAGATGGAGTTGATTTTACTGAAGATCAATATTTTCAAACAATGAAATCTGCTTTGAAAATGGAAGAATTGGTTACAAAACATTCTGCCATTATGGATAAATATGATGCGGAGAAAAAAGTAGCCATGATTGTAGATGAATGGGGTGGCTGGTATGATGTTGAAAAAGGATCAAATCCTGGATTTTTATATCAGCAAAATACCATGAGAGATGCCATTTTAGCCGGGTCAACACTTAATATTTTTAATAACCATGCAGACAGGGTTCGTATGGCAAACTTAGCACAGTGTGTAAATGTTCTGCAGGCGGTTATCCTTACTGATAAAGCCAAAATGATCTTAACACCTACTTATCATGTGATGCAGTTATACAATGTACATCAGGATGCAAAATTAATACCGATAAGTTTTAATTCGCCAATGTATACTTTTAATGGAGAAACACTTCCTGCAATATCAGTATCGGCTTCAAAAGATAAAAGTGGCTCAGTTCATATTTCACTGGTTAATGTAGATGCAAAAAATAATAACAAAGTAGAAATTGATGTGAAGGATCTTGGAGTTAAAAACTTTACAGGGAAAATTATCACATCAGCAAAATTACAGGATTATAATTCATTCGAAACTCCAAATAAAATAGTACCAACTGTTTTCAAAGGCTTTGAGAATAAAAAAGGAAAACTAGAAATCACTATTCCTCCTTTCTCAGTAGTTGTTTTAGAAGGAAAATAAAAAAATAAAATTCCATTTTAAAATTGCTTCTTGTTTTGGGTTTTTTTAAAAAATTAAAGGCCCTTTCTGAAATTAAAGGGCTTTTGACAAAAAAGTGTTGCCAAATTCATCATAATGAAAAATATAATTATAAGCCTGCTGCTTTTAGTTTTGATGATCTCCTGCAAAACTGTCGGAGTAAAATCAGCTGCTGGTGAAACAGAAACAGTAAAATTAAACAACCCGATTATTACCGATCAATATACAGGAGATCCTGCAGCATTGGTTTACAAGGATAAAGTGTATTTATATGCTGGTCACGATGAAGCGCCAAATGATTTTAATTTTTATAAGATGAATGAATGGGTAGTCTATTCTTCTTCAGATATGAAACATTGGGAATCACATCCGGTACCGCTAAAAGTAACCGATTTTAAATGGGCTTCTAATGATGCCTTCGCAGGTAATAGAAAGAAACGGAAAATTTTATTGGTATGTAACGGTTTCACACGGAACGATTCCCGGAAAAGGAATTGGGATTGCAGTTTCAGACAGTCCGACAGGCCCTTTTAAAGATGCCTTAGGAAAAGCTTTAATTTGTTTTGGGGAAATACAGCTTGTCACTATGCCAAATTAAAAGACAATATGGTCGAATTAGACGGAGAAATTCATCACATTGATCTTCAAAATTATACTGAAGCACCTTGGATTCATAAACATAAAGACTGGTATTATTTGCCGTATGCTTACGAGTTTCCTGAAAAAATTGCCTATGCAATGAGCAAATCAATTACGGGATCTTGGGAATACAAAGGAATTTTGAATGAACTGGCAGGAAATAGCAATACAAACCATCAATCGATAATTGATTTTAAAGGGCAATCTTATTTTATTTATCATAATGGAGCGATACAGCCAAACGGAGGAAGTTTAAGAAGATCAGTTTGCATCGATAGTTTGTATTGCAACAAGGATGGCTCTATGAAAAGAGTTATTATGACATCTGAAGGAATAACAGAGTAATCTAGTAAAACTTGACAGCTGTTTTTTTAACAAAAACATACTTAATTTAATTTATACAACTTAATTCATATTCTTTTATATGTACACTTGTTTAAATACGTTTTTAACACTTAATATTTTAAACCATGTATTCCTCCACAACAAAAGCGAATTTGAAAAAAATAATTACTTCAACTAAAAAAACATTTTTTTTAATTGGAGCATTTTTAATTACTTCCTCTTCAATCGCTCAGATGAAAGAATTCAAATTACAAGAGATACGATTAAATAGTGGTCCTTTTAAAAATGCTCAGGATGTTGACCTTAAATACATATTAAACTTAAATCAGGACAGATTATTAGCTCCCTATTTAATAGCAGCCGGTCTGCCTGCAAAAGCGGATAGATATGGTAATTGGGAAAATATAGGCCTTGATGGACATATAGGCGGACACTATTTATCTGCTTTATCAATGATGTATGCTTCTACAGGAAATAAGGAAGTTAAAAATCGATTGGATTATATGATTTCGGAATTGGCTCGTTGCCAGGACAAGGATGGATCTGGCTATGTTGGGGGCATCCCTGAAGGAAAAGTTTTTTGGGACCGGATTCACAAAGGAGATATAGACGGAAGTGGCTTTGGATTAAACAATACCTGGGTACCTATTTATAACATTCACAAACTTTTTGCAGGCTTAGTTGATGCCTATAATTATACAGGCAATGAAGAGGCAAAGAAGATTGTAATAAAACTTGGAGATTGGTTTATTGCATTAATTAGACCGCTTTCAGATGAGCAAATCCAAAAAATTTTAAAGACCGAACATGGGGGTATAAATGAATCTTTTGCCGATTTATATATCATCACAAAAGACAAAAAATATCTTCAGATAGCTGAAAGACTTTCGCAAAAAGCCATTCTTGATCCATTAATTAAAAAAGAAGATAAGCTAACGGGCTTACATGCCAATACACAAATACCAAAGATTATTGGTTTTGAAAAAATTGCAACATTATCAGGTGACAAACAATGGTCTGATGCTGCACAATTTTTCTGGAAAGATGTAACAGAAAAAAGATCTGTAGCTTTTGGCGGAAATAGTGTTGCTGAACATTTTAATCCTATAGATGATTTTAGTGGCATGCTAAAATCAAATCAAGGGCCTGAAACTTGCAACTCCTATAATATGGAACGTTTAAGTAAAGCTTTGTTTTTAGACAAAAACGATGTAAGCTATCTTGATTTTTACGAACGTACACTTTACAATCATATTCTTTCCAGTCAGGAACCTAACAAAGGAGGTTTTGTGTACTTCACTCCTATCCGACCGAATCATTATCGTGTATATTCTCAGCCAGAAACCAGTATGTGGTGTTGTGTGGGTACAGGACTTGAAAATCATTCTAAATATGCTGAATTAATTTACAGCCATTCGGGTAATGACATTTTTGTAAATCTTTTTATTCCTTCAACTTTAAACTGGAAAGAAAAAGAAATAGAGCTGACACAAACTACCAAATTTCCTTTTGAAAATAGTTCAGAGCTTGTTTTGAAACTTAAAAAAACTAAAACTTTTGCTTTGAATATTCGTTATCCAAAATGGGCAGAAAGTTTTGAAATTACAGTCAATGGTAAATCACAAAAAATTAAAGCAAAACCGTCAAATTATGTTATTCTTACAAGAAAATGGAAATCAGGAGATAAAATAATAATTACATTCAGGACTTCAACACATTTAGAAAATTTACCTGATGGATCTAATTGGGCAGCATTTGTTAATGGTCCTATTGTATTGGCTGCCAAAACATCTACTGAAAATTTAGATGGATTATTTGCTGATGACAGCCGAATGGGGCATGTTGCCAGTGGGAAATACATTCCGCTGGATAAAGCGTACGCATTAGTGGGAGAAAAAGGAAGTTATGTTTCAAAACTAAAAGATTTAGGCAATATGCGTTTTAAGTTAGATTCATTAGAGTTAGAACCATTTTTTCAAGTACACGATGCCCGTTATCAAATGTATTTTCAAACCTACACTAAAGAAGATTACAAAGAAAAACAAGCCTTGTTAAAACAACAGGAAATAGAAGCTATGGCTATTGAGGCTAAAACTGTCGATAAAATAAATTTTGGAGAACAACAACCTGAAGTAGATCATCATTACAAAGGAGAAAAAAGTGATTCTGGTTATGATGATGGTCGTTTTTGGAGAAATACCAGTTCTTATATTTCATATCAGATGATAAATAAAAATGGGGCTGGTAAATTTATTGAAATTAGTTTTTTAGGTGACTACAAACTTGATAATCTTGAGGTTTTAATTAATGAAAAACCGGTTGAAATTATTTCAAATAGTGACAAATTAATTCGATTCAATGTTGATACTAGCGAAGTATTTAATTTAAAAATTAAGTCAAAAGATGGTCATCCAACTTCTAAACTTTATCAGATTAGAATTGTAAAATAAAATCAAACCATGAAAAAAATACAAACCAAAAAAAAACCTTTATTTTTTTTACTCTTATGTCTTTTTGCAGGGTCAGTATTATTCGCACAAGATATTACGGTACATGATCCGGTAGTGATAAAACAAAAAGATACTTATTATTTATATTGCACCGGTAACGGAATCAGTGTTTTTAGCTCGAAAGATTTAAAAAAATGGGATAAGGAGCCTCAGATTTTCAAAGAAAAACCAGTTTGGGCGGATGGTGTTGCGGCCGATTTCAAAAATCACATTTGGGCACCGGATATTTCATTTCATAATAATATTTATTATTTGTACTATTCGGTTTCGGCTTTTGCCAAAAATACTTCGGCAATTGGCGTAACGACAAATACAACTTTAGATTCTAAAGATAAAAATTATAAATGGGTCGATCAGGGAATTGTGATTCAGTCACAGCCAAATCGTGATATGTGGAATGCTATTGATCCGAATTTAATTTTTGATGAAAACAATATACCATGGTTAGCATTTGGTTCTTTTTGGGAGGGGCTAAAATTGGTGAAACTAAATGCAGATTTAAAATCGATTGCCCAGCCTCAGGAATGGCACACAATTTCTAAACGTAAAAGAAGTTTTGAACTTGCAGATACAGATCCGGGCGACGGCGCTCTTGAAGCTCCTTTTATTTTTAAGAAAAATGGTTATTATTACCAATTTCTTTCCTGGGATTTATGCTGTCGCGGAGAAAAAAGTACTTACAAAATAGTCATTGGAAGATCTAAAAATGTAACCGGACCTTATCTGGATAAAGAAGGAAAATATCTGGCAGAAGGAGGCGGAAGCATTGTCGTTCAGGGAGACGAAAATTACTTTGGAGTAGGCCATAACAGTGCCTATACTTTTGATGGTAAAGATTATATTTTCTACCATGCTTACGAAAAAAAACCAACGGAACACCAAGATTAATAGTTAAAGAAATGCTTTGGGATGCAGATTTATGGCCCGTTTTAAAATAGAATAGCAACAATGAAAAAATACAATTTTCCAATAGGGGCAATTTTTTTATCGATTCTGATTTTTATTTCCTGTAAAGAAACTAAAAGCAATATGGTACAATCGAGCGATAAGACATCTGCCTTAAAAGCAGGTTATCAAATTGAGCCAGTTAACATTCAAAATGTAAAACTTTCTGATTCTTTTACCCGAGCGATAGCGAGCGAACAGGCGAAGCAAATCTGCGTGAAAAAATATTTAAACACATAGAATCAAAAACTATGTTCCTCCTATGTGTTAGAACATAATAGACAAAAATTAAAAATCCGTTTTTATCCGCGTTTTCACTTTAGTGAATCAGTATAATCCGCGTTCCATAAAAACATAAATAAAATAAAAATGAAATCCAATTTAATTACCAAAATTACCCTTTGTAGTTTATTGCTTAACGGCTTTTTAGCTTCAGCACAAAAAAACAATCTTCAGGTTGATGTTGCAAAAACAGTTACTAAAATTCAGCCTACAATGTATGGGGTGTTTTTTGAAGATATCAATTTTGCTGCCGATGGAGGTTTATATGCCGAGATGATCAAAAACAGATCATTCGAATTTCTGTTTCCAATGATGGGATGGAATGAGCCAAACAGCGACCGTCATAAATTAAATACACAATCCGGAATTGCAAATGTGGTTCAATATTCCCAAAAAGGGACAAATCATAATTACTGCAGAGTAACGGTTAATGATGCGTCCGGTTATGAATTGATCAATGAAGGTTTCAGAGGAATGGGAATTAAAAAAGGCCTGAAATATAATTTGTCTTTAAAAGCATCAAATATATCAGGAAGTATTTCTAAAATCAAAGTTCAGTTCATTGACAAAGACAACAAGGTTTTAGGAGAAACTTCAATCGTACCGAAATCAAAAGACTGGTCGAATTATACGGCACAATTAACGTCATCTGCAACCGAAGCAAAAGCAAAATTAAAAATCACTTTTGAAGGAAACGGAGTGATCGATTTAGATAATATTTCGTTGTTTCCGGAAGATACCTGGAATGGCAGAAAAAATGGACTGCGTAAAGATTTAGTACAATTATTATACGATTTAAAACCGGGATTTTTACGTTTTCCGGGCGGCTGTATTGTAGAAGGAAGAACTTTGGCGGAACGTTACCAATGGAAAAAATCAGTTGGGAATGTTGATGACAGAGAAACGGCTGTAAACCGTTGGAATATGGAATTTGCACACAGACCGGCTCCGGATTATTTCCAAAGTTTTGGCTTGGGATTCTTTGAATATTTTCAGCTTTCAGAAGATATCGGAGCTTCTCCGTTACCAATTTTAAGCTGTGGAATGGCTTGTCAGTTCAATACAGGCCAATTGGTTCCTATGGATCAATTAGACCCTTATGTGCAGGATGCTTTAGATTTAATTGAATTCGCAAATGGCGACACAAACACAGCCTGGGGTAAAGTAAGGTCGGATATGGGACATCCAAAACCATTCAATTTAAAATTCATCGGAGTTGGAAATGAACAATGGGGACCGGATTATATTGAGCGTTTTAAAGTGTTTCAAAAAGCGATTAAATCAAAATATCCAAACATCACAATTGTTTCCGGAACAGGACCATTTCCTGATGGGGATTTTTATGATTACGGTATGACTGAGCTTAAAAAATTAAACGCAGAAATTGTTGATGAACATTATTACAAAGACCCGGCCTGGTTCAGAAAAAATGCTACCCGTTACGATAATTATGACCGTAAAGGACCAAAGATTTTCGCAGGAGAATATGCAGCTCAAAGCGTAGCGATTGCAAGTCCTGAGAATAAAAATAACTGGGAATGTGCTTTTTCTGAGGCTGCTTTTATGACAGGAATGGAGCGAAACGCTGAGGTAGTTCAATTGACTTCTTATGCGCCTTTATTAGCTCATGTTGAAGGCTGGCAATGGACTCCGGACATGATTTGGTTTAATAATTTAGAGTCTTATGGTACGCCAAATTACTATGTCCAGAAATTATTTTCAAACAATAAAGGAACAGATTTAATCACTATTACGAAGGATGGAAAAGCAGTAACAGGTCAAAATGATTTGTTTGCTTCGGCTGTAAAAGATGTGAATTCTAAAGAAGTAATCCTGAAAATTATAAACACCGCTTCAACAGATCAAAATGTTTCAATTGATTTAAAAGGAGCCAAATTAGACACTAAAGGAAAGGCAGTAATTTTAAGAGGAGACGGACTAAATGATGAGAATTCTTTTGCAGCTCCAACCAAAATTAGCCCTAAAGAAAGTGAATTTAAAGTGAAAGGTAGCCAAATTCAATTTAGTTTTCCTTCATACTCTGTAACTGTTTTGAAAATAAAGATGAAATAATCGCAACAGAACAAATGTTAAACTAACGTTTATTTTCTGTTTTGATCTTAAACTCCTGTTTTGATGCATTATTTGTAAAAAACAGTTAGCTTATTTTTATTAAGTGTTTTTTGTACACTTATAAAATAATTATATTTATATTTGTCATTATTAAAATGAATTCGAATGAAAAATTACGTTATAGGATTAGATTACGGAACAGATTCTGTTCGTGCGGTGCTGATAGATACTGAAAATGGACAGGAGTTGGCATCAGATGTTTCTCATTATAAAAGATGGAAAAACAAGCAATATTGTGATGCATCGATTAATCAGTTTCGTCAACATCCTTTGGATCATATTGAAGGCCTGGAAATTACGATTCAAACTGTTGTAAAAGAAAGTAAAGTTGATCCTTCGCTGATTCGTGGAATCTGTATCGATACTACCGGATCTTCTCCGGTTCCGGTAACGAAAGATGGAATTCCATTGGCTTTGACAAAAGGTTTTGAGGAAAATCCGAATGCAATGATGGTATTGTGGAAAGATCATACTGCTATAAACGAAGCAAACGAAATCAACGAACTGGCAGTAAGCTGGGGCGGGGAAAACGTTACCAAATATGTGGGTGGAATTTATTCATCTGAATGGTTTTGGGCAAAAATTCTTCACATTGCAAGAAAAGATGAAGCAGTTCGAAATGCAGCGCATACCTGGATGGAACATTGCGATTTAATGACATATTTATTAATTGACGATAAAGATTTAAAAACATTCAAAAGAAGTCGTTGTGCAGCAGGGCATAAAGCAATGTGGCATGCAGACTGGAACGGACTTCCTCCAGTCGAATTCTTAGAAAAATTACATCCGTATTTAGCATCACTTCGCGGTAATTTATATGACGAAACCTATACTTCAGATTTAGTTGCCGGAAAATTAAGCAAAGAATGGGCAGATCGTTTAGGACTTACTACAGACACAGTGGTATCCGTAGGGACTTTCGACGCGCACTCCGGAGCTGTTGGAGCAAAAATCGAAGAGAATACTTTAGTCCGTGTAATGGGAACTTCAACTTGTGATATTTTAGTAGGTTCTTATGATGAAGTAGGTACAAAAAACGTTCGCGGAATCTGCGGTCAGGTTGACGGTTCAGTAATTCCGGGTTATATTGGTCTAGAAGCGGGACAATCTGCTTTTGGAGATTTATTAGCCTGGTACAAAGAATTATTGATGTGGCCGACGGAACAATTGTTAGGTTCTTCTTCAATTTTAAATGATACTCAAAAAGAACAATTAAGAGAAGAATTCAGCGATAAATTAATTGTAGAATTAACAAAAGAAGCTGAAAAGATTCCATTGTCTGAAAGTGTTCCAACCGCTTTGGATTGGATCAATGGGCGCAGAACCCCAGATGCGAATCAGGAAGTAAAAAGTGCTATTTCGAATTTATCCTTAGGATCAAAAGCACCTCATATTTTTAAAGCTTTAGTAAACGCAATCTGCTTTGGATCTAAAAAAATTGTGGATCGTTTTGAAGAAGAAGGCGTAAAAATTGACAGCGTTATCGGTATCGGCGGCGTAGCCCGAAAATCTCCTTTCATCATGCAAACATTGGCCAATGTTTTGAACAAACCAATTAAAGTTGCAGCATCAGATCAGGCACCGGCTTTGGGAGCAGCAATTTATGCAGCGGTAGCCTCTGGAGTTTATTCCAATGTAATTGAAGCCAGCCAAAAAATGGGAAGCCCTTTTGAAAGCGAATACATGCCACAGCTTGACAAAGTTGCTGCTTACAACAAATTACTTTTAGCATACGACCAATTAAGTGCTTTTGCAGATCCATCTATTAAAATTACAGAAAATGAGTTCTCTTTATAAAGATTTAAAGCAGGAATGCTACGAAGCCAATATGCAGTTAAATGCATTGAATCTGGTGGTTTATACTTTTGGGAATGTGAGCGCGGTGGACAGGAAAAATGGTGTTTTTGCCATCAAACCAAGTGGTGTTCCTTACGAAGATTTAAAACCTGAAGATATTGTAATTGTAGATTTTGACAATAATATTATAGAAGGAAGCATGCGTCCTTCATCAGACACAAAAACGCACGCTTATTTATACAAGAACTGGCCAAACATTGGAGGCGTAGCACATACACATGCAACCTACTCCGTGGCCTGGGCGCAATCACAGCGGGATATTCCTATTTTTGGAACTACCCATGCAGATCATTTAACAGCTGATATTCCGTGTGCAGCACCAATGGCCGACTCCCTTATCGAGGGAAATTACGAACACAATACCGGAATTCAGATTCTGGATTGTTTCAAAGAAAAAAATCTTTCTTACGAAGAAGTAGAAATGGTTTTGATTGGAAATCACGGTCCGTTTGCCTGGGGAAAAAATGCGGCAAAAGCTGTTTACAATAGCAAAGTTTTAGAGGTTGTAGCCGAAATGGCGTACCTGACTTTACAGATAAACCCAAATGCACCAAGATTAAAAGATTCATTAATAAAAAAACATTATAACCGTAAACATGGGAAAGACTCGTATTACGGACAGTAATGATTTTAGAATCTAGAATGTAGATTTTAGATTTAGAAAAAAGAACATAGAATATAGATTTTTGATGATTTCAAACTTGAAACAAAGAAAACCTGAAACAAAATTAATAATTTAAGATTTTCAGATTCCAACAACTTGAAACCTGAAACTTGAAACAAAAAATAACAAAGAAACATGATAGATATATCTCAAAAAGAAGTTTGGTTTGTAGTAGGAAGCCAGGAATTATACGGTGAAGAAACACTAAGAAAAGTAGCAGAACATTCTCAGATAATTGCTAAAGGATTAGGAGAATCATCTCAGATACCGGTAAAAGTGGTTTATAAAGATGTAGTAAAATCACCTGCTCAGATTTTAGATGTTTGTTTAGCGGCAAATAACACTAAAAATTGTATCGGTCTTATTACTTGGATGCATACTTTTTCTCCGGCAAAAATGTGGATTGGCGGATTGAGTATCCTTAAAAAACCATTATGTCATTTACATACTCAATACAATGCTGAAATTCCGTGGGGAAGCATCGACATGGATTTCATGAACCTGAATCAATCAGCTCACGGAGATCGTGAATTTGGTTTTATCATGTCCAGAATGCGTAAAAAACGTAAAGTAGTTGTAGGACATTGGGAAGATCCCCGCGTTTTAAACAAATTAGGAGTTTGGACAAGAGTAGCTTTAGGATGGGATGAACTTCAAAACTTAAAAGTTGCCCGTATTGGAGACAATATGCGTGAAGTTGCCGTTACTGAAGGTGATAAAGTGGAAGCTCAGATTCGTTTCGGAATGTCTGTTAATGGATACGATTCTTCAGATGTAACCAAACATATTGAGAAAGTTACGGATAAGGAATTAAATGATTTATTGGCGGTTTATGAGTCTTCTTATAATTTAACTCCTTCATTAAAAGAAGGCGGAGCACAAAGAAGTTCATTAGTAGAAGCTGCAAAAATTGAATTAGGTTTAAGAGCTTTCCTTGTAGAAGGAGGATTTGGAGCTTTTACAGATACATTTGAAAATCTTGGGGTTTGGAAACAATTGCCGGGAATTGCGACACAAAGATTAATGGCAGACGGATATGGTTTTGGTGGAGAAGGTGACTGGAAAACGGCTGCAATGGTAAGAGCTTTAAAAGTTATGAATGTTGGTCTTGAAGGAGGAACTTCTTTCATGGAAGATTATACATACCACTTTACACCTCAAAAATCATATGTTTTAGGGTCACACATGTTAGAAATCTGTCCATCAATTGCAGACGGAAAACCTTCTTGCGAAGTACATCCGTTAGGAATTGGAGGAAAAGAAGATCCTGCTCGTTTGGTGTTTAATTCACCTGCGGGAGAAGCAATAAATGTTTCTTTAGTAGATATGGGGAATCGTTTCCGTTTGATTGTAAACGAAGTTGTTGCGGTTAAACCAATGGCAGAATTGCCAAAATTACCGGTAGCACGCGTTTTATGGGATTGTAAACCAAACTTAGATATTGCAGCGACAGCATGGATTCTTGCAGGAGGAGCGCATCATACGGTATACAGTCAGTCAGTAACGACTGAATTTATGGAAGATTTCGCTGATATAGCAGGTGTCGAATTATTGGTGATCGATGAAAAGACGACTATCAGGGATTTTAAAGATAAAATTAATGCCAACGAAGCATATTACCATATGTTTCAACACGGATTGTAAGTAATAAGAGAATAGTCATTTCTAAAATATTGAAAGTTTGAAAAGTAAACCTCGTTTTTCTAAAAATTTTGGTTACACTAATTAGTGTTTTTTTTAATTCTTACGAGGTTTTTTTCTAACTTTCTGACTTTTGATTTATAATGTAATTTAAAACCAGTATTTATGAATGTATTAAAACGTTGTGCTTTCGGAATTACGATAATCGGTTTGGCATCTCTTTCTGTTCAATGTAAAAGCGATAAAAAAATGGATGCTACTACAACTCAAGAAGCAAAAGATTCTGTAACGATTGAAAAATCGGCTTATGGAACAACTCCAAAAGGAGAAAAAATTGAAAGCTATAAGCTGAAAAACCACAATGGGATGGAAGTGGATATCATCACTTTTGGTGGAATTATCACTGACTTGAAAGTGCCAAATAAAGATGGCGTTTCTGAAAATGTTGTAACCGGATTTAATTCTTTGGAGCAATATATGAAACCAAACCCGTTTTTTGGAGCTTTGATTGGAAGGTTTGGAAACAGAATTGCAAAAGGGAAATTTTCTTTGGATGGAAAAGAGTATACATTGGCTATAAACAATACTCCAAATGCTTTGCACGGAGGACCTGAAGGTTTTTTCAGAGCAGTTTGGAAAGCAGAAGAAGCAAAATCTGGAGACTCAGCTGTTTTGAAATTATCTTATTTAAGTAAAGATATGGAAGAAGGCTATCCTGGAAATTTACAAGTTTTTGTGACTTATACGTTAACCAAAAATAACGAACTTGAAGTGCTGTATGAAGCTAAAACAGATAAAAAGACAGTTGTAAATCTAACGCAGCATTCGTATTTTAATTTATCAGGAGATTTCTCCAAAACGATTTTAGATCATGAAATCACTTTAAATGCAGATAAAATAGTTCCTGTAGATGCAACATTAATTCCGACCGGTGAATTAGAAGATGTAGCGAATACACCTTTCGATTTCAGAAAACCAAAATTAATCGGGGCAGCTATCGAAGTTAAAAATGAGCAGTTAGAAAGAGGAAAAGGTTATGATCACTGCTGGGTATTGAATAATCCTGAAAAAGGAAAAACAATCATTGCAACAGCATATCATCCTGCAAGCGGAAGAGTGTTGGAAATGACAACAGACGAACCCGGAATTCAGTTTTACTCAGGAAATTTCCTTGACGGAACTTTACCAATGCGTAATGGAGGAACCTATGCACACAGAACAGGTTTTTGTTTAGAAACAGAACATTATCCGGATTCTCCAAACCAGAAAAACTTTCCAACGACAGTTTTAAATCCTGGCGAAAATTATAAAACGAAAACAACTTTTAAGTTTTCTGTAAAAAAATAAGTTAAATAAATTTTGTTAGTTTAATTCCAAAAACCTCGAAGTTGTGATTTCGAGGTTTTTTTGTTTAGAATATTCACCTATTGATTTAATTCTTCTTTACATTTGATAAATTAAAAAATATGGTCAAAATAAATTACTGCCGATAAATACTCGCTCCTTTTGGGCTTTAATAAATTGACATTTTATCATATTTATATTAAAAATATTCGGTTTCAAAATCCCGATCTCGCCAAGCCAAAACTATTACTTAACATAATTTAAAAAGAATTGCACATGAATGAAAATTATTCGGTATTTAGAAAATATTCAACAATAGTACAAATCAAAGAGCTTGAAAACTTATTAAACAAGAATAATATTGCCACACAGATAGCAGATAATATCCCGTCTTTCGATTCTTCATTTTCGGGAAATACCTTACAAAATAAGTATGAAATAAAAATACTATTAGCAGACTTTGAAAAAGCTGAAAAGGTTCTTGATGAAAATGCCGAAAATTTGATTGATCAAGTCGATAAAGACCATTATTTATTTAGTTTTACAGATGATGAATTGTATGAAATTCTTTTAAAAGCAGACGAATGGAATGAATTCGATTATAAGTTAGCGCAAAAAATCTTAACGCAAAGAGGCAAATCTGTAGATACAGAATTGCTGAAAGCTTTGAAAAAACAACGCTTAGATTTATTAACCAAACCGGAAGAAAATCAAAAGTCATCGATTATGGCAGGTTATATTTTCGCAATTCTTGGAGGATTTTTGGGCATTTTGATTGGCTATTCTTTATGGACTTCTAAGAAAACTTTACCAAATGGACAAAAAGTTTATTCTTATAATGAGAAAGACAGAGTTCATGGAAAAAACATTTTTTATATTGGACTGATTATACTTCCATTTTATATAATTATAAGGATTCTGACTCAATTATAATTATACAATTAAAGATCAAATGAATATTGACATTCTACTTTATGTAATTTTTATAATTCCATTATTTATAGCGGGTTTTCAAATAGAAAAACTAAATCAAAAAAGAATATTTATTATTTGGATTTCTATTGCCTTCTTATTGATTATTATTGGAATAATGATTGAGAATAATTCTAATAATGAAATGAGAAATATTAGTTATTTTGGCTCACAAATGCTTTTGGTCTTTTTAATTATTCAAAAGTTAACAAGAAATATTTATTTCAAAATATTTAAAAGAGAACCAGAACTTGGTAAATTTCCAAAATATAAAATTGATTATATCTATACATTTTTACTACAGATTGGAACGATCATTTTGCCTTTTGTTATCGATAGTTACATATTTAAAAAGTTCTGAAATAAAAAAATGACCTTCAAACACACATTCAAAGCAGAAGGGAATTGGACTTCAAGCCAAAATTCGGAAGAATCAGCTTCAAAATTTTACAGTAAAAGCCATAAAATTATAATTGAAGGAAAACCTGTTTTGAATTTTTAGGGCTAAAAAAGCTATATTTTATCTTCAAAATTTATTATATTTGTTTTATGAAAGTTATGACTAAAAAAAGCAGTAGAGAGGTGTTGAGATCACAGATTTTAAAATCTGCTGTTGCCTCTTTTAAAATTGAGGGTATAAATATTTCAAAAAGTACAGCTTTAAATGCATTGAAAAAAGTAGAACTTAATTTGGGAAAATAAGGCGTATAATTTCAATCATTTCTGTGTAATCTTTGTTGGCAGATTTTTGGACAGCGGATACATACAATTTAAACTCATTTGCTCCTATTTTTCCAAAATCAAGTGATTCATATCCGGATTTCCTTGCCATGAGATTTGCTAATATCCTTGCTGTTCGACCGTTTCCTTCTCTAAAAGGATGTATAAAAAGTAACTCTCCGTGAACAATAGCAATGTCTTTAATTAGTTCTTCTTTTTTATCATATTTATTGGGTAATTTAAGCAAAACTTCTTTTTCGAAAGTTTCCATGTTTTCAGGTAAAAATCGAGCTGATGCGAAGAGAAAACCGGCTTTAGACATATTTACATCACGATATTTTCCAGCAAAAGAATATAAATGACCTAGAGATAACTTATGTATTTTTAAAATATATTTTAAATTAAACTTTGTTCGAGAAGTTAATTTCTCTGTAAGTCCGATTTCTGCTTCCAGAAAACCTTCAAATTCAGAAATCTCAATCTTTTTAAGATCTTTTAGGTTAAGTTTATTTGAAAGTATTTGGGATTGATTATTGGGAACTTTGTATTTCATATCTTGATTGAAATACTCAAATTTACATTTAAAAAATAATAATAACAACAGATATAATTTTTTTAAGCTTGCATATAAAAACTGATTTGATAAATTAAATTTTAGTTTTTATGTGTGATTGTAAATAATTTGTGCGATTGATTTTTAAGTCAATAATTAGTTTAAATTAGTGGCTAAAACTTATTAAAAATGGCATTCAAACATCTCTTTAAAGCAGAAGCGAATTGGACTTTAAATCAAAATCCGGAAGAATCAGCTTCAAAATTTTACAATAAAAGCCACCAAATTAAAATCGAAGGAAAACCTGTTTTGGGTGTCTCGGCCGCAAAAACCTTCAAAGGCGATCCGGAATTATACAATCCGGAAGATTTGTTGTTAAGCAGCTTGGTTTCCTGCCACATGATGTCATACTTATATGTATGCGCGCAAAACGGAATAGAAGTGCTCGCTTATTCAGACAATGCTGAGGCAACGCTAGAAGTTTCTCCCGATGGAAGTGGCCGTTTTACAGAAGTTCGGTTAAATCCGAAAGTCAAAATTACAAATCGGGATAAAATTCAGGAAGCATTAAATCTGCATACAAAAGCCAATCAATTGTGTTTTATAGCCAACTCCTGTAATTTTCCTGTTCTGCACAATGCTACTTGCGAAACGGCATAAAAAAAAGAGACTGTCGTGAAACAGCCTCTTTTGTATATTGTCTTTTTTTTCTTTTTTTTTGATTTGGGTTTTTTCTCGAAAGAAAATTAATTTTTTAAGTCTTTAATCACTTTAAAAGCAACATCAACTTGTTCTTCTCCTACCAGGATCGTAAATTCGTTTGAAGTCGAAATTACTTCATTAATAATAATTCCTTCCCACGCTAAACGCTGAAAAATGAAATAGTAAATTCCTGGGACAACGATGTTTTCTTTTGGTAACTTAACAGTGATTGAAGCCAGATTGTCTAATTTCTGAATTAATTTTTCGCGTAAGAAGTGTTTTTCAACTAAATGGTTGATACTGCTGCTTACCACAATATTAGTTTCATTTACACCACGTGATGAGGTATAAAAAATATCAGATAAAACATTGATGTCAGAAATCAAATCTGCTTGTTTGTTCAATACAGTATCAGAAGCAGCAAAAGTGTAATCTGTCAATTCAGAACGAACCGTAATTTCACCAATGTTTTTAATGACTTTGTTGATTTTGTGGTTCAGTTTAAAATCTAATTCTTCAGTTAGTCTTTTTAGGGACATTACTACAGCGCCTTGTTTTACTTCTTTACCAAATTCGCTTTCTAATTCGGTCATAATGTTACGGGACAAAGAAGTCAAATTGATAATTCCCAAGGATAATGCATTTAGTAAAAAGGGTTTGGTCTTGATGTAATTTTCTACAATAGAAGAAACGGTTTTCATAATCTTTTAATTGTTTTTGGTAATGTAATTGTGTTAGTTGGTTGTATGTGATGTTATAAATCTTTGCAAAGATAAATAAAAAAACAATTTGTTACAAATATAACAATAAAAAATTATGTTAAAAATGATAAAAAGCATCTGTAAGATGTTCAATAGCAAATGATTCTATGTTTTTGTGGACTGCAATGATATCAAAACGCACTTCAAAATCTACATCCCTATCGTTTATGTAGGCATTTACTGCTTTTATTAGTAATTGAATTTTTTTTGGTTTTACAAAATCCTGTGGTAAGCCAAAATCTAAACTCGAACGGGTCTTAACTTCAACGATTGCCAAAATATTTTCTTTCTTGGCAATGATGTCAATTTCGGCTTTCTGAAAAGTCCAGTTCCGGTTTAAAATTTCATAACCATTCTCTAATAGATATGCTACGGCAAGCTCCTCTCCTTTTTTCCCAAGTTCGTTATGTTCAGCCATTTTTTTAGTTTTTCAGTCTCAGTTTTCAGTCTGAACATGAGATTATTTCGAAGATGCTATGTCGTTACGTTTTTTGTTTCACACAGATTCTACAGATTTGAGCAGATTTTTTAATCATTTTAATCTTTTCAATCTGTGGCTTACTTTATTTTTGGAAAATAACAGTACTTCCGGATTCATTTATTTCAATCGTAACTGTGCTTCCCATAACAAGTGCGCGATTATCCTGAATATGGCCTGCAGGGAAATTAAAAATTACCGGAATATTGTATTTTTTGGTAACATCATCCACAATTTCAAGGGCATTTTTACCCCACGGAATTTCGTTGTCTTTCATTTTGGTCATAGCACCAATAACAATTCCTTTTAGGTTTTCGATACATCCATTTCGTTTCAGGTTCATCATCATACGATCGATGTGATATAAATATTCATCAAGGTCTTCGATAAATAAAATTTTATCCTTGCAGTCTATTGCGGATTGTGAGCCTAATAAACTGTATAAAATTGATAAATTTCCACCAACTAATTCACCTGTTGCTTTTCCGAAACGATTCATTTTATCCGGACCAACGGAATAGGAAAGTGGTTCACCAAACAAACTCTTTTTTAATGAACTGATAGCTTCAGGAGTTGCTCTCGGAATACTTACCGGCATCGCCCCATGAATCGATTTATATCCCATAGTGTTTAAATGATTGTGTAAAACGGTAACATCACTAAACCCAATAACCCATTTTGGGTGCTGTCTGAACTTAGTAAAATCCAGTAAATCAATCATTCGAACAGTTCCATAACCTCCACGAACACACCAGATTGCTTTAATATTAGAGTTGTCTAATTGTTTTTGAAAATCGGCAGCACGTTGTTCATCCGTTCCGGCCAATTGGTTAAGATCAAGCCCAATGGTACTGCCAATTACGGCTTCTAACCCCCAACTGTGTAATAAATCCAAGGTAGGTTTTAAATTATCATCGATATTTTTTCGGGCTGTGGCTAAAATGGCAACGGTATCGCCTTTTTGTAAATACGGTGGTGTTATCATGTTTTGTTGTGATTGACAGGTAAATGAGTGGAAAGCAAAAATAAGAAATACGAATCTGTAAAAAGCAAAATATTTATTTATTGAAACTAATCGGTTGGTGTACATTTTCTCTCTTTTGCTTAAAGTTTATCTAAAAACAAAGATATAGATTTTGAAAAATAAAACTATTAGAAATTTCTGACAAATTGATTATTTTGATTAAATTCGACATTTTAAATTCTTAAAATTATTTATGCGGATTATAATATTTAAAACTTGTCTGATTTTTTGTTTTTCTACCTCATTTTTCGGGCAATCCAAAAAATACGCTATTCATACTGTAGCCTTTTATAATTTCGAAAATCTTTTTGATATTAATGACGATCCTTTTACCAATGATGATGAATGGACACCAATGGGTTCGCAGCATTGGACAAAAGAAAAGTACCATCAAAAACTCCTGAATCTTTCTAAAGTCTTATCTGAAATTGGTACACCGGAAAATCCAAATGCACCTACTTTTATTGGAGGTTCTGAGATTGAAAACCGAGCTGTTTTAGAAGATTTGATAAAACAACCCAAACTATTGTCTTTTGATTATGGCATCATTCATTTTGATTCACCCGATAAACGCGGAATAGATGTGGCTTTATTGTATCAGAAAAAATTCTTTAAACCAACTTCTTTTTCTAACATACCTTTATATGTATACAAAAATAAAGAGTTGGCTATAGAAAATAAAAAGGAAGAAGCTATGGATGAAGAAGTAGAAACAACGATTCAAAACAATCGGGTTTTTACCCGCGATCAGCTTTTGATTACCGGTTTTTTGGAATCCGAAGAAATTCATATCATTGTTAATCACTGGCCATCACGCTCAGGCGGAGAAAAAGCTTCGAGTGAATATCGGGAAGCGGCAGGGAAGCTTAATCGGAAAATTATTGACTCATTACAACAAATCAATCCAAATGCGAAAGTAATTACAATGGGTGATTTAAACGATGGACCATATAATAAAAGCCTAAAAGTTGCTTTGGGAACAAAAGCCAAAAAAACTGAAGTTCCTGAGTTCGGAACTTTTAACCCGTTTGAAGAAATGGCAAAACGCGGAATGGGATCTACTGCCTTTCGGGATTCCTGGGATATTTTTGACCAGATCATTATTACGGAATCGCTGATAAAACCTGATTTTGCTGCTTTTAAATTCTGGAAAGCAGGAATTTTCAATAAACCCTATCTCATTCAAAATTCGGGACAATATAAAGGATACCCATTGCGGCATAGTACAACCGAAGTTGGTTTCAGTGATCATTTTCCCGTTTATATTTATCTGATAAAAGAAATGAATCTGTAGAGGCGCACAGCAGTGCGTCTTAATGTTTCAATTTAATTCATATTCAATTATTCAATTATTCAATTAGAGGCGCACTGCTGTGCGTCTCTACAGAAAACTTTTTCTTAACTTAGCCTCTCAGAAACTTAGTACCTTTAAAAAAATGGCAATAGCAAAACCTTTCAACCTGACAAAATGGATAGACGAAAACCGTCATTTATTAAAACCGCCTGTTGGAAATAAAAATCTATATGTAGATTCCGGGGATTATATAGTGATGATTGTAGCAGGTCCAAACGCCCGAAAAGATTATCATTATAACGAAACCGAAGAGCTTTTTTACCAACTTGAAGGCAGTATAAAAGTGGTTATCCAGGAAGATGGTGAACGCAAAGAGATGATTCTGAATGCAGGCGATATGTATCTGCATCCTGCGAAAGTTCCACATTCTCCCGTTCGTTCAGAAGGTTCAATTGGTTTGGTTATCGAGCGAAAACGCGCCGGATTAGGCTATACGGATGGTTTGCTTTGGCATTGCGACAATTGTAATCATAAATTATATGAAGTATTTTTTGAATTACATAATATTGAAAAAGATTTTCTGCCACATTTTGAACATTTTTACAACTCAGAAGAATTAAGAACCTGTGATAATTGCGGAACCGTTATGGAGTCTGATCCGAGGTTTACGGCTAAAAAATAATTTTTTAAATTTATAAAAATACCAAACCGATAGACTTTTTGAGTTTATCGGTTTTTTTAGGAGCTATTTCCCGCTATTCGTTTCAATCTTTCGTGCCGAAAACCGGCACAAAAGGATTTTCACTTCTATCGGGGCTAAATTTTCTTCGAAAGAAACTTAGATTTTCTTCACACTCTCAATAATCCCTTTCAAAAAGACATTAAAATCAAAAGCAGGATCTTCTTTCAATCCCATTCTCACGATAACCATATCCAGAGATGGAATAATTGCGACCATTTGTCCCTGATACCCATTGCAATAAAACATATCGCGTGGAGCGTCCGGAAATTTTCCGCCGGCGTTTAGCCAGAATTGTGCCCCATATTTTCCATCAGAAGTATTGGTTGGCGTTGCAGTATATTTTACCCAGCTTTCATCAAGAATTTGTTCGCCATTCCAATTGCCTTTATTCAGATATAGCAATCCAAACTTAGACCAGTCGCGAGGTGTTGCCCATCCGTATGATGAACCAACAAAAGTTCCGGTCATATCCTGTTCAACAATCATTGAGTTCATTCCGATTTTGTCGATTACTGCACTGTACCAAAAATCAAGATATTCCTGTTGTGTCTTAAACTGGTTTTTTAAGGTCCTTGATAAAAGATTGGTCGTTCCTGAAGAGTAATTCCAATGCGTATTTGGTTTAAACTGCGCAGGTTTGTCCATTTGTACTTTGCCCATGTCTTCAGCCAGAAAAAGCATTTTAGTTGCATCGCAAATCGTACTGTAATTTTCTTCCCATTCCAAACCGGAATTCATGTGTAATAAATCATTTATGGTGATGTTTTTACGCTCGTCTTTTTGCCATTCTGCAATTGGGGCAGGTTTATAGATATCTATTTTTCCTTGTTTTGCAAGCACACCAAAAGCCGAGCTCGTGATGCTTTTAGTCATAGACCAGCCTAAGATTTTACTGTCTTTGGTAAAATCGGTATCGTATTTTTCGGCCAATAATTTGTTTTTGTATAAAACGACAACGGCACGGGTTCTTTTTAATTTTCCGCCTGATTTATCAAAAGCGTTGTCAATCGCTTTCTTTAATTTTGCATAATCCACATTTGCAAAAAGTGTGTCTTTCGGCTCTTTATTCCCATAAGGGAAAGGTAAATTATTCTCTAATTTATTTCTTTTTGGAACTAAATAAGGTTTCGAAACATCAAAATCATCATTAATTAAAGTAGCTCCCAAGCCTTCACGATAAATTGCTTTTCGTTCTTTCAATCCATAAACATTCGAGGTTGCAAATTTTTCGGCATCATTAATCGTGTTGGTTGCCAAATCGATCTTATCAATATCGTTGTCGGTTTTTTCGATTAATTCTTTAGACCTGTTATCTAAAAAATGACCAGACGCAATACTTTTGGCTGAAAAGCCCGAAATTAAATCAAGCTTCGGATAAGTAGCAAATCCAAAATAAAAAACAATGAAAATTAAAACAAGTGCCAGTAATTTGAAGATTTTTTTCATAATTTGAATACAGCTATTTTTTATGCAATATAAATAATTTAAGGTCACGATTTTAGTTCTTAATTTGGTTTTTCAATTCAGGAAATTCATAAAATCAACATAATTGAAACTACTTAGTTTAATTCATAAAAGTTTAATTGTACCCACTTCGACTCCGCTCAGTGCGGGCTGGAAGCATAGATTTTATGTGTAAAAAATAATTGCATTTAAGAAGCTAATCGATATTTCAAACTGGAACTAATAGTGCTATAAAAGGAAATTATAGAATTGGCGGATAAAACAATTTAGTTTTAGTACTTTTGTAAAATAGAATTTTTCTAAATAAATTATGCTGGATATTCAAAAAATAAGAGCTGATTTTCCAATACTTTCTGAAAAAGTAAACGGAAAACCATTAGTATATTTCGACAATGGGGCAACCTCGCAAAAACCACAAATTGTGATTGATGCCATTTCGAAATATTATCAGGAAATAAATGCCAATATTCACCGTGGAGTTCATACGTTAAGTCAGTTAGCAACTGATGCTTATGAGATTTCACGTGTAAAATTGCAACACCATATTAATGCTAAATTCGCACATGAAGTACTTTTTACTTCCGGAACTACGCATGGAATCAATTTAGTAACTAATGGTTTTGCATCTATTTTAAAACCAGGCGATGAAATTTTAGTTTCTGCTTTAGAACACCATAGTAATATTGTGCCCTGGCAAATGTTATGCGAAAAAACAGCTGCTGTTCTTAAAGTTATTCCGATGAATGAAGAAGGTGAACTTATCATGAGTGCCTATGAGTCTTTGTTATCGGATAAAACTAAAATTGTTACGGTAAATCATATTTCAAATGCATTAGGAATCATAAATCCGATTAAGGATATGATTGCGAAAGCACATGCGGTGGGAGCTGCTGTTTTGATTGATGGTGCACAGGCAGTTCCACATTTAAAACCGGATGTTCAGGATTTAGACTGCGATTTTTATGCCTTTTCGGGACATAAAATGTGCGGGCCAACCGGAACCGGAATTTTGTACGGAAAAGAGGAATGGTTAAACAAATTGCCTCCGTATCAAGGTGGTGGTGAAATGATTAAGGAAGTTACTTTTGAGAAAACTACTTATGCCGATTTACCTCATAAATTTGAAGCCGGAACTCCAAATATCGCTGGTGGAATTGTTTTAGGAACTGCTGTTGATTATTTGAATGAAATTGGTTTTGGAAATATTCAACTTCAGGAAAACAAATTGCTTGAACATGCTACAAAACGTCTTCTTGAAATTGAAGGTTTGAGAATTTACGGAACCGGAAAAAATAAAGCTTCTGTTGTTTCGTTTAATATTGATGGAATTCATCCGTACGATATAGGTTCTATTATTGATAAATTAGGAATTGCCGTTAGAACGGGACATCATTGCGCACAACCTATAATGAATTTCTTTTGCATTCCCGGAACCATTCGTGCTTCATTTTCTTTTTACAACACTAAAGAAGAAATTGATTTAATGGTCGAAGCGGTTAAAAAAGCAAAAACAATGTTAAGCTAAAAAAAAACTTTTATGAGAATATTATCTTTATTACTCTTAACCATTTTTATGGTAACAGGCTGTTCAAGTCAAAAAAAAACAGATATGACATCTACACAAATTGAATACTCAGCTGTTTCAAGAGGACTATATAAAAAGATTACAGTTCAAAATCAAACAGTTTCGGTGACTAAGGGAAGAAATGCTGAAGCAGTTGAAAGCAAAATTGATGATGCAAAATGGAACAAAATTGTTTCAGAATTTGAAAAAGTAAACCCGGATAATGTCCCGGATTTAAAAGCTCCAACAGAAAAACGTTTTCATGATGGTGCTGCAATTGGAAATTTAAAAATAACAATAAATGGGAAGACCTATGAAACAAAAGGTTTCGACAATGGTTTTCCTCCAAAGGAAATAGAAAAACTGGTAAGTTTATTGGTAGATTTTACTGAAGAATAATTATGACAATAAAAGAAATTCAAAACGAAATAATAGATGAATTCTCAATGTTTGATGATTGGATGCAGCGTTACGAATACATCATCGAATTAGGAAAAAGTCTTCCATTAATAAAAGAAGAATACAAAACCGACGAGAACTTAATCAAAGGATGTCAATCTAAAGTTTGGCTGCAAGGAGAACAAACAGATGATAAAATTGTTTTTACGGCTGATAGTGATGCGATTTTAACCAAAGGTATTATTGCAATTTTAATTCGTGCTTTCTCTAATCAAAAGGCTTCAGCTATTTTAAAAGCAGATGTTGGGTTTATTGACGAAATTGGATTAAAAGAACATTTATCCGCCACACGTGCAAACGGTTTGGTTTCGATGATAAAAAATATCAAAATGTACGCTTTGGCTTTTGATTCAAAAAATAAAAATTAAATTTACTTTTAACCATATAAGTGATGTAAGTTCATTTAAGAAGAGAGCTTACTAAATACCTTATATACTGAAAAAAAATATTTAATTTAGTAGGTTTAATCTTTCTTTGTTTATTTGTAAAAAATAATAATGATAACAAAGAAATATCTAACTGATTTAATTTATCAGGTTAATGGAGCAGCAATCGAAGTTCATAAAACTATAGGCCCCGGTCTTTTAGAAAGCATTTATCATAAGTGCATGATTAAAGAACTTTCATTAAGAGGAATAAAATTTCAATCAGAATTAATAATTCCAATTGATTATAAAGGTTTAGAATTAGAATCTGATTTAAGATGTGATTTGTTTATCGAAAATTGTTTGGTTTTGGAATTAAAAGCTACAGATAAAATTATACCAATTCACATTGCAAAATTGATGTCATATATGAAGCTCTTAGAAACACCAATTGGACTAATGATTAATTTTAATGTTACAAATATTTATCACGAAGGTCAAAAAACATACATTAACGATTTGTATAGATCGCTGGAAGATTGAAAAAGATATAAAAAACAAACTCAAGGAAAATGTAACCCCTATTCTTAAATGGACTTACATTACTTATATGGTTTAACAACAAAAAAACAAAATGGAACAAGAAATAGACACAAACGAATTAGGAGAGTCAATCGTAAAAGTTTTAAAAAGCATTTATGACCCGGAGATTCCTGTAGATATTTATGAGTTAGGATTGATTTACGACGTGATGGTAAACACGGATTACGAGGTAAAAATCTTAATGACATTGACATCTCCAAATTGTCCAGTCGCAGAGAGCTTACCGAGAGAAGTTGAAGAAAAAGTAAAAACAATCGAACACATAAAAGATGTTGATGTAGAAATTACTTTTGATCCACCCTGGAGTAAAGATTTAATGAGCGAAGAAGCAAAATTAGAATTAGGAATGCTTTAAAAATTAGTCATAAAGTTAAAAGTCATAAAGTCAAAAGTTAAGACTTTATGACTTTTAACTTTAAGACTTTAAGACTTCATTTATGGAAGAAATAATCAATAAAGTTGCCAACAGCGTTTTAGAAGTATTTGATTTGGAAGATTATTATCCAAAAGGAATGCGTGTGCAAATTGACATTTCACAATGGCTTTTAGAGGGCTTTTTATTAAAAGAAAAAGACTTCAGAGAATATTTAAAAAATCACGATTGGACACAGTACCAGGATCAGTATGTTGCTGTTAATTGCAGCACAGATGCTATTGTTCCTACGTGGGCTTCAATTTTGGTTGCAGTACATTTAGCTCCTTATGCCAAAAAAGTGGTTAACGGAACCATCGAAGATTTAGATGGAAGCCTATACGAAGAGATTCTGAGTAAAATTGATTATTCGGAATACAAAAACAAACCTGTTATTATAAAAGGATGTTCCAAAAAACCGGTTCCCATGCGTGCTTATATTTTGGCTGTAACCTATTTACAGCCCTTTGCAAGAAGTATTATGTATGGCGAAGCCTGTTCAGCAGTTCCTCTGTACAAGGAATCTAAGAAATAACGCACCTTTGCAATCAATAATGCCTATAGAATTTAGTGGTTTTTAGTATATTTGTTTAATACTCTTAAACTAAATACTATGAGAAAGATATTCATATTACTCTTCGTTTTAGCAAATCTTACTTTTGTTCAGGCACAAAATTCCGAAAAGGAATTAATTCAAAATACAGAAAAAGCCCTAAAAAAAATCAATGATACTATTGAGGGTGAAGGCTGGAAAGCAAAAGGAATCGTATCTCTTTTATTAAATCAATCAAGTTTTAATAACTGGGTCGCCGGAGGAGAAGACAGTTTCTCCGGAACTTTAGGAATCAATTATGACTTCAATTACAAAAAAGACGACATAACCTGGGATAATAAAATACTTGCTTCCTACGGACTTTTACAAACTAAAAATACTGATTTCGGAAAAAAAACAGATGACCGTTTAGAATTTAATTCAATAGTAGGAAAAAAAGCTTTTGGCGATTGGTATTATTCATACTTTTTAAATTTCAGAACCCAATTTACAACAGGTTACATATATGGTCAGGATGTAAACGGAAAAGAAATCAGGACAGAAAACACCAAATTTATGTCTCCGGGTTATCTCACTACAGGCCCCGGAATTTATTGGTCAAAAGATGAAAATCTAAAAATAAACTTTGCACCATTAACATCAAAATTTACTTTTGTTGATGGTTCTTATACATCAGGGATCGATCAGGGAACAGGATTGCCTTATGTTGATGGAGACTATTTTGGAGTAGATGCCAACAAAACGATGCGATACGAATTAGGTTTTTACACCTCGGTTTATTACAAACTTGCCATTATGACCAATGTAACTGCTGAAAATACTTTGAATTTATATTCTAATTATTTAGAAGATCCACAAAACGTAGACATCAATTACTCTTTGAATATCATCATGAAAGTAAACAAATTTTTATCTGCAAATTTAGCGTTCCAGGCTATTTATGATGATAATGCTTTTCAGGGCTTACAAACCAGGGAAGTGTTTGGTTTAGGAGTTAATTTCGGATTCTAATCATAATAATCAGGAGCATTACAATTGGCTTTCTTTCAGGAATGGTTCCCGCTTTTCGGCTATATCTTGCCTCGTGAGCTCGCAAGGATAACGCCTCTATCGGGGCTAGATTCAAACATTAGGCTTCTTTTAAATATTTAGAAACAACTCTATAAAATAACAAAACGGCTTTTGAAATTATCAAAAGCCGTTTTGTTTTTACTCCTCTTCCTCCTTTTCAATTGCATCCTTATAATCCGGATACAGGAATTTATTATATGGAAAACGGGTAATATGAATTTGTCTTACCGATTCATAAACCCTTTCCCTGAATTCTTCAAAATTCTCTTTGTTGGTTGCCGAAATAAACAGGGCATTATTTTCGCCTAAACGATGCATCCAGGTTGTTTTCCATTCCTGAAGTGTATAATGTCTTGGTGTTTTCTCAGTCATTAAATCATCTTCATCAATAGTCAGATGTTTGTAGGCATCAATTTTATTGAAAACCATAATAACAGGTTTTTCATGCGCCTTAATATCCTGTAAAGTCTGATTTACAGAGGCAATATGATCTTCAAATTCAGGATGTGAAATATCAACAATGTGCAAAAGTAAATCGGCTTCACGAACTTCATCCAGCGTACTTTTAAAAGAATCGACCAATTGTGTCGGCAGTTTTCTAATAAAACCTACAGTATCCGAAAGCAAAAATGGCAGGTTTTTAATC
Source organism: Flavobacterium sp. (assembly GCA_039931915.1). Lineage (GTDB taxonomy): Bacteria > Bacteroidota > Bacteroidia > Flavobacteriales > Flavobacteriaceae > Flavobacterium. The sequence goes on along the minus strand of JBDTRA010000007.1, from coordinate 11,945 downwards.
ACCACCTTACGAACAGTTGTGTCTAAAGTCGCGAATAATTTGTTCTCTACAAAAACATCACTTTTACCAATCGCATTCATCAAAGTCGATTTTCCAACATTGGTGTAACCTACCAAAGCAACGCGCACCATTGCACCTCGGTTACTTCGTTGAACCCCCATTTGTTTATCAATCGTTTTGATTTTATCTTTCAATAACGAAATTCTGTCACGTACAATACGTCTGTCCGTTTCGATCTCCGTTTCACCGGGACCACGCATACCAATACCCCCTTTTTGGCGTTCAAGGTGTGTCCATAAACCGGAAAGTCGCGGTAATAAATATTGACATTGTGCCAGCTCAACCTGAGTTCTTGCATAAGATGTTTCGGCTCTCTGTGCAAAAATATCCAGAATCAAATTGGTTCTGTCCAGGATTTTACAATCTATAATTTTAGATATATTTTTTTGCTGTGACGGCGTCAGTTCATCATCAAAAATTAAAGTCGATATATCGTTTTCTTTTACATAAAGATTGATTTCATCTATTTTCCCGGTTCCAACAAAAGTCTTCGGATTCGGGCGCTCCATTTTCTGCGTAAAGCGTTTAATAACTTCACCACCGGCGGTAAATGTCAAAAACTCTAATTCGTCTAAATATTCATTTAATTTCTCTTCACTTTGATTTTGAGTTACAATACCAACAATGGCTGTTCTTTCAAAATTTATAACTTCTTTTTCTAACATATCTTTGAATAAGGTGCAAATTTAATGATTTGTAAGCTACTACACTTATAGAATTTTGTTTTTAAGTTCTAAATAAATAATTTATTCTACAAAAAAACCATTTAAAGATTTACATAAAATCTCTAAATGGTTTTAAAAAATAAACTAAAAAACTTTATTCGTAAATAAAAGTCTTTTCTGTTTTTACAATTCCGTTTTCCTCAATTTGAGAACAGGATATCGGAAAATTTAATTTATTGTATTTATATTTTTTGCTTACAGCAACCAAAGCCGCAGAAGAAGGACTAAAATTCATTTCATTATTATATGAAATGTCTTCAAAACTAAATTCATCTTCATGATAAGAAATCATCGGTACAATTACTTTATAATTATCTCCAAAAAGATTCTGAACAATTATTGATGCTACCGATTTTTTATCATCAAAAGTATACGTTTTAGAAATTTTATCTCCAACCAGCCCTCTGTGTTTTGACACATTATCATTCACATAAACATATTCAATTTTACCAATAATTGCTTTGTTTCTATCACGGGAAGTACGTCTGACAATGATACCGTTCTCAACAATATATTCAATATCTTCAAGTATATTCTGGTGGTTTGTACTTTTCTTTGTTATTGCTTTTATTCTCGCTCCGTCGTAAGCAAATGTTACTGTTTTGGTAATATAGTCATTACCTTCGTGGTATTTATTTACAAATTTTATGATGTTGTTATCAGCATCATAAGTATAATTGCTCACTTCTTTCCAGTCGCTTCCAACTTTCTCTTTCACGGTCATATCCAATAATCCATTTTTATTATAAAAGAATTTCTGAATAACATCTGAAGTTGTGATGGTTTCTATTTTTCCTTCTTTAAATATAATGGTTTTGTTTACAATTTCTCCGTCTTTTGAATTTTGATAATTGGTTTTTACAATGTTGATTTGTTTAAGTCTGACAGGATTTTCCTGACTGTGGGATAAGGATGGTAAAACCAACATCATGATGGCAAACAAGTAGATTTTTTTCATAAGAATTTCAATTGATTTGGGATGACCAAAATACAAAATTCTGTCAAATCTTAATAATTTAAAGTTGAAAAAGTAATAATTAGATTTTGAATGGTTTTAATTCTGTAAATCAATTACTTGTGTTTATTTTTCACCAAACATTTTCACATCATCAACCATAAATGCTCCATTAAGCGTCTTATCTTTTCCTGATCCGGTGTATTTAAATGCAATATTAATATTTCCGGTATAAGCAGATAAATCAATTCCTCCCGAACTGATAAACTCACGTGTAGGCGTAGAAAGCGATGCTACTTTAGCATCTAATTTTATCCATGTTGCTTTAGTTACATTTGATCCGTCAAAATTGGTTGAGATATAAATTTCTAATTTATTCAAGGGCGAATCAACTTTTAAGTCATGTTGTGCACTTCTAAAAGACAGTACAGTATTTTTATAATCAGTTAAATTAATTTTTGGAGAAACCAGCCATGCAATATTTTGGGCAGCCGTCGTGCTCGTGGTATTAAACTCTGCATAACCGTTCCCGGCAGAAACCATACTTTTCCATAATTTTGATGCCTTTTCTACGATATTGCTCCAGCCTGGTAATGCAAAATTGACATTGTTTTTAACCGATTGAAAATCTTCGGTAAAAAAAGGAATATTTGTTTTTCCACCCATTACGACATCTTTTTCTGAACGAACCATTAATTGATAATCGGAACCATACTTTGTTAAAATTCCACGGACTGTTCCACTTCCTTCAGGAACTAAACTTGCTGAAAAATCGGCAAAGCTACTGGTCCTGAAAATAATTTGATTTCCGGATTTATCCCTTAAATTCCAATTAGTTGATCCTCCTACATTATTATTTTCTTCAAAATAGTGACGGCCAATTGCCGATTCTGAAAATTGAACATCCGATAACTCAATTAAAGTATTTGCGTTGCTTTCATCCAAAGCTTCTTCAATAGAAATCTGATTGACTAATTTCTTTTCATCAACTATTGTGCAGGAAGCATTTAATACATTTTTGTAATCATTTTGAGAAATCCTTCCAACTGTTGCTGCTCCTGAATTACCTTCATACAGGCTTCCAATTCGCATCCCTCCATAAAATAAATCGGTAAATTGATCTTTTAATTTGATATAGACTTTATTTCCAACCCGATAATCAATATAAGTATTCGTAGCATCTACCGAAACGCTGAATCCAATGGCAGGTTTGTTTTCAGTCGCTAAAGTCTGTAGATATAAAGTCTTGAAAAAATTTCCATTTTCATCACTTGAAACTACATAAGCTTCAATAATATCATCATAAACATATTTTGTTGCAGTTATGGTTGCGGCTTTTAGAACGTCTTCAACAGCTCTGTTTATAATTAAATCAGGTTGTGTACATTCTAATTTTGGAATGGCAACATCTTCATTACAGTTGCAAAACAGTAATAGGAATAATAAAGCGAAGAGACTTTTATAATTGTTTTTCATAGAAAATAGTTTTATAAATTGACATTTATGTTTACGAAATAAGTTCTTCCGTATCCGTAAAAATATTTTGAGCCAAAAGAAGGAGTTCCGCTGGATACATCCTGATTTACCTCTCTGAAATTTGAATTTCTTGCCTGTTCAAAACCGCCGGTTTTATAGACAGCATCCAGAATATTATTGATACTTGCAAAAAGACCAATTGTTTTGCCGTACAAACGCCAGGATTTTCCGCCAATAACATTTAATAAAGAAACAGGATTTAGTTTTTCCTGTTTTAATAATACTTTAGCCCGTTCTTCTGTAGCTTCGGGAAAATTAAAGCCATTTGCAGGATTTGTATAAAACCGGGACGTTCTTGAAATAGCCGATACAGCGACATAACTATTCGAAATATAATTGATGTTGGCAGAGAGCCACCAAAATTTAGGATCACGATATTCCATTCCAAATGAAAAAGCTTGCTGGGGCATTCCGGATTGTTTGTAATTTTTAAGTAATGAATTTCCAAAATCAAAAGTGGTTTCGGTATCGGCAGAAGCTGCATTTGCATCATTGGTTATGGATACATTCGGATTACTGTTATAAGTATAATTTCCATAGGCAATTGTTGCATTACTTTTAAAAGTAGATGAGATTTGATATTCCAGGCTCAATTCGCCGCCAATGTTTTTCTTGTCTAAATTGGTCAGTGTCTGACTTACAAAAGCATCAGTGTTATTATATCCTGCCCCATCATCAAAAATTCCTTCGGCGTAAAAAAAAGAAGTTTCGGTTGCATTTTTTATTAAAGCATAATAACCTGTAATTCGCATTTTTAGTTTTGGGGAATGGTAGACATAATTTGCTTCGGCAGAAGTTATATTTTCATTTTCTATTTTGTCTGCTATTGAATTATTTAATCGGGAATTTGTGAATGTATTTCGGAGCGAAGGAGCACGTGTAAGATGCATTGCGTTAAAATACAGCCATTGTTGTCCTGAAATTTTATAAGTCAGTCCGCCTTTAAATCCAAAATTCTCAAAATTTACTTTTTGGCTTTTACCGAACGAATTTGTTGGGTAAATGCCGTTTTGATACAATCCTTCTCTTTGATATTTTGAAGTTGAAAAAGTGTTGCCCAAATAAAAATCTATTTTTCTATAGATAAATTTAAACTGCGTGAAAGCATCTGTTGTAGTTGCATAATAATTAAAATTATAGCCATAAGTATCGCCAACTTTTACCTGTCGATCCGGGTTTTTTAAATCTGATTGTGATTGATCTGCTTTATAAAAGGAATCGATATCTTCAAAATATGCTCCACCTAATAAATCTAAGACATTTTGAAAATTATGGGATTTTAAATTTCTGAAAGTTGCTCCTCCGCTAAAAAATATATTTTCTGTGAGTTGTGTATTGAGATTTGAATTTATAGTAAAAGTTTTGTCATCAGTTCTGTCTTCATACTGAATATAATGGCTTTTAGAAGGCTCATATCCTGTAACAATACCTTCGTCATTTACGCTCGGTTTTTGATTGGCTTTATACATTGCTTCCCAGTTAAGTTGGGAATTTTCTAAAAATAATGCTTTGCTTTTCTCTGCATTTTCATAATCAGGTGTAAATTCTCCTGAAAATTCTCCATCGTCAGCCGCATAAAGCGAGCTAAAATAACTCGGTAATTTTCTGTAATAAGTCGGATCCGGACTATCTGCATTTTGATAATCTATATTACTGTTGCCTACTTTTCCAAACTGATACATTACACTTGAGTTCAGATTTGCGTGATCATTTACCTTAAAATAATGATTAAGGATAAATAGAGGCTCTGTTATATTTTTGATTCTCGCATTTCGTTTTTCTCCGTTTTGAAAACCCCAATATGAATTGTATTTTACCGATTTTAATTCGGTGACTTCATCTGTATTGGGAGAGTTCTTTCCTCGTGAATTTGGAGTATAAAAACTCGTAAAATTTAAGGAATGCTTAGCGTTTAATTTTTTTTCGACACTTATAAAAAAAGAATTCGCATCATAATTTGTTCCTTCAAAATAGCCTTCACCGGCCCAGCGTTTTCCTGCTGAAACCACATAAGCCCATCCCAACTCATTCATTCCTGAAGCATACGTAGCCATCATTCTCCAGTTATAATTGGTATTGCTTCCTGAGAAAGATATTCGGGTTCCTTTTCTATAAACAGAAGCGCGTGTATTAATTTGCTGAGTACCTAATATACCGCCAAAAGTATAATCAGAAGGAGATGCTCCAATTGAAAATTCCTGATTTCTGAGAACATCATTCAACCCTCCCCAGTTATTCCATTGAGGTCTGCCATCATAAATTTTATTCATTATCATGCCGTTGAGCATCATGGTAGCGTTTTCACTGTCTAAACCGCGCACACGGAATCTGGCCTGTCCCCAATTGAAGGCTGCTGCCTGCAAAAATGCATCCTTTGAAGATTGTAAAAGTCCGGAGGTGTTTTCGGTAGAACTGTTATTGTCTTCGAGATCGCTTTCTAACAGAGAAATTATTGTAGCCTGCATGTTGTCTGATAGGTCTTCTTCTAATAATAAGATTCCTAGATTTACTTTCCGTTCCAAATTCGGATTTATTTTTAAAAGCAAATCTTTATAACCCTGACTATGGATTAAGAGTAATTGTTGACCATTGAAAGAGGAATGTAATTCGAAAATTCCATCTTTTTTTGTGAGTTGCATTAAAGCTGAATTTTGAATGCTGACTACAACATTTTCTAGTGGATTTTGAGTTTTGCTATCGATGACCTGACCAGAAAAAATGGTTTCCTGTTGGGCAAAAGCAATCTTGAAAGTTAAAAGTAGTATAAGAACCAGGTATTTTTTTTGCATGAATTTTAAACCGCATTGTTTTAAAAAAAACCCTTTCCTTAAAAAGAAAAGGGTTGTAAATAATTTTTAATTGAATTTTTGGATCAAAAGTTCAATCAAAAAATCAAACCGGGTTTTGGAAAAAAATGTTTGAAAAGAGGAAAATTGTGGTATTAGAAATTTTCAAACAATAACAATGTTGAATAGTGTGAATTATATTACAAAGGTAGTATAAAAAAACTTTTCATTTCTTTTTACTTGTTAAATTTTTGGTTTAAATTTGTGATAATGCTTAACGCACCTGTAATGCAGCTGTTTAAGTTGAATATTGAAAAGAAATTAAGCCATACTGAACCATATCTAATCTTACAAAATTAATCTTGCAAAGAAATTATGGTTAGTTAGATATTTTTATTTTAGACACCATAAAAGCAATCAAAACTCCAAATATTCCGATAAAGGCAAAAGAGAACTGAAGCCCAAAAGTTTGTGCAATATATCCAATTACGGGTGGTCCCATAAGAAAACCAAGAAAACTCACACTCGAGACAATGGTTAAAGCTTCGCCGGGAGAAGTCGTCGGATTTTTTCCTGCTACACTGTAAACGGTAGGAACAATAGTAGAAACGCCCAAACCTACTAACATAAAAGCGAGGACACAAGGAATAATATAAGGAAAAATAACAGCTGTAAAAAGTCCGATAGAAATCATACATCCACTGATCTGCATGACGCGTACACGACCAAATTTATTATTCATAGCGTCACCTATAAAACGTCCACCAGCCATCATAATCATGAATGAAGTATATCCAAGAATGACCAAAGCTCCGGGTGCTTTTACTATTTGTTTAAAATAAATACCACTCCAGTCAAACATAACACCCTCGCTGGCCATACTGCAAAATCCTATTATGCCAAGCCAGATTAAGGAACTGTCCGGTTTTGTAAATAATTTTTTCCCTGCTTTTTTTGATTTAATTTTTTCTTTGGCTTTGACCAAAAAATTAAAATTAAAAGCAATCATTATAAAAACAATTGCACCAACAATTAGAAAATGATGATAAGGGCTCAAATGTAAAGAAAGCATTCCTAATCCTACCAAAGCTCCGGTAAATCCGGCAAAACTCCATAAACCATGAAAAGAAGACATGATATTTTTTCTAAAAAGAACTTCAGTATAAATTCCCTGTGTATTTACAGCGATGTTTGCTAAATTTCCAAATAAACCGAAAGTAAATAACCCCAGGGAAAGTTGTAGTGCACTTGCTGCCAGACCTAAATTAGTCAGGCTAAAAACATACATTATTAAGGAGAAAATTAAAATGCGATGACTTCCAAATTTGGTTACCATTTTACCGGAAAGAGGCATAATAATTAATTGGCCCACGGGCAAAGCAAAAAGTACAGAACCCAATTCCCCTTCGCTTAAATGTAATGCTGTTTTAATATCCGGGATTCGGCTTGCCCAGGAGGCAAAACTTAAACCCATTCCAAAATAAAATACACCAACAGCAAAACGTACACGGTTTAAATAAGATGCTTTTGCGTCTCTATAAACTTTTTTGATTTTTCCTTTGGTCTGGAAAAGAGCTAATGGATTGAAATCTATCACAGAAGTATTTTTAGAAATTTGGATATGCAAAAATACTAAATTCCTATTTTATAGATCAACAAAGCTTTAATTGTTATTGAATATACAACGTTATTGTTTATAAATTGTAAATCCAATATAGATTTTACTCTAAATTAATTCGTTGCGTGTAATTATTTCAACATATAGAAACATAGATTTTGTAAACTCAAAAGTAGGCGTTTCACTTATTTAAAACACACATAGCTGCCTATGTGAAAGAAATATATTTCTTTTTTTAAATAAAATCTATGTTTCTAGCCTGCACTGAGGCGGAGTCGAAGTGTGTTAAACAAAAATTTATGAATTACACCCAATGGGTTTATAAATTAATCACTTTTTGTTGTGCATTACTTGCAATTGCAGCTTCAATAATCTGCATCACTTTTATACCGTCCTGAGCAGTAACGGGTTCTGGTTTGTTATTTGCAATAGCCTCGTAAACACCATCAAAATATTCAAAATAATTACCCTGAAGCGTTGGTATTTTTTCACGAATTTCTTTTCCATCAATTTCTGTATGCAAAATTCCCTGCAGACTTTCTGATTCTGTTCCCCAGGATTCTAAATTTGGTTTTTTCCCCACTTTTAATTCATCTTCCTGAACATCGCCGCGAGGTTTTAAAAAAGATCCTTTTTTGCCATGAATTGTATAAGCGGGATTGGCTTCTCGGACAAAAAAACCTGCTTTTAAACGAACTCTAAAGTCTGTGTAAATCAATAATAAATCGATCCAGTCATCTACTACAGAATTGTCTCTTGTTATGCGGATATCTCCAAAAACTGATGTAGGAGAACCAAACAATGCCACTGCCTGATCTATTAAATGCGGACCTAAATCTTTCAGAATTCCTGCGCCGTCATTAGCAGTTTCTTTATGTGCTTTTGGACTTAACACCGGATTGTATCTGTCAAAATGAAATTCGGCTTCGATCAGATCTCCCAGGACTCCTTCGTTGATTATTTTCTGAATCGTTTTAAAATCACTGTCCCAGCGTCTGTTCTGAAAAACAGCCAGTTTCAACCCTTTTTCTTTAGCAATTGCTGCTAATTCTTCTGCCTGGGCTACCGTTGTAGTAAAAGCTTTTTCGACAACAGCGTGTTTTCCTGCCAGAAGTACTTTTTTAGCATATTCGTAATGGGTGTCAACAGGCGTATTTACAATCACCAAATCGACATCATCTGTCAATAATTCATCAATTGACGGATAGCTTTTTACGGCTGGATAATCTTCCTGGATTAATTTTTTGCTTCTTTCCCAGGAACCTAATAATTCAAAACCCGAATGCAGGTCTAAAAAAGGAGCATGAAAAACCTTTCCTGACATTCCGTATGATAATAGTGCTGTTTTTATTTTTTGCATTTTGTAATATGTTAATGTTTTAAAACTATGCGTTTAATTTTAACACATAGAGGCATAGTTGTTTTTAGTTTTAAAAGGCGTTTCACTTACTAAAATACACATAGCTATGTGAAAATGATAAATCATTTATTTTACTTTCTCAAAAAAAGAAAATCTATGTTTCTAGGTGTTTAAAAAAATATTTATTATATTTTAGCTCTTTCGTATTGTTTTGGCCATTGAATGTCATCATTTAAATCCCTGGCAAAATCTAAAGGTAAGTTCGGGTTTCGGAGCGATTCTCTGGCAAACAAAACCAAATCAGCCTGACTGTTGCTTAAAATAGTTTCTGCTTGTATGGCATGTGTAATTAAACCAACGGCACCTGTTAAAACGTTAGCTTCTTTTTTGATTTTTTCTGCAAATGGAACCTGATAATTTGGATGTAACGGAATTTGCTGATGTGAAACTAATCCGCCTGACGAAACATCAATTAAATCTACTCCTTTTTCTTTTAAGATGGCCGAAAGTTTTACAGATTCTTCCGGATTCCATCCGCCTTCTGCCCAGTTTGTAGCTGAAATTCGAACAAATAAAGGCAAATCAGAAGGCCATTCTGACTGTACCGCTTCTATAATTTCTAAAGTAAAACGGATTCGGTTTTCGAAACTTCCGACATATTCATCGGTTCTGATATTTGTTAAAGGCGATAAAAACTGATGCAGTAAATATCCGTGCGCTGCGTGAATTTCCAACACCTGATAACCTGCTTCAACCGCTCTTTTGGCTGCAGCTTTAAAATCAGAAATCACTTTTTGGATTCGGTTTTTATCCAAAGTTTCGGGAAGAAATGGTTCGTCATCATGATACGGAATAGTACTTGCCGAAACAGTCTGCCATCCGCCCTGAGCGAAATCTAATTTTTTATTACCTTCCCAGGGAACCGAAACACTTGCTTTTCGGCCGGCATGTGCTAACTGAATTCCGGGAATCGTATTTTGGGAAACTATAAATTCGTTGATTGTTTTTAATTTTTGAATGTGTTCGTCTTTCCAGATTCCTAAATCGGCCGGAGAAATTCTGCCCTCCGGAGAAACTGCTGTCGCTTCCTGAATAATTAAACCTGCGCCTCCGCTGGCACGGCTTCCCAGGTGAACCAGATGCCAGTCGTTTGCAAATCCGTCGACTGCGGAATACTGGCACATTGGAGAAATAACGATTCTGTTTTTTAAAGTGATTTTTTTTATAGTGAGTGGGGAAAATAATAATGAAGCCATAATTACTGTAACTTTTAATGGTTTTAAGCTACCAATAGGTTACGGCAGCATTTAAAAAAGTAAAGTTAAAGCATCTGGTTAAAAGTAGAAATCCAAATGTTTATTAATTAACAAACATTTAAAACCTTATGTACTATATTGCGCTGTCAAATTAAAATAGAAACGTTACTTTTGTGCGTTAAAATTACGAACTAAAAATACAAAATGGATATAGTTATCAAGCTCTCTCAATTTTTATTGAGTTTATCATTACTTATTATTCTTCACGAATTAGGGCATTTTATTCCTGCAAAATTATTTAAAACAAGAGTCGAAAAATTTTACTTATTTTTTGATGTTAAATATTCACTGTTAAAAAAGAAAATCGGCGAAACTGAATATGGAATCGGTTGGTTGCCATTGGGAGGTTATGTGAAAATCTCCGGAATGATCGACGAAAGCATGGACAAAGAACAAATGGCCCTGCCTCCGCAACCTTGGGAATTCCGTTCTAAACCGGCGTGGCAGCGTTTGATTATTATGCTGGGCGGTGTTACGGTAAACTTTATCCTTGCGTTTATTATATATATAGGAATGGCATTTGCTTACGGAGATACGTATGTGGCTAATGCTGATTTAAAAGATGGTGTTTACATCGAAAACCCTGCTATGCTTAAAGCCGGTTTTAGAACTGGTGATAAAATCATTTCTATTGATGGTAAGAAAGTAGAAAATTTTGATAACGACATGAACATGAACATTATCATGGCAAAACATGTTTTAATTGAAAGAAACGAGCAGCAACAGACCATCAATATCCCGAATGATTTTGTTGACCAATTATCAAAACACGAAAAAGGATTACTTGTAGATGTCAGAATGCCTTTTGTTGTAAGTAAAATTACAGAAGAATCAGGAAATACTGCTTTGAAACCTAAAGATTTAATTGTCAGTCTTAATGGTCAAAAAATAAAATACTTTGATGAAGGAAAAGCTATTTTAGAGGCTAATAAAGGAAAAACAATTCCTGCTGTTGTATTACGTGATTTAAAAGAAACTCCTGTTTCAGTAAAGATTTCTAAAGCCGGGAAATTAGGGATTGGAGTTGGAGGTTTAGATATAAAATCATTAGAGAAATTAGGTTACTATAAAATAAGCACGAAAGAATATAGTTTCTTCGAATCTATTCCGGTTGGGCTTACAAAAGGAAAAGATCAGTTAGTTGGATACGGAAAACAACTGAAAATGATCTTTAATCCGGAAACTAAAGCATACAAACAAGTAGGCGGATTTGCAGCTATTTTTAATATTTTTCCGAACACCTGGAGCTGGGAAACATTCTGGTCGATCACTGCTTTATTGTCAATTATGTTGGGAGTAATGAATTTATTACCAATTCCTGCCCTTGACGGAGGACATGTGATGTTTTTATTATACGAAATAATTAGTGGCAGAAAACCAAGCGATAAGTTCTTAGAAAACGCCCAAATGGTTGGTTTCGTTCTACTTATCGCGCTGCTTTTATTTGCTAACGGAAACGATATTTACAAGGCAATTGTCAAGTAGTAAAAATAATTTTTAAAAAGAGTTAAAATATTTTTGGGAAATTAAAAAATCAACTATATTTGCACTCGCGAAAAAGAGCAACACCTTCCTTCTTAGCTCAGTTG